>CAJVXY010000009.1 GCA_913009895.1 uncultured Acidiferrobacteraceae bacterium | reverse complement strand
GTTTTTGTCGCATCTGGGGGGGTGTACCGACAAAACAAATGCAATATATCTATCAGGCTGTGATGCTGGGTAGTTTATTATCGGTTTGTTTATTAAAAGGGGCAATCAGTCAAGTTATAACACGTAACATATTTTTGGCGTATTTCTGAATTCATAGTGGTTGTAGTTATGGTGAAACAGCGTATTGAAAATTACAGGCCACTTCTTAGCTCCCTGGTAGTTTCTTTTTTCCTTCTCGTTCTCGCCAGTTGTGGCGGTGGTGGTTCTGGCGGCGGTGGAGGTACTGGTGGTGGTGATACAAGCCCCCCAAATGTAATCACTCCGCTCAGCCCGGCAAACAACGCAACCGATGTTGTGGTTGATGCCAATGTCAGCGCCACGTTTTCGGAATCGGTTGTACCAGGTTCCGTCGTGTTCCTGCTTAATGGCCCCGGCGGAAGTATTCCAAAACAATCAGCATTGACTTTCAATACCGCAAACGACAATGTCACGTTCAACCCTGATGGTCCTATCAGTGGTTCTCTCGAATACAATACAACTTACGTTGCAACAATCAGTGCGGCAAAAGACGCTGCGGGTAATGATCTGACCACTCCTTTTAGCTGGAGTTTTACCACTGTTGCCGCTCCGGATACCACACCACCAACTGTGTCATCGCACATACCGTCTTTTGGCGCAATTGATGTATCGGCTGATTCAGTGATTAGTATTACTTTTTCCGAACCCATGAACCCTGCAACTATTATCGCAACTAACATCACGGTTAGCGGCGGTGTTACCGCAAGCTCAATAACCTATAACGGGGTGACGGCAGTCTTTACGCCGTCAGGTAATCTGGCCAATAACACAAATTATACGGTTACCGTAACAACTGGCGTAAAAGATGTTGACTCCAATCCCATGACAACTGAATATAAATTCAATTTTACGACTGCCAATGTTGTTGTGCCAGATACCACGCCACCGACTGTGTCATCGACCGTACCAGCAGTTAATGCAACAGGTGTATCCCTGAACAGCGCCGTATCGGCCACCTTTTCCGAAGCCCTGGACCCGGCAACAATTTCGGCAGCAAGCTTTTCTGTTGTCGAGACCAGTGGCGGCACACCGGTTACAGGGGTAGTTACATATACTGGCGTCACGGCAACATTTACACCGGCCAGTGATTTGGCCGGGGACACCCAGTTTACCGCAACCTTAACGGGCGGCGGCGGTAATATTGCTGACTTGGCAGGAATTGTGTTGGTAGCGGATTATGTCTGGAATTTTACTACTGGCCCGGTTCCGGATACCACGCCACCTACAGTTGTATCGACTGTGCCGGCTGACACAGCAACAGGCGTAGCGCTAACCACCACCATCACCGCATTATTTTCTGAAGCCATTGATCCAGCAACCATTAGCACTACAAATTTTTCGGTGTATGATGAAACTAATTCTTTCCCGGTCAGCGGAACAGCTACTTACAATGGCCTGACTGCCACCTTTACACCAAATTCTTCTTTGGCTAATGGCCCGGTGTACAGGGCGACTTTATCCGGTGTCATGGATATTGCCGGTAATCCTTTGGCATTAACAACCTGGACATTTACTGTAGTAAATACGCCCGATATAACTGCGCCGACACTAGGCCCGACTGTGCCAGCAGACACGGCTATTGACATTGATGTGACCACAGCCATATCGGCAACATTTGATGAGCCCATGAATGCAGCAACATTAACAACTGCAACTTTTACTGCACTTGATACCACTAATAGCCTAACAGTAAATGGTACTGTCACCTATGACGGCACCACAGCTACTTTTCAACCAGATACAGCCCTGGCATCTTTAGCGGATATAACTGTAACAATAAACGGCGCTACAGATCTTGCCGGTAATCCATTAGCTGTCAGCAACTGGACATTTACTACCAGCGCCGCACCCGATATCACCGGGCCACAAATTATCAGCACCAGCCCGGTCGATATAGCAACAGGTATTAGCTTGCGGCCAACGATCACAGTTAAGTTTTCCGAGGTTATTGACTGCGCGACCTTACTGAATTCCAGCCTAAGTTTAACAGGCGGTTCGGTTGTCACTTTTACCTCCAGCTGTAGTACTGACACTGCCACGTTTACACCAACAACAGATCTCACTAGAAATACATTTTATACAGCAACTTTAAGCAGCAGCGTTACAGATATTGCAGGCAATAGTTTGGTCGCAGGTGCGGTACCCAATCCATGGACGTTTACCACCGTACCAGAATTATGGACTGTTCAGTTTGGTAGTACTTCTCACGACCAGGCCCGTGGCGTGGTCACTGATAGCCTGGGCAATGTTTATATCACTGGCTCAACCCTGAGTGATATGGACGGCCAGGTAAATGCCGGGGGTAATGATATTTTCCTGATCAAGTATTCGCCCGCAGGGGAACGTCTCTGGACCAGGTTTACAGGCACCAACAGAACTGATTTTGCCAACGCGCTTGCCATTGATGGCGCTGATAATATTTATGTTGTCGGTTACTCAGTAGGTGACCTGGAGGGGAATATCAATAATGGAGGCACTAAAGACATTGCAGTATTAAAATATAGCGCCAGTGGCGCACGACTTTGGACACGTCTTTATGGCACCGGTAATGTTGATTTTGCTTCGGCCATTGATGTAGATACATCGGGCAATATTTATGTAACCGGTTCAACGCTAGGTAATTTTGATGGCGCAAGTCCGTTACCAAGAAAAGGCAGTGAACTCTTTTTACTTAAAATAGATAGTAGTGGTACCGAGTTATGGCGGACACAGCTCGGCAGCACTAATGATATTTTTGCACGCGGTGTAGCAACATATGGTGCAGATGTGTTTGTGACTGGTTACTCGAGCGGTGATATTGGACTACAAATGTTAAATGGTGCGACAGATGTATTTTTAACCCGTTTTGCGGTGAGTGATGGGGCGTTTGAATTAGCGGCACTCTATGGAAATGCCTCGGATAATCGGGGCCATGGTATTGCCAACGATGGCGCAAACTTGTATATCACCGGTAATACCCAGAATGGACTAAAAGGCATAGGGGGGGTTGTGGTGCCCGGGATTGGCGGTATAGATTCATTTCTTATGAAGACTGATGTTGATGGTGTTGTCCTATGGACCAAAATTATTGGTACGTCTGGAGTGGATTTAGGCAGGGGCATTACTATTGACACGGGCGGAGCTGTTTATGTCACTGGCTATACCAATGGCAGTTTTGCCGGGACAAGCAATGCTGGCAATAACGATTTGTTTGTCAGTAAATATGATAGTACCGGTACAACTGCCTGGACCACCCCGGTTGTGCAGCAGCTCGGCAGTACAGCAGATGACACCGCCCGTGCCATTACCACCTATACTTCAATGGGCGTAACAGATGTATTTGTTGTCGGGGAAACCCTCGGCGCGTTAGATGGCAATGTTTCATTTGGCCTGAATGATTTTTTTGCTGTGAATTATGGTGGCGCCTCGGGAACCAAGAATTAATTCTGTCACGGGTTAAAAATATCGAAAAATTATTTCGTTTTTAATAAGCGGTTTCGTAAGTTATTACCTGTTCCGATCTCGTCACAAAAATTATGTATGTCCCGGGCGCGTGTGGGTTTTTTTCTTAAACCTGCGACCGGACAGTTTATTTTCGCTTTGGAATTAATTGTTGCCAGTTCCTGGGACAAATACGCCATTTCCTTGTGTGCTGTCAGCAATGAATGAATTCGTTTACTACCTCTTAAACCTGAGTCGGGCACTTTATGCAATTTTTTATATATCCCATCCAGCGAATTAAATTTATCAAGCAGACTGGCTGCCGTTTTATTGCCAATACCTGGTATACCCGGGATGTTGTCAACACTATCCCCGGCGAGCGCTAACCAGTCCCGTAATTGCCTGGCGTGAACACCATATTTTGATTTGATATCCCGGACCTTGAGTTTGTCATCTTTAGCATAGTTCCAGAAAATATCAGTTGACTGCATAAGCTGGGCAATGTCTTTATCACTGGTTACATAGACCATTCTGAAATTTTTTGGTCTTAGTTTTCTTGCAATCGTACCAATCAGGTCATCTGCCTCGTCACGGTTTGAGGAAAACGTTGCAAAGCCAAGTGCTTGCGCAAGTTTTTTGCATAATTTAAATTGATGTTTAAGCTCATCAGGCGGCCGTTCGCGATTTGCTTTATAAGCAGGATAGATTTCATTTCTGAATGATTGATCCAGGCTTTCATCAAATGTAATGGCATAATATTGACCCTGGCTTTTTTCATGCAGGCCCAACAGAAAATTAGCGAAACCATAAACGGCATTTAATGGCTGGCCCGAGCTACCTTTGATGCTATCAGGCATGGAAAAATAGGCTCTGAATATGTAGATACTGGCGTCAACAAGATAAAGTGGTTTTCGGGTCTGCATGGGTCAGGGCTACTTTACTTATTTTATATTTCGCGATTCAATTATTCTTAAATATAATTTATTGGGATTCAAGTTATTGAGGCCTATAAGCGCTGAATCGTTATGGTAATGGCTTCATATTTGGCTCTATCCATGGTAACGCAGTTGCACGACTGTTAGAATCCTGCCAGCTAATTTCCACGTAAAAGGGTGCCAAACCATGCCATATTTTGTTTTTCGGGTGTCAATTGACAAAAAGAATCTCACAGAGCTTGATGTTTTTGATAAATTTATACCAGCAAAAGACTATTGCAGGGATTTACGAAAAAAACAGCCAGCGGGGGAGTCTGACACCATAAGAATGGTGCACGCAAAAGACAAAAAAGAGGCAAAAATGTTACTGGGTGAAAAACATAAACCGTCTTCACCCCTGGAAGAGTGGGAAGCTTAACCGGATACTAGCGAAATAATGATTGATCTCCATCCCCAGCTGGTTAAGGACACGATAATCATTGGCAGATTCAATCTTTGTATCTTGCTGCTGATGAATGATGCAAATTATCCCTGGTTTATACTGGTGCCTGATTGTGAGAATATCCAGGAAATTTATCAGTTGGATAAAAAAGATCAACAAACCTTACTGGAAGAGTCTTCATTATTATCCGAGGTGCTGGCCAAGGAATTTTCTGCTGATAAATTAAATGTCGCAGCCCTGGGTAATATTGTACCGCAACTGCATATTCATCATATTGTTCGTTATAAAAACGACCCGGCATGGCCAGCTCCTGTATGGGGTAAACAGCCTGCCATCCCGTATTCTGTACAGGCAGTTAAAGACATAAAAGAAAAAATTGTTCGATTGTTAAATGGCAAGCTGGTAGATGTAGATTGATTATTGAGTTGTGGCCAGGGCGATTGAATCACTACGGGTTCTATTCCCCGTCGCTTGCGGCGTAGTGATCTGTAGGTTGGTGCTGAGGTACGAAGCCCAACATTATTATTTGGCGGAGTTACATGATTCGGTTGTTGCGCTTCGTACCTCAGCACCAACCCCCCGCCAGTTTACTGCGGGGTTGTGTATTAGAACATAAAACTTTTCATGGAATTAGTTTAGAAAACTGATCAAAATTTATTGCACGAATAACAATTCAGAATTCTTATCTGGCTCTATACCAAGCGCACGGAGAATTTTTTCAGCCCGTTTACTGCCAGTACGTAGCCATAGTTCATAGGTCCTGAGGATATCGCTGTCATTATGTATGTTTGCACTGGCGCTTACTTCATTCAGTAAATCAACACAGGCAACAAATTTCTCAGACAGCTCGGCAAAAACAGGACTTAGTGTTGACTCACGTCGGGTGCCACGGGTACCAATACATAAACTGCCATAAGCCGAACCCCCCATGGCTACATAATAGTCAACATCGATAATTTTCCTGTTCAGGCTGTCTGAAAAAAATCCTGAAATAAACAGGGCGACATCGCCAAGCCTTTTCAGAATTTTATTTTGTTCGTTAATGTTCGAGCATGTATGAACATCGGCAAGCATCAATGCCAGGGGTTTGTCTGCGCCATTTAACTGAGTATCATTATAATGATCAGAGCGCCCGAACAGGGCAAGCAAATTGATCAGGTAATGGATGGTGTCATCTTTGGCCTGAAAATCCTGCGCCTCTATGGCCTCATGGACACGACCAAAAAAGAACGCCTCCAGGTTCTGGTTGGTAACAACAGCTGTTTCTGTCCTGCTCATATACTATATATAACCCGCTGTCCTCTGATCGTGTTTCTTTTGTTATAACCTATAACTTAAGTATAGGAAATATAAGAAAAAAAACCAGAAAATGATGGTAACTACCAGCGTAATCGCCAAGTTTATTTATTACCTGAAAATTGGCCATGTACCGGTATACCCCTACCAACTTTGACTTTTTGTCAGGTAGATACAGAAAAGTGTCTGCCGTACACTGGGCCTGAAATGCTTAATATATAAAAAATTTCCTGTATTATAGTGATTCGGCGAAACGTAGTGTTACCAGAATCCAGTCAACCGGAAAACGGAATAAAAAATAATCTGATCGACCCTTTTGGTCGACGTATTGATTACGTGCGCCTGTCTGTTACAGATCGTTGTAACTTGCGGTGCTTTTATTGCCTGCCCAAAGGATTCAAGGATTTTCAGCATTCAGACAAGTGGCTTAGCTACGAAGAAATAACCCGGATACTTGCAGCATTCGGCAGGTTGGGCGTGGGTAAAATACGTATTACCGGTGGTGAACCATTGGTGCGCAAGGATTTACCTCGGCTAGCCAGTATGATTTCGGTCTTACCTGGCGTGACAGACCTGTCATTGAGTACCAATGCGGTCTTGCTGGATAAACAGGCTGTGGCACTAAAAAAATCCGGTATCACAAGACTAAACGTTAGCCTGGATTCGCTTAAGCCAGACCGGTTCAGGGAAATCACCCAGGGCGGGCGACTTGATAAAGTGTTGCAGGGCCTGATGGCGGCCAAGGCGGCAGGATTTTCTCCTGTCAAGATAAACATGGTGGCGCTTAAGGGCGTCAATGACGATGAATACGAAGACATGGTGGATTTTTGTATTAAGCACAATTTTACACTGCGCTTCATAGAAACCATGCCGGTTGGCGAGACAGGCCGTAAGGCAATTAATGATTTTGATGATCTCCAGTTTTTGAAAAAACGATTAATGGAAAAATATAACCTGGTGCCAGGACTGGTAAATAAAAAAGGGCCGGCACGATATATGGAGGTGCAGGGCAGCCAGGCGCAGATAGGATTTATTTCTCCTATGTCACAGCATTTTTGTGAAAGCTGTAATCGTGTCCGGCTGACCGGTGAAGGCAAGTTGCTCCTGTGCCTTGGCCAGAGTGCGACATTTGATATGCGACCGCTACTAAAGCGGGGTGCCAGTGATACAGAACTGGAGTCAGCCATCAGGCATGCAATCACACTAAAGCCAGAGCGACATGACTTCAACGAAAACCCTGAGAAAATTTTAAGGTTTATGTCAATCACTGGCGGCTAATTGTAACTGGCCGAGTCAGTCATTTTACGATAAAATCACCGCTTATTGGCTATAAACACCTTCACATAAGTTCCCTGTTATGAAAACTCGTACCCGCTTTGCACCCAGTCCAACTGGTTATTTGCATATTGGTGGTGCTCGCACCGCACTTTTTTCCTGGCTTTTTGCACGCCATCACGGTGGTGCATTTATTTTACGCATAGAAGATACGGATCTTGAAAGATCAACGCCCGAGTCTGTGAATGCAATTTTGGAGGGCATGACCTGGCTTGGTCTTGAGTATGACGAAGGGCCTTTTTACCAGACTAAACGATTTGATCGTTATGAGGCCGCCATACAAAAACTACTCTCTGAGGACAATGCCTATTACTGTTATTGCTCCAAAGAAGAATTAACGATCATGCGCGAAACACAAAAAGCGAATAAACAAAAACCCCGTTATGATGGTCGTTGCCGACATAGAAAAGGGCCACCACCTGCTGATATCAAACCCGTTGTGCGATTCAAGAACCCCCTTGAAGGGGCAGTCATTATTGATGACCTGGTAAAAGGGCGGGTAGTGATCCAGAATACCGAGCTGGATGATTTAATCATTGCCCGCAGTGATGGCAGCCCCACCTATAACCTGACCGTTGTTGTCGATGACCTTGAAATGGGCATTAGTCATGTTATTCGCGGCGATGACCATTTAAATAACACACCACGACAAATCAATATTCTCAAGGCCCTGGGTGCCGATATCCCTTTTTATGCGCACCTGCCGATGATTCTTGGTGCCGATGGCGCAAGAATGTCAAAACGACACGGTGCCGTCAGTGTCATGCAATATCGGGAAGAAGGTTACTTGCCTGAGGCATTGCTTAATTATCTTGCCAGGCTGGGATGGTCTCATGGCGACCAGGAAGTATTTTCTATTGACGAAATGATAAAGCTGTTTAGTCTGGACAAAGTGAATAAAGCCGCCGCGGCATTTAACCCGGAAAAACTTCTGTGGTTGAACCAGCATTATATAAAGGAAAGCGATCCGGCCCATATTGCCCGCCACTTGAGCTGGCACCTGGGCCAGAGAGATATTGATCCGAGTAATGGCCCCGAGTTACTGGAAGTCATTAAAACACTACAAGAGAGAAGTAAAACTTTAGTGGAAATGGCTGAAGGATGCCGTTTCTTTTACCAGGCGTTCGAATCTTACGATGAGAAAGCGGCTAAAAAGAACCTCAAGCCGGGGATACAAGTGCCGTTACAAGACTTTCGAGACAAGCTTGAACAGCTCACAAGCTGGGATAAAGAACAAATTCATGAATTGCTTGAACAAACATGTAATGCCCATGAGCTGAAGTTGGGCAAGCTGGCACAACCGATTCGTGTGGCCGTGGCAGGTTGTGCTGTTTCTCCACCCATCGATATTACGCTTAAGCTGCTTGGCAAAGAGGCTGTTTTAACCAGATTGGATCGTGCGCTAACTCATATAAAGAGCCTGGTATAGCAAAAGGAAGAAAAAACGGCACTCAACCCGACATTTTTGTAGACACCGGCTGTCATGACCACAGGCTATATATTAGGTATAAGTCCACCTGTAGCAGGGGTAGCCCGGATAACCCAATATTAACGCCAGTTGCACCATATAAGACGATTTGAAGGCCAAAGACAGGGCGTTAATCTGGCCTTGACCTGAGCGGGTTGCCCCCTTAAAGTACGCCACCTTTGACGCCAGCCGGGTCTGATTCGTGCTGTGCTGATTTGCTCGAATTTGCCTGTTATACAGGGAAAAAGAAGGAATTCGGGGCTATAGCTCAGCTGGGAGAGCGCCTGCATGGCATGCAGGAGGTCGGCGGTTCGATCCCGCCTAGCTCCACCAAACACGGCTAGTGATAGCCGCCAAAGACTTAGGTCCCCATCGTCTAGAGGCCTAGGACACCGGGTTTTCATCCCGGCAACAGGGGTTCGACTCCCCTTGGGGACGCCATTCATAAAAAAAGACCCCCTTTATGGGGTTTTTTTTATGAATTATGTTTCTGCGAGAGGCGAACCCCGGGTTCGACATTGCACAGGACAAGGTTTGTTCCAGACAAACCTATTGTATTCCCGCCTTCCCTGGCGGTCAGATGTGCAGGTGTCGCGGAGCGCACGACTGCATGGACGCAGGAGGTAGAGCAACGCATGGAGCAGTTGCCGAGGATGCGCGGGAGCGACCTCCCCTTGGGGACGCCAAACATAAAAAACCTCCTTAAAGTGGTCTTTTTTTATGAATTATGTTTCATTTTTATGGGGGAAGATGAGCCCGGAAACCATGACATATATCACAAAGACGGTTTTCAGTAATTCTTTGCGTTTTTTCCAGCTATAAATGTTGACTGTTAAAAATAATGGCGACGCTCGCAATTACCGCGTTTCGTGGCAATAGCCTTGTTGTGCAACCTGTTTGCTTGACCTGTGTCCCGCACGCACTTAGTATCTTCGTTCGCGTTGCAGTCGGTAAATACGGCTGCGCGGTGGTCTGAGTGTTCAGTTTAAGTAAACGTTTCGTAAATTCGCCTCATGAGAAACCAGACTAACTATTATAGCGAGGCGACAATTGGAGGATATA
This sequence comes from uncultured Acidiferrobacteraceae bacterium, assembly GCA_913009895.1. Taxonomy (GTDB): domain Bacteria; phylum Pseudomonadota; class Gammaproteobacteria; order Acidiferrobacterales; family SZUA-150; genus SZUA-150. The sequence goes on along the minus strand of CAJVXY010000009.1, from coordinate 69,340 downwards.
ACAATGAGTAAAATCATAAGAAATACAAGTCTAATTCTATTAATGTCGCTATTTGTTTTCGGGAATATAAATTCATTCGCCGCTCAGAAAGGACCACACAAGGTGGTAATCCAGGTTAGTACTGATGATCCCAGGACGCAAAAAATAGCATTGAATAATGCGGTCAATCTCCAGAAACTTTATGGTATTGATAATGTTAAAATTGAAATTGTTGCCTATGGACCTGGGCTTGGGTTATTAACAACAAAAAGCAAGCAGGCTGATAGAGTGAAAAGCCTGGCAGTGCAGGAGATAACCTTTAGCGCATGCCACAATACTATGAAAGGGGCCAAACGCAAGACAGGTAAAATGCCCGTCCTGCTTGAAGGTGTCGGAATGGTCACGGCTGGTGTTGCCCGTATTATAGAATTACAAGAACAAGGGTACGCATACATTAGGCCATAAAATTTGACAAACCTAACTAAATCAGGATAGATCGTGGGTCGTTTCGTTCTCACGATCTATTCAGGTATAGGACAGCCCGCTAATGGCAGCGGGTACTATTCAGAAAAATATCAGCATAGTTCCCCGCAAGTATGTCTCCACCGGCATAGCTCCACCGGTATATCTCTCCAACGGCATAAAAGTAAAAGGTGTACATTCCAGGCACCGATAGGCGGTTTGCCGAAGAGGCAATCTGTCATGCTATCGAACTTCGGTGCCAATTCAACAAACCCCTCCTTTAGTGCTTGACATGTGTCTAGCACACACTTCCTATCTTTGAGAACGCAGGAAGACAAGAGAAACAGATAATACCTGGGTTGTTTATTCGTGGCGATAAGTGTATTGCAGTTACCTCTGTGGCCGGGACCAGGATTTTTTTCGGATATAAATCATGAAACTCCAAAAAAATCTCTGGAAAAACTACTGATTGCGTTTGTCCTGATAACAGTAACGAATGTTCCTGACCAGAGTGTATAGTAATGATACCATGTATGAAGCTGGATCCTAACTGCGAATAACTCTTTTTTGCCCATAGTTTCGACTACAACGGAGATCAAATAATGAAAAGAAATTTAATTTTAGTAATCAGTATTATCATGGCAGGAACGTTTTTTGCCAATTCCCTCCCGGCGGTAGCGGGGGAAAAAACAAATGAAGCGACGATTTTATATATCACCAATGAGGGCAGTAACACGCTCTCGATTATAGATGGAGAAAAATATAAAGTTATCGCCACTATTCCTGTGGGCAAAATCCCCCACCATCCCTGGCTAGTGCCGGGCGGTAGATATGTATTTACGGATAACAGGGGGGAGAACACCCTGTCTGTGGTGGATGTAAATACCTACAAGCTGGTAAAGACCATCACCGTAGGCAAAGCCCCTACTCACATGGTGTTTACGCCCGATGGTAAATATGCCTATGTGGCCAATACCAAAGATAACACTACGTCGGTAATCGATCTTGCTAAACTCGAGGTCTCAGCCACAATCAAAACTGGCGGCGGTTCACACGATCCCGCCATCACTCCAGATGGCAGGTATGTTTATGTCACCGCCAGAAAACCTGGCCATGTAGCAGTGATCGACACGTCTACGAATAAGGTCATTAAGAAAATACCCACGGGTGGAAAAGCGAATGGCGTGCGTATGACCAAGGATGGCAAGTTTGTCTGGGTGGGTAATACCAAGGCCGGAACAGTGTCTGTCATCAATACCGCTAAAAATAAAGTAGTCGCCACAATTAAGTCCGGTGCCGGGACGCATAACATCCGTTTTTCACCGGACGGCAAATATGCCTATGTTGGTAATATGAAGGATGGTAACCATGCGGTAATCAACACGGCCACATACAAGGTTGTGGCACGGATACCGACCGGCAAAGGCGCGAACATCACCTATTTCCATCCTGACGGTAACACCATCTACTTCTCCCTTAACAAGACCAATGAAATCCCGGTAGTGGATGCTAAAACCAATAAGGTAATCAAGCGGATCCCCATCGGTGAAGGCGGCACGCACAACCTGGCTTTTATCGACGGTGGCAAGTACCTCTATGCTACCAGTTGGTTCGGCGAGTATATTCTTGTGATTGATACCAGGAAAAATAAAGTTATTAAAAAGATACCAGCCAAATTCTCCAACGGCATAAAAATAAAAGGCGCGACACCTGCGACTGGCAGGGGCTGAGCGACCTTGGGAGCAGCCGTTTAACAGGGCGGCTGCTCCGTCCAGTTGGTATAAAGATGCTGTTACAGGCATGTTACATCTTGCCGAAATACACGACTTGACATGTTCCTGACACGTATCTTTTAAAATTGTCCTGTAAGTACAGGTATCCGGGAGCGGGGTTGTGAGAATGCCGCAGGATGCTAGTGGGGTTGGTGGGCTTTTTTCTTAACAGATCAGGAGAAAAGTAATGGAGTGGCTAACGGAAAACTGGATTTGGGTGTTGGTCGGTATTGCGTTTTTAGCCTTACATTTTCTGGGCCATGGTGGCCATGGCAAGCATAACAAACGGGATAAATCGGGCAAACCGGGCAAGCAATCGGACCATCGAGATTAACCAGGATGAGTAGCGAGTACACAATAGTATAAGCCAGCATCACCAGCATTTTTATGCATAGAATTATCAAGGAGATGACCATGAAAACTCAAAGTCATGAAACAGAACAAAACCTCAAGGATCCAGTCTGCGGAATGGAGGTCAGTCACGCTGCAGCGAGCGAGAAATACGTATACCAGGATAAAACCTACTATTTTTGTTCCGGGGCTTGCCGGGAGACGTTTGAAACGGAACCCGAGAAATACATTCATTAGCCCAGTAAGCTACAGCGATAACATAAGCTAAGTCACAGGACCATCGTTTACAGGCCGCGTGTGGTGGTCTGCACGTTTTCGTTCGAGTCCAGAAAGACCCATTTCCCCCCAAATATTACCGTGGTATTCCCAGACCGTAACAGCAAGTTTGTGTGACTGAAATTAATTACAAGTCTGTACATTAATGTATAGTCCGGCTGGAACAGCATGTTAGTACAATATGCTTATTTCTAACAATAAAATTAAACAAGATAAAGGAAGACATAATGAAGAAAATTATTTTTTACATGCTCCTGTCCAGTTTTTCATTGCTGGCAGCTTGCTCAACGATTCCTACAGATGACATTAAAATTGAAACAGAAGCTGATGAGAATGTTAATTTTAGTGGCATTAAGTCCTACGCCTGGGTAGGGGCAGTGGGTATTCTTAAAGACCCGGAAGGTAAATGGAAGCAGCCTAAATTTGACGTTGATAAAGAAATCGAGTTTTTAATGGACCGTGAATTCAGAAAACTTGGCTTGACAGAAACTTCTACTAATCCGGATATACTTGTTGCGTACGCGTTGGGCATCGATATGTCTGCGCTCAAGATAAAAGAAGATCCAAAAACGAAATCATCAATTATAAAAAATATCCCAAAAGGCGCCTTAATCGTGGTGGTTGTTGATGCAAAGACGGGTTATGCAGTATGGGTTGGTCAGGCAATTGCGCAAATCAAACAAAACCCGGACATGAGAATTGCGAAAGGGCGCCTGGATTATGCAATAACACAAATAATTAAAAAGATGCCCAGATAATTCTTCGCCAGATTTTTCGTCAGAAGATTGGCTCAAGTACAATTGGCCCCGCTATGCGGCAGCGTAGTGGGGTTTTTATTCGCTCGGAGTTCAATATTAAAAAATTAAAAAAATCTTAAAAATATCTCTTAAAAATATCTAAGATAAATTATATAGAGCTTTTCAAATGTATTTTTGACCTTAATTAGAAACTTCGATCGTCGTGGAAAAATATTCCAAAAAGGCGGTTTATTGTCACTGGATCTGTGCATCCACATACCATCATTTTCCATATTCAGGATACAGGAAAGCTCATAACGATAAGTAGTAACTGGTTTTTTACTGTTTAATATATCATTCATATTTTTTGCCACAGCTTGTGACCGAAGTTGTGCCATATGCGCCTGGTGGGGCACCCACTCAGGTGGATTTTCATGGCTCGCGCAGTCACCTGCAGCAAATACATTTTTTAGGCCTTTGACCTGACCATATTTATCTGCATCTATATGACCGCCTGGTGAAACGGTTATGCATGATTGTTGCAGCCAGTCCGGACCTGTTATGCCGGGCGAATAAAGTACCAAATCCGCTTTTCGGATACTCCCGTCTTTATCTTTCAAACCGCCTTCAATAAATTCGGCCGGTTCATAACCGTAGTCCAGGATAATGCCACGCTCCTGCAAACGATCGGTGATAGAGCCTGTTTCACCGGGTTTTCTGTTGGGCGAAAAAAAATGAAGTTCAAATTTATCTCTTATGCCTTTTTTCTTTAATGCATAATCCAGCAAGCAGGCGCACTCATATATTTGACCAGCACGGCCCGCCACAAAACCGTCCTGTTTATTAATCTTAAAGCCAATATAAATGATGCCAGAAGAAAGTGACGCCAGTTTAGACATAAATTTGTCCATCTCGTCGGGACCATGACAGGGTGAGTAGGTGTGTGCTTTTGTGCCGGGAATATCATCATCCAGGAATGCCGGCCCAATACCCAAAAACAATGCGTCGTTTTCGTATGACCCATTTTTAGTAATGACTTTCCGGCCATTATCTTGTACATCAATCACGAGATCATCTATAAATTTTATATTTCGCCGCCGCAAGAATGGACGAATATCTGTGAGCACACTTTTTTTGGTTTTCTTTTCCGTGATAAATTCAGGGATTGAAGGAAAATAGGTGAAAACACCATTACCGATGAGTGTAATATCGTATCGCGCTATAATTTTTCGGAGGAAAAATGCAAAAAATGGGTATGCCGGCAAAAAGAGCAAATACTGGATTAAGAATAGTGAAGCAAATCCATTTCCGACAATTGTTATTTTTTTCCTCACTGTTTTCCCCTTTATCTAAAATAATAAACAACCTGTCTGCTTATGCACAGTGTATCGCAATCCCGATCAATGAGATATACCACCGGAGATGTGAGATTAACAATATTATATTTGGAGTTTTAAGGTGAAGAAGGCCGTAGAAAAAATAAGATATTACTGGTGTATCATGACACAATTCCCACCCAGGTTTTTCGCTCGTTTACAGGCATCCACGGCATTGTTTAAAACCTCGCCGAGCGTATCAGTCTTGCCGTCAATGAGTGTTATGCCAACCGAGCAACGCAGGGTAATTTTTTTCCCTTCGTATTCGACAAGTTCTTTTGTTATGAACTTTTGAAATTCGTTACCAACATATTCTGCCAGCTCTTGGGTAGTATTATAGATTAATACCGCGAACTCATCACCGCTTAACCTGGCGGCCATGTCCGAGCCACGAAGACGTTGTTTTATTTTTTTACCAAGCGCAACCAAAACACAGTCTCCTGCATCGAGCCCCATGGTGTCATTTATAAATTTAAATCTGTCTACGTTAATATATAAAAGCGCACTTGGGTTACCTTCTCCTCGCTTCCTGCGCTCCATTACCCGGCCCAGCTCCATTTTCAGGTAATTGTAATTGTAGAGTTCCGTTAGTGGATCATGATCTGCAATTTTATGGATATCTTCAAGGCTGGGCCCGCGATCATTGATGTCTTTCATGGCTGCGATAAACAACCGTTTTTTGCCGCTAGATAATTCAGCCAATGTTAATTCGACCAGCGTAGAGCTGCCATCTTTATGGCCAACAATTACTTCCTTCGGGCCCGCGCTGATGATTTCACTGCAATCACTTTTCAGGAATCGTTCCACATACTTGTCAAAACGGCCGGCATCAAAAGACGTCATGAGTTTAGTCACGCTCTTACCAAGTACCTCATCGGCTGAATAACCAAATAACGTTTGGGCGGCATTATTGTAGGTATCAATGGTGCCATCTATGTCAGCAATAACCACGGCATCTGACACACTCTTCAATAATACCTTGATCCTGGTTTTGCTCTCGTCCAGATCCTGACGCAGGGAATCGGGACCATTGTCTAGCCCAGATTTGCCTCTGGTTTGATCATGGTTTCTCATTTGATGCCTCGATGTTGAGTATTTCTGTGCCAAAAAATATTGAACTTCCTCTGTTTTATATAGCACAGGAAAAAGCCAATAGCGCCATTGTGTGCAATAAATCATCAAAAATAAAGGCGATATTCATTGGATCGTTTTTAAGTAAAAAACAGGGTAATTTTGTTAAATAGTTGCCGCTGTTACTTAACTTTTGGGACTGGTTTGCTAGTCTTTCTAGTGAAGTCAGTGACTTTAAGTCTTAGGCAGTAACATCTTCTATCTTACTGATTATAAACAACTATTAGGTTAATTAGTGGCAAATATAAGCATATCAAAAGGCAGTCCTGCCCCCGGTCGGCGCAAATCGAGTGCTGTGAAAAAGCCAATGCTCACCCAGGCTGAAGGGTTTACGCAGAAACTTGCCAGTTTCAGCATTTGGCGTGAGCAGTTTGTAGCTGCGATTGAGGCGTATCAGGAGTGGGTTGAGCAGAATGAGCCGGCTGAGGGCGCAAACGACCTGCGAATTTATGAGCTGATTGAGGCGTTAAAATCTGACAAGTTAAAAATTGCTTTCATGGGAGAGTTCTCCCGTGGCAAAACAGAACTGCTTAATGCCTTATTTTTCTCTGACTATAAAAAGCGTTTATTACCCTCATCAGCAGGGCGGACAACCATGTGTCCGACTGAGCTTCGTTATGACGTTAAAACCGGGTCCTGTATAAAATTGTTGCCTATCGAAACGCGTAAGACGGATACAACCATTGCCGAGTACAAGCAGAATCCGGTGCAGTGGACAACTTTACACCTGCTTAAGCGAGATTCTGGCGAGGAACTTGAAGCTGCTTTTTTGGAGGTCACCAAAACCAAGAGGGTGCATACCCGGGAAGCCGAAGAGCTTGGTTTGTATGATCCAAATAATGAGATAGCCAACAGGGGGGTTTCGATTGTTGATGACATGATTGAGATACCCTGCTGGCGTCACGCAATTATTAATTACTCCCATCCTTTATTGGAAAAAGGCCTTGTGATTCTGGATACACCAGGACTAAATGCCCTGGGTTCTGAGCCTGAACTTACGTTAAGTATGTTACCAGAAGCTCATGCCGTAGTTTTTGTATTGGCGGCGGATACTGGTGTAACAGTAAGTGATATGGAGATATGGAACAATCATGTTACCAGTGCTAAAAAGGACAAGCTACATGAACGCCTGGTTGTCCTGAACAAAATTGATGCAATGTGGGATCCGTTACGTACAGAATCCGAAGTTAAAAAACTAATAAACAATCAAATTGAAAGTACGGCGCGTTCGTTAAAGGAAAACAGAAAAATAATAATGCCTGTATCGGCCAAGGCTGGCCTGACAGCAAAAATAAATAACGACAGGGAGCTACTTGAAAAAAGTGGAATAAATTATCTTGAATTATGTCTGGCCAAGCAAATTTTACCTGCTAAATACGAGATAATACGCCGTAAAGTTGTTTATGAGGTTAGTGGCAGGGTGGAAAAAAGCCAGCAATTACTAAAAGCTAAATATAACGGAGTAGATAATCAGCTAAAAAAATTAAAAGAACTTGGCGGTAAAAATCTTGACGAAATCCAGGAAATGGTTTCTATGATGCGCAAGGAGAAGAAGAAATATGAAATGGAAATCAAGGGATTTGAAATAACGAGAAAAGTATTAACAGAACAGGCAGGTGTTCTATTTAATGACCTGAGTTTAAAGGCGCTGGATCAGCTAATTCGTTTGACACGTAAAAATATGAAAGAGAGCTGGACAACGGCTGGTTTAAAGAAGGCCATAAGACAATTCTTTAGAACTGCCATGAACCCGATGGGTAATATTAAAGAGAAGTCTGAGGGAATTAAAAAATCAGTAGATGAAATATGTTTGAAAATGCACAAAGAATATGGGCTTCCCCTGATTCGGGTACCTGCCTTGTCGCTGGTGCCTTATGTGATGGATCTGAAAAAACTGGAGGGCAGGGCTGAGGTATTCAGGAGTAGTGCGGCAATTATTGTTACTGAGCAGAATACAGTTATTAGTAAATTTTTTGTTGTGATGGTTTCAGAGGCAAGGAAAATCTATGATGATTGTAGCCAGCACGCCCAGGGATGGTTCCAGGAACTGGCTAGCCAGGTGCATAACCAGTTAAGGGTACATAAAAATATAATCGATAAAGGACTGGAATCAATTCGCGCAATCCATGACGACATTGATACTATTGGTCAGCAAATATCAAGCCTTGAGCAGGAAAAAGCTAATATCGCATCTCAGCTTGGGACAGTTAACGGTTTGTTTAAGAAAATACAAAAACCAATAGTTTAAAAATTATGAAGCTACCCTGTTGCTGGAAATATTTCCCGTGGCCCAGCGAGCTATGTAAGAAGGAATATCACTAATCGATAGTATTTTATTGACAGCACCAAGTTTGTTTGCCTGATCGGGCATACCATAAATCACGCAACTTTTTTTATCCTGGGCAATTGTATAGGAGCCATTCCTGTACATTGAAAGCATCCCTTTAGCGCCATCTTTTCCCATGCCCGTAAGGAGAATTCCCAGAATATCTGCGCCTGGATAATGGCTGGCGGATTCAAATAAAATATCAACTGCCGGTTTGTGTTGATTGATCAGATCTCCATCAAAGACGTTTACAATAAATTCATTCCGGGAGTTTTGTGCAACAGCTAAATGATAAGCACCATTGGCTATCAACATTGTACCGGGTGCTAAAGTATCACCATCTTGCGCTTCCCTGATATCGAGGGCTGATAGCTGGTTGATTCTCTGGGCATACATACCGGTAAAACGTGGTGGCATGTGCTGGACGACAGCAATCCCCGGGCTGTCAACCGGCAATGCTTCGGCAATTTCCTGAATTGCCTTTGTTCCGCCAGTAGACGCACCAATAACAATGATTTTTCTGCTCCCGGACCTGGATGACGGATTAATTTTTACTTTCCTGGGGCCAGTAGTTGATTCCAGGTGGTCCAGGGAACCCCTGTCGTTAGCATCTTGTTTATTTATTAATCTAACACTTGAGCGAATTTTTGCGTTGGCAGCAGCTTCCAGTTTGTTACAAAGATCTGTAATAAATGGATCCAATGAACCACTGGCATCCATTTTTGGTTTAGTAATAAAATCAATCGCACCCAGTTCAAGTGCCCGGAAAGTTTCGCGTGCGCCTTTTTCCGTGTATGACGAAACCATGACAACAGGCATTGGTCTTATTTCCATTAATTCTTTGAGAAAAGTAAGACCATCCATGCGCGGCATTTCTACGTCCAGGGTCAGGACGTCAGGGTTAATCCTGGGAATTTTATTTTTAGCAAGAATAGGATCAGAAGACACACCAACAACTTCAAATCTTGGGTCTTCTGTGATGATAGATTTAAGCAGCTCTCGCATGACAGCAGAGTCATCGATAATCAGGACTTTAATTATTTTAGCCAAAAATTCTCACCAGTTTAAATTACTAGAAGAGGGTGGGTATTCCGTCCAGTTCATCTGTTCTAAGTTTGGATAGGAAAATATTTTCTTCGGTAATTGTTTTAGTTGCTTCATTTTCGCCAAGGCGTTTTAAATATACTTTTCCTGTATGTGGGAAAAATAGTACGCGTTTTGGGTGTTTTCCACCAAGGTCACTGGTGATAACTTTTATTTTCTCGGTGGCAAGAAACTTACCAACAAAACTGATATTCATACTTGGTACACTGTTATTGGAGTTAGGGATATCCAGAACGTGTCCGCCGCCAAATACCTTTACGATAAAACGAGAACGTACACCGCCAATTTTAATGAGATTATTAATTAATAACTCCATCGCATGTACACCATAACGCGTACTCAACGGGTTATTTAAGTCCGTAGCTTTTGGCAGCATAAAATGGTTCATTCCGCCAGCATTACATTCAGGATCATACATGCACACGGAAATACACGAGCCCAGTACAGTGTCAAAAACAACAGGATCTTTGCTAACTTTGACGCAACCAATATTTATACGTTCCAGAGGAAGCCCTTCCACTTCTTTAGGCAGGCGACGATGTTTAGATGAAGATAAATTAGCGTTTTGCAACATAATAAATTAGCTTGTCTTGTTAGCCTGGTAAATATTTTTACCAAGATTGATCAGGTTCGTTTCTTGCCCATGTAGAGATTCGGAATGACCAAGCATTAAATATCCATCTAAATCCAGATGATCCTGAAAACGATGGATTAGATCATGTTGTGTTTTCTTGTCAAAATAAATAATTACATTTCGACAAAAAATAATATCGAACTTTTGGCGATGAGACCATTTTGAATCAAGTAAGTTCAGCTGTTGAAAAGTAATTAAATCTTTTAATTTGTCCGAGGCCCTGAAGAATCCTTGGTTTTCTCCTCTTCCTTTGTGGAAATATTTAAGTAAAAGATTATTTGGAATTTGAGAGGTGTTCTCAATGGGATAAATACCCTCAGAAGCTTTTTTAAGGACATTGGTGTCTATGTCCGTAGCAAGTATCTTTATATGCCAGCCAAAATTATCAGGAAAGGCTTCAGAAAGTGCCATAGCGATAGTATATGCTTCTTCACCGGTAGAACAGCCGGCACTCCAGATATTTATAGTTTTGGTATCATGACTTTGAGCATTTTCCTTCAGGGCTGGAAATAGTGTTTCGCTTAAAAACTTGAAATGAAAATCCTCACGAAAAAAACTGGTCTTATTGGTTGTAATTGCATTAATCATTTCAACCAGCTCTGTGCCGGCTGTGTCATTATTTAAGATATAGTTATAGTAATCAAGATAAGTCTTCAGGCCGTGGAATCGCAACCTTTTTCCAAGGCGGGAATAGACAAGCGCTCGTTTATGTTCAGATAATGAGATACCGGTCTGCTCATAGATCAGCTCCTTGAATAACCTGAATTCCTTGTCAGTTAAGTTATCCGCGTGCTGTATCAGCGGAGATCGTAAATTTGCTGTCATACCTTAATGGTCCATACTCAAAGTATTTAATGGTGTAATGCTAATACTATGTAGCTTGTTAGAAGTACAAGCGTTACCAACTTTTATAAAAGGTATGGCTAATTCTCTTCAGGCACTGTACCGGGGTCTTGATCAGCACTTACGTCGGTCAGATCATCGATATCTGCAAGTTTGCTGATATCCAGCAGTATGAGGAGTTTTTCATCAAACTGGACCAGACCCTCAATAAATTGCCTGTTAAGCTGCCCCTCAAATTCTGGTGCTTCACAATGCTGCTCATTGGATGCATTCACAACATCGCTAACAGAATCAACAACCAGGCCAGCAAGCTTGCCGGCAATATTAACAACTATGATTACTGTAAATTGGTCGTATTCCTTTCTTTCAAGATTAAAGCGTAGTCTTAAATCTATAATGGGCACGATGGTGCCGCGCAGATTCAAGACACCTTTTATAAAATGGGGAGAGTTGGGGATTGGCGTGACCGCAGTCCATCCTTTTATCTCCTGAACTTCGAGAATGGGTATACCATAATCCTGATCACTCAGTCTGAAGGTCAGATACTGTTGCTCAAGATTATCCAGGTCTTCTTTGATGTCTGCCAGATTCGTGTTATCCATTATTGTACTCCGAAATAACAAATGTAATTAAGTTTAAAAAACATCAGGATGCCTCTTTAAGCGTATGACCCTGATGGTGTTTGTGATTTACAAGGTTTGTAAGGGTGGATATATCCAGTATTAATGCCACTTCTCCGTCGCCTAGAATGGTTGCAGTGGCCACACCTTCAACACGTTTATAATGTGTCTCAAGGCTTTTCACGACCACTTGTTGTTGACCCACAATTTCATCCACTAACAGGCCAATTTTTTTGCTTTCAGCTTCCACGATGATGATAATTCCGTCAGAAGTGTTTTTGACTGCCGTGTTTAATTTGAATAATTCGTGGAGTTTCAGGAACGGTAAGTATTCGCCATGAAAAGGAACCAGCTCAGAGCCGCCAGCAGGCCTGCTAATTTCCTGCTCCGGAACTGATAGGGATTCAATTACAGACAAGAGGGGAATGATGTAAACCTGCGAACCAACCTTGACGCAAAGCCCATCCATAATTGCGAGAGTCAGCGGTAGACGTAATGTTAATTTAGTTCCTGTTCCAGGTTTGCTTGTAACTTCTACATTACCGCTCAATTCACTGATGCGAGTTCTTACCACATCCATGCCTACACCTCTGCCAGATACGCCCGTCACCTGGGAGGCCGTGGAAAAACCTGGTATAAAAATGAGATTATCGATTTGTTCGTCGGTTAAATTTGCATCTTCCGCGACCAGGCCTTTTTCTGTAGCTTTTTTCAAGATTAAATCTCGTTTCAGGCCACTGCCATCGTCTTCTATAGTGATCACGACACTGCCGCCTTTTTGAGAGGCTTGTACGTGAATCGTGCCAGTTTCAGGTTTACCGGCTTTAATTCTTTCGGCGGGCGACTCAAGACCGTGATCAACCGAATTGCGAACAATATGCATCAGTGCATCGCCTATGCTTTCAATAACGCTTTTATCGAGCTCTGTGCCTTCCCCGCTTATATCAAGTTTCACATTTTTACCAAGCTTTTGACTGACATCGCGAACAATTCTGGGAAGTTTATTCAGGGCGAAACCCACCGGCAACATTCGAATTCTCATAACACTTTCCTGCAATTCTCGTGTATTTCTTTCTAACAGGCTCAGACCAAGCTGTAACTTTTCAATTGATTCAGGCGTTATTTCTTCAGAGAATTGACTAAGCATTGTCTGGGTTATTACAAGTTCGCCCACCAGGTCAACCAGGGCATCTACTTTCGGTGTGCTAACGCGGATCGACTGAACTTCGAGGCCGTTACCTGAAGCGCCTGGGGCAGGAACCATAGTATCAGCATTCGTGTCAATGTATTGCCCGGATTTAGAAGTTGACGATTTTTGAGGATCTTTTTTTTGTATAATATTTAAAACACAATCATCTTCCACCCATGAAAAAACATTTTCTAACATACTTTTCTTGATTGGTTCAAAAAAATCAATATCCCATGATAAATAAATATCTTCCGGATTTATATTTTTCCAGCTCGGCAAGGAATTTATATTTAATATTGACCTGATTTTACCAAGTTGTGTCAACGCACGAATAATCCGAACCGGATCATTACCAGTAGATAACATGTCCCTGTTTGGCGTAAACGAAATATTCCAGCCAGTCTTGCTGTCATTAAAATTATCGATCGACCTTATATTTTTCCTTCTGTCCAGCGGAACAGCGCAATTTGTACCCCGTAATTTTTCCAGTTTAATTTGAAAATCATTTATATCGGTGGGTAGAGTGTTGATCCCGTTTTGTGCATTCTGAACTAAAGTTCGCAGGCAATCACATGATTGCAGTAAAATGCTAATGAGATCTCGTGTTGTTTTACAACGGTTTTCTCGAATATCATCAAGCAGGTTTTCAAGAACATGACTGAAGTTGGCAACAACTTCAAAACCAAAAGTACTACTTCCGCCCTTAATTGAATGGACAGCCCGGAAAATAATATTTAGAGATTCGTTATTTGCTTTAAACTCATCAGAAAATCTTCGCCCGGACATTTGGCTGTCAAGACGAAGTAGTTCGGCTTCCATATCAGACAATGCTTCAAGACTTTCTTCAAAAAAAGTCTGATGAAATTGTGTGAGATCAATAACCATTAAATTAATTTAGAACATTTTTAATAACGTTTAATAGCTGCTCTGGATTGAAGGGTTTCACAATCCAGCCTGTAGCGCCAGCTTCCTTGCTTTCCTTTCTTTTTGAATCCTGTGATTCTGTCGTTAACATGAGTATGGGCGTAAATTTATATTCTGCTAATGAGCGTAATTCACGCACCAGGGCAATGCCATCCATATTGGGCATATTGATATCTGTAATTACTGCATCAAATTTTGATTTGCGTGCAGCTTCAAGCGCTTCATTACCATCGGCTGCTTCAGTCACTTCATAACTAGCGTCATTAAGCGTAAAACCAATCATTTGTCTCATCGAAGCGGTATCATCTACTATAAGAATAGTTGCCATTTAAATCTCCTTTAAAATAGTTCCACGTTTGGGCCGCTATCGGGTACCGAATTATCTTTGCTAACGGCGTCATTATTGATGCTTGGCAGAGCTTTCCCGTTTGTAGCAGATATCTTTTGCTGGTTTTGCATAGGCAAGTCTTTATTCCAGTTGCTGGTAAGGCCCAGGTTATTGGTTTCATTGGTAAGTAAATCGAATTCAGTAGCAAGGTTGTCCATAGGTGTAGTAATACTATTCAGCTTTTGGGAAATGATGTCGTGAAATTGAAGCGAGATAACTACATTCTGTACATCCTGGGCAATTTCTTTGCTTATGTTATTAATGTCGCTCACTGTCTCGGCAACCTCACGATTTTTATCTTCCAGTGTTTTTGTAAGCATCATAATGTCATTCTTGATATTATTCGCATGGGCCATGTCTTTGGATGTCAGTGTCTGCATATTGCTGTAGGTTGCATTAAGGCCATTTTTTACCATTCTGAGATGGTTGCGTATTTCATGACTGAATACATTGGAGCGTTTACTGAGGCGCCTTACCTCCTGGGCAACAATCCCAAAACCACGTCCAGCTTCGCCGGCGCGGGAAGCCTCAATATCCGCATTTAGTGCCAGCAAGCTGGTCTGATCAGCCAGTTTTCCCACATCCAGCATGAATCCGTCAATAGCCTGTGTTCGGTCTTTTACGTCATCCAGGTCCCTGACCATTTTTACTGACAGGTCGGCAACTCTTATCACTTCATCCGCCATCTTGTTCAGACGTACATCGGACACGCGAATAAAATCCTGTAGCGACTGTGGCGAACCATCACTGGTGGCGCCCTGTGTTCCTTCCAGTAGGTTCATGGCCTGGCTTGCCTGCAAAGTAGCCTTGTTGATGACTGTTTTGAAGCTACTGGCAATCGTATCTGTGGCTTTTTCACTTTGCGCAATCACTTCACTGATTTTCGCCTCCAGATGGTGTTTAACAGCGTCAAATTGTTTGGCAAGTTCTGCCCATTTTCTTATCAGTCCGTCAATGCGGCGTCTTTCGCTTACACCTGCCATGGTTGTTAGAAGGTCATCAATTTTTGGAAGCTGGTTAATATCATTTTTGGCAGGTTCAATTGCAGACCTTAATTGCTCATCAATGGCATCAATGGGAGACGTCTTTTCGTCAAGCGAGGCGTCCTGAAATTCATCGAAATTATCTTGTTTCCTGGAAAAATCCAGAATCAAGACCATGGCAATTGCAGCGCTAAGTCCGCTACTGACTGCCACCCAGACCGAAACAAAGGAGACAGTTAAAAGCCATGAACCCGCAATGAATAGTGTGACCAGGAGCCAGAATATTTTATTTTTTGATGTGTTTGAATTCAAAATAATCCCTTAAGGTAACTGCTGGTTAGGTGTCATGGAAACCAAGCACTTCATCCATGCCGGCATATTCAATACATTCACGAAATTCTTCACTGGTTTCAGCCCAACTGACTGTTTTTTTCAGACGTATAGCTTCGCGAGTACAGGCTATGAGCAATTGCAGTGCCGCCGTATCAATGCGAACAAGTTTTTCAGCATAAAAAATAATCTTGTTCGGTTTTCGTTTCAGGGCCATGCCCAAATCAGCATAAAGTTCGTTGGCACAATTTACGTCCAGGTGCTCACCCAGGTTAATAAGTGTTGCACCATTCTTGTGTTGTAATTTGAGTAAAGCCATAATCTTAATGCCTGTCTAATAACTTTAATATAAACAGCTAGTTACGAACTATATTTGGGTGAAAAAATCTCGGTGAGTCGTCGAGGTTTTTAGCGATCCTGACTTAAACATAGCAATAATTACGCAATTGTCACGGTACGGTCAGGGATAAAAATAGTTATTAAAAACAACATAATAAGGCCAAAACATACGTTACATGTCGCTTCATGACATTTGTCGGATCATGGCGGGCTCGAATTGTGAATACCGCGCCGTGGATTGACAACAGTCATTGTCTGGACTATTTTTTTAATGTAATTGCAGGATAAAAAACCCCAGCAATGGGACTCTATTATTACTTTTCCAGGGAAAAAAATGAAACCATCTGCCGTTGGTGTTAGTCCCAAATCTACATCCAGTGAGCCTGATCTGGACTGGAGTCAGGTCAGGGAAACCATCCTGATGTTAAACCTGGCTACGGCACGTATAGAGTATTGCATGCGCGATGGGGATGATTCTGTGAATACCCTTACCAATTCATTTACAAATATGGCAGGCCATGTTGCTGCCATCAGAAGCGCGCTTGAACAGGTGTGGGAAAATTCTGATGTCGACGATGTAATAAAGGATGGTGTACTGGGAAACTGTAATGATGTCAGCATGAAAATGCATAGTGTTATTGTTGCATTTCAATTTTACGACAAGCTGGTTCAACGCCTGGCCCATATAAGTCGCAGCATGTCTGCTTTGGCTTCTCTTGTATCAGACCCAGTTCGTCTGTATTCACCTTATGAATGGAAAGGACTGCAAGAAAAAATACGTTCACAGTATTCATTATCTGATGAAGTAAAAATGTTTGACGCGGTGCTAGAGGGAGCAAGTATTGAAGAGGTAGTGAAATTAATGGAAGAACAGGAAAAGTCCCACAAAGAGAGCGATGTCGAGATTTTTTAGCCCCTACTGTGCAATTTGGTTAATTACTACTTCTAGCGTTTCCGGGTGTGCGCTCGATATCACAGGGCTGTAACCTTCAAGGTCGCCAGGTTTTGAAATAGGTCCGCCACTCCTGGAAATTCTGGCGCCAATAATTATTTGATTCACACTTGAAATAGTCTTGCCAGGGATCATGGCATTATCGTCATTTAACACAATCTCTGTTGGTAAGTCGCTTACTCGCAATTTCTTGCCAGCTAATGGCATTCGTGGCCCTTTAGCCGCACGAGCGAAAATAAATAAGGTGGCATTTTTCGGTGCCACATCTTCAAGGTTTTTTGCAAGCCTGACTTTAATCCTGATACCTATGTTATCTTGACCAGGTTTATTATCCTTCGATGCGGGATGGCCACTGCTTGCGGCTTCGCCTCCCAGCTCGCTGATGAATTGGCGAATTTTTTGCGCCGACTCATGATCCGGTGGGAGACTGGCTAAAAGTGTTTGCCAGTATACTACGGCTTTTTTATTGTTACCCAATTGCATCTGGGCATGTCCCGCCAACCAGAGCGCGCGCGGGTGTTTATTGTTTATCTTAAGCGCTTTTTCAATCAGCTTGAGCGGACGACCTTGCAATTGATTATTCTGGACAATAGCCAGTGACTCAGCCAGACCGGTAAGAATATCTGCATCTTCAGGTGCGAGTTTGTAGGCTTTTTCGTAAGCTATCAACGCTTTATCATACTGGTTTATTGCCGCGTATGTTCTGCCTAACATCGTCCAGCCACGAACGTTACCAGGTTCGGATTCAAGTCGTTTTTCAATACCTGCAATCATTTTTTTGATGTCTGGATTTTGCTGGTGGCTAGTGACTTCAATGTTGCCGGTTGCAACGTCTTTATTTCCCAGCTTGATGTAGAGGCCAATGGAAAGTGCGGGCAACAAAAGAAAAGTAGCAATTATAGTTTGTTTGGACCACGTTTTAGAACCACTGCCTGTTCTTTCCTGGTCTTCTGGGACATCGGATAAAAGTTGTAGCTTAAGTTCTGAGACCGCCAGATCATACTGCTCCTGATCAAGCACATCATTACTCAAATCAAGGTCAAGCTCTGTCAGGCGAGTTTTAAAAAGCAGGATATTGAGCTCATTACTGTCAAGCGCACCTGTGTCCAGCTTACGCCAATAGGGTATCGTCGCAATCGCGAGCGCGATGAGCATAAAAATTGTTATAACAATCCAAAAAACCATGTCTGCAAGGTATCCTAAACTTTTGGTCCGATTAATTTATTCAGGCGATCTTCTGCATTATCGTCAAGCATAACTTTTTGATCCTGGCGGCTTCTTTTTTTAATTATTATAATAACTAAAATTAATGCCAGGATGACAAGAATGCCGGGGAGAAACCAAAGCAGGAGAGTCTGTGCATTGAGCGGTGGACGATAGAGTATGAAATTACCATAACGAGCCACAAGAAAATCAATTGCTTCCTGGTCGGATTTACCTGCGATAATCATGTCGTATACTTCTTTGCGTAAATCCTGTGCCAATTCGGCATTTGATTCAGCGATAGACTGGTTCTGGCATACCAGGCATCGTAACTGACCGATCAGATTTTTATATCGCGCCTCTTTTTTGGCATCGGTAAATACCAGGGGATCAACAGCTGCGGCTGCACTTTTTTGAGTATTCAGACCCAGGCTTAACAATAGCGCCAATGAGATAAAAAGATATTTCAATAATTTACTGACGCTCACGAAATACTGGCTTCCATGTTTTTATTATTTTTCAGGCTCGCCTGTTTTTTGGTAACAATCCGATAACGCCTGTCACCAACAGCCAATGCACCTCCCAGGGCCATAAGAATAGTACCTATCCATATCCATCTTACGTACGGTTTGTAATAGATGCGTACGCTCCAGGCGCCTGAATCAAGTGGCTCGCCCATGGCGACGTAGAGATCCCGAAAAAAACCTGGATCTATTGCAGCCTCGGTCATCGGATTGCTCTGGACCTTGTAAGTACGTTTTTGAGGCCTGAGGGTGGCGACTGGTTTGCCTGCCTGGGTGATGGTTATCTTGCCTTGTTTGGCCTGAAAGTTGGCGCCGGTATAATTTTCCATACCATCGAACCGGAACGTGTATCCCCCAATGTCACGGCTTTGGCCAATATCCATTCGTACATCTTTTTCAATGCTGTAGGCTGAAGCAAAAGTTACACCAACAACAAGCACTGCAATGCCGATATGTGCCAGCGTCATGCCGTAAAAAGACAGTGGTGTTGTTTTGATTCCTGTGACCAGATTATTTTTTGATTGAATCCTTTTCCAGAGATTTAGCAAGGCGCTGCCTGTTATCCAGACAGACAAGGTAATACTAAACAGCACGCCAAGAGAAAGTTCAGCCGTGGCAGCCCATGTGAATATCACTGCGATTATAAAACTAAAAAGCAATACCAGGCGCAGGTGACGCATTAGCTTAACGGGATCATCTTTTTTCCAGCGCATGAGCGGCCCAATACCCATTAAAAACAATAATGGAATCATGATTGGAACAAACACACGGGAGAAATAAGGTGGACCGACAGAAATTTTTCCTAAGCCCAGTGCATCCAGAACTAGCGGATAAAGTGTACCGATCAATACAGCAGCACAAGCAACTACCAGCAAAACGTTGTTGACTAGCAAGAATGATTCTCGCGATACTAGTTGAAATTTTCCAACGCTTCGAATTTGTGGGCCGCGCCAGGCGTAAAGCGCAAGTGAACCCCCAATGACAATGGCAAGAAATGCCAGAATAAATATACCCCGCTCAGGATCAGTGGCAAAAGCATGGACTGATGTGAGCACACCGGAACGCACCAGAAAGGTTCCCAACAGGCTAAGCGAAAACGCGAGCAGGGCAAGCAAAACAGTCCAGGACTTGAAGGTCCCACGTTTTTCAGTCACAGCCAGTGAATGTATGAGCGCAGTACCCACCAGCCAGGGCATGAATGAGGAATTTTCGACCGGATCCCAAAACCACCAGCCACCCCAGCCCAGTTCGTAATAGGCCCACCAACTTCCCAGTGAAATCCCGAGTGTCAGGAATAGCCAGGCAACCGTTGTCCAGGGCCGGGACCAGCGGGCCCAGGCCGCATCAAGACGACCGCTTAAAAGGGCTGCAGTGGCAAAACTAAATGCGACGGAAAAGCCAACATATCCCATGTAAAGCATAGGGGGGTGCAAAATGAGCCCGATATCTTGCAGCAAGGGGTTGAGATCGCGCCCATCGGGTGCAGCCGGGATTAACCTGTCAAAAGGGTTGGAAGTCAGTAACATAAAAAGCAGAAATCCAATACTGATAATTCCCATGACACCGAGAACCTGGGCAATCGTTATTTGTGGTAATTTCTTGCTAAAGATGGCCACTGCAGATGACCAGAGCCCCATTACGAGTGCCCATAAAAGCAGGGAACCTTCATGCCCTCCCCAGACCGCAGATATTCGGTAGCCGATAGGTAATGCGGAATTTGAATTCGTCGCCACATATTTAACTGAGAAGTCATTGGCGATAAAGGCGTAAGTTAATGCCGCAAATGACACGCCGAGAAAAAAAGTTTGGCCAAAAGCCAGCGGTCTGGCTAATTGCATCCACTGAATATTTCCCCGGGCGGCACCAATGATGGGTAGCACGGCCTGCATTATTGCCAGGGTGAGTGCTAAAATAAGGGCAAAATGGCCAATTTCAGGAATCATAAGTCTCAGGAATCATAAGTCTCAGGAATTATAAGGTTTAGAAATCATGAAGCGGGGTAATGTGATTTGGTTAAAATGTGATTTAGTTAAGTTAATTATGGTGATTGGTTATTACATAGTCTGTTATCTCGAATTGAAGAACCTGGCTACATTTAAAATACAACAAAGCCCAATACAACTATAGTCTGGACGCATTCTATCATGGCACAGCAGCAAACAAAGATATTATTGTCACATTTTGGACAATTTTATTCACCCATTGGAAATAGTCAACAAATGGTGAATAATCACTTTCAAATGATAGCACTATTATGACTTTTCTCACGCAATTTCCTGCCTGGGCTAAACTGATCGAGCATCGCCAGCAGTGGTCCGGGCGACAGTTGTGCGATCTTTTCCGGGAAGATAAATCAAGATTCGAAAAATTCTCTCTTCAGTGCGATGATTTTTTACTGGATATTTCCAAGCACTTCATATCAGAAGAAACCTTGTCTTTGTTGCTGCAATTAGCAGATGAAGCCGCACTGCAAGAGTGGACAAATAAAATGCTTGCCGGCGATAAAATTAACCACACTGAATCAAGGGCGGCACTCCACGTCGCACTTAGAAACAAAAGTAAGCGACCCATGCTGGTTGATGGCGTTGATATCATGCCATCTGTCAAACGGGTGTTACGACAGATGCGTCATTTTTCTGACGCGGTAAGAACGGGGCAACGAACCGGGTTCACTGGCAAGACATTTACAGATGTGGTTAATATTGGTGTCGGGGGCTCAGATTTGGGCACGGCGATGGTATGTGAAGCGCTTGATCCCTATGCAAGCAAAAACATCAATGTCCATTTTTTATCAAATATTGATGGTAATCACTTTCAGCATATTACCAGGCACCTGAATCCTGAAACGACATTATTTGTAGTGGCCTCAAAAACATTTACCACACAGGAAACGATGGTGAATGCCGAGACTGCCAGGCAATGGTTGGTGAACTTGATTGGCGATACCCGGGCAGTAACTGATCATTTTGTGGCCATTTCATCAAATTTTGAAGCGGCAACAGAATTCGGCATTGCCAAAGAAAATATTTTTGAGTTGTGGGACTGGGTAGG
The DNA here is from genome assembly GCA_913009895.1 of uncultured Acidiferrobacteraceae bacterium. Lineage (GTDB taxonomy): Bacteria > Pseudomonadota > Gammaproteobacteria > Acidiferrobacterales > SZUA-150 > SZUA-150. The sequence goes on along the minus strand of CAJVXY010000009.1, from coordinate 47,846 downwards.
CGGCAGATTTTCACTCTGGTCTGCAATAGGCCTGCCAATCGCTTTATATGTCGGGATGGATCATTTCGAAGACCTCCTGGCTGGCGCCTACGAAATGGATGAGCATTTTTTGAATGCTGACTATAGAAATAACTTACCGGTAATGATGGCAATGCTGGGCGTCTGGTATATAAATTTTTTTGATGTTCGCGCCCATGCCGTTTTGCCGTACGACCAGAACTTGCATGGACTGCCTGCGTATTTATGCCAGGCGGAAATGGAAAGCAATGGCAAGGGTGTCGACAAGCAGGGAAAGCCTCTTGATTATCTAACGTCACCAATTGTATTTGGGGACGCAGGGACTGACGGGCAGCACAGTTTTTACCAGCTATTACATCAGGGCACCCAATTTACAACATCAGATTTTATTGTTGCCGCCAGACCCAGTCTTAACCTGGAAAACCATCACGAAATTCTCGCCTCAAATTATTTTGCTCAAACAGAGGCCTTTATGAATGGTCGTGGTGAAAATGAGGCAATAAAAAATCTTAAGCAGCAGGGTTATAATGATAAGATGATCCAGTCCCTGTTGCCCTACAAGAAATTTTTCGGCAACAAACCAAGTACATCAATCATGTACAAACAGCTCGACCCAAAGACATTGGGAAAATTAATTGCTTTGTATGAGCATAAAATATTCGTCCAGGGCGTTGTTTGGAACATCAACTCCTTTGATCAAATGGGTGTGGAGCTTGGCAAAGAGCTGGCCAGATCGATACAGACAGAATTACGTGATAAAAAACCGGTTACGTCTCATGATTCTTCGACCAATGGCTTAATCAATTATTATAAAAAGCTACGTGATAACTAACTTACTATTTCCAGGCGCCTGATTTGCCAGATTCTGATTACAATTCAATGCGGGATATTCTTGGTGCCGATGGCGCTCTGGCTACTGCTATTAAAGGGTTTCGTGTCCGTTCCGGGCAAATTGAAATGGCTGAAAAAATCAGCGGTGCAATCAAGAATGGCAATCGACTTATAGTGGAGTCGGGAACCGGTACCGGTAAAACATTTGCCTACCTGGCGCCCATTATTTTATCAGGACAAAAAGCGCTAATTTCTACAGGGACCCGTCACTTACAAGACCAGTTATTTCAGCAGGACCTGCCTGTGATTGCTCGCGCAATGAATATGCCAGGTAATTTTTCCTTGCTGAAAGGACGCAGTAATTATTTGTGCATATATCGATTACACCGGGCGGCGCTTGAGGGACGATTCAGAACCAGGAGCGATTCCGAGAGTATACATTCAATTACAGAGTGGTCATCACTAACGAGAACGGGAGATATTTCAGAAGTCGAGTCAGTTTCTGAAGATTCGATGCTCTGGCCAACGGTGACTTCAACTGTAGATAATTGCATTGGCTCGGAATGTGAACATTTTTCAGAATGTTTTGTGGTGAAAGCGCGACGTGATGCCCTGGAGGCAGATATTGTTGTAATCAATCACCATCTCTTTTTTGCCGACCTGATGTTGCAGGAGGAGGGCTTCGGAAGGCTGTTACCAAATGTGGACACAGTAATTTTTGATGAAGCACACCAGTTAGTAGACACGGCATCACGATTCTTTAGTAAAACGGTGAGTAGTTATCGTCTGAAAAATCTGTGCCGGGATGTTATTACAGAAGAATTGATTGCTAGAAGTGTTGTCAGAAAACTTGAAGATACCGCCAGGTCAACAGAAAAATCGGTGGCAGACTTTCGACTCTCTTTTGGCAGTGAAAATACAGAGCGAGGCGCCTGGAATAATTCAAATTTCAATAAACAAATCAATGGCCTCGAAAAACTGGCGATTAATTTGCAAAATCTACATGGCTTGCTTGAGGTCGCCAGCGTCAAGAGCAAGGGATTGGCGAATTGTTTTCGCCGAGCCACTGATATTCTTCAGAATTTACAAAACTTTTCTGATCAAGTGCAGCCTGAATATGTTCCCTGGTTTGAGACCAGCAAACGGGGTTTCAACTTGCATATGACACCGATCGATATCGCCGATGCCTTCCAGGAAATTACCAGCGAGCAAGAGACTGCCTGGGTTTTTGTATCTGCGACCCTGGCCGTCAACAAAAAATTTAACCATTTTCAGGATCAACTGGGATTAGCGGATAGCGACACTGGCATATGGGACAGCCCATTTAACTACCAGGACCAGACAATGCTGTATTTACCGCGTAACTTACCAGAACCCAATCAGCCTGAGTTCACACAATCCATGATCCAGGCTATTTTGCCATTACTGGAGGCAAGTGGTGGTCGTACATTCCTGCTTTTTACCAGTTACAGGGCGTTAAATTTGGCAGCCAAGTTATTGGCCACGTTAATCGATTATCCAATACTGGTGCAGGGAGATGCACCCCGAACGCAACTCCTGGGTAAATTCAGGGCATTGGGTAATGCCGTGCTGCTGGGCACAGGTAGTTTTTGGGAAGGTGTCGACGTAAGAGGACAGGCGCTGACCTGCGTTATTATCGATAAACTACCATTCGCCTCGCCTGGTGAACCAGTATTAAAGGCGCGCTGTCAGGCCCTGGAAGAGGCCGGCATTAACCCATTTTTCCAGTTTCAGGTCCCTAACGCGGTCATTAGCCTGAAGCAGGGTGCGGGTCGTTTAATCAGGGACGAGAAGGATCGTGGCGTGCTTGTTTTGTGTGACCCAAGATTGCTCAGTAAGGGCTATGGCAAATCATTCTTGAACAGCTTGCCGGCGATGCCACAGGTGCAATCTTTGACGCAGGTAACCGAGTTTCTAAAAAATATTCAATAAATTGATAAATTAAAAAGTAAATAACATATTGTTTATTATAGTTATTTAATTTATTTTTAAGTTATAGCTAATATTAATTGATTTTTAGTTCAGATTTTTGCATGATCGCAAGCGGTGGCAAGGAGGCCGCTGACAAGGAAGTAAGACCGCCTGATAAAGCTGCAATAAACAGGATGGCCATGGAAGGCGATAAAGCTGTTCAGGAGGGTGGTAAAGGAAAAGGCGGTCATGAGACCGCCTTTTCCTTTTTTATCGAAACCGGGGTACGACGGTCTTTAGCAGGCCAGATTAAGTAACGTGAATTTCAGCGTTTCAGTAATTTCAGCTTATCAGGCTTGTCTTTCCAGTCATCGGCATCAGGCGGTGCGTCTTTCATCTCGGTCAAAACTGGCCAAATTTTAGATAATTCTTCATTGAGCGCAAGAAATTCCTGTTGATCCTCGGGTAAGTCATCATCTGCGTAGATAGCGTTTATTGGGCATTCCGGCACACACAAGGTGCAGTCAATGCATTCTTCCGGGTCGATCACAAGAAAATTAGGTCCCTCATGGAAGCAATCCACAGGACAGACCTCAACACAGTCTGTGTATTTACATTTAATACAATTTTCAGTGACCACATAGGTCATAACGACGATCTCCAGAATTATTATTCAGCACAACGGGCGCGCATCATACACGTTCAGCCAGGCCTGATGAACCACCTCAGATGAGAAACGCCATCTGAACTGCCATTTTAATGGTATTTTACTGCTATATTTATTGGTATTAAAAGCGGGATAAGTCGGTACCAGCCTCCGCGAATGTCATTAAATAAGGCAGGGTGTCCGGTTTTGGCGCTGCCAGCAACCGAGATCGAGAATACAGTCGTAGAAGTCGTTTTAACTTATTGATACAATTAAACATTAAAGTCTGGAATCGGCAATAGTTTATTTAAATCTGACACATGTCAACAAATATCACACAGGAAATCGCCCCTTTTTCGGTACCCGCAAAACAGGTGTCTGCGTGGGTAACTGAAACCGACCCTAAAAGCGCCCAGGAATGGATTACCAATTTACCCATGGGCGATATCGCGGAGGCTTCACGGGAAATTTACCAGGCAATATACACCCTAAACCGGCTCAAGATCGGTCCAGCCAGCCGTTTTAAAATATTACAACTTTATCGACAGCCAGTTGACACTATAAGTAACGCCCTCAAGTCGCAGTATCAAAAAAACGTTTTTCCCTTAAACAAAATAAAAAGACAATTGGCTGAATTTGTCCGTGAACTGCAGATGGAAATGGCACATGGGTATAAGTGCACGATTCTGGATGCTGAAAAGGCGCGGTTCATGTGGGGCAAAAAAGAACTTAAGGTGCAGGCCGCTACATATGCAATGTTTTATCTTGGCGAGGTGTTGAAATGTTCCTACGAGGTTTATATGGCGTGCCCATCGAGGGTCTGGAATGAGATTCACGGTATTTACCAGTATGCCGAACAACTTGGTTGGTTAGACTTTAAAAACGAAACAGGTGCCGGAATCTCGCCTATCACTAAAGAATATCTGATCAACATTTTAATGGGACTTAACAACCCCTATCAATTGCCTGAACAAGAGCTTGGAAAAGTCAGGGAGTTTTTGGAAGGTTGGGCACAGCTAGCAGAAATATCACCGAAACTTGAGATTAATAATATCGCGGGACATTTTTTGATTGACCTGACTTCAGATTCTCCACCAGCACCGTTCCCGAGCGACGTCAGCATGCAGCCGGTGTCACATTTACGTTCATTAAATGCGCTCGGTATCGCCAGGAAATTACAAGATGCTATTACCAGGCTCAAGAGCGGGGTACATGTTTCGAAACTTGGCTTGCAAACTGATTGTCTCGATTCAGATTGTCTGGATATGTTGAAACGCATGATGCGTAACTGGGGGCTGGCTGTCAGGCGATCTCGTTCGAGGATCAAAGCCCGTGGTAAATGTTTTATCGCTTCAGGTTTGCGGGCAATTCATTATTTCAGCAGTGGCCAAACCCCGTTTTCCGTCCATGGGCCGAACGGTATCGACGCTCAGTCACCTGCGGCAATACCAGGTCCTGAAGATATTGTTGATATAGAATGTGACGAGGACTCAGGTTATATCGACCTTGATGTGGTTGCCAATGATGATTTGACCAGCACAGGAGACTCCCAGGCAAAACCGGCTACCGCCGATTCTGTTTTTAGAATTGACCAATGGCGAATCGCTGATGAAAGCGCGGGCGGAATGAGGATTCTGCATGATGGCCAGATTGGCGCCAGGGTCAGGGTGGGTGATTTACTTGGTGTTCAGGACAGTAATAACCCCCGTGCCTGGCGTATTGGCGCAGTCAGGTGGTTAAAAACGCCAAGCAAGGCCAGGATTGAAATCGGACTTGAAATGCTTACCCCGGATGCAAGCCCTGTTGCTATTCGCTTACTCGAAAAAGAAAACATGGAATATTCCCAGGCTTTGCTGGTACCACCAATGCCGGCATTAAAGAGGCCAGCCACGTTAATAATGCCTGCGGGTTTTTATAAGCGTGAAAAGCCGTTTGAGATGATTGAGGCAGATGGAATGCAACGAAAAATCAAGGCACTTGATTTGCTAGAGCACACAAATGCTTATGAGCATATTGTTTTTGCAGATATGGCTGCCGATGCGAGTGACACGATGTTTTCTCTTTAAGAATTTTTTTCATTCAGAATTTTTAACATCGCTTCATAGATTTTTACCGTGCCGGCCACAATATTTCCGGTTTCCAGGTAACCGTCAGTTCCATCAATATCTGTCACAATGCCGCCAGCTTCCTGTATCAACAAGCAGCCTGCCGCCATATCCCATGGCTTTAACCCAAATTCCCAAAATCCATCCAGTCTGCCGCTGGCCAGGTGAGCAAGGTCAAGTGCGGCCGAACCCGCGCGCCTGACGCCACTGGTCATAGGCAGTAGTTGCCTGAAGGTCTCAATCCAAACGTTAAGTTTATCAAATTCCTTGAAGGGGAAACCGGTTCCCAACAAGGCAGCCTCCATTTCTACAGTTTTGCTTACCCTGATTTTTCTGTCATTAAGTTGTGCGCCCTTGCCTCGGGAAGCAATAAACATCTCATTTCTCAATGGATCAAATACAACTGCCTGGTCAAGTTTGCCATCATGGCTGACCGCTATTGAGACAGCATATTGTGGGTAACCATGGAGAAAATTAGTGGTGCCATCCAGCGGGTCAATAATCCATTTGTATTGTGATCCTGCCTGCTCGCCACTTTCTTCTGCCAGGATTGCATGATCCGGATAGGCGTTATGGATTATCTGGATGATTTCTGCTTCAGCAAGTCGATCGACCTCTGATACAAAATCATTACGTCCCTTGGTTTCGATAGATAACCTGTCCAGGTGATCGGCATGACGAAGGATAACGGTACCGGCTTTTCGGGCCGCCTTGATGGCAGTGTTGAGTAAGGGATGCATTGGTTGTCCTGCTGCTTTGTAATGTTGTAAAAAATTTGCCGTGGATTGTAGCTTTAGTAAACACGGCGGTATAGCCAGGTCATTATAGTCCAAAGACCATTGAAAGTGTGTTGTCATTTTGTACTGTCCCATCCCGTCATCTGCGGATACTTGCTGAAACACTGTAAATAGTGGCAGAATGGTTCGTAGTATAAGAATAAATTATAAAATCAATGAAGCCATGCTCTGCCATACTCTGATGTAATCCTTTTTTCTGTGACTGGCGAAGTTTAGTAACAGGGTGGTGAACAGTGAAAAAAATATTATTAGTTAATCCCTCATACAAAGGAAGTCTGCACACCAATATAAAGGTGCTGGCAATTCCACCACTAAACCTGGCGACGCTTGCCAGTCAAACCCCGGAACGATTTGATGTATCAATAGTAGATGAGGCGGTTGAGGACATTGATTTCAACCAGCATTATGATTTGGTTGGCATCACCTGTATGACGCCACTTGCGCCGAGGGCTTATGAGCTTTGTGATGAATTTAGAAAACGGGGCATTCCTGTTGTCATCGGCGGGGTCCACGTTTCTTACATGAGCGAAGAAGCAGCAAGGTATGCCGACTGCGTCGTTATTGGTGAAGCAGATCATATTTGGGTAAAGGTACTGGAAGATTTCGAAAACGGACAAATGCAGAAATTTTATACCGTGGAAGACAGGCCGGATATTACCAATCTGCCAGTTCCGAGAAGAGATCTCTTTAATGGAGATTATTTTGTAGAAACCATCCAGACCAGTCGAGGTTGCCCGTTCAAGTGTAGCTTTTGTTCTGTTACTGCGTTTAACGGCGCTAAATACCGGCTCAGAAATATTGATAATGTTATTGATGAAGTTAACTCTCTTAAATCCAAACGAATTTTTTTCACTGATGACAATATTGTTGGCTCTGGAAAAAAATGCATCGAGAGATCTTACGAATTATTTGATCGCATGAAGGATACCGGTAAAGAGTGGGGCGGCCAGGCGTGTATCAATATTGTGGAACACGATAACTTGTTGCAAGCTGCGCAACGCGGCGGCTGCAAGGCATTGTTGATTGGTTTTGAGTCCATCGACGCTGAAACGATTGCTTCGGATATGAACAAATCGGTTAATTTACGAGCAAAAACTAAAAACTTTAAAGATGCAATCAAAAAAATCCATGATCATGGCATTGCCATGGTCGGCTGTTTCATTTTTGGTTCTGATTCGCAGAATAAAGATATCTTTAAAAGGACAGTCGATTTTGTCCTTGAAAACCAGATCGATGCGGTCCAGTTTACGATTGAAACACCCTTACCAGGTACGGCAAGGTATAAACAAATTGTTAGTGAAAACCGCTTATTGCTGACGGATTACCCACGCGACTGGCAGCATTACACAATTTTCCAACCCGTGTTTAAACCAAAAAATATGACACCTGATGAATTATACGATGGCCTTGTTGGCGCGTATAAAGAAGTATCTTCTTTTGGCACATCGCTAACCAGGGGTATCAGGACATTTATGAATACCAGGAGTTTATTCAGTACAGGCTTGTCGTTTTCATGGAACTACGATGCTTACAAAACTATCACCAACACAGTTACTGGCCTGCAAGCCAATCGATAGCAGGAATATTATTTTTTTCTATAATACTTTGACGATCAATTTAAGTATTTAATTTAAGTTTAGTAAGCAGACACAGCATTTCGCAGCCATTTATTGTTATTATTGCCTTGTTGCTTGAGCGCAAGACGATTTAATGATGAGTCCGAATTTAAACCATATAAAAATTGTTTTAGTCAATCCGTCACATGCCGGTAATATTGGTGCGATTGCCCGTGTTATGAAAAATATGGGCTTAAGCAGCCTGTGTCTGGTTAATCCAAAACAATTCCCCGATCAGCAAGCGATTGCGCGTTCAGCCGGTGCCCACGATATATTGGATAATGCAGTAGTCGTTGAGTCGCTGGATGAGGCAATTTCCGAGACCAGGCTGGTTATTGGTACAAGTACCCGGGCGCGTCGTTTATCCTGGCCTGCACTTGACCCGGAGAATTGCGCCAGCAAGGTTATTAGTGCAAGTTGTGAGGACAGTGTTGCTATTATATTTGGTAATGAGCGCGCCGGATTAACGAATGAACAACTGGACAAATGCCAGTTTTTTGTGACCATACCGGTCGATCCTGCATTTTCTTCATTAAACCTGGCAGCAGCGGTGCAAATTATTACTTACGAGCTGCGCAAGGCTTACCTGAATTTTGAGCAGAGGGTTAACGATGACGACCAGGAAAGCGCACTGGCATCCCAGCTTGAGATCCAGGGCTTTTTTAAACACCTTGAAAAGGTATTGGTTGAGATAGATTTTCTTAATCCCGCCACACCCAAAAAATTGATGCGGCGTTTGTATCGGTTATTTCACAGGGCGCAACTGGAAGAAAAAGAGGTGAACATCCTAAGGGGCATGTTGACCAGTATTGAGAAAGTGGCCGGCCTTAACCCACAAGGAGCACGAGGAAAAAAGCGTAAGCAAAAATAGTGGAAATCAAAAGAATGTTTTAGAATGACATTATGTATCACGATCTTAAAGACTATTTAGAAATCGTACCCGTCAGGGATCCGGCTGCGCGATCCAGACTGGAAATAATAACGGCTTATCCAGGGCTGCATGCCATTGCGTTGCACCGAATCTCACATTTCATGTGGCAGATGGGTTTGTTATGGCTGGCCCGCATGTTGTCCCAGATCGGGCGCTGGATAACCGGCATAGAAATTCACCCGGGTGCGACCATCGGGCGTCGGTTTTTCATTGATCATGGCATGGGTATTGTGATTGGCGAAACGGCTGAAATTGGCGACGATGTCACCCTCTATCATGGGGTTACCCTGGGCGGTACCACCTGGAAAAAGGAAAAACGCCATCCCACCCTTGGCAATAATGTTGTGGTTGGTGCCGGTGCCAAGGTCCTGGGACCGATTATTATTGGCGCCAATGCCCGTATTGGCTCAAATTCCGTGGTGGTTAAAGACATACCGGAGGACGCCACAGTCGTAGGTATACCGGGCAGGGTAGTGGTGCAGCGGGATTTGGAAAAACATGAAAAACGCAAAGCCATGGCTGAAAAAATAGGCTTTGATGCTTATGGCCAAAGCGCAGATATGCCAGACCCCATTGCATACGCGGTCGATTGCCTGCTTGACCACATGCAGGCGACTGACCATAAATTGGAAAAAATCTGTAAAGCATTGAAAAGTAAGGGATTTGATATCAGCGAGACTGATTTGCCTGAACTGGATCTCCCTCATTTGGGAGACCCAAAAACACAAAAAGACGAGCATTAACCTGATATCCGCGAGGCTGAAATAGTTGACTAAAATTGTCGGGAATGTAAACTCTCGAACGTGTTAACTGGCCAAGGGATTCAAGATGAAACTGACAACTAAAGGGCGATATGCCGTAACCGCAATGCTGGATTTAGCCCTGCATTTTGACCAGGGCGCGGTCACGCTGGCGGAGATTGCCAAAAGACAAGGCATTTCACTTTCATACCTTGAACAACTCTTTGCCAAACTGAGACGCAATGGACTGGTTGACAGCGTCCGTGGGCCCGGCGGTGGTTATAATTTAGCCAGGGTTCCTGAAGAAATTACCGTCGCATCTATTATTTTTGCCATTAACGAAAATGTCGATATCAGAAAATGCGCCGGCGAAGAAAATTGCGAAGGCGATACCAAATGCCTGACACACCAATTGTGGGAAGATCTTAGTCAAAGAATTAGTGATTTTTTGACAAATATCACTTTAGGGGATTTGGTGTCGCAACCAAATGTTCAGGAAGTGGCCAAACGACAGTCTCTCAGGGCTGAATTGGCTTCAGCTTAAAAAAGATCAGGCTAAATGTTTTTTCTGATTTCATACAGTCCATCATGCGTTTATTATTAGGGATGGTTTGAGGACTGCTTGTGATGATTTACCTGGATAATAACGCGACCACGCAAATGGATTCGACCGTTGTTGAAACCATGTTGCCTTACTTAAGAGAAAAGTTTGGTAACCCGTCCAGTCGTCATCGACAGGGGCGGGCTGCAAGAGCTGCTATTGATACTGCAAGAGAGCAAGTCGCAAGTTTGGTATCGGCGCATCCCAGCCAGGTAATTTTTACGGGCAGTGGTACCGAGGCAAATAATCTGGCGATCAAGGGATATGTGGCCGGTGTAATGTCCGGCCGTTTATTTATTGGCAGCACTGAGCATCCCTCAGTAACAAGTACCGCCGACAAACAAGCAAGGTTCGATGGCTGGTCCAGGTTTGAGTTGCCAGTGACAGAGAATGGTTTGTTAAGTGACGAGGCCATGGAAAAATTAAACATGGCCAAATCTGGTGATTTGGTGTCGGTAATGCTGGCCAACAATGAAACCGGTGTTATTCAACCGATTAGCGAATTGTATGGGCAGCTCGGGTTAAAGGATAAAGGCGTCACCATTCACACGGATGCGGTACAGGCGGCAGGTAAACTGCCATTAAATTTTTCGGCGTTGGGTGTGCACATGCTGACCCTGTCAGCACACAAAATTCATGGTCCTAAGGGCATTGGCGCATTGATTCGTGATAAATCGATTGCGATTGAGCCACAAATGGACGGCGGTGGCCATGAGGCAGGACTTCGATCCGGAACCGAAAACGTTGCCGCCATAGTTGGTTTTGGCGCAGCAGCAGTGTTAGCCCATGAAAGCCTGGTGCGAACAAGTGAAAAGTTACTGGCGCTCAGAACAAAACTGGAAAATGGTTTAAGGATGATACCCGGTATTGAAATTATTGCCGATAAGACAGATCGGCTTGTCAATACAAGTTGTTTTACAATGGCGTCAGTGGAAGGTGAAACGATGTTAATGATGTTGGACAAAGCGGGTATTGCGATTGCCAGTGGTTCGGCCTGTTCCAGCCATGATAACACACCAAGCAAAATCTTAACCGCGATGGGCATGGATAAAAGTCTTGCGCGCCGTGCCTTAAGGGTGAGCCTGGGAAAAGATAATACTGAAAATGAAATTGATACGTTTCTCGAGACATTAAAAATGAAGCTTGCCAGTTTTAACAGTATCGCAAGTAACGTGGCTATCTGAACCTGAACTTTTAATATTTACACTATTATTGAAGAAGCATTTATGAAAAAACCGATTTACATGGACAACTCAGCTACAACACCTTGTGATCCACGGGTTGCTGAAAAACTATGCCAGCACCTTACGACAGAAGGGGTTTATGGTAATCCCGCTTCGCGCTCACATGAATATGGCTGGTTGGCCGATGAGGCCGCTGAGGCAGGGCGTGCCCACGTGGCTGCACTCATTGGTGCTTCTCCGAAAGAGATCGTCTGGACTTCTGGCGCAACTGAATCTGATAACCTGGCGCTCAAAGGTGCGGCACACTTTTACAAAAAGAAAGGCAATCATTTAATTACGGTCAAGACCGAACACAAGGCCATACTGGATACTTGTCGTCAGCTTGAGCGCGAAGGTTTTGAAATTACTTATTTAGACCCACAGGAAGACGGACGCCTGGATCTGGCGGTACTGGAAGCCGCAATAAAACCAGAAACAATTCTCATCTCGGTCATGCATGTTAATAACGAAATTGGTGTTATCCAGGACATGGCAGCAATTGGCAAACTGACTCGTGAGAAAGGAATTCTATTACATTGTGATGCCGCGCAAAGTGCCGGCAAGATTCCTGTTGATGTGAATGAGATGAATGTAGATTTATTGTCATTATCTGCACATAAAATCTACGGCCCAAAGGGAATCGGCGCACTATATGTCAGGCGCAAGCCACGGGTTAGACTGGAAGCACAAATTCATGGCGGTGGCCACGAAAGAGGCATGCGTTCAGGTACCCTGGCCACTCACCAGATTGTCGGTATGGGTGAGGCATTTAGAATCGCGAAAGAGGAAATGGCATCAGAGGCCGAAAGAATTGGCAAGCTGCGCGACAAGTTACTGCGCGGCCTCCAGGATATCGAGGAAGTATATGTCAACGGCGACATGAAACATCGCATCCCGGGCAATCTTAATATCAGCTTTAATTACGTTGAAGGTGAATCCCTGATTATGGCCCTGAAAGATGTGGCCGTTTCGTCGGGGTCAGCTTGTACCTCCGCCAGCCTGGAGCCATCGTATGTTTTACGAGCGTTGGGGCGCAGTGATGAACTTGCCCATAGCTCAATCAGGTTTACGATTGGTCGATTTACGACCGAGGAAGAAATCGACTACACAATCGAACTTGTGAAAGGGAAAATTGGCAAATTAAGGGAATTATCTCCTTTGTGGGATATGTACAAAGAGGGGATAGATCTAAGCAGCGTGCAATGGGCGGCTCATTAGTCTTTTGTGAAATAATTTATTTAACTAGTTTCAGTTTACCAATATATTTTCAGTGAGGTAGTTTGATTATGGCATATAGCGAAAAAGTACTTGATCATTACGAAAACCCCCGCAACGTGGGCACATTCGATAAAGATGATTCATCCGTGGGTACAGGCATGGTCGGTGCACCAGCTTGTGGTGATGTGATGAAATTACAGCTCAAGGTTAGTGATAAGGGTGTCATCGAAGATGCAAAATTTAAAACTTATGGCTGTGGTTCTGCGATTGCTTCAAGTTCTTTGGTAACAGAGTGGGTTAAAGGCAAATCAATCGATGAGGCGCTTGAAATCAAAAACACTGATATTGCAGAAGAGCTGGCGCTACCACCTGTGAAAATTCATTGTTCAGTATTAGCAGAAGATGCAATCAAGGCCGCAATTGAAGACTACAAGGGCAAACAAAAATAAGGAAATGCCAGATGTATCATTGTTTGGCTATTCCAGATTATTTCAAAAATTAAACGTAAAGAGTAATCCATGCCTGTAACACTAACTGAAAAAGCTGCTGAGCATATCAAGAATTCCCTGGCACAGAGAGGTTCTGGTGAAGGCTTGCGGCTGGCCGTTCGGACTTCCGGATGCTCGGGCATGGCATACGTGCTCGAGTTTGTTGATGAAATTAATGACGAAGACAACATCTTCGAGAATTATGGCGTGAAAATTGTGGTTGACCCCAAGAGCATGGTTTATATTGATGGTACCGAGCTTGATTTTACCCGGGAGGGTCTGAACGAAGGATTCAAATTTAATAATCCCAACGTAAAGGATGAGTGCGGCTGCGGCGAAAGTTTTACTATTTAGTCTGATAAGACCTGGCAAGACAAAGATTTAATTATGTTGTCTGATTTGACAAAAAACTATTTCGAATTATTCAGCCTGGACGCCTCGTTTGATTTAGATCTGGATGATCTGGAAAGTCGTTTCAGGAAACTCCAAAAAGAATTTCACCCTGATCGTTTTGTTTCAGTCTCTGAGCAAGAACGGAGAATTGCCATGCAGTTAACCGCACATATTAATGAGGCTTACCAGACATTAATCAAACCGCTGAGTCGTGGCAGTTACATGTTGAAGTTAAATGATATTAACGTCAATGATGAATCAGATACAAAAATGGACGCATCATTTCTCATGGAACAAATGGAGCTGCGAGAGCAGCTTGATGAAATGAAAAATAACAATGATCAGGAAGAAAAAATTCAGGAATTGACGCTTACAATTAAATCCGGTCAAGTAAAAAGAATTAATGAATTGCAAAAATGCTTTAAAACGGTTACTGATGAGTCACTTATTCACGCCAGGAACCTGATCAGGGAATTACAATTTTTTGAAAAAATGGCAACTCAGCTCGAAGAGCTTGACGATGACTTTCTGTAATATTGAAATTATTTTGAACTGACTTCACCCGCCTGACTACATATATACAGGCCTCAGATTAACACATGGCATTACTCCAAATTAGTGAACCGGGAAAATCCACATCGCCAAACGAGCATCGTCTGGCGATAGGGATTGATCTGGGTACCACTAATTCCCTGGTGGCATCAGTACGTAGTGGTATTGCAGATACCATGCCTGATGCAAATGGCCACCATCTATTGCCATCCGTTGTCCATTATACCGACAAGGAAAACAGTACAGTGGGTAACGATGCATTACTGGCGGGGCAAACGGATCCCGTGAACACAATCTCCTCTGTCAAGAGAATGATGGGCAGGTCATTTTCCGAGATCAGTTCCGTGGTCAACAGGTCAAGCAATAAAATTGTTGATACAGATACCAGCGTACCAAGAATTAAAACCGCTGCAGGTTCAAAAAGTGCAATAGAAATTTCTTCGGATATTCTCAAGTCATTACGCGACCGTGCCGAAAAAACACTGGGCGGTGAACTTTTTGGCGCGGTGATAACCGTGCCAGCTTATTTTGATGACGCCCAGAGACAGGCTACAAAAGATGCAGCCAGGCTGGCCGGGCTTAAGATTTTGCGTTTAATTAATGAGCCTACTGCAGCAGCTGTTGCCTATGGCCTGGACAAACAGGCGAATGGAACATTTGTCATTTATGATCTCGGCGGTGGCACAATGGATGTATCAATTCTTAGACTAAACAAGGGAATATTCGAGGTGCTGGCAACGGCTGGCGATGCCGCATTGGGCGGTGATGACATGGATCATGTTATTGTTGATTACCTCATGGCAGAGTGCGGGGAAAAAAATACTGATGACCCGGTATTCAAACGAAACGCACTTATGCAGGCAAGAAATATAAAAGAAAATCTGCTGACAAATGAAAAAACAGATATAAAATTGTTGTTGACGAATGGTGAAGTATGGTCAGGACAATTAACCAGGGAAAAAATGCAGGTGCTCGTGGCACCGATCGTAGAAAAAAGTCTTAAACCCTGTAAACGGGCCATGCGCGATGCCAGAATTAAAAAAGATGATATAGATGGTATTGTAATGGTCGGCGGCCCCACTCGCATGCAGATTGTCAGAAACCTGGTATCAGAATTTTTTGGACAAGCACCCCTGACAGATATTGATCCTGATAAAGTTGTTGCTATAGGCGCAGCATTACAGGCCGATATGCTGGCGGGCAATAAAAACAACGATGTACTCCTGCTTGATGTAACTCCCTTGTCACTGGGCCTTGAAATAATGGGTGGCATGGTTGAAAAAATTATACCCAGAAACGCTACCATCCCGGTTGCAAAGGCCCAGGAGTTTACCACTTTTAAAGATGGACAAACTGCAATGTCTATTCATGTATTGCAGGGCGAGCGAGAAATGGTTGCCGATTGCAGGTCTTTGGCAAAATTTGACTTAAAAGGAATTCCCCCCCTGGTGGCGGGTGCAGCGCGTATCAGGGTAACTTTTCAGGTTGATGCGGATGGATTATTAAATGTAAGTGCAACCGAGTTAACGAGCGGAATCGAAACCAGGGTTGAGGTTATTCCCTCCTACGGTCTGACAGATGGCGAGATTGAATCCATGCTGAAAGACTCCATGGCACATGCTGGCGATGATATGGCTGCCCGTGCCTTGCGCGAACAGCAGGTAGAGGCAGACAGGTTGTTTGAGGCAGTTACGGCCGCGCTTGCCCAGGATGGTGAAGCGCTTCTTGATGAGCGTACAATTTCCGAGATCAATGATCGCCTGAAAACACTTAGCGACGTCAGTAAAAATACTGATCGAAATGCGATTAAGCTGGCGATTGAGAGGCTGGATAAAACCACCCAGGAATTTGCTGCTATGAGAATGGATCTGGGTGTTTCGCGCGCATTATCCGGTCACAATATTAACGAGTTTACCAAAGAGCCTGATTAGCAATATGCCGAAATTAACTTTTTTACCCCATGAAGAAATTTGCCCGGAGGGAAAAACCATTGAGGTAAAACCCGGCACAACCATATGCGACGCTGCGCTTGAAGCCGGCATTGAAATTGAGCATGCCTGTGAGAAGGCATGTGCCTGTACCACTTGTCATGTGATTATCAGGCAAGGATTTGATAGCATGGCGGATGCCGAGGAAGTCGAAGAAGACTTGCTCGATAAGGCGTGGGGACTGGAAGCAGAATCCCGCTTGAGTTGTCAGGCTACGGTGGACCAGGAAGATTTGATAGTCGAGATTCCAAAATACACAATCAACCAGGTCTCTGAGACCCACTGACATTAAAATCAAGGAGCGCACCCATGCTTAAATGGACGGATAGTCTGGAGATAGCCATTTCCTTAATTGAAGCGAAACCAGAAGTAGACCCGACAACAGTCCTGTTTACTGATTTACGGGAATGGGTTTTAGCCCTGGACGACTTTGATGATGATCCTGAGCACTCTGGTGAAAAAATTCTGGAGGCTATTCAAATGGCCTGGATTGAAGAAGCAAAAGATTAGCCAAAGATTATATAAATATGCCCGATATACCAGGTTAAACCTGCCTGTTAAAAAGCAGACTGTCGGTCTACTGCTAGCCACCTAACTCATTGTTTAAACTGCCTCCAACCGCTACACTAGCGCCAATTTTCAGGCTGATTTTCAGACTGGCAGGAATATCAGTAATTTAAGAATAATTAATATAAACATGTAGTTACAGCTTATACTTTAAGTATAAGATTAGCTTAAATTTCATTATATACTGTTATTATTACACTTGAGCATGAGTACACCATTGCAACAAAATCTCCTTAATTTGAATCTCGCGGGTATCCAGGCGTATTTTGAGGGCCTGGGTCAAAAAGCCTTTCGTGGTCGCCAGGTATTCAAGTGGATACATCAGCACGGTTTTTGTGATTTTGGCGAAATGACGGATATCTCAAAAGTGTTACGTGCGCAGCTAATATCGCAAGCCTGTATCAAGGCACCGGAAATCGCATCACAAGAAATTTCAGATGATGGCACATACAAATGGTTGCTTCGCCTTGAAGATGGCAATTCTATCGAAACAGTATTTATCCCTGAAGATGATCGCGGTACCTTATGCATATCATCCCAGGCTGGTTGTGTTTTAAATTGCACTTTTTGTGCAACAGCCAGGCAGGGCTTTAACCGAAACCTGGAAGTCCATGAAATTATTGGCCAGCTATATGTTGCTAACCAGGTACTTCGAAAGTTGACTGGTAATCAGGACGGAAATAATAATGACCGAATCATCACGAATGTTGTGATGATGGGTATGGGCGAACCCCTGTTAAATTTTGATAATGTTAACCAGGCAATGGATATTATGCAGGACGACCTTGGTTATGGCCTTTCTAAAAGGAGAGTCACCTTGAGCACATCTGGCGTAATACCAATGATCGATAAGCTAAAGGAGACTAATCCCGTGAGCCTGGCCGTCTCATTACATGCACCAAATGACAAGTTGCGTGACCAGCTTGTTCCATTGAATAAAAAGTACCCCATAAAAGACCTCATGGATGCCTGCAAAAGATATGTTGCAGGCGAACCTCGGAGAAGGGTGACCATGGAATATGTCATGTTAAAAGGGATTAACGATAATGAAAAACATGCCCGGCAATTAATAAAAATTTTATCGGGCGTTCCAGCAAAAGTTAATCTTATACCTTTTAACGCATTCGATGATTCCGGGTTTGAACGATCGGGCATGGATGCTATAAATAATTTTCGGGAGATACTAATGCAGGCCGGCATTATTACCGTAACCAGAAAAACAAGAGGTGATGATATTAATGCGGCCTGTGGTCAATTAGCCGGTAGCATTGTTGATCGCACACGCCGATCAAAAACCTATGCAACAGCAGCAGTAAATCAATCATGAATATTTCAGAAAAACTTTCTGGATTATCCTTAAGATTGTTTACGCTCTCAATTATCTTGATTGTATTCACCCTGGCTGGTTGCACGACCACACAGGAACAAAAAGCTCGTGACAAAAAACTGGAAAAACAGATAGATACCAATATTCAACTGGGCATTGAATATATGAGCAGAAAAAAGTGGGGTTACGCCAAGGAACGACTTGATATTGCACTTGAACTTGATCCGGACAGCGCGAGCGCCAATAATGCCATGGGCCTGTTAATGTGGAAACTGAATGAAACAGATAAGGCAGTGGAATTTCTAACAAAAGCCACAGACATTGACCCCAAAGATTCCAGTGCCCAGAATAACCTGGGCGTACTTCTTTGCCAGCAGGGAAAACTGGACGATGCCGTTGAGCGTTTTCAGCTTGCCCTGAAAAATCCTATGTATGAAACGCCAGCACAGGCAAATTTGAATGCCGGCCTGTGTCTCATGAAAAAGCATGATACAAAAAATGCTGCGAAATTCTTTCGTGCTGCATTGAAGGAAAACCGTAACTTGCCAAAAGCACTAAGTGCGATGGCAAAAATTAGTTTTGAACAAAAGAAATACTTAACAACCAGGGCTTTTTTGCAGAGATATTTTGAAGTCGGAAAAGATACACCGGAGATATTGTACATTGCAGTAAAAGTTGAAGAGAAGTTGGGCGGTGGTGATGCCCATGCAAGTTATAAAATACGACTAAAAGGAAAATTTCCAGATTCAAAGGAAGCTAAATTAATTCGTTAATACTTGTAAAATATGGATCATAAGGAAAATTCTATGACAGAAGAAGTTGACAATAAAGAACCAGGCTTGTCATTAGCAAGGGCCAGGCAGGAAAAAGGCTTTGCGGTGGATGAAGTGGCCGCACGCTTACACTTATCTGCTGTTCAAGTTCAATCACTCGAGGAAAATGATTATGAATCATTGCCTGAAGCTACTTATGTAAAAGGTTACATAAAAAATTATGCAAAATTACTGGAGCTGGATCATGCTCCGCTAATTGAATCATATATAGAAAGGGTGAAGCCTAAAAAAAATGATACCATTGAAACAGTAGCCGTCAATCAACAAAAGTTAATCGCATCAAATGACACGAAAGTAATGTACACAATCTTCGGGATTGTTGTTTTGGTGATAGTGATTGTTGGTATCTGGATTGGCACGCAGGGTTATAGCGAGAAAGTTTCAGGGCAGGCAGAAACTACTGTGACAATTGCTGAACAAGCTTCTGAAGATTTATTCGGTCCTCGACTGGAAGGGCAAGCTGATGAAGGAGACGGGCCAGACTCAGAAGTTGGGAGCGATACAGTAGATACTGCATTACAAGAACAAGAACCACAATATCCAGCGGCACCGAAACAGCCAGATACAATTTCTGCAGTAACTCCCGCCACTAAAACCAGTCGACCAGCTGTCGAGACTAACGCAAAAAAAGAAGCAGCCCCGGAAAATAATCAGACTACAAGAAGAGGTGATACTGATAATAAAAAAACTGAAGTACCTGTCAAGAGCGAACGTTTAGACGAGATTGTTTTATTTTTTGAAGAAAATTCCTGGGTTGATGTGCGGGATACAAATGACAAGAAGCTGCTCTATAAAACTATTGACGAAGGGCGAGTTGTCACGGTCAAAGGGGTTGCCCCCTTTAAGATTTTCCTTGGTAACGCCGATGGCGTTAAGCTGAGTTATAACGGGAAACAGGTAAACTTTGATAAATACAAGCGTGGGTTAATTGCCAGATTTACAGTAGGCAAGCAAGAATAATTTTAACATGACAGATCTGTCCACAATTACAAGAAGGAAAACACGCCAGATAACCGTTGGCAAGGTGCCAATCGGCGGCGATGCACCGATTAGTGTCCAGTCGATGACGACAACCGATACGTGTGATGTGGAATCAACGACTAAACAAATCTTGAGCCTGTCAGGTGCAGGAGCAGATATTGTCAGAGTTTCTGTGCCTACAATTGAATCAGCAATCGCTTTTGGAAAAATTAAAAAAGGTGTTGATGTGCCGCTGGTAGCAGATATTCATTTCGATTACCGCATTGCACTGGAAGCGGCCAAACAGGGCGCAGACTGTCTCAGGATAAATCCTGGCAATATTGGCAAGGAAGATCGAATCAAACAGGTTATCCAGTCCGCTAAGGATCATGGTATACCCATAAGAATCGGTGTTAATGCTGGCTCCCTGGAGAAGGACCTTCAAAAAAAATATACAGAGCCGACACCCGAGGCATTGGTTGAATCAGCGTTTCGCCACATAGATATACTGGATAAATACGATTTTCAAAATTACAAAATCAGCCTCAAGGCTTCAGAAATTTTTATGACCATTGCTGCCTATAAATTACTGGCAAACCAGATCGATCAACCTTTTCACCTGGGCATCACAGAAGCAGGTGGTTTACAGTCAGGCACTGTAAAAAGTGCCATTGGACTGGGTGTTTTATTAATGGCCGGTATTGGCGACACCTTGAGGGTATCGCTTGCTGCTGATCCAGTTGAGGAAGTAAAGGTAGGTTTTAACATCCTGAAAAGTTTACATCTACGAAAAAAAGGAATTAACTTCATTGCCTGCCCAACATGTTCACGCAAACAATTCGATGTTATTACGACTGTGAATGCGCTGGAAGAACGTTTAAGCGATATCAATGAGTCAATTGATGTGGCAATTATTGGTTGCGTTGTAAATGGACCAGGCGAGGCAAAAACTGCGGACATTGGCATAACCGGTGGCAAACCAAATCTTTTGTATGTGAATGGTAAGACTGCAGGAAAACTTGAAGACAACGAACTTGTAGACGAGCTTGAAAAAACGATTCGTAACCAGATAGGCCAGCTGGAAAAATCGGATGAAAAAATTATTCCTGTTATAAAAGTAGGATAGGTTTAATGGCGAACATTATACAGGCAGTTCGCGGCATGAATGACTTGTTACCTGATCAAACAAGTACATGGCAAGCAGTAGAATCTATTATCAAAACGACTTTGTCCGAGTATGCCTACAAGGAAATAAGATTACCGTTACTGGAAAAGACCACCTTGTTTTCCCGATCAATCGGTGGTGCAACAGATATTGTTGAGAAAGAAATGTATACCTTTGCCGATAGAAATGGCGATAATCTTACTTTAAGGCCGGAGGGAACAGCAGGGTGCGTACGTGCGGGTATCCAGAACGGTTTGTTCCACAACCAGACTCAACGTTTATGGTATACGGGGCCAATGTTTCGTCATGAACGACCACAAAAAGGACGTTACAGACAATTTTACCAGACTGGTGTTGAGTGTTTTGGTTTTGATGGCCCGGATATTGATTGTGAGTTAATCGCGCTGTCTGCCCGCATCTGGAGAAAGCTCGGACTGGATAACGTTAAACTTGAATTAAATTCACTTGGCAGTATTGAGTCGAGGACTGCTTATATTAAGGTGTTGACAGCCTACCTTTCTGACAATACCGATGAGCTTGATGAAGACAGTAAACGCAGGCTTAAAAGTAATCCACTAAGAGTGTTGGATAGTAAAAATCCTGACATGCAAAATATTATCGAGCGGGCCCCTAAACTCATTGATTATCTGGATTCGGCCTCGTTGGAACATTTTAATCAACTAAAGAAAATGCTTACAAGCCATGAAATTGAATTCCACATAAATCCCAGGCTGGTCAGGGGGCTGGATTATTATTCAAGAACAGTGTTTGAGTGGACCACAGACCAATTAGGTGCCCAAGGCGCTATTTGTGCCGGTGGTCGTTTTGATGGCCTGGTCGCACAATTAGGCGGTAAACAGGTTCCTGCAGTCGGATTTGCCATGGGGCTAGAGAGAATAATAGAGCTGGTCAAAATAAATGGTAGCACTATGCTGTCCGGTCACATAGATATATATATGTGCCTGCTGGGTAACGAGGCAAAAAAAACAGGCATGTTGCTGGCGGAAAAATTACGCGATAAGTCATTAAGCGTACTGGCCCATTGTGGTGATGGCAGCATCAAGAGCCAATTAAAACAGGCTGATAAGAGTGGGGCTAAAGTAGCACTTATTTTGGGAGAAGACGAGGTGGGTAGTGGTAAGATCATTATAAAACCTCTGCGAGAAAAAAAATCACAGTATTCGGTAGATCAAAAAGATATATTCTCTCATCTACTGCCTTAACCTGAAACAAATCATGAGACTAAATAACGAAAATATTAATGATGATTCATTGTAGGAGAAATCAGAATTGAGCGAACCATATGCAGATGAAGATCAGGTAGAAGCACTAAAAGCCTGGTGGAAGGAATATGGCGTTGCCATCATTGTCGGTGTTACGTTTGGTGCCCTTTTTATTGGCGGTTATCGTTACTGGAATTATTATACTGACATGCAAAATGACCAGGCATCAGAAATATATGAGCAGGTAATATCAGATATCTCTCAAGGGAAGCTGAAGAGTGCTGAAAAATCTACAAAAGAACTGGTTAACGGATATTCTTCATCACCTTACCTGGCGCTGGCGTCACTGATGTTGGCAAAAAAATATATAGATGAGAAAGAATATCCGAAAGCAAAAGAATATTTGAATATCACAATTGACCAGGGAAACGAAAACGATATTATTCATGTGGCGCGACTAAGATTGGCAAGAATATTGTTTTTCCAGGAAAATAAAGCCGATGAGGCGCTGGCGCTCATTAGCACAATAGAAACAAATGGGTTCTCTTCTCAATATAATGAATTGCTAGGTGATATTTATATGAGCACTGGCAAAACAGGTGATGCAATAAAAAGTTACGAGCTGGCACTGTCAAGCTCTTCCTTATCCGGTGACTACAAACCTGTCTTGCAGATGAAGCTAGATAATGCGAAATCGAAATAACATGCCAAATAAAATTCTAATACTCCTTCTGGCAACCATATTCTTACAGGCATGTGGCGCCAGCAGTAATATTCGCCCGCCTGAACCTCTGATCGAGATTGAATCAGAAAAACCTGTCGAAGCAGATTGGGCCGAAGCAGATTGGGATGAAAGTTTTGACAGCTCATCAGAAAATCCTGTCAAAGTAGTCTGGGATGAAAGTTTTGAAAGCTCAGATGAAGGTAGATTATTAAAATTATCTGCCGCAATACTTGGCGAAAATGTGTTTACCGTAAGCTCTAATGGCGAACTAACCGCGTTTAAATTGACTGACGGAGACGATGTCTGGTCTGTGGAGCTTGGCCGGGATATCACTGCAGGCGTAGGCGTGTCTGAAGACAAGCTATTGCTTGGAACAAGAGATGGCATAGTTATGGCGCTTGATCCAAAAAATGGCGCAATACTTTGGGACAGGCGACTGGCTACCGAAATATTATCAAAGCCAGTAGCATCCTCTAATAAAGTCATTGTACAAACTGTTGATGGGACAATTTACGCACTGGATGAAAAAACCGGAAAACAGATGTGGCGGTATCATAAAGAAGGGCCCTCATTAAGCTTGAGAGGTACCAGTACGCCAATCTTTATACAAAATATTGTAATAACCGGTTTTGCGACTGGAACCATAGTTGCACTGTTACTGGAAACCGGTAAGCAGATTTGGGAGATACCAGTATCCCAACCATCAGGCAGAAATGAAATCGAGCGTCTGACAGATGTCGATGCCCAGCCGATAGTCAGTGAATTCAGATTATTTGTTGCCAGTTATCACGGGAAACTGGTCGCTATTGATATCAGAAGTGGTGAACAATTATGGTCGAGGGATTTATCGATTTTCAGTGACATGGCAATAGACAGTAAAAATATTTATGTGCTGGATGACGAGGGTGTAATGTATGCCTATGAGAAGTCAACCGGCGCAACTGTTTGGCAACAGACTCAATTTCAAGGCAGAATTCCATCGCCACCTGCCGTTGTTGATGGTTATGTAATTGTGGGTGATCTGGAAGGATTCGTGCATTGGTTAGATGTGGATGATGGTCGTATTTTGGCCAGAAAACAGATTGATGGCCCTATCGTCACGCAAGCAGTGGTTCGTGGCCGTATTGCCTATGTCAGCTCTGTCAGTGGCGAATTATCAGCATTAAAGTTAGAAAATAATCAAAAGAGCAAGTTTTCGTTTTCTTTTAAACGAAATAAAGAATAATATCCTCTTCCCAAATGAAACCGGTAGTAGCGCTAGTAGGCAGACCTAATGTTGGCAAGTCTACTTTGTTTAACAGGCTTACGAAAAAGAAAGCTGCACTGGTTATTGATGAGCCAGGTATCACCAGGGACAGGCAATACGGTACATGTGAGCGTGATCCCTATTCATTCTTCGTAATTGATACCGGCGGTATTACGGATCTCTCCAGTAATAGAAAAAAAGATAGTGATAAAAAAAATAGTGATAGCATAACCCGTCTTGTAGCCCTGCAGACAGAACAGGCAATTGATGAAGCAGACTATATCGTATTGATGGTTGATAGAAGAACGGGGTTGCAACCGCAAGATCAGGTAATTGCCAATACACTCAGGAAACAGGAAAAGCCGGTTTTTCTTGTTGTCAATAAATCGGAAGGTGTAGAAGAAGAGCTTGCAGTTTCTGAATTTTATGAGTTATCACTAGGCGAGCCAGTAGCTCTATCTGCGTCTCAAGGGGATAATATAGACGAGTTACTTGAGCTGCTTTTCGCTGATCGTGATTTTAATACTGAACAGGCCGATCCGGATTTAGATATTCCCAAGGTAGCATTTGTTGGTCGGCCGAATGTCGGAAAATCTACGCTTATCAACTCACTGATAGGCGCTGAACGTGTGCTTGTCTTTGATGAGCCTGGCACGACAAGAGATAGCGTGTACGTACCTTTTGAGCTGAATGGCCAATCTTATATGTTGATTGACACTGCTGGCCTGAGAAGAAAAGGTAAAATTACTGAAATCGTTGAAAAGTTCTCAGGTATAAAAACACTACAATCAATAGATGAAGCAAATATAGTAATCCTGGTGATTGATGCTGCGGATGGTGTTACCGATCAGGACGCCACCCTGGCAGGCCATATTCTTGAAAAAGGTTGCGCACTGGTGGTAGTGTTAAATAAGTGGGATTTACTGGATATTGAAAAAAGAAACGCTATAAAACAAGAAATAGACAGGCGCCTGCCTTTTCTGGCGTTTGCTAATCATCACTATCTTTCAGCCCTTAAGGGGACTGGCCTGAAAAATTTATTTTTGTCAGTAGACGAGGCCTATGCGGCGGCGACCCAGGTATTGCCCACGTCATTATTAACCAGAATACTGGAGCAAGCTACCACCAAAACCTCACCGCCAATGGTCAAAGGCAGGCGAATTCGACTGAAATTTGCCCACCAAGCAGGTAAAAATCCACCAAAAATAATGATTCACGGGAATCAGGTAGACTCTGTACCCGAACACTATAAACGCTATCTGGTAAACTGTTATCGTAAAAAGCTGAATCTTGCCGGCACACCTGTCAGAATAGATTTTAAGGCCAGCGAAAACCCGTACAAGGGAAGAAGAGCTAAAAAACAAAAAAAGAAAGTGTATAAAAAAAGAAATAAAAAAGGAAGTAGAAGCTAAATTGAGTGGTTATCATAAAAGTGCTTTGCCCAGGGGCCACGAGCTCGCTGAATATACAATTGAATCTGTCCTTGGCCATGGCGGGTTCGGTATCACCTATCTTGCCCATGATACGAGCCTGGGCGCAAAAGTCGCGATTAAAGAATATTTACCCCATGAGATGGCATCAAGAGGGGAAAATACAAAAATTATACCCAATCTTGACACTAAAAATGCTGTTAAGGATTATCACTGGGGCCTAAAGAGATTTCTAAAAGAAGCCCAGGCACTGGCGCAGTTTAAACACTCAAACATAGTGAGGGTGTTGCGTTACATGAAGGCTAACGACACTGCTTACATGGTGATGGAGTATGAGAAAGGCCAAAGTCTTGGCCAATACTTGCGCCAACATGGCAATAGAATGAAAGAAGCCGACTTGCTTCAAATCATATTGCCGATTTTAAACGGACTGGAAGCAGTACATGCTGCCGGCATGTTACATCTGGATATCAAGCCGGATAATATTTATTTGCGCGAAGATAATACACCCATATTGATTGATTTCGGATCGGCGCGCCAGGCAATGAGTGGCCATAGCCAGAGAACCATATTAACGCCTGGTTATGCGCCTATTGAACAATATCCTGATAAAGGCGAGCAGGGGCCATGGACTGACATTTATGCGCTGGGGGCGAGCATGTATCGTTGTTTTCATGGCAAGCGGCCAACAGAGTCCCTGGATCGATACCAGATGATTCTTAAATTCCATGCGGACCCCATGACGCCTGTAAATAAAATAGGAACCAGAAAGTTACAGGAAAAAACAATTAAATGCATGGAATGGGCGCTGCAATGTTATCCTACAGATCGACCTAAATCAGCACGAGAATTCCAGGACGCATTACTGGGGAAAAAATCCGCCAAATTTAGCTCGGCCTTACCTATAGAAAAAAAAGGTGAAACCGTAAGTGCACATGCTCATGAAGATAAGGCGGCCTTACACAGAAAAATAAAACCAGCAATATATACATTACTGTTAGCTATTATATTTTTTGTTATTATTTATTTTTGGTCTGAAATAATTGCGTTTATACCAACAGCAAAAAAGATGGCCTCAGACGCTTACAAGGATGGACTCGAAATAGCTAAAAACCTGAAACAAATTATTTTAGGTAAAATATAAATAAAAATAGATATTTAATTCTCGTTTTTATAATATTTTGTAACCCCGAAATTTATTGATAATATCTCCCTTGTTATGAAAGAAGTAGAGATTTCAAGAGAACCCATCGAGCTTTACAAAATCCTGAAGTTTGAAGGCATCGCCTCCAGTGGCGCAGAAGCAAAGTTGATGATTTCCAATGGAAAAGTTGTCGTAAATGGTAACGTAGAAACCAGAAAACGAAATAAAATTAAATCAGGAGATATCATTGAGTGCGGGCAGTATAAATTACACATAAAAGTTAAATTAGTTTAAATACCAGACTCAGAAAATATCATCACGCTTTCACATGATTACTTGACCCACAGTAATTTTTTCGACTTTTTATTTAGTAACAACATAGGGTTCACTCTCGCATTGTTAAGACTTACCGACCAGTGTAAATGTGGCCCCGTAACCCTGCCAGTTTTTCCCACTTTACCAATCACCTCGCCGCGTTTCACAGATTGACCTTCTGAGACACTAATAATATTCAGGTGATTATACATGGTGACCAGGCCACGACCATGGTCGATAAAAATAGTGTTACCATTAAAGAAGAATTTACCTGTTGCGATAATTATTCCATCAACGGGCGCTTTAATACTGGTGCCGAGCGGGGCGGCGATATCAATACCACTATGTGGTTTACGGGGTTTGTTATTAAAATATCGCCTCAGCCCGAATTTACTGGACAGTCGGCCTTTCACGGGCAATAAGAAATTAAAATTATCAGCACCTCGCTCAGTCCAGTATTCAAAGGCATTGTGGACAATTTTAGATTCTTTTTTTATTCGCACAAGATCCTGTTCGTTAGGATCTACTTGCCTGCGGTTTTTGATGCGCAGATTTTGCCTTGGATAAGCGTGTTCTTTGACAACAAAAGGGTATGATTTCTGATCTCCATCCATATTAACCGTATATAGAATATGTTCACCTGGACTAACATCAAGACCCAGGCCAATTATGGCAGTCCAGGAATTGTTCCTTTTCACTACGGTTACGCGATTACCGGAAAAATAGGCTTCAGGTTTCGGTAGATCAGTGGCCACAGTTTTAACCAGGATGATACCGCCTGGCACCGGTGAATTTTTAGGCAGTGAACCTTCAACAGCAGCATCAGCAGCAAACGTGGTCAGCGTCAATAATAAAAAAATTACTGGTGTTTTAAGCAAACGCGCGACTATGTGAATGTTGATGAACATAACAGTTTTATTTTCTGATTATTTTATCGACCTTACTTACAACGGCCGCATTTTTTATTACTGTTTCAATTAAGTCACCTTTCCTGACTTGCCCGATATCACGAAAAATAATACCAGAATCCAGTAATCGGGTAATTGAATATCCCCTGGCCATAGTTTCAAGGGGACTGATTGCATTGAGCTCACGGGAGAACCCATGTAGCCGGTTGCGCAAAGTAGATATTTTTTCACTACAGGAGGATTTTAGTCTGCCAGCCAGATTATTAACATGCTGTTTTTGAAGTTGTAGTTTATTGGATGGTTGCAGGGTATTCAGATTTATATTCAAACGCTCGCTCAATTGTTGTTTTTTGCTCAACGATAAGAGGATAGTCGTTGATAATCTTTTACTGAGTCCCTGAATCATTAACACAAATTGTTCAATTTGCTGATCTGGGGTTTTTAGTTGTCTTGTTAAAAAATCAATTTTTTGAGATAGATTCTGAATTGTCGCATTTGATAGTTTGAACAGTTTATTTTCAAATTCCAAAAGTGAGTTTGTTATTTCAGCCTGGTCAGGACTAATTAGTTCGGCCGCCGCTGTTGGTGTTGGCGCTCTTTTATCGGCAACCCAGTCAGCGATTGTTGTATCAGTCTCGTGACCAATACCGGAAATAATCGGAATCTTGCAATTAAATATTGCCCGGGCAACGATTTCTTCGTTAAACGGCCAAAGATCTTCCAGCGATCCGCCACCACGGGCAATTATCAGGACATCACATTCATTACGCTCGGCGGCAATTTCAATCATGTTTTTTATGTTTTCTGCGGCAGTTGCGCCCTGTACCCGGGATGGATAGATTATGACAGGTAGTGCTGGAAAACGCCGGTTAAGGGCAGTGATAATGTCATGAATAACAGCGCCAGTCGGTGAGGTAATGACGCCTAACCGTTTTGGAAATACAGGCAGCGCAACTTTTACCGACTCATCGAACAGGCCTTCTGCCAACAGTTTATTTTTCAATTGCTCAAATTTCTTTATTAGCTGCCCTTCACCGGCATCTTCAAACGATTCAATAATGAGCTGAAAATCTCCCCGGCCTTCATAAAGGCTGACTTTCGCCCGGACAATAATTTTTTTCCCGTCTTCAAGTTTCGCACTAATTTTGTTGAGCCTGTTTTTAAATAATGCACATCGAATTTGGGCGCCTTCATCTTTCAGTGAAAAATAGCTATGACCAGATGCAGGGCGCACCAGGTTGGATACTTCTCCTTCAATCCAGACAATGGGGTAGCTGGTCTCCAGCAAGGAGCGAACGCTTCTATTAAACTGGGAAACAGAGTAAATATTTTTTCCCGAATTATTTTGGTCGTTTTGCATTTTACTGAAAAAATTTATCTACAAGAGGTATTAAAGTCTACGCTATAAAAAAAGCCGGGAGAACCCGGCTTTTTAAATTTATGACTGAAACGCCTTAGACTTATTTGTAATAAGGTGCTGCGCCTTTTTCTGCTGTACTTTGAGCCTGTGCAAGTTGCGCTTGTTTCAACGCTTTCTTGGCAAGTTTCATGGCTTTTGCGTCGTCACCATTTTCTTTGGCTTTATCGGCCTTTTTAAGAAACTTGCCAGTGTCACGCCATAAGGCATCCATACTTTTAGCGACTTTCATTTCTTTTTTGGCTTGTGCAACCACTTCGTCGTAGGAAGGTCCTTCAGTTCCAGCGCAAGCGCTCAGGGTCAACAGGGCGGCAAAAATAATGACTTTTTTCATGTACTGCTCCTCCAGGGTGTGTTCTGTATATAATTATATTGTTATGTTTTCTTGACCTAGCAAACTTGCCAAAAATCAGACACACATGAAAACAAAACATGGTCACCACGTCAAGGTGCTAATATAGGTAGTTTTAGTTGTTCCAGACAGTTTACGGATTGTGCTTCTGTCCGTATAATACGCTATGCGTATAATACAAGATGCTTTAACCTTCGACGATGTCCTGCTGATTCCCGCTTTTTCAGCGATTTTACCCAAGGATGTCGACCTAAGAACCCACTTAACCCGCGATATTTACCTGAATATTCCTCTGGTTTCTGCCGCTATGGACACGGTCACTGAGTCCCGGGCAGCGATTTGCCTGGCCCAGGAGGGCGGTTTGGGGGTTATTCACAAGAATATGTCCCCCCAAATACAGGCAAATGAAGTTCGCAAGGTGAAAAAGTACGAAAGTGGTGTCATTGCTGATCCCATTACTATCGGTCCAGATGCGACGATCCGGGATGTCCTTGAGCTTACTCATTTACACAATATTTCCGGTGTACCTGTGACCGATGGAGGCAACCTGACCGGCATTGTGACCCACAGAGACCTGCGCTTTGCCACCCAGTTCGATGAGCCTGTCAGCAGCATTATGACCCCCAAAGACCGCCTGATTACGGTAAAAGAGGGGGCCAGCAAGGACGAAGTCCTGGCCTTGCTGCACGCACACAGAATTGAGAAGGTGCTGGTCGTCGATGACCAGTTTTCCCTGAAAGGCCTTATTACAGTCAAAGATATTCAGAAATCCAGTGAACATCCCCTGGCCGCCAAAGATGACAAAGAACGGCTTCTGGTGGGCGCAGCAGTGGGGGTCGGTGCCGACACCGACGAACGCGTGGCTGAACTCGTAAAAGCAGAAGTAGACGTTATTGTGGTCGATACCGCACATGGCCACACCAAGGGCGTCATTGACCGGGTAAAAATGATCAAGAAGCAATATCCACAGGTCCAGGTAATTGGCGGCAATATAGCCACTGGCGCCGCCGCTGAAGCACTGGTTGCTGCCGGTGCCGACGCCGTTAAGGTGGGCATTGGTCCCGGATCGATTTGTACCACTCGCATGGTCGCAGGCGTAGGGGTGCCACAAATATCAGCGGTGTCCAACGTCGCCAAGGCCCTGGTCAAAACAGGGGTACCACTGATTGCCGATGGCGGGGTTCGTTATTCGGGTGACCTTGCCAAGGCCATTGCTGCGGGTGCTTTTACCGTTATGGCTGGCAGCCTGTTAGCAGGCACAGACGAGGCACCGGGTGAGGTGGAGCTGTACCAGGGCCGTTCCTACAAAAGTTACCGCGGCATGGGTTCGCTGGCCGCCATGGCCCAGGGCTCGAGTGATCGTTATTTCCAGGAAGACACCAGCAGCCCCGAGAAACTGGTACCGGAAGGCGTTGAAGGTCGGGTTCCCTATAAAGGACCCATGATCAACATTATTCACCAATTGATGGGCGGCTTGCGTTCAAGTATGGGTTACACAGGCAGTACCAATCTTGATGATATGCGCACCAAGACCGAGTTTGTTCGTATTACCAATGCGGGCATCCAGGAAAGCCATGTCCATGATGTTGCCATTGTTAAAGAAGCGCCAAATTACCAGCGTTAGTGTTTTATATTTTTACTCAACTTATAAATTTAATTTTGCCATTTTATAACCAGATTTCCTGCGGCAATCGCAAAATCTGTTAGTCATTAATACAATTAAAAAAAACATGTCTGACCTTCATAACCAAAAAATCTTAATCCTGGATTTTGGTTCCCAGTACACACAACTGATCGCCCGTCGCATTCGCGAGGCCGGGGTTTATTGCGAGATTCAATACGAAGACATGTCGGCAGCGGCCATTAAGACCTTCGGGCCGAATGGCATTATATTGTCCGGTGGGCCGGAGTCCGTTACGACTGATAATACGCCCCGTGCCGATGATATTGTTTTTACCCTCGGCGTACCGGTGCTAGGCATTTGTTACGGTATGCAAACCATGGCGGCCCAGCTCGGCGGCAAAGTAGAGCCTTCAGATCATCGTGAATACGGATACGCGCAGGTTAAAATATTAAACAAATCAAAATTGTTTGGTGATCTGAACGATGGCAAAAATAAAAAACATCAACATCTTGATGTCTGGATGAGTCATGGTGATCGTGTTACTACGTTGCCAAACGGTTTCCAGGTCATTGCCGGGTCAGACAATGCACCGCTGGCGGCCATTGCCGACGAAACCAGAAATTTTTACGGCATGCAGTTTCATCCAGAAGTCACCCATACTAAACAGGGCCAGCAAATTATAGAAAAATTTGTCCATAATATTTGCGGCTGTGCTTCTGATTGGGTGCCAGGTAATATTATTGATGACATTGTTTCCCAGACAAGAAAACAAGTGGGCGATGACCATGTGATCCTGGGTTTGTCTGGCGGGGTCGATTCTTCCGTTGTTGCCGCGTTATTACATAAAGCCATTGGCAAACAGTTAACCTGTATTTTTGTTGATAATGGTTTATTGCGCCTGGATGAAGGCGACCAGGTTATGGATACCTTTGCCGATCACATGGGTGTGAATGTGATACGCATAGATGCAGAAGATCGTTTTCTGAAAAAACTGGCGGGCATTTCGAACCCGGAAGAGAAACGCAAACAAATCGGTTATACCTTTATTGAAATATTTGAAGAAGAAGCCGGGAAAATCAAAAATGCCAAATGGCTTGCCCAGGGAACGATTTATCCCGATGTGATCGAATCGTCCAGGATTAAAAATGGCAAATCACATGTCATTAAATCCCACCATAATGTCGGCGGGTTACCTGAAGACATGGCCTTGAGTTTACTGGAACCACTAAGGGAGTTGTTCAAGGATGAAGTGCGAAGAATTGGTGAGGCACTGGGCCTGCCCCACAAAATGATTTACCGTCATCCCTTTCCTGGTCCCGGTCTCGGTGTCAGGATTCTTGGCGAAGTTAAAAAAGAATATGCCGATTTGTTAAGACAAGCCGACGCCATATACATGGACGAGTTGTACAAAAATGATCTTTACGAAAAAGTCTCCCAGGCCTTTACGGTTTTTTTACCGGTCAAGTCTGTGGGTGTCGTGGGTGATGCCCGCGCCTATGAATACGTCGTGGCGATACGGGCAGTTGAAACCATTGATTTCATGACAGCCACCTGGGCCCACTTGCCCTACGAAGTACTGGCGACGATTTCCAATCGAATTATTAATGAAGTGCGCGGCATCAGTCGTGTGGTTTATGATATTTCTGGCAAACCACCCGCGACCATTGAGTGGGAATAAACCGGCGAGAGAGAATAAACTGGCCTTGGTACATTTATTAAATTGAAAACAGATTCAGACTGGATGCAGCAGGCTCTGACCATGGCCGACAAGGCATTGTCAGAAAATGAAGTACCGGTCGGCGCGATTATTGTTAATTCAAAAAACGAAATAATCGGCCAGGGCTGGAACCAGCCAATCAGCAACAAAGATCCCACTTCCCACGCAGAAATTATGGCGCTCAGGCAAGCAGCCAGGGTCATCGATAATTATCGAATTCTTGATGCGACCTTGTACGTGACTTTGGAGCCCTGTGTCATGTGCGCCGGTGCCATGGTCCATGCCAGGATAAAACGTCTTGTTTTTGGTGCTACTGATCCCAAACGTGGGGCGGCAGGTTCAGTTTTTAACGTCGTCAATTCAGCTCACCTGAATCACCGCGTTGAAATATGTAGTGGTGTATTGGCGGACGAGTGTAGCGCCCAGTTAAAAAGTTTTTTTCAGACCAGACGATAATAAAGTTAACCTGGCTCACGACATACAGCATCTATATCGCCGGTGCCTTTAATTTAATTGCATCGGTTTGCCGTGATGATTGTTCTTCCTCATCAATACGTACCAGGGCATCGTGATAATTACGAATACGGGTGACAAATCGTACCGGTTCAATGCCGCGGGCATAACCATACTTCGTATTATTATACCAGCGCTTGCGCGCGAGTAACGGTAAGCTGCGTTTTACATCAGCCCACTTGTCAGGGTTGCCTTTTCTTTTTTGTGTGATAACCCGGGCATCTTCCAGGTGACCAAAACCGACATTATAGGCCGCCAGTGCCATCCAGAGCCTGTCTGGCTCTTTAATACTTTCAGGTAAGCGGTCACGCATTTCCTTAATGTAACGGGCGCCTCCATTGATTGCCTGTTCCGGATCAGTTCGATCGGTGACACCGAGTGATTCGGCCGTACCTTTAGTCAACATCATTAAACCACGTACACCAGTAGGCGAGATGGCTTTGGGGTTCCAGAATGACTCCTGGTAACCCATGGCCGCGAGCAAGCGCCAGTCGATACCCGTGTCCCTGCCGGCTTTTTCAAACAGGGTTTGATATTTTGGCAAGCGATTCTGAATGCGCAGGTGATACACGCTCATATTGATGGGGTTAGAAACACCGGAAGTACCATAGTAATAATCAAGCAAACGGGCCAGTTCGCCATTCCTGCGAATTTTTTTAATAAACTTTACCGCGGCCATATAAAGACTCTTGTCCTGGGTCCGTGGAAATGCCCAGGCAAGTTTTTCCGGTGTACCAATTTTAAAAGCAATTCGAAGATCTGGATAATAAGGGCGATTTAAATCAAAAAAATTCGAGTCAGTTACTGTCAGATCAAGCAAACCTGCCGTGACCATTTGCAATAGATCCTCTTCGCTTTTATCGACTACTTCCATCCAGTCTGTTTTTGGGTATTTTTTCCTGACCTTCTCCAGTTGTTTGATATGCCGGGTGTTGACCATTACTTCTATATGGTGCTGGTAAAGATATTTGGCTGCTTTTGGTGGGAAGGTACCGGCACGATAAATAATCGCATGATTGACGACTTGGTAGTGGGGCGTATAACGCAGGAATAAATTTTTCTGCTTGTCAATATTCAGGCCAGCAGCAATCATATCCACCTCGCCACGCTCAAGTTCGTTTAGCTCGGTTTCATCATCCATGGTCTTGAAAATGGCAGCCACGCCAAGTTGTTCGGCAAATGCAGTGACCATGTCGTACTCAATACCGGCATAACCTTCCGGACCCTCATAAAATGTGGTGGGACTGTTTTTTGTCATAACAACCAGTTCACCAGCACGAATGACCGATTCGAGTTTTGTCTTTTGGGGTGGGCTGCATGCCACAATCCCGATTGTGACCAGAATAATAACCAGGCCGGCGCGCCATCCCGCGTGCAGGCGAGCGTGAGCAGTTTTAGAAGACAATTGGGACATAAAAATAGTATAGCGTCACTGGAAATACTTACCGATGTAAAATTACATGGCTGTTATTATTGTAAATCTAAAATATTCTTATGTTTCGACAATTTGGCTGTTAAATCGTTGCAAATGTAACTATTTCCGAAGCCGCGACCATATGTATGATAATTAATCGCCTAATGTTAGTATCTGCGGGCCAGACTCTTGATTCAGAAGACAAAAATAAGATAGCAAACAGGACTATGTCAGAATCCAGCGAAAACGAGCAAAAAACAGCTGACCTGGAAAGGCTGCGCAATTTTATACCCCTGAATTCCCTCAGCGACAGCAATCTCCTGACCTTGTTCGAAGACGCCACGATTGAAAACCTCAAAAAAGGCACCGTCATTTTCAAAGAAGGCAGTAGCGACACCTTGTCTATATACCTGCTTGCAGGCGAAGTCGCCCTCGACTCAAAAAGCACCGGCGCCAAAAGAAATATCACTGCCGACACCGACGAGGCCAGTTATGCCCTGGCCCAGTTGCGACCAAGACAATATACCGGCAAGGTCGTGGACAGTGCCCGGGTTGCCAAAATCGACAGCATGCAAATTGACCGGTTACTGACCATGGATCAGTTATCGGAAGACTGGGCAGATGACGGTCTCGAGGTAGACGAGCTTTCAATCGATATTGATGGTGAGTGGATGATGGAAATGTTGCGCGGCAGTGCCTTTGAAAAATTACCGGCCGCCAGCATGAATGAAGTTTTCTCACGCCTGGAGTCAGTGCCCGTCACAGCCGGCCAGATTATTATCAAGCAGGGCGAGGTGGGCGAATACTATTATATAGTCAAGAGTGGCAAGTTTAACGTCTCCCGCAAGGGCGCCGATGGCAAGGTGCATATCCTGGCCGAACTAAAAGACGGCGATATTTTTGGCGAAGAGGCCTTGTTATCCAATGCCCCGAGAAATGCCAATGTCATTTCCATGGGAGAGGGCGAGCTCATGCGACTGAACAAGACCGACTTTAATGATTTACTCAGGGAACCACTGGTGGCGTCCTTGCCCATGCCAAAAGCCGAAGTATTAATGAAGCAGGGTGCAATCCTGATCGATGTGCGAACACCGGGAGAATTTGCCAGCGGTGCCATAAAAATTGCCAGGAACTTACCGCTCAATGCACTGCGCCGAACCTTGCCTCAGCTCGATAAAGACAAAAAATATATTCTTTGTTGTCTTACCAGCGGCCGTAGCCAGGTCTCGGCCTTTATTATGAGCCAGCGCGGTTTTGATGCCGTGTATCTGGAAGGGGGATTGCAGTCGTTGCCCAGTTGGCCAGCGCCTGGGAAGGGGTGAGCACCTCTTAAATTAATGAGAAAAATCAATCTTATAGTTCTACTTGTATTATTATTTCTGCCTTCCAGCGCACATGCCATAAGATTTAAAACATTGATGAATGAGTGGCTAGGCGCAACTAAAGAAACAGTAAAATACAAATGGGGCTATCCAGACGCAGTGGATAGGATTGATGATGCCACTGTGTATTATTTTGTCAGCTATAGGCGGGGCTTCGGGTCAAGTAAATGTGTTGTAAGATTTTATATTGTCAAGGGCATTGTTGATGCATACAAATATCGTGGGGCAAATTGCCCAAAAAACAGAAGACCCAAAGAAGATATAGCTAGCGCTAAATCAGAAGAAAAAAATGCTGAAAATTTATCTGCAGCATCAGCAAGTCAGGGCACCGGTTGGGTAGTAGGGGGTGGTTACATTGTAACTAATGCTCACGTTGTTAATGGTAAAGATGAAATTTCTTTTGTATATGGAAAAAAACTACGGCAAACAGCAAAGATCGCTGTTGTTGATAAAGTAAACGACCTGGTTCTTTTAAAGCCTGAAAAGCCATTCCTCTTACCTCCGGCAATCCCAGTATCTAAGAAGCAAGCGGCAATAGGGTCATCGGTATTTGCTATAGGGTATCCACTAACACAGATAATGGGTATTAAGCCTAAACTGACCACTGGAATAGTCAACTCTATTACTGGATTTCAGGATGATCCACGCCTCTATCAAATATCTGTACCAGTCCAGGCCGGCAATAGTGGGGGTGCACTTATAAATATGCGGGGAGAGGCAATTGGAATAGTGACATCAAAATTAAATGCAGTGGAAGTATTTAAATGGTCTGGAGACATTCCTCAAAATGTTAATTACGCTATGAAAGTGCGATACCTAACAATTTTACTGGACAATGTAAAACCATTAAGAAAGCCTAAAACACTATCCAGAACGAAGGGGTCATTGGAAGTCCTGGCAAAAAGAGTTAAGAACTCTACTGTGGTAGTGGTGGCTGAGTAGTAGCCCGATGTAGAACCAATAGGATCAAGGTAATTTTATTCAGCCTATTGCTTACCCGGCTTGTTTAAACTCTTCTCGTATTACTTTTCGCAAAGTATCTTCTAAAGATTTCTCATTCGAACGGATGTAGTTATGCAATGACTCATTAATCATTGTTTGATAATTACCACCGCCCGCAGAATGAACCTTGTTTTTAAAGTATTCGATAATGTCGCTGTCCAACCGGATGGTGATACGAACTTTATTTGGATCGGGTTCTATAACTGCGCCTCGTTTTCCTCTGTTGAAGTCTTCGCTCATAATTTTAACCCTCGGTAATATTGTCTGGCTTCGCTACGGTCTGCTTTTCTGGCTGAAATAATGCGGATACAATCATGATCACGGTATGTATGAATAACATAGAGAATGTCGATGTCATGGCCTCTATCTTCGATGGTAAGGGCATTTTCATCCTCCAAAGCAATCACAGCATCTGCGAAATCGACACCATGTTTTCGAAGATTGTCAGCGGCCTTCCGTGGGTCCCACTCTGTATCCAGAACCTAAGTGTATGTACAAATGGTGTACATTACAAGGCAAAGGTAAGATGATTTTTTATGGTGTAAATCAGGGAATAATAAAGGTCTCGGCCTTTATTATGAGCCAGCGCGGTTTTGATGCCGTGTATCTTGAGGGGGGATTGCAAGCGTTGCCCAGTTGGCCGGCACCGGCCAAGGGGTGATTATATGCTGGCTGTAGTTGTACTAGTTCCGGCCCAATCAGGACATATTTGAAAGTATTTGGAGTCTGAGTAAAAACTCAATAGATTGTTTTTTACGCTAACCCGTGCTCCATGCGCGCGGTCGTTTCATACCAGCAATTTTACATGCCTGCTTTACATAGCCATATGGAAATAATTCAAAAATAAGTTTTTTGACTTCTTTTTTGTCTTTTCCATTTTCCTTTGCCAAACTCTTAACAACGTGACGAATATCGGGGATAATCTGGCTCTCTTCATAATGACTTCTTATGATATTTAGTACTGGCCAGTATCTGTCATCTAGCTCAATATTTTCTTCTTTGGCCAGCTCACTTGCAATTTCCTCATTCCAGTCTTCAGGGTCAATTAAGTACCCTTCATTATCTCTTGAGACCTGTATCGTCATTTTTCGTCCTGTATATTTAAATTTATAATTAAATTACTGCAATCTTACTCGTCCTACGTTCCAGTTAGCACCAAAATCTAATATACCTGCTCCGTATTGTACTTGCATCAGGTAACCAAAATAAAGCCACTTTTGAATCTGGCCGTTGACGGTAATGGTCGCAACACTCGGCTCAGTGGTTGCGACAACGCGACCTGAACGTCCAGCATTAATTGTCCAACTGATACTCGAAGATCCAACGAATATTGTTTCTTCTGCCTGCCATGAGGCGAGTAGGGCCGGGTCTGCACCGGGTGCAACCAGTTGTGAGCGACAGAGATTTTGTTCGCATTGGTAATACAGCGTATCGCCATCCATATAAGGCATGGACTCACCGCGGGGGTTCTGACTTACCGGAACTAACTGCGGGCTAGAGTAGGCCGTAGGAAAACCGGCACCATCTCGTGTGACCTTGACAAAAAAAAGGTCGACGCTAAAGAGAGGGTCAGTACTTTGACGTTCATTGTCGAACCAAAGCCTGTCCTGGGTAATGTGAGGGTTGGTAGTTTGGCAATCGACAGTGGGACATATGGGGACGTAGTCAATGACCGCTTCCTGTCCAGTGAAATTCATCAACACCCCATTTTGATAGTCGCCCAGAACATTTGTTGCGCCCAGCGTGATATCGGAATGGTAGATATCATTACGCGTGTCGGGCACATCATTAAAACTGTCGTAGGAATAGAAAACGCGTGCCTGAGTGCCGACAATAGAATCAAAAGAAAAACCAAAAGCCGTCTGCCAGGGATATCCACCTGCGTCGATTCCAATTACAAAAGGCTCGCCAAATGTGTTGTCATTTAAAAGCCTGAATCCGTAACTGGCATTTGGCGGGGTGGCAATGGGACTTGGTGAAGTAGCAGGATCATAGTTGATGGCGGGTACCGCGTGATCGATAGTGGTGTCGTTCAAGATGCGACTCGCGCCAAACATGTTTGGGCGTTCGATACCATTCTGGTCAAAATAATTAATGTTGCACGCAGGATGGGTATAATCATTGCCGTTTACCAGACAATACCCAATATCAACCGGGTTATAAGTTCCGACGATAAGCCACTGACCGTCCGGGCTGACCTGGGGACTGTCTTCAACACCCGGTGTATTTACTAAACCGGGCACCGCTTCCGGCTGGCCAAGACCCGGCAAAATACTGGTAAGCACCAGCGTAATGCGTGTGATGGATTGATCAAAATTATTGGCAGGGTCCAGGTAGCGGGCGGTGACCGGTATTTCGCCGGTCCAGTTGTCATTGAAACTGTCCATCACAGGTGGCGTGAGTGTGGCCGAAAAGTTATATTGATTAGCAGGTGTTCCGGGAACTGTAATCACGGAAACACTGCCGAGGGTGCCGAAATCTGCATTGATCATAAGTAACGCCGCACTGGGTACAAAACCCGCTAGCCCATTCTGTACCGTTAGTTGTGTCCGCACATCAATCTCGCCCGGGTTTCCCTGCTCAAACGACATGGCCAGGCTAATTGCCGTCGACGTGCCACCGCCTGGTGAACTGCTACTTGAGCCACCACAGGCGAAAAGCAGCAAACTAAGTGTTATTACGATAAATGTGAGGGTGTGACGGGTAGGTAACATATTGATCCAATCTTTTATGTTTACGTGGACTGCACTTACTATAATAGACCACTTAATAGACCATTTTTGAATTTAACTATGAGTTATTCAGGCAAGAAATGTTGGCTTACATTGATTCTTGCTTTCCACCGACCCTCTGCACCACGATTACAAGTGCCCAACCTTCACGTAAATTAATGTTTCTGCTTCTACGCGAGGGAAGTGGCTGGACAGATGTGGACTCCGGACTCCGCAGCCAGGTACCGGCCGGGTATTCACCATGTTCATCGATAAACTTGCCGCTAATGACAACGATCTCTTCGCCACCCATGTGGTGATGTGTTTGAAACACCTCACCTTTTGGCCACGCAACCAATGCGGTACTTTCTGTACCGTGAGCGTGCAATGGCAGCACTTTTAAATTACCGATTCCTTGCCCCCATTGTTGATCTTTAGGTCGAATCACGACTTGTTCAGAATCATCACTTTTAAATTGCTCAAGTTTCACAAACAGTTTGCAACCTTCATTGGTAAACGGCTTGTGAAAAGAACCTGGCTGGTTCCGTATGTAGGTACCTGCCGGGTAATCACCATGCTCATCAGAAAACACGCCGTCCAGAACCAATATTTCTTCGCCACTGGGATGGGCATGGGACGGAAAGTAAGCGCCTGGCTCGAACTTTACAAAACTCGTGACATGACCCGATTCCTCAGCGACGCGTTCAAGGTGCACACGAGAAACGCCATCGGCGGGGCTGGTTACCCATTCCTGATCATCCGGCCGCACACAAACCGCCCGGGAAAAATCCATGTTTAAGTGAGCAGGTCTGGTTGTTTTGTTGTTCATTGTGTAAAGGTGCTGACAGAGAATAGTTTTAAACTATATTAGAAACAATTGTTCGCTGACATGGTTTTCAAAATAGGTAAAAAATGTTTGAGTATTCGCTCTGAACCTAAATATTTAAAGCGCTTTTTCTTTTGTGTTAGAATGCTGCGTAGCGGAATGGTACGCAAGAGAAAGAGCGCTTTAAACTGTCCGAGTTCATTTGCCTTGTTAGGCCATGATGCCTTTTGACTCCAAAAAGTCGTCAGGAACATCTGACGTTTTCCATCCTGTTATTGCGAAGTAATACAGCGGCTCTCCCTCAATTGATAATCTATGTCGATAGCGTTCTATGTAATAAATATCAAGATATTTGGAAAATATTAATTCCCTGATCATTTTTGAAAAGCCTGATTCATCGCTTATATCAAAGAAGGTTTCCTTGATATTAAAGGCCACCCACGCTTTGCTTTTAATAATATTAAACGCTTCCAAAAATGCTTTTGTTGGGATATCACCGAAACCAAGGGCGGCAACTGTTACCATGCAATCACATTGCCACGATTTTATTTCTTCCTTTTTTTCTTTTTCTAACTTAGTGAAATCCTCAACATAATATGCGTCATATACTCCCGGCCTGTCCCGGATTACTGCATCATAAGCCTCGGGAATTATATCCACGCCTATTAAACGAGAAACACCGTGCTTTTTTAATTCCTCTCCCATCATTCCATTGCCTGCACCTAAATCCAATATCCTAAGCTCAGAAAAATTGTTTTGATATTGTTTTACGGCGGATTCAAGTATTGATGTTACTTTACCAGGTGATGTGCATTTTAGGCGATCATAAAATATTTGTTCATACAGGCCTGGCACTTGATAAATTTCATCGTAGTCGTGGAACCTTATTTTCCTCTTACCACCTGATCCCTGAAGGTAGAAATAGGCTTCGTCCTGGTTGATGTTGAGTAATTCGCCCTTTGGAAATTGTATTCTATGCCTTTTTATCATTACTTCCTCAATTTAGCTTGTATACGAATTTATTGGTCTAACGATTGAGTATACGGCAGGCGCGGTAAAAGAAATCGACCCGTCTGGATATTATGAGCTTAAGTTTATCTTTTTATTAGTTTTATTGCTCGTGTATTATCGGAGTAAAAATTCTATGCAATAATGTTTGAGTTTTCACTCTGACCCTAAATAAATACGAAATACTATCTTTCATTTAATGCGTGTTCCTTATTTAGCATCGCGTTTTTTTGTTCGGGTGAAACGCCTGGTTATGTACGATCTAGCCAATAGCCTGGTTTTCTACTATTATGCATGACTGCAACAACATATGGTGGGGTTTGTTTTGAACTATAAATGACTGAGAATGGAAACTTGCTTAGTAAAAATCTTCGAAACCCCCTCTGAAATTTTGGCCACGTTTCAGGCAACTCCTCAATTGCTTCATAAGCCCCTTCAAGCTCGTGAAGGAAGTCATCACCCAGGCCACTGGCTTGTTCCTGATACCATTGATAGGAATTTTTTACTTCTAATGAAATATCTGGGTGGAAAATTAACTTAGGCATCCTGGCCTTTAATCTCCTTCTTTATTTCATTCCACGTAACGCCTTGAACTGCTCCCGTTTCAAGCTCTTTATACCGCTTCTCAGCAAGTTCAGCCCATTCTTCATCAACACCGTCGTCATGCTTATTTTCAAGGGATGATATTAAGCAATGAGCAACCAATGCCCTTTCTTGAGCGGTTAAATCTTTAATCTCTTCAATAACTTGCTTCATTTTCGTGGACATATCATTATCACCTATTAATTCACTATGTTGTTCATTTTAGCACGAAAAGAATGCCTTGTAGTACATAACGATAAAGTTTTGCGGCGCAAACGAAGCGCAGCGTAGTTTGCGTCCGAACGAGCGCCTTGTTCGGCGTAATTATCTTAGCACTTCAACATACGTTTCCTAATAAGCCCAGGCGTTTTGTTTGAATAGCTCAATTTCTTCAGGCTCAATCACTTCTGCAGCGTCAGCAACGTCTGCTACGACAAGTTTCTTGATGTCAATTGCATTTATTAAAGCGTCATTCGAAATCCAGCCACACTCCCACAGTTGAGGTGATCCACCGTTGACGATTTGGCAAATAGGCTCGTCGCTCTCAAACTGAATTCCAACGGCCTTTGGTTGGGTCACTCGCTGCAACCAAATTTCAAGATATCCGTTATACGAAACTCGCTTCATTTTATCCCGCACCTTAGTCCAAAGGCCCATCTTTTCCTCATTAGGTGCAAGCGCAATCAGGTGACTCAAGATACCAGCGACCGCCGGGAACGTTGCAGGTGAAACATATGCAATATCGGTTGCAATGGCCACTTGGACTTCGAGGTCATCTGGCGCCTCTTTCTGGACAGAAACGTTAGTATGAAACTCGCTTACCAATCGACGTAGGGCTCCGCTATTAGGATATCGTTGACCGAAAGCATGGAGTCTCATCAGTTGCTTTTGGATCGTCTTGGCGTTTGATTTACCAAGATCTTGAAGTTCAATCCCTGCGAGCTTGTCTGGTTTGATAGAGCCTTCCACAACATTACGGCAGGAAAATGTCTTCGAAACTCCTAATTTCATGCCAACTCTACGCAACTTATCGCTTACAAGTTTAAGAACTTCTTCTGCACGTTCATCGCTGTTCGCGAAGATACGATAGTCGTCTCTGTATCTAAGAATGCGGATGTCAGTGCTGTTGCCTAACTCAGTGTTAATTAACTCATCTACATATCCGAGTACGATTTCAGCCACAAAATCCATTAGAACAGAACCCTGTGAAATACCATTGGTCTGGCCATACCGGCTAGCTTGGATATGAAAATCAATCTTGTTACCAAGTGGTGAGTTCTTACCCTTCTTCTTTTTGGCTTCCTCAATTCC
Source organism: uncultured Acidiferrobacteraceae bacterium (assembly GCA_913009895.1). GTDB lineage: Bacteria > Pseudomonadota > Gammaproteobacteria > Acidiferrobacterales > SZUA-150 > SZUA-150. The sequence continues at coordinate 4,066 of CAJVXY010000009.1, read as the reverse complement.
GTTAATGGCCCATGCAATACTATGTGTATACAACGAGCCGTAACAATCGGTTACATCGGTATGAAGTAGGTGACTAAATTCTAGGGAGTAGGTCAGTGACCTTTGCTCCACCGCTTGCCACCAGCTCTTAATCTGAGCTGCAACGTCTGTCTGATGGTCAACTGACATGACCGGCGCGCTACAACAATCAACCACACCGTTTTCGAAATCAGCCATGCGGGATTTGATGAGGTTCCAGTTTTCAGCTTCACATATTACATTAACTAAAGATACGTATATCGCCGGATGCATTAGCTCGTATGGTCGCCAAGCAAACTTCCCATCCTTATTGGCAATGAAGCTGTAATTCACATCAGGGAGGTCGGCAGGATTACTTGCCTTGAATTGAGCGTAGTTACCACCGTCTAAAATCTTGGCGACTTCCTGCAATATTGGCTCGAAACTTATATATCGCGGCATGTCACCATTGAAGTAGCTGCTTCCCTTTAAGAAATGGGCGCGTGCTTCTTCGTTACCTAGGTCAATTAACCGCTTCATTCCTTAGCGAGTCCTCTTATGACGCCGAACGCCAAGCTAAGCGGGTCCGAGACACGGCATTTTTTTTGCAAAGAGCGCAAAAAAACCGCCGTGTCTCGGAGTCCGACTTTAGCGTTTTGTTATGCCTTTTTTTGCAATTCAACTAAAAATTCAGAATATTCCTTAACATTTTTAAAAGGCCATTTTATGTCTTTAAATATTTCAGTTTCGCATGATTTCTGATATGACTTCCTAGCGAACCCATCGTAACCAATGTTTTTCTGAAAATAACTTGCACACGTAGAACACCAACACCTTATATGAGAAATAAATTCAATCAAATCTTGTCTTGAAATATTTTCGCCAGTCAACTGACCATGAAATAATTTATTTCTTTTTTCTAATGCGCTATCTATTTTACTCTTTTCTTCTTGATAGTTATCACCGAACATTTCTTCAACTGACTTTGGATGAATTGAGTTAATACCCTCAATAAAATGCCTAAAGTATATATTTTTATTATTTGCTAGAGCATCGATCAATGGCACTATTTCATTGGTGCTTAAGTTTGGACATTGATAGACTATATGAGTAAAAACTCTTCTAATCTGCCTTTCCATTTTTATAATGCACAAGCTAAACGCATCCACTCCCCTCGTTTCATAATCTGAAGCAAGTATCAAATCAATAACCTTAAATTCTGTTTCGTATTTCATTGTTTTTTAGGCATAACGATTAAAATAAGAGGCGTTTAAAAGTGCGTGCGGAGCACCGCTTTTAAACGTCCTTTTTGATTGCCTTGTTATACGGGTTGTTATGGTTCATTTATGTACTCAATGAATTTGTTTTTCCCATTTATAAATATTTCATCTAATTTATTTTCATCTGTTATTTCTTTATGTTTATTGGCTTTTTCTTTAAGAAGCTCAAAACATTCATGGATTCCGTTGATTAAATATAGCCCAAGTTCTTTTTTGCTTATATTTAACCAGCGAAGTTCAGGAATAGAAAGATCAATGGTGATTACATTACGACCTCTAGATTTTTTTAAATATTCAGGGCCTTCGTTACCAAAGTCTCTATTTTTTCCACTTACTCGAAATACAATTGTGAAGTATTCATAACTTTTGAATAGCTTTAAATCACTTTTTTCATTAAAGAATATAGAGTTTAATTCTTTTTGGTATGGCCATATTGCATCGCCAGCCTGAGTACTACCATTTTGCGAACTAAATTGTATTAATTTCATTGGATATGCCAATTATATTTAATGCTTGTTTATTTACGTATAACGTTTGAGTTAAAGGGTTTTTTAAAAGAGAAGCGAGAGCGCCGCTTTTAAAAAATCCGTTTTGAACGACTTGTTAGAGCTCATTTATTACATCTCCCATTTGAAAAATAGGCAAGTACATGGCCTCAACAAAATAATTACTCCAATATAACGAAACTAAAAATAAAAGAGTTACAAGAGTATAAATTATATTTTTTGAAACTTGAGATTTACTACGCTTGAAGTAATATGCGCACAAAAGGAGAGCTATAATTGGTAAAAGCAAACCTATGTAATGGTAGTTAAGAGCATTAATAGTTTCGGGTGGTAATTTTGCACCAAAACCTGAAAAGAGCTGAGTGTATTTAGGCACCGATAATGTAATTATTGTTGTTATGTATAGAGCATATAATGATAACAAACAAGAAATGATAAATAGTATTTTATTAAGTTTGGCCATGTTTTTTGTAGTTCTAACAGTTGAGTATACGGCGGTGTCGATTTAACAAATCGACCTGTCCGGATATTGTGGGCCTAAGTTTATATTTTTAAAAGTTTTATTGTTCCTATATTAGCAGTTATTAATATTGAATACACCACAGTTGCAGATATGCAATATACACCTTTGTCGAATGTCTGTTTTCACTGCACAGCAGACGGCTAGTCTTTCTAAGACATGGCGGACTATTTATTATAAGAGAGAGGCCGCTCTCAGCCATCCTTCCTTAGCGAAAACCCGGGTTTTCGCTCCTTATTTCCCTCTATGAGTAGGTATTTGTTGAGTACTCGGCTTCTTCTTGATAGAGCTGAGAAAGCGCCGCATGTCTGGTGTCATGAAATCAATCGAACGAGAACCTACATACAACGTCATGTTCGAGGTGCCTCCTATATAGTTGATCACTCGAAACGTGAGCGATCCTCTTTCAGAGTTTTTCGTGCCAGTTACAGTGCCGACTGTTTCAGAATTATCTGCGTTATATTCGTATACTGGTAGTTGCAGGCCAAGACGAGATGAAATTATTTTCATATACGTGTACATCTGTTCTTTAGTAGGTCGAACTCCAACCGATTTTGGATGGGAACCACATTCAGCACGTAAAAATGCATTTCCATTCCCAATAGTAAGTTGGGCCCCTTTTATGGGCACCAATTTATCAATTGTGTTTTCGATATCAATTGAATAGAAATTTGGAACATCTGGAAATCTAACAGTGTATTTACACCCCTTGGGCTGAAACACGTAGCTCACGTTTCGATCTGAAGTCTCATAGGAGGTTGCGGTAATACTGCTAACAGCTAAAAAAATCCACACAACCGCCGTTACTCCAAAGATCGTGGTATTGGAAGCGTGACGTTTTATGAGTTTTCCAAACAGAAAGACGATACCTACAACAACGACAGGAATAAACACAAGCGCAACTACTTTACCAAGGATGAGGGGCAGCACTTCGACGAGAAGATCGCCACGGAGCGCACCTTCACGCCAAGTGACGTATAGCGCGAGTACCGTGCTAGCTACAACAAGTGTGATCCAGAAATTCGGCTTCTTCATGTTCGTGGTTGCCTTCTAATGTCGAAATTAACAGGGCGGCTAACACAGGGCGAATCCAAAGACCAAAAGGATCAAAAGGGTCGACTCGATTGAAACTACTGACAGTCTAGCCCCGCTGTTTTTTGAGCTCATCGCTACACGATCTCCTTCTCTGGCCAATGATTATGCCCGACGATTATGATTTCAATCGAGTCTGACCCTTTTGGTTTACGAGTGCATTTGCCTTGTTAGCATTTTTCACGGATTTCTCCCTACAACAACGAAATATGTAGGTGTTCCAAGCTTAGATAGAAGACGCACCCGTACAACTATCTTATCACTCCGCGTCGTCTCCCCAAGGGAGAGTTCGTGAAGTGATGCAGATGGAGACTCATCTTTATCCAAACTGCCAACGTATGAATCACAGTCTGCAAGTTCTGCCCTCAAAATACCTGGTAATAAATAAGGCTCAAAACTCCCATACCCTAGTTCAGCAACTGCGTACGAATACGCGATCTTAGCCAACAGTTGGCAAAACTCGGCAACATGGCCTTTGGCTTCAGGCATAATTGAGTGCACCCTCAATTCCCTAGTAAGACTTTCTAAAAGATCAAGATCGGAAGAGCACACGTCTGAACTCCAGTCACACTGATATATCTCGTATGCCGTCTTCTGCTTGAAAAAAAAAAAAAAACGAACAAAATAAAAAAAAAAAAAACAATACTACTCCGAATCTCAGACAAGCCTTT
>CAJVXY010000008.1 GCA_913009895.1 uncultured Acidiferrobacteraceae bacterium | reverse complement strand
ACATGTAGTCGGCAATGGTCACGGCCTCGTCAACATCGTGGGTAACAATGATTGAGGTAATACCAAGGGCGTGATTGAGTTCTTTAATCAACTTTACAGTGATGCCCATTGAGATCGGATCAAGGCCCGCAAAGGGTTCATCGTACATAACCATCATTGGGTCAAGGACAATGGCACGGGCCAGGGCAACACGTCGAGCCATACCGCCCGAAAGCTCCGATGGCATTAACTCCCTGGCACCACGTAACCCAACCATTTGAAGTTTCAACAATACCAAATGACGAACTAAATTTTCAGAGAGTTTGGTATGTTCGCGCACCGGGAAGGCCACATTTTCAAAGACGTTTAGATCTGTTAACAAGGCACCGGATTGAAATAACAAGCCCATGCGTTTACGTAACCCATAAAGCTCACGGGTAGACAAATCAGGCACCGACAAACCGTCAACAATCACTTTGCCTGATGATGGCTTGAGTCGTCCGCCAATTAAATTTAACAGGGTCGTTTTACCTGTGCCACTACCGCCCAGAATCGCAGTAAGCTTGCCTCTCGGAATATCCAGGCTCATGCCCGTAAAAATTTTTCTGTCACCCCGTTCGAAAGCTACATCTACAATCTGGACGAGCGTATCGTTCACCGGGGGATGGCTCTGGTTGTCACTATTGTTATCTGAATTACCGAAGTCAGTCATTCTTTAATTACGCTTCTTGTTGTTTGATAAACATCGCATTGATTGATAATTTTACTATGACCTTTTTTTTGGCCTCTCTTGATATGGCGCTGCTCCCTAAACGGCCATCATTTCTGCAATCATACGCGCTTGTTGTGCCTGAACCAATGCGTTATCCCCTTCGAAAATTAATACCGCCTGCCGATCTTCCCCCATCCATTTATCCAGTTTCTCAATGACAACACGTATCTTTTTGAGATCATTTTCCTGACACAGTGCGACCAAAAAATCGCCATGGGGTTCCGGGCTTTCACTGTCAGCTACCGACCAGCAGATACTGGCCCTGGTCCCGGATACTTGTAAATCTTCTGTCTGCTTACCAGTATTTAATAACGACACAGGCTTAACTTGCGAAAGAATTTCCAGTGCGCCTGACAAGAAGTCAGCTTGTTGTAATTGTTTGGCTGATGGTCGCCACAGGTAAACGGCCATTTGATTGGCCAGGGGCGCGGTAATCTCCTGGAAACTATTCCAGCGGTCCTGCAGTTCCGGGATTGTAATAATTTCAGAGAACCTGGCTGGCAACTCACAGACTACTTTAAATTCATCATCAGAATCCTCGATCCATGCGCTTATATCTTCAGTCACAACCGATTCCCAAACCGTTCCTGGAATGAGTACTGTGCGAAACTGATTACTATAAAAACAAAATCGCCAGTCTTCAGGTAAGTTATCTGGATAAAATTTCCTGGACCAGACAGTATTTTGCCAATCCCTGGTGCCAATTAATAAGTCATACATATTCGGCTAACCCTTCATCAAAAATGTTTCCGCTTGCTCAAGCGATTCCTGGTTACCATAAAGAACCAGTACGTCACCCGCCGCTAACCTGGTATCGGGACTGGGTTGGGGGCCGCGAATTCCGCCACGTCGAATGGCTGTAACGTGCACATTAAAGGCCTCAAGATTCAGTCCGGCCAAAGTCTTGTTTATGCTGGTTGCATTTTCAGGCAAGATCACCGAGTGCAGGCGCATCTGGTAGGCCAGTGGGTCTGTCACGTTATCCATATCCTGGCCATGAAAAAAACCACGTAACAGACGATACCTGTCACTACGGGCAAGTCTTATTTGATTAATTATATCCCGCATTGGCGCACCCAGAACCTGGAGAATGTAACCGCCAATCATAAGACTGCCTTCCAGGCTTTCTGGTACAACCTCAGTGGCGCCAGCTGCATATAATTTTTCCATATCGGTATCATCGACGGTGCGTACGATAATAGGCAAATCGGGGCATGATGTACGGGTATTCGCCAGAATTCTCATGGCAGACGGAACATTATTAAAACTGATTGTCAGTGCCCGGGCATTGTCGAGCCCGGCAGCGACCAGAACATCGCGTTGTGTCGCGTCACCAAATACAACCGCCTTGCCGGCATCACGGGCATCACGAACTCGGACTGGATCAAGGTCGAGGGCAAGATTTGAGATGCCTTCCTGCTCCATCATCCAGGCAAGATTTTGACCACTACGACCGTAGCCGCAAATAATGACGTGGCCCTGATGGTACCCGGACTCAGCTCTAATTGTTTCGAGATTACTGCTACGCTTTTTGACGTAACCTGGCACCGAGGCCTTTACAATACGGCCGTTATGCCTGATCAGGAAAGGCGCAATTAGCATACTGACCACGATCGCCGCCAAAACAACCTGTGAAACATCTTTATCCAGAATCTGGTATTTTTGCGCTTCAATCATTAACGCAAATCCGAACTCACCACCCTGCGCCAATACCAGACCAGTTCGCAGGGCAACACCTGTTTCAAATCCAAAAACCCGGGCCAGCAAGGCAATGACGAAACTTTTAAATAACACCAGGCCGGCAACAGCCAGTAACAGCCATTGCCAATATGCAATCAGAATATTCAGATCCAGAAACATGCCAATGCTGACAAAAAACAGGCCCATGAGCACATCCCGAAAAGGCAATATATCGCCTTCCACCTGGTGCCGAAATTCTGTTTCGCCCAGCATCATACCGGCGAAAAAGGCACCCAGGGCCAGTGACAAACCGGCGATATGTGATAACCACGAAGCACCCAGGACAATAAACAAAACAGTCATCATGAAGACTTCCCTTGATCGAGTTGCCGCTACCTGATGAAACAAAGGTCGCAACAACCAACGACCTGCCAGCATAATGGCCGCAAGCACAACAACACTCTTGATCAGGGTCAGGCCCAACAAGACCGTGACGCTCTGCTCACTGGTACCAGCCATGGCAGGAATCAATATCATCAGTGGCACAACGATCAGGTCCTGGAATAACAAAACACCAAAAGCCGTGCGCCCATGACGGGAATTTTGCTCAAGCTGTTCCGGCAGCAGTTTCATAACGAGTGCCGTGGATGACAACGACAAGACACCGCCAATCAGAATGGCGGCCTCGACTTGTAATCCCAGTAACCACAGAATAACGGCAAATAGCGTGCCGGTAATCAGTACCTGGGCACCCCCCAGACCAATAACCAGGCGGCGCATGGCCACCAGGCGAGGCAGGGAAAATTCCAGGCCGATACTGAATAACAGGAATACCAGGCCAAACTCGGCCAGGAATCGTATCTCCTCGGTATTGGATAACCAACCAAGGCCATAGGGGCCAATCAGAATGCCCGTCACCAAATAGGCCAGGATCTGGGGCAGCTTTATATAGTGGAACAATGCCACCATCAAAATGGCGACACCCAGTAAAAGCAGGATATGATTAAAGGCGCTGACTTCCATGGGATAAATTACCCTGTCTGATATACTCGACCAAGACTACCCGAAGCTGACAAAAAGCACGAATGGCCAAAAAAGATTCATACATAGAATATGCAAATGCTGTCTTAAAGCTGGAAGCAGAAGCACTGTCTGCGCTCATTCCCCGACTGGATGATAATTTTGATCAAGCTTGCCGGATCATTGCCAAAACCTCCGGCCGGGTGGTTGTCACGGGTATGGGAAAATCAGGACATATTGGTGGCAAGATAGCCGCGACCCTGGCCAGCACTGGCACGCCGGCATTTTTTGTCCATCCGGGTGAAGCAAGTCACGGTGACCTGGGCATGATCACACCCGATGATATTGTGCTGGCTTTGTCTAACTCTGGCGAAACCAATGAAATCCTGACCATCTTGCCCATTATCAAGCGAATGGGAGTCAAATTAATTGCCTTTACAGGCCAGGTAAATTCCAGTCTTGGCAAACAAGCCGATGCAACTATTTATGTGGGGGTCGACAAAGAAGCCTGTCCGCTGAACCTGGCGCCGACATCGAGCACAACTGCCACCATGGCAATGGGAGATGCACTGGCCGTTGCCCTGCATAAGTCTCATGGCTTTACTGAAGAAGATTTTGCGCGTTCTCATCCTGGCGGCCAATTGGGCCGAAGGTTATTGCTGTATGTAAAAGATATTATGCATACGGGTGACAAGGTTCCCCGGGTGAGTATCGATGCCAGTCTCCGCGCCGCCTTACTGGAAATGACTGGCAAAGGCCTGGGCATGACGGCGGTAACAAACCATGATGGCGGTTTGGTCGGCATTCTCACTGATGGTGATTTGAGAAGAATTCTTGACAAGGAAATAGATATTCATACGGCCATCGTGTCAGATGTCATGACAAAAAATCCTAAAGTTACTTATCCCGACAAACTTGCAGCCGAAACCGTTCAACAAATGCAGGCGTCAAAAATAAACGGCCTGTTTGTCATCGAGACAAATGGCAAAGTTATCGGCGCATTAAACATGCATGATCTACTTCGCGCCGGCATAGTTTAGAAGACCAGTTGAGTAAATTAATTTATGAGTGAATTATTTTCCCTGCCATTTGATGTTGACGAAAGTGTTGTCGCGCGGGCAAAAAAAATCAGGTTAGTCATTTTCGACGTCGATGGAGTCCTGACTGATAGCAGTCTGTTTATTGGTGATGACGGACAGGAATACAAGGCCTTTAACTCGAAAGATGGCCACGGCCTGAAAATGTTGATCAGGAGTGGTGTTGAGATCGGAATTATTACGGGCCGCACTTCTAAAGTTGTTGCGCACCGTGTCCATGACCTTGGCATTAAACATGTTTACCAGGGTTGCCATGATAAACTTCCAGTTTATGAGAAAATGATTTCAAAACTTGGATTATTGCCGGAAGAAACTGCATTTGTTGGTGATGATGTGGTTGATTTACCCATTATGCTGAAAACAGGCCTGGCAATATCAGTAAATGATGGCCATCACCTGGTCAAACATTATTGCCACTGGACCACGCCTGCCAACGGTGGCCGCGGGGCCGCCCGTGAAATATGCGAAATGATTATGCATGCCCAGAATAATTATGCGTCTGCAATGGAAAAATATTTGTAGCTGACCAGCATGCCAAGCAAAAAAAAACTTCGTCATATTCTTCCCGCAGCATTAATCACGATCACGGCTGCATTTGGCTGGTGGTTATCAGACCTGTTATCTGTAAAAAATCTGGTTATTGAAGAAAAAACAGGCCCGATACCGCTATTCAGCATGAAAAATATGACCGCAACATTTATTGATGATAATGGCAAAAAAAAATATACCCTCATTGCAAAAACAATGCATCGTTATAGTGGAGAACGCGGCACCACGCTCAAAAACCTGCATTTAATTCAACATAAAACCGGTAGAGCTGATTTGCATACAACAGCAGACAGGGGTTTCCTGTCTGAAGATCAGAAACTTCTTAAAATGCGGGGCAACGTAAAAATCTCCAGTAAAAAAAATATTGATAGCCCGGCGGGAACAATAAATACTGATACACTTGAGGTGCGCCTTGATTAAACCAGGTTTAACATGCCAACGAATGAGGACAACCAGGTTTCTTGTTACGATTCTACTGGCAAGTACTTTTTCTTTATCGCCAACCCCAGGTCTGGCTGCAGAAAAAGTCTGGCATAACACTAACCAGCCGGTCTCATTAAAATCCAAAAGCATAGTAGTCGATCAAAAAAGTGGTGTAATAACTTACCGGGGCAATGTTCGGGTTAAACAAGGCAGCCTGATAATAATGGCAGCCAAAGCCAAAACCATGAGCACGGACAACCAGCCGGATCAAATCTGGGCCAGCGGTAATCCTGTTAAAATTCATAAAATTAATAATGGCGAACTTATTGTGCTGACAGCAGCTAATGTTCATTACGACGTAAAGTCTGGTGAGATAACACTATCAGGAAATGTAAAACTCAAGATGGGCAATGACACCCTGGACAGTAAAAACCTGAGTTACAATGTCATATCCAACACCATTACCGTTTATACAAAGGATGCGCCACTGACCGCCTCATTTAGTCCTGAACGTATTAAAGCGTTGCAGAAATAGAAAATCTATAACTTATGAGCATTCTCTCAATCAAAAAATTATGTAAATCCTATCGGGGCAGAGTTGTCGTAGACAATGTCTCGATTAACATCAAAGGCGGTGACGTTGTTGGCTTGCTGGGACCGAATGGCGCCGGCAAAACAACCTGCTTTTACATGATTGTGGGGCTGATCCAGATGGACAAGGGCAATATATACCTGGATGATGACGATATTAGCAAGCTTCCCATGCATCGTCGGGCTAAAATGGGTGTCAGTTATCTGCCCCAGGAGCCCTCGGCTTTTCGCAGGCTCACCGTCGAACAAAATATTCTGGCAATACTAGAGACCCGGAAAGACCTCAACAAGGAACAGCGCGAACAACGTCTTGAGGATCTGCTCCATGATCTCCATATCGAGGAGCGCAGACACACACTGGCCCAGGCCCTGTCCGGTGGTGAACGACGACGGACTGAAATAGCCCGGGCACTGGCAACCGAACCCAGGTTTATATTGCTGGATGAGCCGTTCGCCGGGGTAGATCCAGTATCCGTCATAGAAATTCAGCAACTAATCAAGCACTTGCAAAACAAATCCATTGGCGTCCTGATTACGGATCATAATGTCAGGGAAATCCTCAAAATCTGTGATCGAGCCTATATTTTAAGTGATGGTAAAATATTAACCGCAGGTACTGCCGAAGCCGTACTGGCCAACCAAACCGTCAGGGACGTTTACCTGGGCCAGGATTTTCGCCTCTGAACCGGGTTCCGGCACGGAACTTATTGTATTACTTCATTATTTATTGTTGTTTTAGTGAGCTACACTTTAAACAAGGCAAACCAATATTTTTTCGGACAATTAGTGTCTTGCACTTAAGCTAAAATGGACCCACTTACATACCTATGAAGCCATCGCTAGAATTCAAAATTGGTCAACAACTGACCATTACCCCGCAGCTTCAGCAGGCGATCAGGTTATTGCAATTATCTTCACTTGAGTTGCAACAGGAAATCCAGGAGGCATTGGAAAGTAACCCCATGCTTGAGGAAAGTGATGATGAGTCAAACCAGGATGGCACCAAAGCGGAACAGGTAGACCAATCTGAAAATGGCTCACCAGAACCCACTGATTTGCACATGGACTCCAGCAGCGGCGATACCGAGGATCCACCTGAATGGGATAACCAATATGATGCCACCATCAGTAGTGGCACTACTCGCACTAACACAGACGGGGATTTTCCCGATCTGGATGCCCGCAACAGCGCCCCTGAAACCCTGACCGATCACTTACAGTGGCAAGCACAAATGTCGCCATTCTCTGGCAGGGATCGGTCTATCGCAGACAACATCATTGATTCAATTAACGAAGATGGTTACCTGGCCTCAACACTGGAAGATATCTGCACTTCACTGAATAAGGCCGGCTCAGATGACCCTGGGCTGGAGAATAATGACCCATTCGAGCTCGATGAGATAGAAGCAGTACTGCATTGCATACAGAACTTCGACCCTTTAGGTGTTGGCGGCAGAGACCTGGCTGAGACACTGCAACTGCAATTGCGGGTTCTTGACCCGGCTACGCCCTATCTTGAACAGGCCAAAAAACTGGCCACAGCCACTAATCTTGCGCTACTGGCCAACCGGGACACAGCCAACCTGAAAAAACAGCTTAAATTTGACCAGGATGCACTACAACAGGCAATTCTGCTTATCCAGCAGCTAAATCCACGTCCGGGCAGCAGTATTCATGCGACCCAGGCGGCTTATATCTCGCCGGACGTGATAGTGAGGAAAGTCAAAGGTCGGTGGCGAGCTGACCTGAATGGAGACCATTCACCCAAGCTGCAAATTAATCGAATGTATGAGAGCATGGCACGTGCAGGCAGTACTAAAACAGATAAAAATGACAAGAAATATTTGACCGAACAATTACAGCAGGCAAAATGGTTTTTAAAGAGTCTACACAGCAGAAACGATACCTTGCTAAAAGTTGCAAAAAAGATAGTTGACCGGCAGCGGGCTTTTTTAGATCATGGGGCTGAAGCAATGAGGCCATTGGTGCTGCACGATATTGCCGAAGCAGTTGAGATGCATGAATCTACAATTTCAAGAGTAACAACTAATAAGTACATGTTAACGCCACGCGGTATTTTTGAGCTAAAATTCTTTTTCTCCAGTCATGTGGGTACTGTCGATGGTGGCACTTGTTCTGCCACTGCAATTCGTTCATTAATCAAAAAACTGGTGGCCGCAGAGCCTACCCACAAGCCTATTAGTGATAACAATATCGCTAAAATCATGGCGACTCAGGGCATCAATGTTGCCAGAAGAACAATAGCTAAATACCGTGAATCAATGAATATACCACCTTCAAATCAGCGCAAGGCGCTTATTTGAACCAGCCTAAAGGAGTACCAATAATGCAAATAAACGTCACTGGACAACATGTAGAAATCACCAACTCACTTAAAGACTACGCCTCTGAAAAAGTTAGCAAACTGGAAAAACATTTTGATCACGTGACCACTACTCATGTCGTTCTCAGGGTAGAAAAAAACCGGCAGATGGCGGAAGCCACAGTAAATGCAACTGGCGCCACCATTCATGCCAATGCCGAAGGGGAAGATATGTATGCTGCTATAGATATCCTGGCCGATAAGCTGGATCGTCAAATTATCAAACACAAGGAAAAGAAAACAAATCATCATCGTTCCCATGGCGCTGACTTGAAGAGAACCGTAGTAGAGTAGTCGGCTATAAGGTATATCGAAATGCAATTACAAGAACTCATATCGCCAGAACGTATTGAGTTTTCAATGCCCGTAACAAGCAAAAAACGTTTGCTTGAGCAATTAAGCACACTAATGCATGCTGATGAACCGGGCCTGGATGAATACGCGGCATTCCAGTCATTGCTCGATAGAGAACGGCTTGGCAGTACTGGTATTGGTCATGGTGTTGCCTTGCCGCACGGTCGCCTGAAAGGTCTTGATAAAGCAATAGGTGCGTTTGCTACCCTGGAAAAAGAGGTAGATTACGACGCTATTGACCATGAGCCAATCAAGATGGTTTTTGCGCTACTCGTGCCTGAACAGGCAACCGAAGATCACTTGCAGCTACTCGCAAGAATAGCAACCGTGTTAAATAATGATGAAACACGGGCAAATATCCTGGGCGCAAAAAATAAAGAAGAAATTTATCAATATCTCACTAACCGGGAAACAGGTTGAGCGCATCTGACCCTCTTAACCAACCAACACTTACTGTTCAGGATCTTTACGAGAGACAGAAAGATCAGCTTCAGCTAAAATGGCTCGCCGGAAAATCCGGCAACCAAACACAACTAGAGCCCAATACGGCCAGGCACCCGGGGCTTGCCCTTGTCGGTCACCTTAATCTTATTCACCCCAATCGTGTCCAGGTTTTAGGTGAAACTGAACTCAGCTATCTGGAAGCGCTGGATGAGCGCATTAAAAAACACTCGCTGACAGAATTATTCGAGTGTGATGCTACAATTATAGTTATTATCTCAGGTAAATCCTGCCCGCAAGATTTACTGGCAGGCGCTAAATCCAGCAACACACCTCTTTTTCTCTCAAACTTGTCCAGCCCTATAATAATCGAAAATCTCCAGTACTACCTGACCAGGGCGCTGGCACCTTTGCTGACAGTACATGGGGTCTACATGGAAGTACTGGGCACGGGTATATTCATTCGTGGTGAAAGTGGCATTGGCAAAAGCGAGCTGGCACTGGAATTGCTCAGCAGAAATCACAGGCTAATTGCAGATGACGCGGTAGATTTTGTGCGCGTAGGACCAGATATCCTGGTAGGTCAGTGCCCGAAAATACTGGTAGATTTTATGGAAGTCCGCGGGCTTGGTATTATCAATGTACGCGCTATGTTTGGTGAAACCGCCACCCGTCATAAAAAAAAGCTGCATTTAATTCTTACGCTCAAGCAATTAAAAACAGAATTACCGGATAATATCGATCGACTACAGGCAAATTTAATGACCAGCACGTTACTCGAAGTAGACATTCCCGAAATAATCTTATACGTTGCACCAGGAAGAAATCTTGCGGTATTGGTTGAGGCGGCTGCACGCACTTACATGCTTCGTATGAAAGGCATTGATGCCTACCAGGAATTCTCCGTCCGCCAGCAAAACATGATTAGTAACAATAAAAATGAATCTGATAATAGTTAGTGGATTATCCGGATCTGGTAAATCAATCGCACTACAGGCCCTGGAAGATTTTGGCTTTTACTGCATAGATAACCTCCCTGCCGGTCTGCTTCCACACTTTGTTCAACAATTACAGGAAAGTAGTCCTGAAGAGAACCAGTCTGCAGCTGTCGGTATTGATGTGCGCAATCGACTTTTTCTGGATGCACTACCGAAAACGCTTAAAGAACTCAAAGCACTGGGCATTACACATAAAATTATCTTTCTTGATACCAGCGATAATATTTTAATAAAGCGATACAAAGAAACGCGAAGAAGACATCCGATGACGGACCAGTATACTTCCCTGCTTGAGGGAATCGAGCTTGAACGAAAGTTACTTGAACCGTTGTCTGAAAATGCTGATCTTCGCATTGAAACCGCACATACCACACCAAAACAATTAAGATCGAAAATTCGTGATTTCATTGGTTCAGACAATGAAGCACCTATTACGCTTTTATTTGAATCATTTGGGTTTAAAAGAGGCACACCGCTCGATGCTGACTTTGTGTTTGATGTTCGTTGCCTGCCAAACCCGTATTGGCAACCGGAGCTACGGGAATATTCCGGGCTGGATAAACCAATTATATCATTCATGGATGAACATAAGGAAACTGCCGAAATGGCCAGTGAAATTCAAAATTTTCTTCAAAAATGGTTGCCTAACTTTATTGAGGAACCAAGAAGTTATCTTACGATTGCCATTGGCTGTACAGGTGGACAACACCGGTCAGTCTACTTGGCAAAAAAAATAGGCGACTTTTTTGCCGATAAAGGATACAGAACCCAGGTTCGACACAGGGAGTTAACATGACCAGTATATTGTTACTGACTTTTCCTCATTTCGGAAAAAATTTAATAAATTCCGCAACTCACGTGCTGGCCAGGCCCCTGGATGATATTGGCCTGGTGCAAATATTACCCAATGATAAAACCGAGGATATCAACAAGCAGCTCATGGCAAAAATAAATGCGCATGAAAATTCAAACGGCGTGCTAATCCTGTGCGACATATATGGCGCAACCCACTGCAATATTGCCTGTCAAATTATTGAGCAAGGAAAAATTGAGATGGTGTCAGGACTAAATTTACCCATGTTAATTCGAACCATAAACTACGCCAACGAACCAGTATCCAGGTTATCGGAAATAGCAGCAAAAGGCGGGACTGAAAGCATTAAAATAGTGAACAGCAAAAATCAGTGTGATTGCCCAAAGTGAACTGCAGCGAAATCACAATTCGCAATAAACTTGGCATGCATGCACGTGCATCTGCAAAATTTGTCACACTTGCTACAACTTATAAAAGCAATATTACACTTACCCGAAACGGACAGCAGGTAAATGGAAAAAGTATTATGGGAATTATGATGCTTGCTGCATCAACTGGCAGTCTTATTAATATTTGCGCGGAAGGTAATGACGAAGAAGAGGCAATCAATGCATTATCTGAACTGGTGAGCTCCGGTTTCGGAGAAAAAGAATAATGCTTGTTCTTCACGGAGCGGGTGTAAGTAGCGGCATTTGTATTGGCACTGCTTATATGCTTCGCAGGAGTCGGCCTGAAATTTCTGAATACCTGTTACCCGATCACCTTGTTGATAGTGAAATTGAAAGATTCTCGCGCGCTATAAAAGAGGTTCACCGGCAATTAAGCCTCATTCTTGAACGAATCCCCTCCAATGCACCCAAAGAAGCGTCCAGCTTTATTGATACACACATACTGATCCTTAATGACAGTATGATTTCAGAGGAACCTATTCAATTAATCAGGAATAGAAAGTGTAATGCCGAATGGGCATTACACCAGCAGGGGAAAATGCTGACAGACATGTTTGGAAAGATAGAAGACCAATACATCCGGTCTAAATCTACAGACGTAATACAGGTGGTTGATAGAGTTATTCGTAATCTTTTGGGACAAGATGAGACCGACCATCAATCTTTAAAGAAAGGCCAAATTATTATAGCGAACGATCTTACCCCGGCCGATACTGTACTACTCAAACATAAAAAAATTCGTGCGTTCGTTACTGACCTGGGGGGGCCAATTTCGCATACAGCCATACTTGCGAGAAGTCTTCAGATTCCAGCAATTGTAGCTGTTCATAATGCAACACGCTTCATAAAAAAAGATGAAGATATCATAATTGACGGCAAGCGTGGCGTAGTCATTCTTTCACCTGATAAAAATATACTTACTGAGTATCGGAAACGAAACAGGCACATTACCCAGCTAAAAATTGAACTGGATAAATTACAAAAAGCGAGATCTGTTACAAAAGACGGAAAAAAAATCCTGCTCCATACAAATATTGAATTACCAGCTGATGTCAAGGCCACCATCAAAACAAATGCCGCGGGCATAGGTTTATATAGAACAGAATTTTTATTTATGAATCGTTTGAGTGCGCCTGACGAAGAAGAACAATTTAAAAATTACGTAAAAGTAGTAAAAGCCATACCAAATCGTCCAGTAACGATCAGGACACTCGATTTAGGGGCAGACAAGCAGGTTGATGGTGGTAAACATAGTGGAGACGTGGCAATCAACCCGGCACTTGGATTAAGGGCATTAAGATTATGTCTAAAATCACCTGAAATATTCAGGCCCCAACTCCGGGCAATATTACGTGCTTCAGCGTTTGGCAAGGTAAGACTAATGCTGCCAATGCTTTCCGGTGTTGATGAATTACTACTGGCCCTTGAGTTTGTAGAAGAAACCAAGGCAGAGTTGAAAATACGCGGCATTAAGTATGATAAAAAATTACCCGTCGGCGGTATGATTGAAATTCCTTCTGCGGCTATTGCAGCCGATTTGTTTACGCCCCATCTTGATTTCATGTCTATTGGAACAAACGACCTCATTCAATACACGTTAGCCATTGACAGGGTCGATGATGCAGTAAATTATTTATACGACCCGTTACATCCAGCAGTACTTCGTCTGATACGCAATGTTATAGAGGCTGGTAGAGTTGCTAAAATCCCTGTTGCAATGTGCGGAGAAATGGCCGGAGATTTACGATTTTCCAGGCTGTTGTTAGGCCTGGGGCTAACGGAATTCAGTATGCATCCTGCATCACTTCTTGGTATAAAGAAGATAGTTAAAACAAGCAATATTGCATCGCTAAAAAGATTTGCAAAAAAGATTCTAGCCATCAAGGATATTGGCGAACTACACGCCGCAGTAGATTCAGAAAACGAAAAACAAAACAGGCGAAACACTCAAAAATGAAATCCGCCGGATAAAGACAAACGGAACAATTTGGAGTCTATCTTTAACGACTTCCTTAACTGCTTATAGCCTGAGTCTAGAAGCCAGTAATTTTGTTTTTTGGTAGAAACGGGCCCATATTCTGTAAAGCTTCAGGTGAATACATGTGCGATGGCCTGGCAATATCTACAATTGCCATAAGACCATTCCTGTAACGCAACTTATTGCTGGAAAATCCTTCAGACTCACGGGGAAGAAATTTTTCATTGAGCACAGAAATTGCAGTAATTTTTCTTACACGAAATGGACGCCAGAACGGAGGCGGTCTGCCTGAAGCTGAATAACCACGTGTCTGAAATCCGTCAACCGTTACCTCGCCCCGATCATTTGTATACACCGCATGGGGCTCCAGCACACGAATTTCCTTTTGCCCACGATACCGTATGGCAATACACTGGCCATTCTTGGTGGCCTTTACAACGAGCTTAAGTATGTTTTGCACCATTTCAAATAATCAAGAGTAAGCTAACTGCTTATGTTTGGTAAGATACCACTTTAAATATGGCACAATCAGGGACTTCCCTGCATTTATCACTGACAAGTGGTCGATTTTAGCCCCCATACGGTAGTTTAAATTTCTATAGAAGCAAAAGCGTCGCCAGGCCTAAAAAAACAAAAAACCCGATGACATCTGTTACTGTCGTCAGGGCAACACCACTGGCCAGGGCCGGGTCAATACCCAAACGCTTTACCAACAAAGGAATGATAACCCCTGAGAACGCTGCAATGACAAGATTAATTGTCATGGCCATACCAATTACCAGGCCTAACATGGCATTGCCAAACCAGAGCAGGGCAACGATACCGATAACAACAGCCCAGATTACACTATTCATGATACCGATTAAGACCTCAGATCGAAGCACTCTCCTGGCATTACTCTCATCAATAGTGCCCAGGGCAATACCGCGTATTACCAATGTCACCGTCTGGGTACCGGCATTGCCGCCCATACTGGCAACAATTGGCATCAGCACGGCCAGTGCAACAATCTGTTGAATTGTTTGCTCAAACAAACCAATCACCCACGAGGCAAGCACAGCAGTAATTAAATTTACACCCAGCCAAACTGACCGATTGCGCGTACTTCTTGCTACTGGCGCAAATATATCTTCATCTTCTTTCAAACCAGCAGGCGCCATGATGGAATGGTCCGCTTCATCTCGAATTACGTCTACCACATCATCAACCGTAATTCTGCCAATAACCTGGGCATCATCATTTAAAACCGGTGCAGTAATAAGATTGTATTTCTCAAAGGCGGCCGCAACATCCTTATCAGAATCCAGGGCTGAAAATTTTATAACTTCGGGCTCCATTACCTCAATCACTTTTTTATCGGGGTCAGTGGTCAGCAAACGACTGACCAATAAACTTCCTACCAGGCGTTCCGCACGATCAACAACAAATAATTTATTGGTGTATTCGGGCAGCTCGCCTTGTCTCCGTAAGTATCGCAGGACTACCTCAAGACTAATATCGTCCCTGATGGTCACGGCATCAACATTCATTAACCCGCCTGCGGTATCTTCGGGATATGACAGGACACGATCCAGGCTCTCGCGAGCTCTTGAATCCATGGCAAATAATATTCTGGAGATAACGTCGTCAGACAGGTGCGGAATTAAATCGGCAATCTCATCAGTATCCAGGGCCTGGGTAGCCACGATGATTGCTTCATCATCAAGCTCCCGGATAAGATCATTTCTGACAGCCTGCGGTATTTCCAGCAGGATCTCGCCCATGATGGTGTGATCTACCTGCTGCCATATTTGCCGCCGTAAATCCGGTGGAATGGCCTCTAGTACATCGGCGATATCTGCCGGGTGTAACCCGGCCAGGGACGCCCTGATGTCTGCGTCAGAACCATCCTCGAAAGTAGCGAATAACGCCTTACGGTGTTCCGCAGATTTTGTTTTTTGGGAATTTGGCATAACAACAGTACAGTCAATTATAAATGAATTCTTATAACTGGAGTGTAGTATCCCGAAGACAAGCCGACAATAAATTATTGCCTGTCAGATGGAGAAAAGCTGCTTTAATTAACGAATAACAGACTTTATTAATGTCATCTATAAATTTACAGTCTTCGATGCTGAATACTGGGTAAACTACTTCGAATTGTGGCCAGCCTTTTTTTGTCCAGATCAGCAATAACAAATCCCGATCCTCTTTCCAGGCGGTCGAGCACTATTCCCCACGGGTTAACAATCATGCTATCTCCATGAGTTTCGCGGCCATTAATATGGTAGCCGCCCTGGCCGGGTGCGATCACATAGGTTTGATTTTCTATCGCTCTTGCGCGAACCAGCACCTCCCAATGTGCCAGGCCGGTCATTTCGGTAAATGCGGAAGGCACGACAACGAATTCTGCATCTAAATCAAGTAACTTCCTGAATAATTCGGGGAAACGCAGGTCATAACATACTGCCATGCCAAGTTTGCCGAGCGGCGTATCAATAACGGTAACTTCATCCCCAGGCTCAAAATAGTTTGACTCACAATATTTCTCGCCATTTTCCAACGCTACATCGAATAAATGGATTTTGTCGTACCGGCCAACTTGCTTTCCTTTATCATCGAACACAAGGCTGACAGCTCGCACACGATTTGGCTGGGTGGAAATAAAAGGAATGGTGCCGCCAACAAGCCAGATACCATGCTCTCTGGCCTGGGATGATAAAAATGACTGAATCGCACCTTTGCCTTCATTTTCAGCAATAGCAAGCCTGTCTTCATCTTTTAGCGGCATTATTGCAAAATTTTCAGGCAGCACTACTAATGCAGCTCCTGCCTCAACAGACTTGGCAATTAACCTGGCTGCCTCTGTCAGGTTTGCCGCCACGTTTGGCCCGGATGCCATCTGAATCCCCGCTACCTTAGCCACCAGAATATTTCCTCCGGTACAGATTTAAATTAACTTGTTGAATCGTCATCGAACTGCTCCTGGGTATCACCTTCATCACCAGATATTCTTTCCACTTCTGGATTTGCCCATGCGCCCTTGATTGAATAATTAAGTGATGGCGAAGGAACCAGTTCTGTATTGAAAAGATTTTTTACTAACAACATTGCAATTCCGGCCGCTGGCGCAACAAGCCCACCCACCGTTAATGCGACGGTATCAGTTAAACTTGGATTGACGCCCACAACCATATCAAAATCCTCCATATCTAAACCAATACGACCTGTCAAAAGCATTTTTGCCGATGGTCCCTCAATCTTGAGGCCAGTAGTATATACATCGCCATTCTTTATGCTAAATTTTGCCTTTACGGTATTAAAAGAGAATCCCTTGCCAAAAATTGAACTTAAATCCAGTCTTAAATAGCGTATTATTGAGCTCATATCCAGCAGCCCAAACATTTTACTGGCGCCCTGCTCTACTTGCAGAAATCGGCCCTTCTTAAAATTTATTTGCCCATTACCATTCATATTCCCGGTTTCTAAACCCATTGTTTTGGACCATCTCAAGTTTGCTTCAACAAAGCCGTTGCCATCTGCTATCTGGTCAGATGAGCCCATTGAGACTAGCGCCTTGCCCACGTTGTTACTTGTAAACTTTAAATTAACCCGGGCATCATCCCTGTCGCCTACACGATACCACCGACCTCTGCCGATCATATTATAATGACTACCATTAACAGCAAACCTTGTGACACGAAAGCCCAGTGATTCCCTGCTACCTTTTAAAATTGTTTCTCCAAAAACAGCATCTCCATATTTGAATTGTCCAGCTCGAATCTCCATTGATGGAAAACTGCGGGGATTCAAACGATCTTCGCTCTCCCTAAAGCTGTCTTTTGGTATGTAAAGTCGTGCCAGGTCAAAATTCAGTCCTGGCGAATCGTTATCGGTATTAAATTTAATTTTTCCTTCTATAGACTTTCCAATAACCGTACCGACTAATGCTTTGTCACTTCTTTTCAGGTCGATATCCATTCCCCCTAAATGCCTGTTAAATAAATCAACATTTCCGAAACTGGCATTTATAGACTTAATATAGGGAGGCCTGTCGTCACCCGCCTTGAGAAAATTTTGCAGGACTTTTGACCATGCGTCTGCATCAAAATCTTTTTTTGCAACACGCAGTTTAACACCAGCTGTAGTGGGTGACTCAGTGATAGCCTCAAATAATCCGATATTTGCCCCGTAAAAATCCCACTTTCCATTATTTTTCCCAAAACGCAGCTTGCCATTGCTGGCACCATATAAATTATAAGCAAGTAACAAATTATTTTCACTTGTACTGATGGTATTAAACGTTAAATTGCTTTTTACATGCTTTGGCTTCCTGAATGGTGCCGGTAAATTTACAGATGCATGCATCAAATCAGAATTCATTTTAAAATTAATCTTATTATCCCAGGCAAGGGTTGCCTGCCAGTCACTGTATCCTGAAAAATATGGCCGCAACCAGCCTGCAAATGTATCCGTCAGTTCTCTGGTCATGAACCTGCCGCTGGCATTTATCTGGACGAGCGGTGCTTTTCCCCCCGGTATTTTATTTGAAGTCTTCTGGCCGGTTGTTTCTGGTCGTGATATATCCAACACCACAGGGCCACCAAATAATTTTCCTGAAATCTGGCCAGACTTTGGCCCGTACTCATCAAAACCTGCGCTACCCTGGATGCGTGACACTTTAATTTCACGCCAGGGCAACCTTACCGTACCATTGTCAATAGTATAAACACCATTGATTACTGGATTCACATCTACGCCGGCTCTGAAGGCGATTTGTATATCCAGTTCTCCATAACCTCGAATATGTACCTCGGGATTTAGCCATTGCGCCCATGGACCGTTAACACTGCCTTGGGGCGTTTTTCGTAAAATGTTTATTGCGGTTTCGATAGGTCCGCCCGCTTCGCCACTTATTTGTATAGTTCTGCCCGCTTCAGTTGTGAGATCACTTATGTACGCGGTTGCGTTTCTTACTTCCAGCCCGCCAATATTGCCACTTTCTATTGTAATCACCATTTCTCCGCCATTAAATTTTAACAAGGCTTTGGCGTTTTCTAATGGTGCCCAGCCTGGTAAATAATCCAGCGTGGCATCTGATATATCGACCATTATCTCAAACTTTCCTGAACCGTCCTTAAATGGAAAATTATCCAATGGGCCTTCAAGAATGGCGTATCCTTTTTCCACATAACCAGCTTGTAGTGCCTTATCCAGCCACGCCAGTAGCTCTGAGGAAGCAAGATTTTTTGGGTAAAATAACGGGGTGCGGTAACCCCGGCCTTCCCTGAAATCAACCCGCACCTTGACTGTAGGCCTGCGACTTTTATCATCAGGCAAAAACACCTGAAAGTTTGATTCCGCCTTTACATCCTCGGCAATAATGCCAAGATCTGTCATATTTAATTCCCACGCATCTTTTCTCTTGTACCAGCTGGCTGTTCCTGTTAAGAATTTTGTTTCAATCGGTGCACGAAAAACCTGCGGGACAACAATGGTAGCGTTTTTTGAATTAATCACGAACTCACCTTTCTCGCCTTTCATGCTTAACCTGCCACTAATTCCTTTTGCGAATGGATAACTCCCTACCTGTTTAAATTCCAGATCTATCAGGTTCGCCTTTATTGAAGTGTTCGCGAGAGAGGAAAAAGTATTTTCAAACTCGAGGCGAAGATTACGAACCTCGCCACTAAGCTGTAATTTTTTTAGTAACTCCACTTCCTTAATATCGGTGTTGATGCGACCAATATACTCAGATAAGTCACTCAGTTTGGCCCTTTCCAGGTATACAAGACGCTTGTTGCCAGTTTTTTCAATACGTAATTTACCTGCACGCCACTCTTCGGCAGTTAATCCAAGATTCAGATCTGTGACCAACAAACGCCAGTCATCCTTGTTAGCATGCCAGTCAATATGCCCGCTCATGGTGTCAATGTTTACAATCTTGGTACTGGGTAGTGGCAAGACTAAATTGTCAGCAATAACATGTCCTTTTAGCGATACCAGCGTGCCCTTTTTAAATGTTGATTCAATCTGGGTTTGAAATAACCCATCCAGTTCGTGTGGTAAGTATTTTTTAACCGATTCCGGAAAATTACCGATATCAAGATCGATGGCATCAATCTGCAGATTTCCGGTTAGTTCAGCCAGGGTCAGGGCTTTATTGGTAAAATCGACTGTAACAGTACATGACCGACACAATTCTGCTGGAAAATCTCCCTCGACCTTCAGTTTGTGCTGGCTACCATTGTTATCCAGATGTAATTCCAGGTTTTCTATTAAAAATGAATTATTTCCTGTTGTTCGGTCATTCCAGACAAATTCATTAATCATAATCTCTACATGGTGCAAACGACCAAGCCATTTTAGTAATCCCCCCTCCGACTCATCAGTTCCATCTGGCAAGCGCCAGTTATTAACTAAAATGTTGCCCGATTTCTTTTTTTCGATGACAATATTTTTCTTGTGAAGTACTACTTCACTGAACTCAACGCTCCCTCGAAGAAAGGGCAAGATTGCCAGGCTTGCCCTGATTTTTGAGAACTTTAGTTGTTTTTTTCTATTTTCAGGATTAACAAACAGGACGTCACTGATTATTAACCCAGGATAAATACCATCCCAGTAGGGGCTGATTTTGGTTGCTGTGACTTCAAGACCAGTTTGTTTTGTTACAAAATTTTCTATTTCTGATTTTTTTTCGGCAATATCAGGCAACCAGATTTTAACCAGTACAAGCAATACGGCAAAAACAACAGAAAGCGCCATGCCTGCATAAATAATCCAGCGGCCACAGGCAAACGTCCACTTACCGATATGAAATGCGTAACGGTGAATGGTTTTTTTCATTGATATTGGTCTTTGTTTCGCACAGTTTTATTAACGGTGTATCAGGGTGGTATCAGGCTGATATTCTACTCTGATCCTGCTACATGAGCACCACATCAAATCGTTCCTGATGATACAAGTTCTCAACCTGAAGCTGTACGGGCTTGGCAATAAATTCCTGGAGATCGGCCAGGCTTTGCGCCTCCTCATCAAGCAACAAATCAATGACAACCTGGGACGCCAGAACCATGATCTTTTCGGCATCAAATTGTCTTGCCTCTCTGAGAATTTCTCTGAATATTTCATAACAAACGGTTTGAGCCGTCTTAAGTACCCCCCTGCCGGTACAGGCTGGACAAGGCTCGCACAATACTCTCTCAAGACTTTCCTGGGTTCGCTTACGCGTCAATTCAACCAGCCCCAATGATGAGATTTCCGTGATGTGGTTTTTAGTCCTGTCCTTTGCCAGCGCCTTTTCAAATGCACGCAAGACCTGTCGTTGGTGGTCTGCTTCTGCCATATCAATAAAATCAATAATGATAATACCGCCAAGATTCCGCAGCCTTAACTGGCGGGCAATAGATTGTGTTGCTTCAAGGTTGGTTTTAAATATTGTTTCTTCCAGATTCCTTCTGCCAACATAAGCGCCGGTATTTACATCTATTGTTGTCATTGCCTCTGTTTGGTCGATGACCATGTGGCCGCCAGATTTAAGCATTACTTTCTGCTCGAGTGCTTTCTGAATCTCATCTTCGACCGAATACAAATCGAAAATTGGCCGCTCGCCAGGATAGTATTCTATATTTTCGACAATCTCTGGCATGAACTCTTCGGAAAATGTCCTGGCCTTCAGGTACGTCTCATTAGAGTCGATACGAATTTTTTCTATTGTTTCACTTGCGATATCCCGAATAGATCGAATCGTTAAGTTGAGATCCTCGTGAATGATGCCTGGCGCCTCAACAATGTCAATTTTTTCCTGTACTGACAACCATGCCCTTTTTAAATAGCGTATATCATTGAGTAAATCTTTCTCGGTTGATGTTTCCGATGCGGTCCTGATAATAAATCCATCTTCACTGGAATCAGTGTTATCCGAAACTGCCGCCGCAACAATATCCCGCAAACGATTTCGCGTGTCTTCGTTTTCTATCTTTTGTGATATACCGATATGTTGACTATTGGGCAGGTAAACAAGATACCTGGCAGGTAAAGTCAGGTTCATAGTCAGGCGCGCCCCTTTGCTGCCTAAAGGATCTTTGACAACCTGAACAATCACTGTCTGGCTGTCGTGCAACAAAGTATTTATTGGGCGAATATTTGTCTCGTTATCCTGAGACTGGATGATGTCTGCTGCATGTAAAAAAGCTGCGCGCTCTAGCCCAATATCAACAAATGCAGCTTGCATGCCTGGTAAGATACGAACAATCTTCCCTTTATAGACATTGCCAACAATTCCACGTTTATCTGCACGTTCAATAAAAACTTCCTGCAGCACGCCATTTTCAACAAGCGCAACTCTCGTCTCACTGGGTGTAACATTTATAAGTAACTCACCGCTCATCTATTTCTCACTATTGATCGCCATTGATAGTTTAAGTAATTCTGACAGCTCAGATAATGGCAGGCCAACAACTGCGGAGTAACTTCCTTCAAGTTTAGAAATAAATGTTGCCGCCATTCCCTGGATACCATAACCACCAGCCTTGTCATTCGCCTCTCCAGTGTCCAGGTACAATGAAATCTCTTCTTCATCTAAAGATTTAAAAGTTACCCTGCTGGTACTGATAGCCTGAAAAATTTTATTTTTTTCTGTCACTAATGCAATTGCCGTCATAACTTCATGGGATCGACCTGATAACCGGGATAACATATGATGGCCATCGGCTTTATTTTTTGGTTTTCCCAGTATAGCGTTGCCAATAATAACAGCAGTATCGGCACCTAATACTGGTAAAACAGTTTTATTTTTATTTTTTCTGTTATCGTAAACTGTTTTTGCCTTCGCGGTTGCCATACGTGTTACATACTGTCTCGGAATTTCACCAGAAACTATCGTCTCATCAATATCGCTTTTCTCGACAACAAAATTAATGCCTATTTGTTGCAATAATTCCTGCCGTCGTGGTGAAGCCGAAGCGAGACATATTTTTCCTGTAGTCATTTTCCTGTAACCATTTTTAAGTGTAACGTTATGCAATAATTAACAAGCTAACCAGGGTATCTATTCGTGCGCCTTCATTAACGATGGTACGGCAAATTGTTTAGCATACTCCAGGCCCTGTAAATCTGCTCAGCTAACACCACCCTGGCCACAGGATGGGCAAGGGTCAGTGCGGATAATGACCAGGTTTCATCGGCTTGCTGCTGGCAATCATCTGACAAACCTTCTGGCCCACCTATTAAAAAAACAAGTCCCAGTCCTTCCATCAGGCAACGATCAAGTACTGTTGCCAGTTTTTTGCTATCAATCACCTTGCCCACGCGTTCCAGGGCGATAGTATGCGACCTTGATGGCACCGCCATTAACAGGCTGCTGCCCTCTTCCCTGATTATTCGTGATATGTCAGCACCCTTACCACGTTTCCTGGCCGGTAATGATTGAAACTTAAGCGAACACTGACCGGTTACTCTATTGCGATACTGGTCGCACGCCTCATCCACCCAGGCCGGCATTTTTTGACCTATTGCGATTACCTGAATATCCATAACACGTTGTCAACGTCACTCAACGTTTAAGCGCCCCTGACTCCTGTATCTCCCCCCAAAGTTTCTCAAGGTTATAAAAATCCCGGGTATCAGGACGCATGACATGAACAACAACATCTCCAAAATCCAGTAATACCCAGTCACCCTCACCTTTCCCTTCAATGCCCATTGCTTTACTACCAATCTCAAGCATGGACTCAGCCACCCTGTCGGCAACAGATGACACATGACGACTCGAAGTGCCGCTGGCAACAATCATAAAATCTGTGATATCTGAACTCTCTCGCACATCAAGTACCTTGATGTCTATTCCTTTGGCGTCTTCAATTGCCTGGCAAATTTTGTCTCTTAATTCCGGTGACTGCATTAATGCTCCTGTGAATGGTTAACATATAAATTATTGAGCTTTATGTACTCAATAACTGAAGGTGGTAAAGCTTGTGATAAACCAGTATCGGCAGTCATTTTTTTTTCGAGCAATGATCTTATTTTTGTTGCAGAAATATTTATTGGCGTCACATCCTGAAAAAAAACAAGCCCCTGTGGTTGACTGTGCAGATCATTGACATTTTTACTTATTTTCCAGTTGGGGTTTTCAAAAAAAGATGCGTCCACTACTGGATAGCCTGGCCGAGTCATTACAATAATATGGGCAAGGTCTGGAATCTGCTGCCATTGATGCCATGTATTAAATTCATTGAAAACATCAGCACCAACAAGCATCATAATAGGGAGGTTATCGCCAAATTGCGCACGGAATGATTCGAGTGTATTGATGGTATATGAACTACCTGTTCGATTAAGCTCTCTTTCATCTATCCTGAATTCCGGGTAATCCTTTAGTGCCAGCCTGATCATGGCCAGCCTGTCATGGGTGTTTGCAACTGGTTCTGATCTATGTGGCGGGTTTGCTGCTGGCACAAATCTTACCTGCTCAAGACCCAGTGCGCTGGCCGTTTCCCTGACCGGGTTCAAGTGCCCAAAATGAACAGGATCAAATGTCCCACCAAATATGCCAAGTGACTGCACTACAAACCGCTTGTTCAGGCTAACCCATCATGGTGCATACAGTTATTGATCAGCCTTCAACTACGAACCTGGCCATCACCAAAAACAACATATTTCTGTGATGTCAGTCCTTCAAGACCAACTGGTCCCCTGACATGAAGCTTGTCGGTACTAATACCAATCTCTGCCCCAAGCCCGTATTCAAACCCGTCGGCAAAACGTGTTGATGCATTTACCATGACAGAGCTTGAATCAACTTCTCTCAGGAAACGCCTGGCAGCTGAATAATCTTCAGTGACAATGGCCTCGGTATGGGCAGAACTATATTGCTGAATGTGCAAGACGGCGGCATCAAAATCGTCAACAATTTTTATTGCCAAAACAGGCGCCAGGTATTCTGCATCCCAGTCCGCGTCTGTCGCCGCAACCATGTCTTCTATGAGCGCGCGACTTTGCTTGCAGCCGCGCATTTCAACGCCGGCATCTTTATACCTGGTCGCCAGACGCGGGAGTATATTCCCGGCGATTGCTTTATCAATCAGCAGGGTCTCCATGGTATTACATGTGCCATAACGCTGGGTTTTTGCATTGACCGCAATCGCTTCAGCCTTATCGAGATCAGCCGCCTTATCAATATATACATGACAGACGCCATGCAAATGTTTAATAACAGGTACCCGGGCATCCTGGCTGATGCGCTCAATCAATCCTTTGCCACCTCTTGGAATAATGACATCAATATATTCCTGCAGGCAAATCATTTCACCTACAGCCATACGATCAGTGATCGCTACCACCTGGACAATGTCTCCGGGCAAACCTGCTTGCTGCAAGCCTTGCTGGATGCAATTGTTAATCGCCTGGTTTGAATAAAGCGCCTCTGAGCCGCCACGAAGAATGGCAGCATTGCCCGACTTCAGGCACAGGGCAGCTGCATCTGCCGTTACATTGGGTCTGGACTCATAAATAATACCAATCACACCCAGCGGGACACGCATACGACCCACCTGGATCCCGGAAGGCCGATAGGCAAGGTCCGTAATTTCTCCAATTGGATCAGCCAGTGCTGCAATCTGTTGTACACCTTCGGCCATACCGTCTATACGTTCGTCGTTAAGTTCCAGCCGGTCCATCAGGGCAGCATCAAGGCCTGACTGTTTGCCTGCCTCCATGTCTTTCTGGTTGGCACTGAGTAGCTTTTTGCGATCAGCCACCAGGGCAGCAGCAATCGCCAATAAAGCGTCATTCTTCTGGCCACTATCAGCCCGGGCAATATGGCGTGCGGATACACGAGCCTGCTGGCCCAGAGACGCAATATAAGCTGCTATATCCACTTCCGACGCTGTTTGGTCTGATGCTGTCTGGCTATTTTTACTCATAATTGTTTACTCATAACTTACCCATTTTGTAGGGTCCTAAATGCTTCTAATACCGGCCAGGGGCCTTTTGCCACAAAAGGCCAGCACCAGGTCTTGCAGGGTCTGCCAAGCATCACCAGGCAACCGGCCTTTGATCACTCTATCGGTACGGGCCGCACGCTGCAACAAACGACTACAGGTTACCGGTTTCAGTCGCCCCAGCGCCGCCTTGATCGCGGGTCGCCGTTTTGACCAGACACCATGGGACTGTAATACCTGCTCCAGGGCCTTACCAGCCTGTATGTCACGGGCCATTTGACCAAGGCCTCTAGCCTCTCGCGACAAAGCCCATAATACCAGAACTGGCGCCACTGCCTCGGCTTTTAAGTTTCGCAATATCCTGCTGCTGGCGATCACATCCCCCGCCAGGCAACTATCTGTTAACTTAAATACGTTAAATCTGGCATTTTCGCTGAGTGACTCACTCAAATCGTCTACTTCCAGCTGACCCTTGAATAAAAGCGCCAATTTTTCAACTTCCTGGGCAGCCGCTAACAGATTGCCATCAAAATGCCAGGCCAGCATATCAAGCACCCCCGGTCCTGCTGTTAAGCCATGATTTTTCAGGCGCTGGTTTATCCAGGCCGGCAATTCCCTGGGCTCAAGGGGGTAAATTGTAATCATTACGCCGGCCGACTCTAGCGCCTTGACCCATTTGCTACGCTGGCTACTTGCCTCCAGTTTACCCGTCACGACCAGTAACAGGATTTGGTCTGAAAGTGACTGGGCCAGCGCACTCAGTAATTTGCTGCCCTGGTCGCCCGGTTTGCCAGTCGGCAGGCGCAGCTCAATTATTTTTTGTTGGGAAAAAAGCGATAAGGACTGGCTGGATTCAAGCAAATTGTTCCAGTCAAAACCACGCTCCGCATGCCATACCTCACGCTCACTAAAGCCGGCATGTTCAGCAGTATTACGGATTGCCAAAACAGCCTCGTCGACCAGTAATGGATCATCACCAGAAACCAGGTAAATCGGTGCCAATGATTTTTTCAGATGGTCATTGAGTTGATTGGGATAAAGTTTCATTTTTCCCCTGATTCTTTAGATATTTTAGATTCTTTAGATACCTCGGGCGCTAATTTTTCTGAAAATAACCCGGCGTCAAGATGAGATAATTTTCTCACGATCTCTTTGACGGCCAGTTGACGCATGGTATTTGTGAGCCATATTTTCTCATATTCCTTGGCCAATACGTTGGTAGTATCAACCGTGTATTCTCTCTGTAAGTGTATTGTCTTGACCACCAGATTCTTTTTATTACCTGGAACAGTAAGCTGGAATGATAAAACATATTTCAGCGAGAACTCGCTTACTCTGGCATTTATTGGGTTCACAGAAAGAACGCGCTGGATTACTCGTTCGCCATTGACTAATAAAACAGGGACATCATCACTGTCAGATATCAAACCGCCAGCCAGCGTCCACTCATCAACAAACAAATTTTTCAGGGCAGCGGCATCTTTGCCAACCTGAAAATCCAGTTTTATAACCTTTAACTCGTCGGGCAGAAGCTCGGCTCTGTCTTTTCTTAGCTGAAATCCACAACCAGTCAGACTGCCAATGATTAACACGACCAATAATCCTCGACAAGTCTGGTTTGACGAGCATAAATTTTTAAGTCTAGATGACAATATTCACCAGTCTCCCTGGAACAACAATCACTTTTTTTGCCGGTTTGCCGTCCATAAAACGCACGACATTTTTGTCTGTCAGTGCCATTTTTTCTAACGCTGACTTATCGGCTTTCATGGGCGCCTCTATCTCACTACGTTTTTTACCATTAACCTGGACAATTAATTTAATTGTATCACTCACCAATGCCGCTTCATCAACTTCTGGCCAGTCTGCCTGTAATATGTCATCGCCAAACTTTAGTTCACGCCACAAAACATGCGTCATATGGGGCACGATGGGAGATAGTATTCTTAGTAATATACTTAAAGATTCATGTGTTAACCATGCATGAACTTTTGCATTCGGGGAATCATTTGCCTGTGGTTCATCATGGCTTGAACCAGGTATGCCGGCACTGATGATATTTAGTATCTTCATTGCTGCTGACACCACAGTATTAAACTGGTTCTTTTTAAAATCTACAGTTACTCCCTTTAATATAGTATGTACCTTGCGACGGGCAGATTCTTGTTCCGGGGTTGCTATTGTCCAATCCTTCTTCAAAGCTAACAGAGGATTGGTGCCCTTCCCGGCAGGATTCAGAACTTGATCATTTACCTTGATAGAATAACCCCACAAACGTTTTAAAAAACGAAATGCGCCGCCGACTGCTTCATCAGACCATTCCAGGGATTGCTCCGGGGGAGCGGCAAACATAACAAACAGCCTGGCAGTATCGGCGCCATATTCTGCAAGTAACGATAAGGGGTCAACCGTATTGCCTTTAGACTTTGACATCTTGGCACCATCTTTTAATACCATGCCCTGGGTAAGTAACCTGGAGAATGGCTCCGGAACATTGGTGAGTTTTTCATCCCGCATTACCTTGGTAAAAAAACGGGCATAAAGCAAATGCAGAATGGCATGCTCAATGCCACCCACGTACTGGTCCACGGGCAACCAGTAGTCTGACTTTTTCTTGTCCACCATGCCGGTTTCATATTTGGGACTGCAAAACCTGGCGAAGTACCAGCTGGATTCCATAAAGGTATCAAAAGTGTCGGTCTCTCTTTCGGCCATGGCGCCACATTCGGGACAGTTTATTTTATAAAAATCAGGCATGTCCCTGAGCGGGGATCCGGTTCCCTTGAGCGTCACCTCTTCAGGTAAAACCACGGGTAAATCCTCATCCTTGACAGCCACAGCCCCACAGTCCGGGCAATTAATAACGGGGATAGGTGTGCCCCAGTAACGTTGCCTTGAAACACCCCAGTCACGAAGACGAAAATGTATTTTACGCTCACCTTTCTGATTCTTTTCAAGAAATTCTGCTATGGCGGTAAAGGCCTGTTCCGACGTCAAGTCATTAAAATCACCGGAATTTTTTAGCAGCCCCTTGTCTGTAAAGGCACCACTATCCAGGTCTGGCTGTGAACCATCGACGGGAAATACCACTGGTCTGATTGCCACATTGTATTTTTTTGCAAACTCCCAGTCTCGCTGGTCATGGGCAGGCACTGCCATCACTGCACCCTCGCCATAGGCCATTAAAACAAAATTGGCAATAAAGATCGGCACCGGTTCATTGGTGATTGGGTGAATGGCTTTCAGGCCGGTATCCATACCTTTTTTCTCGGCAGTCTCCATGGCGGCCTCGGACACATCCATGGTTTCACATTCAACAATAAAATCCGTCAACGCTTGATTGTTCTTTGCCGCTTTCTGGGCCAGGGGATGTTCGGCAGCTACCGCCACATAGGTCACCCCCATCAGGGTATCGGGTCGTGTTGTAAATACCTTGAGTGACTCATTTTTATTTTCATCGTCACCAATACCAAAAATAACCTCTACACCTTCAGAACGGCCAATCCAGTTTCGCTGCATGGTGACAACTCGCTCTGGCCAGTCTGTGAGTGTATCGAGATCATCCAGTAATTCCTGGGCGTAATCCGTGATTCTCATAAACCACTGGGGAATTTCCTTGCGAACAACCGGCGTATCACAACGCCAGCAACAGCCATCGATCACTTGCTCATTAGCCAGCACGGTCTGGTCATGGGGACACCAGTTCACGGGCGCCGTTTTCTTGTAGACAAGTTTTTTCTCGAGTAGCTGCAGAAAAAACCATTGCTCCCAGCGATAATATTCAGGATCACAGGTCGCCAGTTCCCGGTCCCAGTCATAACCAAAACCCAGCTGTTTAAACTGGGTCTTCATTTTTATGATATTTTTCCGGGTCCATTTGGCAGGCGGGATATTGTTCTTGATCGCAGCGTTCTCAGCCGGCATCCCAAAAGCATCCCAGCCCATCGGCTGCAAAACATTCTTGCCCAGCATCCGTTGGTAACGGCTGATGACATCGCCAATGGTGTAGTTACGAACATGGCCCATGTGCAGATCACCTGACGGGTAGGGAAACATGGACAGGCAATAAAATTTTTCTTTATTTTCGTCTTCATTGACTAAAAACGAATTATTATCCAGCCAGTATTTCTGGGCTTTTTGTTCTACATTTTTGGGATTGTATTGCGGATCCACACCTACCTCACAAGAATTACTGTATAAAATTTCTATTTAATTGAACTATCGAGGTGCGAAGCCTGCCACAGGCACAGGTGTCCCGCAATCATGCCAAAGCGGTTATTTAAAATATCCGGCTAATCCCCTGGTACGCTGCCAACCAGCGATTATCAGCAGGATGGCAAACATAATAACCGGACCATTGCCAAACCGGCCATAGGGCGTTAAGCCCTGCATTGGTTGTACTGTGGCCATTAGCACCGTCTGTATAAATGCATCAGAGCGGGCCGTAATCCGTCCTTTATGGTCAATGACTGCAGACGGGCCAGTATTTGCCGCACGCACCATGGGTCGACCCGCCTCCATAGCGCGCATTTGGGCAATTTGCAGCCGCTGAAAAGGCGCAAAGGAATCACCAAACCAGGCGTCCTCGCTGATGTTAACCAACATGGTCGCGGCAGGCAGGGCCTGAATAACTTCTTCGCCAAAGGCGTCCTCATAACATATAGAAATTCCGATTGCGTGGCCCGCAGCTTTTAAAATGTTGTTCTGATCAGTGCCAGAACTAAGATCAGACATCGGTATTTTCAAATAATTAAGTAGCCATCCCAAAACGGGTTTTAATGGCATAAATTCGCCAAATGGCACCAGGTGTTGTTTTCGATAAACACCTTCATCTTTACCGTCAGCATCAACTGTAATGGCACTGTTATAAAATTTTAACCGGCCCTGGCTTTGCACTCTCTCAAGTACGCCGAGAATATAATCTGTATTGGTTTTCCTGGCATGGGCCCGCACTTTTTTCAAAAAACCCTGCTCCGCAACATCCAGGTAACCGGGTATCGCCGCTTCTGGCCAAATTATGAGGTCGGCAGCACCATGCTGTTTGCTGAGCCGGAGATAATCGGCAGTTATTTTTGATTGATACTTTCGATCCCATTTCCTGGCAATCGAGACATTACCCTGGACCATGGCAACCTGCACTGGTTTATCTATTTCTGATACCCAGTTTATTTTGCCAATGAGTACGGCACCAAACCAGAGCGCCAGTAAGCTCGGCAGCCAAATCTTTCTCCTGGCAGGTTGCAACCAAATCAGGCTGATTAGTGAGGCACTGATTGCAACGAAAAAACTAATACCATAAACACCTATAACAGGCGCCGGCCCTGACATAAACGACGGTACCTGGCTGTACCCGAGGTTCAGCCATGGAAATCCAGTGAACAACCAACTGCGCACCCACTCAAAAAATACCCACAAAGCAGGCAGACAAAAAATAATACTAAACCAGTGTTTATCTCCACCAAGATAACGAGCTTGCAACCAGCCCACCAGGGCCAGGTAAGCGCTCAATATGGAAATAAAAATAAAGACTGCAAATGCAGCCAGGGCTGCGGGCATATTACCAAAGTTATGTATGCTCACATAAACCCAGGTAACCCCAACTCCAAACAACCCTAAACCGAATAAATAACCTCGCCATGCAGATCTTGATGCTGGCGTTTTATCAGTATTCCATATTAAAAATATAATCGTAATTGTCAGGAATGGAACCGGGTAAAGATTAAATGGCGCAAAACCAGTTACCGTAAGCGCGCCCGCAAGAAATGATAAAATATCAAGTCGGACTGGCGTAAAGAAAGCGGGAAGATTAAGTTGAGGCAATTGAAGCAGGCTTTGAAATAGATTTTACTTTCATTAAATGTATTCGGCGACTATCAGCCCTCAGGATTTCAAATTCATATTTTTCGATTTCGATTATCTCGCCACGCTTTGGCAAATGCCCCAATGAAGTCATGACAATACCACCGATTGTGTCCACATCCTGGTCACTGAAACTCGTTTGGAAATAATCATTAAAGTCTTCTACTGTTGTCAGTGCCTTAACCAGGTAATTTCCATCATCTCTTCTGCGAATAGCAATGTCATCTTCTTCAACATCATATTCGTCTTCAATTTCGCCTACGATTTGTTCCAGCACGTCCTCAATTGTAATAATACCCGAAACACCACCATACTCATCCACAACAATTGCCATATGATTGCGACTGGTCCTGAATTCTTTCAGTAATATATTAAGTCGTTTACTCTCGGGAACAAATACCGCCGGTCGCAGGACATCATCGATATCAAATTCCCGGCTCCGATTTTTTTCATTAATGTAAAAATATTTCAGTAAATCTTTAGCCAGTAATATTCCCAGAACCTTGTCCTTGTCACCATCAATCATGGGGAAACGTGAATGTGCTGTTTCAATTACGGCGGGTAAATAATCTTCCGGTTTTTGGCTGCGATCAACCACATCCACCTGGGCCCGGGGGATCATCACGTCACGCACTTGCATCTCGGAAACCTGGAGCACGCCTTCTATCATATCCAGTGCATCCTGGGATAACAGGTCACGACCAGTTGCATCTCGTAACACCGATACCAGCTCTTGCCTGTTGCTGGGCTCGCCAAGCAGGGCCTGGCTCAATCGTTCAATAAAGGATTTCGATGACGCTCCCGCGCCACCGTTGGTACTGTGATAATCGTCGTCTTTGCTCACGGCTCTCTCTGTAAGTTAATTAATAATATTGTAAGACTATTTGCTTACTCGTACGGTCTGTTAAAACCCAGACCGGTCAGAATTTCTGTTTCTTTAGCTTCCATCTGTGTCGCCTGATCTTCCTGTGCGTGATCAAAGCCCCGTAAATGCATGACGCCGTGGATGACCATATGCGCCCAATGTGCTGACAGGGCCTTGTCCTGCTCAATGGCCTCACGTTCTATCACCGGCGCACAAATCACCAGATCGCCCAAAATATTGGCGTCCACACCGGGCGGATTTTCATAGGCAAAAGAGAGTACATTGGTAGGTCCATTTTTACCACGGTAATCCTGGTTTAGTGCCGCACCTTCATCTTCGGTAACGATTCGAATTGTTAACTCGCCTGCATCGATTTCTTTTTCCAACGCAGCCCGTACCCATAACCTGAAATGGTTATCATCAGGCACATTATCATTAACAGACATGTTCTGGATTTCCACTTTTATATTCATACCTGACCAGAGTGCTTTTTGTCCTTGCTCACCTGGTGCCTGTCATAGGCCTCAACAATCCGTTGTACCAGTGGGTGACGTACCACGTCCTCTGATTCAAAATGGATAAAACTGATTCCACTCACGTCTTTTAAAATTTCAACAATTTCTTTCAGGCCTGACAATTTTGGCCGGGCCAGATCTATCTGTGTCACATCTCCGGTAATCACAGCAGTGGTTCCAAAACCAATGCGTGTAAGAAACATTTTCATTTGTTCAGCAGTTGTATTTTGGGCCTCATCAAGAATTATAAAGGCGTCGTTAAGCGTACGACCGCGCATGTAGGCCAGTGGCGCCAATTCAATAATGTTTTTCTCAAGCAATCTGCTGACCTTTTCAAAACCCATCATCTCGTGCAGGGCATCATAAAGTGGTCGCAAATAGGGATCGACTTTTTGTTCAAGGTCACCTGGCAGAAAACCCAGATGCTCACCTGCCTCGACGGCCGGTCTTACCAGTAAAATTCGTTGCACGCGCCCGTTCTCAAGTGCCTCTATCGCGCAAGCAACGGCCAGATATGTTTTGCCGGTACCGGCGGGGCCAATACCAAAGTTAATATCATGGGTTAAAATTTGGCGAATGTAGTCACGTTGACGCGGACTGCGGCCACGAACCGTGTGTTTTGGCAATCGCAGATCAAGTTCCGGATCAGTGTTTTTGACAGAACCATCTTTGGCTATTTGCTGCAAAGCAAGATGAATACTGGCAGGGCTTAATGGTTTTTGTTTTGAAGTATTTTCATACAATTGCCTGATCAGCTGTTCAACCATTATCGCAGTTGTCTGTTCACCAACTACTCGAAAGTCACCGCCACGGTTGCCAATTTCGATGCCCGTGTACTCTTCTATCTGGCGCAAGTGCTCATCGTTTAACCCGCAGAGGCTGGCTAACCGTTCGTTGTCGGTCGGAGTAAGACTGAATTTTAGTTGCTTGAGTTTAGCGTTCAAATCTGGCGATCGGTGTCCTGATACTTAAAATTGTAGCTGATTTTCCCGGTTATGTGGTAAATAAACCTGAAATCCATGAACTATCAAACGGTTCTAACTGCAGCGGGGAGGCCTGATAAACGGCCCCTGAGTGAGTTTGGCAAAGCTTCAGTAATCTCAATATCAACAAAAGTCCCGGTTAACTTATTGTTATCGCAAGGGAAATTTACCACACGATTATTTTCGGTGCGCCCGGACAGTTTCTTTGGATCTTTTCGGGAGGGCCCCTGGATTAACACCTTTTGTATTGTACCAATCATGCCCTGGCTGATTTTAGCTGCATTTTCGTTAATCCTGGCCTGTAGTCTCGCCAACCTGGCCTGTTTGACTTTGTAGGGTGTCTCATCAGGCAAATCAGCTGCCGGGGTTCCCGGCCGGGCACTGAATATAAAACTGTAGGAATGATCGAACCCAATCTCTTCGACCAGGCCCATTGTCTCCTCAAAATCAGCATCGGTTTCGCCAGGGAAACCGACGATGAAATCACTTGATATACAAATGTCTGGACGTGTCTGCCGTAACTTGCGAATTTTTGATTTAAACTCCAGCACAGTATGGCCGCGTTTCATTAATGCAAGAATACGATCAGAGCCACTCTGTACTGGCAGGTGTAGCTGATTAACCAGTTTGCTGCTATGCCCATAAATATCGATTAAATCATCTGTAAAAGACAGGGGATGTGATGTGGTGTAACGTATTCGCTTTATGCCATCTATTTCAGTTATATAACGAATAAGCAAAGCCAGGCTTGCCATATCGCCATCATGGCGTAACCCCTGGTAACTATTTACATTCTGGCCCAGTAAGGTCACCTCGCGAACACCATTATTTGCCAGGTGTACGACCTCCGCCAGGACATCATCAAAAGGCCGGCTAAATTCTTCCCCGCGTGTATAGGGTACAACACAAAACGTACAATACTTGCTACAGCCTTCCATGATAGAAACATATGCCGTGGCACCTTCGACTCGCGGGTCTGGTAAACAATCAAATTTTTCAATTTCCGGAAAAGAAACATCAATGGCAGGTTTTTTGTTTTTTAGCACACTGGTTAACATCTCGGGCAAACGGTGCAGGGTTTGTGGTCCAAACACGATATCAACATAAGGTGCCCGTTTACGAATAGCCTGGCCTTCCTGGCTGGCAACACAGCCACCCACACCGATGATCATATGGGGATTTTTTTGTTTCAGCTCGTTCCAGCGGCCAAGATGGGAAAATAATTTTTCCTGCGCTTTTTCACGTACGGAGCAAGTGTTGACCAACAGGACATCTGCTTCGGCCTCATTATTCACCAGTGTCAGATTATGGCTTTCTGCCAACAAATCTGACAGCCGTGATGAATCATATTCGTTCATCTGGCAACCGAATGTTTTAATGTACAGGCCCTGGGCCATAATTAACTATCTAAATCTGGAAAAAAAGGGCGCTAACTCTACCGCTGCTACCAAAAAAACACCAGCTAAAACCCCACTATCCTGATTATTCAAGGATTAAACAGGTCTGCCTGGATACGATCGGCGATCCGTTTTGCATCCCGGCTGATTCCGTACAAACTATGTGACGCCAGTGTTGATTGAAACCGCTGACCCAAAAAGTGTAACGTCTTGAAACCTGGCAATTTGCCATAACTGGCTGTGGGCCACCGGGGCTGGTGGCGAATGGCCTCCATGATCGATTCAGGAAACGGGCTGTGGTCAGGCTTGTATCCAGTACACCATATTATGGTGAGGTCCTGGGTGCTAATTTTCTCCCGGGTAACTGTTACCAGGTTATCAGAATCATAATATTTTATT
The DNA here is from genome assembly GCA_913009895.1 of uncultured Acidiferrobacteraceae bacterium. Lineage (GTDB taxonomy): Bacteria > Pseudomonadota > Gammaproteobacteria > Acidiferrobacterales > SZUA-150 > SZUA-150. Next base: position 45,127 of record CAJVXY010000008.1, on the reverse strand, counting down.
TTCTGTACACATTTAACGCCATAGTCCCGGATCAATGCTTTTGGTGATGGCGGCGTGGCCGGGTCGCCTCGATTAGTATGTTGACCCAGGATCCAGCGAGCGAGCCTGGACTCAACATCCAGATCAAATAACCCCAAAATATTCACAATTGTATGTATGGGAATCCCCAGTACTTTCCAGGGAAAACGCAGGTTGCCACTGACCGACAAAATAATTTCATCAAATTGGGCCGAACGTGCCAGGTCTTCACAAATCTGGACACCGCTACTACCGCTACCCACTACCAAAACCCTGCGGGTATGGAGTTGTCTTGCGTGACGATAAGCGTTGGCATGTAGTGTCTGGACATGTTGCGGCAGTGTTTTGGCCAGCTCGGGCCGGTATGGTTTTGCCGCGCTGCCAGTACAGACCACAATGTGCCTGCATTGAAACTGCCCCAATGAGGAACTGATCTGCCAACTTTGGCCGGATAAATAATTAAACCCTGTTACTTCGCATGGTATTTGAATTGGCGGTTTAACAACGAGATAATATTGCTGTAAATAAGCTAACATCTGATTTTTGCTCATCAACTTATTGGGATTTTCCTGTAGATGATCCCTGCCCGCCCCTGGTTCTGGTGCGCCGGGTAATTGGTTCATCCAGGCGGTCGTGTTGGTCTGAAAATTATCAAAGCGATCATACCATTGGCTGAAGGGCCTGCTTTTTTCCAATAACAGGTGTTGTATTTTGTGTAGCTGTAAATAGAAGCTTAAAGACAAACCCGCGGGTCCAGCACCAACTATTATTACGTCTCTATAATTATCTGACATATATCAAAAAGGTAGTAAAATACTGGTTATACAGTTAAAAATTTCTCCAACCAGCATACTCCCTAACAAAAATTAGGAAAACAAAATTAAGTAACCACGCACAAAAGTAAAAAATTCAGCTATAATAGTAGCCTGTACAAGGCTGTACATTCTCTCGTAAGGACTCGCTCAAATTAACAAATAACCTTATTAGAAGTATTTATTATTATGGCATTACGAAAAAAAAACCCCGATAGTCAGCGCTATATTGTTCGAATAGATCATAAAGCAACTCACGGTTACCAGGTACGAATCCCAATTGACGGAAAACAAGTCAGTAAATTTTTTGCAGATGGACAACACGGAAGTAAACGTGCCGCTCGCTTAGCCGCGACAACCTATCGAAACAAAGAATGCAAGAAGCTGTCAATTCCGCTCAATAATAAACGTGTGATCAGGCGCCGCGACAAGCGCAATAAAACCGGTCAAGTTGGTGTAAACATTTTCTGGAAAACAGTTGGCGGATATCAGTACAAGTACTATGTTGCTTCCTGGACGCCAAAAGTTGGTGAAAACCCAAAGCGTAAAATGTTTTCTGCTCACAGACTAGGCGATGAAAAGGCTATGGCTATGGCCACGCGGCACAGGACGGAAATGGAAAAAATCATTCTAGGCCAGAAGAAAAAGTAAGCTGACTAGTTATAACTGACGGAGAAAGCCTGGCCAATATTGCGCCAGACCGGATTTGTTTGTGTCGACAAGTGTTTCAGTGCTTGTCGATTTTTTTATGGTCTTTTCCTGGCTTGTTTATTTTTGTTATTTTCTTTTTTGGCCTGTTTTAGTATTTTATAAATTTCTTTTTGCTCTTCACGTTTGGCAATTCTTATTGCACTATTCCCGTCTTCGTCCCGCGCATTTATATTGGCGCCATATTTCAATAACAATTTGACCATACCCTGGCTACCGTAGGCTGCATCCATAAGTGGTGTCACGCCCTTGTTATTTCCAAGATTAATATCAGCCCCACTCTTGAGCAATAGCTCAACTATTTCTATCGACCCGACACTGCTTGCTAAAAATAATGGGCTGGCACCAAGGTAATCCTTTTTCCCTCTGGTATTTACGTCAGCATTGGCATCAATTAATGTTTTTACGGTTTCCGTAGAACCGCCGGCAGCTGCGCGTAATAAAGCGGTGTCTCCCTGGCCGCCGTATGCATTTACAGCAGCTCCGGCATCCAGCAGTAATTTTATGACTTTTGTTTTTGCCTTACTAGCAGCATAAATAAGCAATGTATCGCCGTCTGCATTCCAGGATTCCAGGCTGCTGCTTTGAGATAATCTTTGTTTTAATAATTCAAGCTTATCCTGATCAATTAATTTGAAAAGAAGAAGCGTTTCCTCGCTTACCTCTATATTGGCTTCAGAAGCCTGATCTATATGTGGATTCTCTATCGGGCTCTCAATTTTCGATGACTTATCTGAGCAGCCAGCAAGAAATGTAATAAAAACTATCAATAAGAAATAACGCAGGTAACTTTGCATCGTTACTGTCCTCAATACCAGGTTGATTATAAGTAGGGATAAAATAATACGTACTTTGATTAAATAATCAAAGTTTACTTAAGGCTTTTTTTGCGCCACTGTGCCCGGTCCTAGCGGCTTTTTGGTACCACGACCTGGCTTTTCCAATATCTTTTTTAACACCTCGCCCATAGTGATACATCGTCCCCAGGCTAAACTGGGCACGAGAGAGCCCACTATCAGCCGCTCTTTCATACCATCTCAGGGCGAGCGCATAATTCTGCTCAGTTCCCCGCCCATACTCATACATTATTCCAAGATTATTTTGTGCGTTCCGGTTTCCCCTGGCAGCGGATTCAGAGAGCCATTTATAAGCGGCGGCGTCATTTTGTTTTGTGCCACGACCGGTAAAATAAAGCATCGCCAAACTATACTGTGCGGCTGGATGATCTTGCTCCGCAGCTTTTTTCCACCATTTGAATGCGGAAGTGAAATTCTTGTTCACGCCGGTACCAGTGTAATACTTGCGGCCTAAATTGTACTGCTGTTCTGCTTCATCTGGCGCTGAATTTATTGCCGGTCCTGGAGCTGTACGAATGGTTGCAGCTTTTGGAATCGGGGTACCAGTTATACCCGGCGTACCGGGTATAGTTGGTGTATTAATGGTCTGATCTCCTGCCGGGATTGTTTTATTTACAGTTGTTATTCTTGCCGGGTCTTTACCCGCCAGCCGCAGTTTTGCATTAGGCCAATTTTGTTCTGATGCCTTGAGCCACCACTTCTTTGCCATGGCCTCGTCTTTATCGACACCTTTACCCAGGTAATACATCTCTCCCAGATTAAACTGGGCCTCTGACAACCCAAGATTTGCGGACTTCTGGTACCACTGAAATGCTTTAGCATAATCCTGGCTAATGCCGAGACCGGATAAATACATGCCTGCAAGTTTGTTTTGTGCCTTTTTGTGTTTTTGGTGCGAGGCAATTCTTAACCATTTAAATGCATTTTTATAGTCTTGTTGAACACCCTTGCCGTCAAGATATATTAACCCGACATTATATTGTGCCGCTGCATTGCCACGCTCAGCCAGTGGCAACCATAATCCAAGTGCTTTTTTATATTCTTTTTTCGAATAGGCATCCACGCCATCATTAAATTGGCCAGCTGATACCTCTATCGGCATGAGCGATAGATAAAAGCTGGTCAAATAAAAAAAACAAGCTGTCGAAAATGAGATAAATTTCAGTGACATACACCTATATGATAGTCAGATTCAAGGTATTGTACAGAGAGATAATATAGTTGAATAATTCAGGCAGATTCAATATTTTCATTTTTTCCAAGTTCGTAGGGTCTGGCAACCCAAATTCCCTGGGCAAAATCTACACCAATCTTTTTCAGCAAATCATAAATCTCCTTTTCCTCTACAAATTCAGCAATGGTTTTCATGCCCATTAAATGACCAATTTCATTAATGCTTTTTACCATAGCGAGATCGATAGGGTCATGATGTATGTCTTTGACGAATACCCCGTCTATCTTGAGAAAGTCTACTGGCAGGTTCTTGAGATAAGCAAAGGAAGACAGGCCCCTGCCGAAATCATCCAGTGCAAATTTACAGCCAAACTTTTTGAGCTCTGATATAAATCGAATCGCACTGTTTAATTCAGATATCGCAGTAGATTCAGTAATTTCAAAACAAATTACACCTTTTGGCATATTGTATTTTTTACACAAGGCAATAATATAATCGAGAAATTCCATATCGCCAACAGAACTACCGGAAAGGTTAATGCCATAACAATCTGTAAATTTTCCCGGGCATTTTTTAATTTCACTGGAGATAAAACTAAAAGCATGTTCTATAACCCACTTGTCAATTCTCTCCATCAGGCCATAACGTTCAGCTGCGGCCAGAAATGCCCCGGGTGGGATTAGCTTGTTATTTTCACCTATCATCCTGATAAGCAGCTCGGTATATAACACATCATTGGGGCCTTTTTTGACCCCAACAATGGGCTGGTTGTACAGGACAAAATTATTTTCATCCAGCGCCAGGTTAATTTTAGACACCCAACGCATTTCACCATGTTTTTTCGCCAGTTCCTGGTCGTCGGGCTCATACACGTGAACACGATTTCGGCCTTTATCCTTAGCGGCATAACAAGCCGTATCGGCCGTACTCAACAAAGTTTCGATGTCCTGACTCTCCCTGGTGATGGCAACAAGGCCAATGCTCGCCCCGATCGTAAAAACGTTCTCTCCCCAGTGGAAATGAAAATCTGAGACGGCATCGCGTAAATCATTGGCAATAGTGATTGCCTTTTCCATGGGACATCTTTCAAGCAATACACCAAATTCATCGCCACCCAAACGAGCCAAAGTATCGCCTTCTCTCACCTTGTGTCCGAGAAGTGTACCTAATTGTCGTAATAGTGAATCACCCGCTACATGACCACAGGTATCATTTACAATTTTGAATTGATCAAGATCAATATAAAGAAGGGCATGTTGGCTATGGTCTTTACGTGCCAAATTAAGCAGGTCTTTTGCCCGAATCTCAAATTCCCTCCTGTTAACCAGGTCTGTAAGCGCGTCATGGCTGGCATGGTAGGTTACTCTCTCTTTCTCCTTATACAGGGCATCAGCAGTAAATTTATGACTTTTGACCTCTCTTTTTAGTGCTTCCTGTGATTTTTTTATAGCATTGCGCATTGCTTTAAAACTTGAAACCAGGCTGCCAACCTCGTCTCGGCTATAAGGCGGTAAATCTGTATCATAATTACCCTTGGCTATTTCATTTGAGGCCATAATAAGTTTCGTTAAAGGAAAATGAACAACCAGGTTAAGTATCAGTAATGCCGCAACAATAAAAAATATCATGCTAACCATAAAAACAAGCAACACTTTTTGTTCGAGTAAACTTATTTCCTGAATTTGACTTGATAGATCTACAACTAGCTCCATGCGACCGAGCTGGTTGTCGAGATAAAGAACTTTTTTTGAAAACGTGATAATCGATGAAGATGTGTATTTACCATTAGATCCAAACAAAGGATAGAGCAGGTTCTTCTTATTGTCGTACAATGAAATACTTAACCAGTGTGGATTCTGCTCTTTAACGGTGTCAAGATTATCGTAGATATTCGCCAGTTGATTTGTTAATAATAATGGCACCAAGCCAGTCACAACACTACTCATATGTGCCTCTACTGACTTAACATTTTCTTGCTTTACAGTTTTCACTAATTGGGGAAGCCAGAGAAATTCTACATAAAAAAACAAAACGAGCACTAAAATAGCAAGTGGTATAAGAAGTTTTGTTTGTATTTTCACAGAAATTATTAACTTTAAACTATTTTAATTTGTACTAATGATTTTTTTGAATGTAGTATTTATCCAGTCCCCAGCCAGCCAAAGTTTTATACTCACTTAGAGAGCTTGGCCTGATATCATTAATGGGAATTTTTGCCAGCAATGCTTTACCCTCCGGTGTTTTTCCCATCGCAAGCAGGGCAGATTTTATTTTTTTTATGTGGGACCTGGGTACCCTGGGGTGCGCTACTATGGGATGGGGTATTGTTCCCCTGGTTGTAAATAGTACCCGCAGCCTGTCTTTTATATCAGGACTTTGCGCCATAAATGTACTCATGACACCGCCACCGGCACTGACGAGACCCTTGGCAACATGCAGATAAACCGAGCTATGGGTTTGCACATATTTCGGCCTGATCTGTACACCAAATGTACTTTCGAGATCAGCACGTAAAAGCATTGATGCGCCCAGGGCATTCGGCGATGGAAGAGCAACCACCTGATCATTAAGCTCGGCTGCACTTTTGTATGGACTGTCTTTACTCACTACCAGTATGCCTCTTAATTTTCGACTACCGTCACGGACAAGCGGGATATAACCCTGTGAATCAGATGCTTTTAATATATGGTATGGATTCATATAAGCAAAATCCAGATCCCCTTTCATAAATTTTTTTTCAAATGCAGGGATTGTCGGTGCGCCGGTCAGGCTTAGAGCAATACCGGTTTGTTTCTCAATTTCGTCCAGAATCGGGCGCCAGATTCTGATAATTTTTCGATTATGATACTGGGGCACCACGCCGAAAGTATGAACACTTGTCGTTTTCCTAAAAACCGGGCCATTACTGGTTTGCACCAATTCTTCTGCCAACGCCTGAGCAGAAAACAGCAAAACCAGGACCCAAATAGATCTGCTTATTGATGTTCTCATTGGGCGTAATTCTCCTATGACAAGCGCTGGCTATTTAAAATTCAAAATTTTATTAAATTGGCCAATATTTTTTCTTAAACCACCATAATACCATTAATAAGTAAGGTTATTGATGGTTTAGATATACTTAAAGTGTAGCCTGTATATGAGAGGTATAATGGCGTTAACAAGACATTTTATCAGGATCTGACGGTACTTTTGGTCAATGCTGGCGACTTTAACTGGTAAAAAAATACGGTCAAAATCTCAATTAGCGTTTTCACCGATAAGTGTCAGCTTCATTTGACGTGTTAGTTGTTTGATTTCGTGTTCACGTTTAAGTGCTCTGCTCCGGGAGTCTGCAGTCTCCTGATAAACCATTTTTGCCGGGCGCCGTGCCCAGACATATTTTGCAGCTTTATTTTTGTTTGTGTTGTGCTCATCCAGTCTTTTTTTGACATCCATGGTTACGCCGGTATAAAGCGTACGATCGGCGCACTCCAGAATATAAACATACCAACTCTCACTCATTTTTTCGCCAGACTCAGTATTCACACCAGGCTCATTATTCACAGTATAAGCATAAGCTTATTAATGTTATTTTTTAAGTGCCTCGGCAGCAGCTTGCCAATGCCTGCCATCAAAATTTACAATCTCAAAGTCCCTGGCGATGTCAGTATCATCAAGGCATCGTACATTCACACTAACCATGTCAGGAGCAATTCTTGGATTACTATAAGGATGTATCCCGCAATGTTTGCAAAAATAGTGTGATGCTGTTCGGGTTTCAAACTGATAAAGCACCAGGGCATCTTTTCCCGTAAGCAAATAAAATTCTTCCGTTGTTATTCGTAAATGCAATGCACCCTTCTTGGTGCATATTGAACAATTGCACTGAATTATTTTCTTTACATCAGTTTTTAGTTCGAAAGTAACTGCCCCACAGTGGCAACTTCCTTTATAAGTTTTCATATTACTCCAGCTCTGGTGTGTATATCGCCAGCGGTTTCTCTAATGACGTACTCACGACCAGTGCGCCTATGACAAATACTAATGAAGCAGCGATGCGGGCATAAATAGAATACAGTCGTGTTCCAATACTTTGCTATAAAACAGCTTAAGAAGCTATGAAGTTGTTGCGACCAGAAAAATTCCTGCGCTCATCAATATACTACCGGCTGCGATATTCATTCTTTTTCTTAATCTGTCGTTTCTAAACAAGAATCTGGTTTTATCAGCCAGATAGGCATATCCCAATTTCGCACTCACCAGTGCAATGAGCATAACAGCAATAATCATGGATACATCCAGACTGGATAATATAGCCAAATCAAAAAAGACCGGGAAAAAACCAAAATAAAACAGGATCGCTTTTTGGTCGCCTAAGGTAATAAAAAATCCTGCCAGAAAACTGGACAGCAAGGAAGATTTTTTGCTGCCGTCAATGTGCACATCATCTAATTTTGATCTCCACAACATGAACCCCAACCATATTAAATAACCACCCCCGAGATATTTTACTATTAAGAACAAACTGCCCATGGACTCAGCAAGAACTGATAACCCTAAAATTGCAATTAGAATAAATAAAATATCTACCACAGCGATACCCACGGTGACAAAAACGCCATGAATAAACCCATAAGCAGCTGACCGGGTAGAAACAGTCACTACACTTACACTGGGAACCAGCGCCAGTATTACCATCGCTCCGAACAAGGCAGCAATAGCACTTGGGGACAGGCTACTTTCCATTAGAGAGTATTACGTTTGAATTTCAGGTTGTAATTCCAGATTCAGGCATTTTTATGAAACTCGATTACATTATTATCCTGATCCCGGACAAATAACATACTGCCACCATTCGGTAATGTTATCGGGCCTTCCGTGATAGTGATGCCCAGCCGCTTCAGTGTCGCCTCAATTGACTCAAGATCGGATACATCCAGGGCAATATGGGTATACCCCGGGTGTTTTTCAGGAATATCCATTAAAATATTTTTGTTACTATCCGGGTTGGCATTGAGAATTAAATTTATAACCACACCTGATGGGTGCTCCATTATAGCGACAGGTTCCGGCCCTACCGGTCCAACAAGGAATATAAACCCGAGTTTTTCATAAAATTTCCTGGCTGTATCCAGGCTCGTAACCCTGATCCCAACATGGTTTATTCCGATAATCTCTTTCATGTTAATGCCCTTAAACAGTATTATTATATGTCCACAAAACTTCTAGGAAACAGTGCAAGCCATATCCTGGCCGCAACACATGGGGGACTTGACCTTGCCATGGTTATCAGGGCATTCTGAAATATGAACCGTTTCGCCTTCATCCGTTTTGAGCGTACTGTGCACCAAATCTTTACCGCATTTACCACAGGTCATAGTGCCAATGCTCATGCCACATTTTTCACAAGTGTATGCTGCCACTTTCATGCTCCTTGTTGATTATTGTTAATAATTACAACTCAAATCGTAAAAAAAACCAACGTTAAGTTGACTTCTTCCTGTCTATTAAACTGTTTAAGCCGGTGCGCACACAGGACGAATGAAAATCGATGGTGCCTGACTTATACGTGGGATACTCGCATGTATTTATCGCAGGATACAGAGATTTATGTAATGCCCAGGTCTTCCCACATCATGTCAACACGCTGAATAACTGCTTTATCCATGGCAATGGGTCGACCCCAATCGCGCTCGGTTTCGCCCGGCCATTTATTGGTCGCATCAAAGCCCATTTTGGAACCTAGTCCTGGTTGCGGGCTGGCGAAATCGAGATAATCAATGGGTGTATTTTCCACTGCCACGGTATCGCGCACCGGATCCATGCGTGTTGCCATGGCCCAGACCACATCCTTCCAGTCACGGACATTGATGTCATCATCAGTAACAATAACAAACTTGGTATATGTAAATTGACGAAGATATGACCAAATACCAAACATAATGCGACGGGCATGACCCAAGTAGGCTTTTTTGATACTGACAACGGCGATGCGATAGGAGCAAGCCTCTGGTGGCAGGTAAAAATCGACAATCTCCGGAAACTGTTTTTGCAATAGTGGAATAAACACCTCATTAAGGGCGACAGCAAGAATTGAAGGTTCGTCGTAAGGTGAGCGCCCCATATAGGTGCTGTGGTAAATGGGTTGTTGCCGATGACAAATGCGTTCCAGGGTGAACACCGGAAAACGACCGACAGAATTATAGTAACCGGTGTGATCACCGAACGGGCCCTCGTCAGCCTCTTCGCCCGGTTTAATGAAACCCTCCAGTACAAACTCGGCCGAGGCAGGAACGTGCAGGTCATTGCCCAGACATTTCACAACCTCGGTACGCGCGCCCCGTAGCAGACCGGCGAACTGAAACTCGGATAAGGTATCTGGAATGGGGGTAACGGCCGCCAGTATCGTGGCCGGATCAGCGCCAATCACAACCGATACCGGGAAAGGTTTACCCGGATGGGCCACTTGCCATTCTCGGAAGTCCAGGGCACCACCGCGATGAGGTAACCAGCGCATGATCACTTTATTGCGACCAATAATTTGCTGGCGATAAATACCGATATTCTGGCGTTCCTTGTTGGGACCGCGCGTGATCACCAGGCCAAAGGTAATCAGGGGGCCGGCATCTCCAGGCCATTGTGTTTGCACTGGCAACCGGGACAGGTCGACGTTGTTAGCCTCGATTATATTTTCCTGGCATGGTGCAGAAGCCAATTCCCTGGGCCTGATATCCAGTATTTTTTTAAATGACGAGGCCTTGTCCAGGGTGTCGCGAAATCCTGAGGGCATACGCGGCTCTTTCAGAAAGGCCAACACTTCTCCCACGTCACGTAAGGAGGCAAGAGATTCCTGGCCCATACCCATGGCCACGCGGTGCGTGGTGCCAAACAAATTCGTCAACACGGGAGTCTTATGTCCCTTGGGATTTTCAAATAACAATGCCGGTCCCTGAGACTTTAATACTCTTTGGCTGATTTCGGTGATCTCCAGGTTCGGATCAACCTCATGGCGGATGCGCTTGAGTTCTCCCTGTTGCTCCAGTGCAGAAATAAAATCCCGCATTGATTTGTACTTCATCATAATTACCGCCCTTTTTTACCCTCAAAAATACCGGACTGAATTCGATTGGCCTGTATTTGATTGACGTTTATCAATGTGATCTGTACAAATTTTTGGCATAGTGTCCCTGTTATATTCTTTCTGGAATATTCTCTCTGTGCAACAGACCCTGGTTTCGATCAATCATCATGAATAGATTACGAGTACTAACAACCCTGGCAAAACCGTTGCGCTTGATGCCGGATGCCTTGCATAGCGCAATCGTCGCCAGGGCCTGCAACCACTTTATGCGTGGACAAGGCCTTGAGGATCGGCTCAAGGATCTGGAAGGAAAAAGCCTGTGTATCCGGGTCACAGATATTCCCCTCGCGCTAAGTTTTACGATCAAAAATAGCCGATTGTTTCGTTCACGTAACGACCATTGGGATACACGCATCAGCGGCGAACTTGCTGATTTCTGGTTACTGGCAACCCGTGCCGAGGACCCCGATACCCTGTTTTTTAATCGCCGCCTGAACATTGAGGGCAACACTGAAGTCAGCCTGGCTATCAAAAACCTGCTCGATGCCCTGGATTTTGATTGGAGCGCCCATATCGCCGATGTTTTCGGCCATCCACCGCCCCAGGTGCTGGCGAAACTGGCGAGGCGGCTTCGTGAACAAATACCAGTTAGATAGCCTGTCTTAGAGACACCAGTATGAGCATCATTGGTCACGATCACAGACCTTTCTCCTGAAGATTCGCATCCAAAAAATCCTTACCAAGAAGATCCATACCGGCATCGCCATACCAATAACCGTCACAGGGACCTGTGGGCATATGGCGTTTGAGTGATACCACTGCCAACGCCGGTTCAAGACGTTGATTCCGTACCTTGTCAACCAGGTCGATAATTTCCGTCATACCCTGCAACTGCGGGGACAATCGAATAATATCCACTCCCAGTTGTGCTAATTCAGGTAGCTGATCAACCAGGCAAAAAGTCCGGGCTGACTGCATCTGTACGCCATTGATAACAAGAAACGGTTGTTGCTCCCGTGTGGCAAGCAGCAGTCCCTGTTCATATTCACGGCAACAAAAACCACAGTCATCTTTACTGATATTATGGGCGCGCGCCGTGTAACAGCGGGCAGAAAAAGCCAGTGGCAGACGACCAAAAACAAACACCTCGGTTTCCATATTAACAGGTCGCTGCGCTTGCATGGCCTTGAGGTTCTCGCCAGCCAGCTCCAGCGGCATTACCCATCGCCTGGCGCCCAACGCCGACATCTGGGCCAGCGTGCTGCTGTTATAAGTATTGATGTGGGGCCCAACAACAAAAGGTGTGCCGGGTTTTTGCAAATTAATTGCGGCCATGTCGTTGGCTTCAACCTGGTAAGAACCGTTTTGACAAACACGTTTTACCAGGGCCAGATCTGATTCTGCCTCAATCAGTGATAAGGTCGATAACACCACTTCCTTGCCTGCATCTTCAAGCATGGTGGCCAGGTTCAGCCAGTCATCACCCCGCAATTCGCGTCGCTTGGCACACACGGTTTCACCCAGGTAAACAATATCCACGGGCAACTGTGCAATCTTGTTGTAATAATCCAGCACCGTTTGCCGATCCCAGAAATACAACAAGGGTCCTAAAGAAATTCGCATACGAGTCACGTATCCCTTTTCATTCTTTTACAGGTGTGGGCATAAATGATTATTGCCAGGGGCGATGATAGGCGCCCAGGGTATGGCAGGACCCTTCGGCAACCTTGTCCAGTTGCGCCATCCATGTTGATAACACGCTGAAGTTATCTGGATTGGCCATGCATTGATCCAGTGCTTCACGCAGGACACGCGTCACACTTGCTACGTAGGCGGGACTGCGTTGTCGCCCTTCAACCTTGATGGCCACCACACCAGCTTGAATAAGTTCTGGCAGTATCTCCAGAATATTGAGACTGGTGGGTTCTTCGATCGCGTAAAAAATATTATCGTTTACCTTATAACGACCTTTACATAATGTAGGATAACCGGCATGTTCATCGGGTGCATATTCATCTATCAACACACCATTAAGACGCGAACGGCGTCCTTGTGGTGTTTCTTCCCAACGCACCGCTTCTGCCGGTGAACAGACGCCGTTGGAATTGGGTGATTTACCTGTGACATAGGAAGACAATATGCAGCGGCCTTCCACCATTACACAGAGGCTACCGAAACCGAAAACTTCCACTTCAACATCGGTATTTTTGATGACCTGTTTGATTTGTGACAGTGACAGCACCCGCGGTAACACCACACGCCGGATGGCATAATGTCTGGCATAAAAATCAATGGCCTCGTGGTTGGTGGCAGAACCTTGTACCGACAAATGCAGGCGTAAATCAGGATAAGTGGTGGTCGCATAATGCATCAGCCCGGGGTCCGCCAGGATCAATGCGTCAACATTATGGCTTGCCGAGCTATCGATGGCCTGACACCATTGTTGCCATTGGTGGGGCCTGGGATAGGTATTGATGGCCATCAACACCTTGCGGCCTTTGTTATGGGCATAATCAATCGCCCGATCGAGTTCGTTATTATCAAAACCCAGCCCGGGGAAATTGCGTGCATTGGTGCCATCACGAAAACCAAGATAGACACTATCTGCTCCGTTATCAACAGCGGCTTTTAAGGCCGGTAAATTACCGGCAGGGCAGACAAGTTCGACATTATTTTTGCTGGTGGTCATAGGGTACGGGCAACAAATTGACGGCGATCATCGGGGCGGGAACCTTCAAGTACAGTGGACGGGGATAGCCCTGAAACGCAGTGGCTGCCCTGACGGGTATGACGGCAACGGAGCACCGACTCAATACCATTAATTACTTTCCACTTGTGGGCGCACCAATCCGGCGCCAATAAAATATCTCTCGATGCCGTAGCGGTAATGCGATGATAAATGATATCCGGTGGAGTGCGTTCAATCAGATCCACCACCGTATGAACGTATTGTTCGTAAGACAGAGGTTGATATTCGCCGCGGCGCCAGTCATTGGCCAACCGCGTGCCCTTCACCACATGTAGGGGGTGCAGCTTTAATCCCTGCACACCTAGCATAAGCACATGGTCGAGACTCTGGATGACGTGGTCTTCCGTTTCACCCGGCAGGCCAACGATGAGGTGCGTGCACGTATTAAGGTGTCGGGCCTGTGCATCCCTGATGGCCTGTTCGTATTCGATCAGGCTATGACCGCGATTAACCCGTTCCAATGTTGTATCAAAAATGGACTGCAGGCCCAGCTCCAGCCAGATTTCATAGCCCTGGTCGCGATAATCGGCCAGCAAGTCCAGTACCGCGGGTGGCACACAATCCGGTCGTGTGCCTATGGACAGGCCGATAACATCGGGATCATCCAGGGCCTGATCATATTGGGCGCGCAGATGCCCTATATCAGCATAGGTGTTGGTATAGGCCTGGAAATAAGCAAGGTATTTTCGCGCGCCGGTGCGTTTGCGTATCACCTGTTTGCCGGCGGCAATCTGGTTTGCAATAGGGGGCGGTTTACGGCCATTGGGACTGAATGAAGCATTATTACAAAAGGTACAGCCACCATGGCCCTTGCTGCCATCTCGGTTGGGACAACTGAAACCAGCATCAATGGCAATTTTGTGCACACGCTCGCCATGGCGGGCGACCATGTCCTGACCAAAAGTGTTGACATAGTCAGCAAGTGTCATCTTGACACCTCAGAACTGGAAAACTTTTCGCATTCCAGTGTCCCTGATTCTGTCATAGAAACGTGCGCGGTATAGTAAACGTTCATGAAGGGCATCATTTTCAAATCCAGCTCGATCATGCAACACATTGTTGCTAATCAGGCCCATCCCGGGCTCCAGTCGACCCCGAAAGATATAACCTGAATCACTGTCGAGTAGTTGCGACACGAAGTCCACTGCCTCGCGCGTTAGTGCGTGATGCTCCCATATTATGCTGCGTGTGCGTGCAGTATACCTCATATGTAAATCACCACTTACCGGGTTGATAGAAAAAACGGGTCCGGGCTGATCAGGCCGGGCTGTCCCGGTATCACTTATCCGCGCCGGTATCGTCATGGCATCATTTGCCATCAGTGCCCGTATATAGTCAGGATTCTCATCACGAATCAGGATATAGGCGATCTCGTGATCCAGTAATGCATTTTCTCCGCCCTGCGCAGCACTGGCAACACAATGTAGCAACAGGCTGTGGATTTGCCGATGCGCTGGATTGTAATAACCGTCTGTGTGCCAGTGAATGGGTCGGTTGGTATAAGGAATATAGTGGCTGCGTTCTCCAGTGGGCCTGACTGTCAGGCTGGTGACACCTTCTTTATCTGCCAACCAATTGTGATCCAGCAACCTCAAACCCAATTGTTTTGCCAGCATCAGAGGTATGTTTTTATCGCTGTCGCCAACGGTCTCACTACGATAGAGCGCCATATTGGTTTTACCACAGGATCGTATGATGGTCTGATATTCTGCTGCCGATAATGCCCGTGGATCTTTAATCTCAATTAATAGTTCATCAATTGATGTTGGGTAACCTGACAGTTTTTTATCACGCCAATAGTGATAGGCATCTGTATTATTAAGATCAAATGGATTGTTCTTATTTGATCCTTTTGTTTGTGATAAAGAAAACATTAAGTAACCCTGTCATTTTTTAAAAGAGCCCGATAGTGGCAGCCATCCAGGCTGTTCCTTTTGATCCAGGTCAATTTTCCTTCTGCAGATAAAAAGATATTTATTTATTTTTAAATCAATACTCCCTTTTGACTTATACCACTAGTACAGATACGAATTTTTGGTATTGTTAGCGAATTGTTATACATGAATTCTCTACTATAAAATATTATTATTTCGTTAATTATTGTTTACCAGCCATATTGTGATATTTATTTTATAAATAATTGACATATTACACATTTCAACAACATGGATAACTTTTATGGTTTTTAACTATTTATCATACTATACGATATAAAATATTTTTAGTTTTCTAACAAAACTATCCCGTCCATAAATACTAATCAGAAACACTCTATCCAGATGTCATGCGTGTATTATTAATTTATTCAAACACTTCAACTGAATTATTGCCAGCCCCGCCTATTGGCCTCAGTTATGTTGCAACTGCAACAGCCCGGGCTGGTCATGATGTTAAATTCATTGACATGTTAATGGACCCTCATGGCATGGCCAACCTATACAAGACACTCGGTAGTTATAAACCCCGGGTCATTGGTATATCTGTACGGAATATCGATAACCTTGTTCACCAGCGAAGCGTATCCCATATTGAACAACTCAATCAGCAAATCACCTTAATTCGAGAACACAGTAATGCCGACATAGTCCTGGGTGGACCGGCAATTTCAATTATCGGAAGTGACGTACTAAACAAACTTGATGCTGATTTTGCTATTCTGGGAGAGGGAGAAAAAAGTTTCCCGAAACTTCTGGATGAAATAGAGGGGGCAAAGCGTTTCGATCGGGTAGCGGGATTGTGCCACCGTGACACGCGTTTCAATTTAAATATCGCGGCTTGTCCTAATCAATCGATCGGTTCTTCAGGCATGGAAAACTGGATTAGTTGGCAACAGTATCAAAAACAGGGCGCGACCTGGCCCATACAAAGCAAACGCGGTTGCCCGTTATCGTGCAACTACTGTGCCTATTCATGCATAGAGGGCAGGAATATACGTAAACGCCCGATCGAGGAAGTGGTAGATGAAATAGAAACAGTAATAAAAATAATTAAACCCAGGGCTTTTGAATTTGTTGATTCTATTTTTAATCTGCCTCAGAGCCATACTATTATGTTATGCGAAGAAATTATTCGCAGACGTCTGAAGGTAAAATTTACTGCAATGGGCGTTAATCCTTTAGGCGCCTCAAAAGAACTTTTTACGTTAATGAAGCGTGCAGGCTTCAATTCCATGATGATAACACCTGAAAGTGCGAGCGACATCGTACTGGAGAAAATGAACAAGGGTTTTACCCAGGAGCAAGTTTACCATACAGCAAGGCTGGCCAGAGCTTCTGGTATTTCAAGCATGTGGTTCTTTATTCTTGGTGCGCCCGGCGAAACTCGGGAAACGGTTGAACAAACCATGAGCTTTGTTGAAAGCCAGCTAACAGGTAACAGATTCCTGGCAATGTTTACAACCGGAATCCGGATTTTACCAGGCACGCAACTTGAAAAAGACTGTAAACGGGATGGTTACTTGTCCCCGCAGCATGATTTACTCAACCCAACATTTTATTTTTCACCAGAATTACCTGAGTCATGGATATTACGACGTGTTAGTCGCACTATCGCCAAACAGGCTAATGTTGTCCATGCATTCGAGAATTCGCATCCAGCATCGCGTGCAATTACAGACCGGGTCTATCGTTTCAGTCACATCCTGGGACTGGCACCGCCTTACTGGCGTTTTCTGCCTCACATTCTCCGTATTCCACCACTACCGCGCCATCGTAGCCTGGCCACTCGTCGTATGTAGATAAAGCTCAAACTGTTCAAGACGACTATTTCCTCTCTCAATTCCGGAAAATTCATCGTTGACGTGCCCGGCCGCTGCTAAATTGAAAAAAGTGAGCCAGGCGGATATCAACTCCCGGATATTTCAGTCTTCAGAAATCAGAATGACCACGGTAAAATTAAACCCCGTTGGTCTGATTTAGCTCCTCACCACTGGGAGTTTCAACTTCTATTCGATTCCTGCCCAGGTTTTTTGCTTGATAAAGTACCTTGTCTGTACGATTAATAAAAGCCTCCGGTTCCTCGCCATCCTGATAAATTGTTAGTCCCGCTGAAAATGTTGGTATGTCTATTATTGTATTATCGAAAGTACATTTTGCGTCATCAATACAGTTTCGCATTTTATGTAACGCCCTTAATGCACCTTCATGAGTAGTATTTGGAAACAACACAGCAAACTCCTCACCACCATAACGCGCCACCATATCATAGTGACGAAAAATCAGTAATGCATTATGAGAATACCAGTTAAGCACTTCGTCTCCTGCCTGGTGCCCATACCGGTCATTTATGTTCTTAAAGTGATCGAGATCGATTAAAACTAATGCCAAAGATGTCTCATAGCGCTGCGCACGAGCTATTTCATCTTTTAGTCTGCGCATAAACGCCCTTCTATTTGGCAGTCCTGTGTATTCATCCGTAAGACTCAGTAAACGTACCTTGCTGAGCTCATCGTGTAATCTTTCACTGTCAGATTTAATTATCTTCAGATAATCAAAGGAGCTGCGCAATTTCTCTGACAGCGCCCTCTGCCCTTCGATTAACTCTTCAGTGCCACCAATAAGTATTTCCTTTAACTCCTCTATTTCTGTGATACTGCTCGCTTGTCGTAGTGCCCCACGCTCAATCTCAAGGAGCGCACCAAATTCCTTGTTTTGGGCAATCGCCTCAACAGCTTTTTGCGCAAGCACCTCTTGCAGTTTTTCTATCTCGCCATGCTTGCGATCAAGATGTTGCCGATACGCAGAATTAACTCTTCGCTCTACTTCTGGATAAGTTTTTTCTTGTTCTTCATTGCCATTATTCCTTTCAGTATCCGATAATTGTTTCTTAGGTGTTGTGTTGTTTTTATCAGGCAACTGTGCTGATTCGGTAAACGATTTCGCTTCCTTGCCACTTATAGCATTTCGCAAATTATCAATAGCTGAGCTCAACTGGCGATCTCTATCAATGGATGCCTGGTCGGGTGCTGGTATTGTCTGCTGATGCTGATTATCCCTGGGGGCCGCTTTAGCCTGTGCCGGAGATTGCAGGGTATTAATCAGCCTTGACCCCAGCTTGGCAATACCGGCACCATTCCCGTCCTCTAAAAGCGTATTCAGAATAATTGTTAGTAAGGTAGTGTAGGTCTGATCAACCCCCAATCGACTGGACTGCCAATCCTCAAGCACCCGTGCCAGCTGTCCCTCGAGGACGAATTCTGACGATGTATTGTTCAGCTCAGTAAGGAATTTAACAAAGCTCTCCAGGCACGCATTATCTGCGACTGATTTCCCCTCCATCACGTGCCTCTCCTCTCCTGCGTATAATGTTTTTTATGTGCAACAAAACATTGGCTTGCGACCTCTCTATTGGCACCCCCAATAGATGTCAAAGTAAATTACGAAGTTTCCTTATGTGAAGTTTATCCATTCCATTGAAACCAATACCAACATCATACCTGAGGGTAAAGAAAGAAAAAATTAAATTATAGAATACACATTTTGTTGTATGAACATTCAACCACTTATTCAGGATACTTCTATCAAAAGATTAGATGACGTGGTTAATTTTGATATAAAATCCTGATCAAGCTCCCATTTCTAAACACATAACCAGCCACATGGAACGCTTCTATTGATATTCATCACTATTTATAACTCGAGAAAAAGTAATCATGGTTGCTTTGAACGGGACCGACTTATTGCCACTGAGGGTATTACTGGCAGGGAAGATTTTAGTACAGATGTTACCTGTAATTTTTTATTTCTGGTGTTTTTCAATTATTTCTGGATTGATTAAAAACAGGATCATTTTTTTGTAGATTAACTGCGATTAAAGCCTTGTCGTAATCCGCATCTGGTAACGGAATACGCACCTGGTAACCTCCACCCAATGCTTCTGTCATCGGATTGCCCCCCAGATCTTCCATACTTTCAAGCTTTATCGTTTGATTGCCCCCGGGAAGGATTAATTCCAGTGAATCACCCACTGCAAATTTATTTTTTACGTCGATTTCTGCCAAACCATGCTCATATTTAATTATTTCACCAACAAATCGTTGCTGGCCACTATCCGCTTTGTTATCAAGATAATTCTGGTAGGCCTGATCAGGGTGTCGCTGATAAAAACCATCCGTGTAACCACGGTTGGCCAGGCCTTCCAGTTTCCAATACAGGTCGGCATTAAAAGGCCGGTTCTCTGCCGCGTCGTTAATAGCCTGGCGATAAAGCTGCGCAGTGCGCGCAACATAATAATATGACTTGGTACGCCCCTCAATTTTCAGGGAATCAATGCCCATTTTAGCCAAACGTTCCACGTGTTGGATGGCACGCAAATCCCGGGAATTCATTATATAAGTACCATGCTCGTCTTCCATGATGGGCATGTATTCACCCGGGCGCTGCTTTTCTTCTATCAGGTAAACCTGGTCAGCCAATGGATGCCGTAAGGTTTCCGCATGTTCTGAAAAATCATTACCCGCTTTCATAGCGGCCTGGGCATCGAAGTTTATTATTTCCGGGCTTATGTCGCCGGACTCATTTTCCTGGCCACTAACGACTTTATATTGCCAGCGACAAGAATTCGTGCAGGCTCCCTGATTGGGGTCCCGGTGATTAAAATATCCCGATAACAGGCAACGCCCTGAATAGGCAATACACAACGCCCCGTGAACAAATACCTCAAGCTCTATATCAGGGCACCGTTGTCGTATGTCCTCGATTTCATCGAGAGACAATTCTCGTGAAAGAATAATGCGTGTCAGCCCCAAAGATTGCCAGAATTTTACTGCTGCAAAATTCACGGTATTGGCCTGGACGGATAAATGAATGGGCATATCAGGCCAGCGCTCCCGTACCATCATAATTAAACCTGGATCGGCCATAATCAATGCATCAGGTTTGAGGGCAATGACCGGCGCCATGTCCGCCATATAGGTTTTGATTTTGACGTTATGGGGCACGAGGTTACTGGTTACAAAAAATTTCTTGCCTAAACGGTGGGCCTCTGCCACCCCTTTTGTCAGGTTGGCCAGGGTAAAATCATTATTGCGGACACGCAGGCTGTAACGTGGCTGACCGGCATACACAGCATCTGCACCAAATGCAAAGGCATACTGCATGTTTTTCAGGGTGCCCGCAGGTAATAATAGTTCAGGGATGTTCGTCATGGCGTGATTGTAGAACACGTAAATATAATCGGAAAGGTGAAAGTCCGCCCCTTTTAATAATGCAAGTCGGAGCCACACCCCAGGAGGACAGGACTTACCCCTCAGGGCCAAACCAAAAGTAATATAAAACGCTTTGGCCAGCTCTGAGGCTTGATCTCTGAGCGAAGTGCTATTTCTTCAGTCACGAACATTGCGGTCTACATTTTTTTAAAACTATTTCGTACAATCGTTAACCCAACATACTTTTCAGTGCCTTATCGACACGGCCTGGCTCGTAACCAAAAGGGCCCTGCTGACCACAAAAAACCACCTTGCCTGCGTCGATAATATACAGGCGTATTGGCCATGTGTTATAGGCTTTTAACAAGTCATTCTCCATTGAATCCAGTACAACAGGCAGCTTGAAATGTTTTTTTTCTATTAACCATTTTGCCATTTTACTGCGATCATCAATACTTCTGGCATAGTAAAAATTAAAGTCATTTTCATTAGTGTATTCGGCATCGTTGTCATATTGATGGGCCAGTTTCCAGCCATCTTCAGGATGTGCCTCCGCTGTGTAAACGGTTAAAAACCGTACGCCCCGGTCTAACCATTTATCCATAAGTGAATGAAGTTCATTTATGCGTTTCCTGAAATGCGGACAGGTATATGAACCAAAATTCAACACCAGCAATGACGAGCCACTGTCTGCAAAAAAAGTGTTCAGGGACACGGTTTCACCTGTCATGGTGGTTACTTTGCCATCAGGTGCTGTCGTCCCAAGCAACACACCATCAGGCTTACCTTCTGTCCAGCGTGTAAACTCCCGATCTGCCGGACTGTTCTTTTTATCGCCAGTGAGACCAACTGATTTGATAACACTCAACATTTCACTGATGTAAAATGTAGGAGGTAATTTTCTGCTTAAAGCATAAAACCCGACTAAAGCAGACACCATTATTAACAGTCCTACTATAATATAGGACCACGCCACAAATGTTGGTGCATTAACAATAGCGGCTAAAATTAACACTAATCCTATGATCGGTAAAACGATGGCATGAACAAGTATGGTTTGCCGGACTTCTGCTGGAACATGGACACCTTTAATGATAATTCTCGCAGGTCCGACAAACCCAACAAATAACAACAGTAACCCGGTTATGGGCATGGCAAAACCTTGTTGGCCTATTATTGGTGCAACGGATACTAAAGATACGCCAGCAAGTAATAAAAGACCTGTTCCTATTGTAACCAAAAATAAAGAAATGACTCGCAGCACTAAATATGCCGGTATTTTAGATTCGCCTTTTTTCATAAATCATGGCCTGATTTGTGATTAACGTAACTTGTCAAGTTTAAACACAGCAGTAGAAAATGCGTCCTTGTTGAATAGTTTTACTGAGTACGTTTTTTTATTTTTAGAATTAAATAACCCACGATTCCGGACAAAAATGACGCCACAAGGATTGCCAGTTTATCGGTGTATTGAAAAATACTGTCATCTTCAAATGCCAGGGAGACGATAAAGAGGCTCATGGTAAAGCCGATGCCTGTTAATAATGAAACCCCGTAAAGCTGCACCCAGTTGCTGCCCTCCGGTAATGTTGCCAATTTAAGTTTTATCGCAATCCAGCTAAACCCGAATACACCCACTTGTTTACCGACAAACAATCCAAGCATGATCCCTAATGGCACAGAACCAGCCATTTGGCTTAACGATATCTCGGTAATGTCGACCCCGGCATTAACAAAAGCAAATAAGGGCAGAATAAAGAATGCAACCCAGAAATGGAGACTATGTTCTATCTCTTTAAGTGGCGAGTTGGTTTGTTTATCCCCATCCTTACCTGTTAGTGGAATTGTAAATGCCAATGCAACCCCGGCCAAAGTAGCATGGACACCGGATTTGAGGACGCTTATCCATAAAATTATACCAACAATGAAATATGCCGCCTTTTTGGTAACACCTAAAATGTTGAATATGATTAATATTGTCAAAGAAACAAGTGCGACCACAATAGATAATGTTGACAAATCTGTTGTGTAAAAAATCGCAATAATTACGATTGCGCCCAGGTCATCAATAATGGCTAATGCCATTAAAAATATTTTAAGGGATATAGGTACCCGGTTTCCCAGCAAAGAAAGAATGCCCAATGCAAAGGCTATATCCGTTGCTGTTGGTATTGCCCATCCATTTACTGCGGCCGGATTATTTATGTTGAATGCCAGGTAAATAATTGCTGGTACAACCATACCGCCGATGGCAGCAAATCCAGGCAATGCAATCTGTTTTATTGATGACAAATGGCCCTCTAGTAATTCCCTTTTTACTTCAAGGCCAATTAATAAAAAGAAAATAGCCATCAAGCCATCATTTACCCAGTGGTAAAGTGACTTATCCAGACGCAGGGAACCAACTCGTATCTCAACGGGAATATGCAAGAACGACTGATACAGTGGCTCCATGAATGTATTGCTAAATATAAGCGCTAAAATAGTTGCTAAAATTAACAACATGCCACTTGTCGATTCTTTGCGTATGAATTCTTCTATTAGACTCATCTAAATATTTACTCTTATTAGTAAACGGTTTTAAGAATTAAAAACTATAACTATGCCCTACTCAAGTCAGCGGAAGATTGGCAAACCACAGGGAAAAATTATCCCAGGTTTTACTATCTGACCATGTTAGATTGAATGTCTGAAAAAACAGGAATATTGCCAGCATAATCGGAAATACTTCCCGCCCTTTCGTTTGTTTACGTTCGATGATAATTAAAATCAGTAGTATTATATCTGTAAGTGTAAACGTTAGCACCTGGTAACTAAAAGGAAGTGACGGCAGATTTAACGGTATTCTCGCAACTGCCGGATCAATCAGGGTTAATGATGTACTAATCATGTAACGTGCATGATGGCTGGGTGATTTACGATAAATTATGGCCAAAACATATGCAATTACAAAAATTGCCAATAATGATAGTTGCAGGAATAATATATAAAGACGGGAATACGATATTCCGTAATCATGAATGGTAATTTGATTATGCGCCAATAAAACAAGTGAAACTACGAGTACTGGCACTAATACATAAGAAAGTTTGCCAATAGTTCTATGCAAATATCGTTTTTTGTGCCTTATCAAGAATGCTTGCGTGATAAGCAAGCCGATCCAGAGCAACATCGCGATTACATGAATATGGATATAATGATTTATCCCGCTAAATGATTTTGAAAAATATGACCCCCAAAACCCTATTACCGCCAGGGCAAGTAAAACTATAAAATAGTAACCGCTTTTATTAAATAACATTATTTTTTAAAGGCGAAGATATGGCTGGGAATAATTATCATCTGATAATAGGCGTCATTCCCTTCTTAGATTATTTATCTCATTTTCAAGGTCAGCGACACCCAACCATTCAATGGCTTGTCTGAAATCTTTGAATATTTTTGCTTCATGTCGATAGTAGAGACTGGTAGCCATATAAGCGGCTGCCAATTCGTACAACTCATCACTGGCAACAAGTACTGCCAATTTGTCTACCTTGTGAGGTTTTCTTTCTCCCTCGAACGTACCAGTTGTTATGGTGCCTAGTTCGGTAATTCCGGATAAATCACGTAATTCAGTTACATCAGTAAGCTCAAGAAAGGGATGCATGTCTACTGTTTCTGCAGTGAGTAGACGTACATGATCACACAACTCTTTATCACTAACGCTATCTCGTACTAACGTGAGCACAAAATTACTTTCTCTAATGTATTTTCTCGTGAATCCCATGATGAACTCCGTATTATTACTGAAATAAATAAATAATTACGCCGGCCTGTTGAGCTCAATTTCTGCCTGCAAGGCCCGTTTGTCTGCCCCGGTATGCGCGAGCTCCCTGGGCTTTACCCACCAGTAAATTGCGAATGTCCAGATGCCAGCCGCCTCTATAAAAAACACATGTTTACCATAAGCCCGTAGTATGAGCGTGAATATCAAGGCAATAATCGGGAAAACCCCCATGAGGATTCCAATTACGTTGTACTTTAAAATAAACCGCTTTCGTAATTTTTCATCAGTCACGTATTCAAGTGTATCCCGGGCACACAACCATACCACGAGCACCATGCATACAAAGAGAGCGATCGCACTTACGCCGTGGGCATTTATGTCTCGCCAGCTACTTGCTGGATCAATATCCATTGGAAATATTGCGACACCCCAGGCGAAAATACCCGCAAGGTTTAAAAGCCAGTCCTCTTTTTTGCTAAAGCCACTATATAGAAACAAGAATGCCCCAATTGAGAAGAGCAGGCCCACGAACCAGATTCGCATGGGAAATTCTGGTTCGACCCATTTTGCCGTTGGATAAAAAAACTGACCCGGCCGCATCACATGATTTAGATATTGCCTCACAGGGTGTAGCAAAATAATAGTTACTCATGGAGTCCTGCAGTGGTATGTCATTATAAACACCAATTGCGTAGAGTAGCACCGGAAAAGCAAAGGCGAATATCGCCATGCCGTATCGTAACGACAAGTATGTTTTAAATATATGAATTTGAAGCTCATTTGCTTTCACCGTCTTCCCCTTGTGGTTAGATTTTTTGCAGGCTTATCCTTTAATTATAATCACCGTGTTATGTTTTCACGTTTGTACTAAGTCGGTTAATGTAATACCTGCCTAAAATGACCATTAAAATACCGCCAAGCACCATGATAGATGAAATTGTAAGACGGGAAGTAATGGCTTCTGACACAAAAATCACGCCTCCCACAGCGGCAATAACTGGCACTGATAGTTGTAATACGGCCGCTTGTGTCACAGATAGACCACCAAGGGCGATATACCATAACGTATAACCAATTCCAGATGTAAGGCCACCGGACAATAAAGCCAATAAAATACCTTCAGCTGTATAATGGGAATTATTAATTGTGGCGATGGCCAATATTATTACGAGTGGTGTTGTTCGAATGAAATTAGAAGCGGTATCTCGCAGCGGGTTTTTCGAACCACGCCCCCTCAAGGTATAACCACCCCATGCAATTCCGGCGATAGTCATAAGTAAAAACCCAAAAACCGAGGGCGTAGTAACCCCGGGCAGAATCAGATAAACAAAACCTGTGAAAGCAACAAGTACGCCCACCCATTCGGTATAATGCAAGCGCGTACCGGAAATAAACGAGAGCAAAATCATTGTAATCTGAACAGCGCCAAACAGAATAAGTGCTCCTGTTCCTGTGTCTAACACAATATAAGCATAGGAAAACGTAATAGCGTAGAGAAATAACATGAAACTGGCAGGCCAGCTGCCTTTTCCAGGTGATCCTGTGTTTCGAGAAATGGTTATGATTATGAGCAGTACCAGTGAACCCGAAAGCAGGCGGATAACAGTAAAACTTGAGGCATCAATGGTTTCATTGCCTAGTGCCAATCGCGCCAGTACCGAGTTAGCGGCAAATGCAATTAAGGCCAGGCCTGTGAGAATAAATATTTTTAATATTGAATTATTTAACAAATGTAGTTCCCTGGCAAACAAACGAACAAAACATATTTTGTGGCATTATACCAGTTACGATTTTTGTCCCAATTGATAGGCTTTGGTTAAAGCTGTTTTTAGCTCAGGACGTGACGAAAGGTCATTAACTGACAAATGATCACTGGCTATTTTTGATATGCCTGCAGCAAGTCTCTCGTCTTGTAATGTCTGCCGAAACGCAGGAAAGTCGAAATTACCATTATCAAGAAAAATAGTTGCCAGCCCGGTTGCGGCTGAAAAGCTTATCTCCTGGGCAAGCATCATCTCGTATTCATATGAGTAGGTATCAATATTGACGCTACTCGCCAATATTACGTAAAACGAATCAAAATCCCTTTTGGTCAGGACATGCTCATCCAGATCAATCACCAAAGAAGGCGAGTATTTGTTTCCCTTAAAGTAAAACTCCAGACCAATCGTAATTTTATTGCACATAAAAATTAATATTGTTTTTTAAATAATTTATTGTATTTTATTTATTTATAAATACGTTCAAATCCTTTTGCACAAAAACCTTCAATTAAATTATTTTTATGGTGTATTGCCATAAATTTCAATCATGTCCGGGCGCTCAGTAAAGTAATAATGCACCCAAATATATGCATGATTAAATAACGCGGCCAAAATTGCTGCCTTTGAGAACAACAGCAAACCGGGCAAATAGAGGACCATGAGACCAAACACATACATACCGTTATCTGTGTATTTAAATATCCCTTGCTTCACGTACGGCTCGTTGTAATTTTGATCAAAATGATCAATGCCGTACGCCCGCTCAATGGTGAAATATTTTTTTACCGAGTAAAACAGATATACAATAAAAGGTGTGATTAATATTGAGATACCATAGGTTAAAACAGGATCTGAATGCAGCGTATCTTTGTTGCTTAGGGAAAGAAAAATAATCGCAATTAACCGGCTTGCAAAAAGAAAAGAAAACCCTGCTGCATAAAAATTAAATGCACGTTTGACGCCAAACCGTCTGGAAAATGTTCTCTGGTAAAGCTCGAATCGCCAGATCAATAGAACATAGGTTTGGTGAATAATTGGTACTGCTATCGCCAACCAGAACCAAAACCTGGTACTCAAGTTCCAAAATGAGCCGAGTAAAATATCCGGCTTGCTCGTGACAATTATTTTGATAACAGTGAGCAAAGCTAATAAGGCAAGCACATGCCATAATTGATATTTAAGTATTTTACCAGTTTCACTCATAACACCTCCTTTTTTTATTATAATTTAGATGATATTTCGAAATTAGCTGTTACTTTCCAATAATTGAAATTTATTTTCAGTGCTTATCAATTTTTTTTAATTTTTATTTTTCTGTAACGTAGCGATAAATTTTTTAGGTTCCTCGACGCTAAGCAGTAGTGAGTAACCATCAGTGGTAGGGAGGTATACAACATTTTCTCGTTTTGTAAGATAAACAAGTGCCCTTTCTCCATTACGAAGACGATACCAACCCGAGGAATATCCAGGCAGGCCGGTTCCAAGCGTACGTTGTCTCGGCGAGTAGTCATTACTTTTTGTTATATCCTGAATACTCGCATCAGCCACATTTAGCAGGTCGAATGGAATCTCACGACCCCAGAAATTACCGACTAGCCGAATTCCATCACTCACTATCTCGACACGGGAATGACGTGAAGAATATGCCGTATAGGCAAGTACCGTAAAAATAACAGCCAATAGTGTTATCAGTACGACGAGGTACCAGTATGATCTGGATGAAGCTGGACTGATTAGAAAAACGTCCACTCAGATACCCGATAAAGAACTAAAAAAGATCACTGCCATTTCGCATGACGGCTATGTTGCGCTTCCTGGAAACCGCTGTGACAAGAAATTGTAGAGCCAGCCGAATATAACACCCGCAATCGCACCATCGATCAAAGCGAAAAATGTACCTGTCATTACTGACCCGAAACCTCCACCGGTATCATACCCAGGGTAAATAGAGGCCACGACTTCAAGAAACGCGCCGCCATAACCTGGCCAAATCACGTTCATAGAAGCAACCAGGAGTATCGCGCCACCCCAGATTAAAGATGCTGCAACCGACAATGCAATAATATTAATTTTCATAAAACCTCCATATCAAACCCGGTGATTAAACAAATAACTGAATTTAAGGTCAGAATTAACTCGACAACCAGTCTTCAGCTTCGACTTTTTCATCCCTGTTAAAAGCCTTGATTTCCAGACCAGGGTATAACGCACCCTCAAACTCACTCACCTTCTTTAACCAGATTTTATCAGTCAATACGGCTGCCCGGTCAAATTTTTTTATAAGCCCTAACATCGCTGGCAGGCGAGAAAACTCAACAACAATGGCGCTAAATGTTGGGAGCTGAAAATCAATAACTTCATACAGCATTTTACCATTTTTTATATCTTTAGACTTGTTTACCAACTCGTCTAATGCGATTTTCATCTCATCAGCATCCAGTTTCCCACTTAATTTTATATCTAAACGATTAGTGCCACTTGCCGTCACTTTAAACATAAGACCTCCTGAAGAATTGCAGGTTACTAGCTAACACCTGGCTAATTTGCTTGTCAATTGATTTAGATGTTAGTAATAATTTTCATCTCTTTTAAGCATATACCTGTCCGGGTCAGACAAAGCAGAAAACCCGAACTTCTCATATAAACCATGGGCGCTATCTGTTGCCAAAAACCACAACCTTACCTGTAACTCCGGGTATTCAATGATATATTTTGCCAGTTTTTTACCCAGGCCATCGCCCTGATACTCATCAAAAATAAAGAAATCCATTAAATACGCAAACACCACTTTGTCGGTAACAACTCGTGCAAAACCCAATATTTTATTTTCAGAATCATACAAACCAAAACAGATGGAATTGTCAATTGATTTCCTGACATTTTCAAAACTACGTCCCTTGGCCCAATATGATTTATTACATAAATAATCATGAATAGCCTCTATATCAAGTTTTGATTTATCAGTTGATATAAAATATTTCATATAATTACTATCCTTGAAATTAATTGTCCACTGGACCTAATGGCACTGACTTAAGCCCAATAAGTCTTTTCCGTAGGTTGGACTGAGGAACGAAGTCCAACAACGGCGCTTTATTTAACACTTACGTTGGACTTCGTCCCTCAGTCCAACCTAGGGTAAGCCATGTTTAAATCAGATATTAGGTTTAAGTCAGTACCATTCTCCTCTGAACCAGATTTAGCTGGACGGTATTTCACAGATAGCCTGGGTTTTCAGTAGGTTAATAATGGCGTCCTGCCAAAGTGAGTCGGCTCCTTTAATTGTTTTAACATAAAATCTGCAACATCTGCGCGTGAAATCTTGCCTGCAGTAATGCCCGCCAGGTCATCAATAACCCGGTAGTTCCCTGTTCCAGGCCCATTTGTGAGAAAACCGGGACGAACTATCATCCAGTTGACGTGACTTTCCTTAATTATGGCTTCTTCACGATTTTTATCTTTGTATATTTCTTTTAACAGGAGCGGGTTGATCACGCGATCATACAAAAAACCGCCATGGCCCTTACTGTCCCCTGCCCCGATCCCCGTGACTACGATAAGCTTTTGTTCTGTATTATTACCGATTGCGGAAAGTACATTATTTATGCCTTGTGAAAATACCGTAACAGGTTTTCGGCCTGGCGGTATCCCAATACAGACACAAATCGCATCTTGATCGGTAGTGGCACTGGTAACGCTGGATGGATCAAGGATATCACCCTTGATGATATGCAGGTTGGCGTCTGTAACTTTAAGATTTTCTGGCTTTCTCAGGAGAGCAGTGACTTCATGGCTTTCCGCAAGCGCCAACTTTAATAACTGGTTACCGATTCCATGAGATGCACCGATAATTGTTATTTTCACATCACGCCTCTTTTATATTCGGGAAAACATTTGAGCGTAGGATGGACTGTTATGTATCACTAACGGCCTCGGTTAATAATTTAATAAGTTTTTTTGCCTCTTCCCTGCTAACTGTATATGGCCTTGGCTGGATGTGTCTATACGCAAATTGCTTTTTAACTGTTATGAAATTTATGCCAATTTTTTCTACGCCCGAATCTTTTACCTGTGATATGGATATTTTTTGTTCAAACACCCCAATATATCTAACATCTACCTCGCCGTATTTTTTAATGAATTCAGCGCCATACAGTGCTCCCTTGAATCCCTTTCTGATTTTCGGGACAAAGTAAAATAAAACTATGACAAAGAATACTGCTATTAATAATATATCCATACCAGATATACCTGTTCTGAAGAATAACGGCAAACATCACCGGCGCAGAAAACGCCGGTGATGAAATATCGTAGCTAAAGACTTAAAAAGTTAACGCTTTAGCAGAAAAGCCTGACTTAAAACTAACCGCCGGCAGTGTCACCAAGGTCTTCCTGTTGAAAAGGCTTTTTCTCTGGTGTCAGATCCTTGGCACCGGTACCCGGCAGTATTTCAAATCCCACGTCAAATTGCACCATCATGGTTTTTAACTGCGCAAGTACTTTTTTATTGCCCTTAAGCCTGGCTTTACCGGACTTGATTTGATCATCAAGACTAATCGCGCCCATCATGGTCTTTTCCAGATCGGAGCGGTTAATGGTGACGGTAAGATCAGCATCTTTTGCCTGATAACCCTTAATGTTTGTTAATGTGCCATTGCTCAGTTCAAGCACAAATTTTTCTTTGTTATCTGGTGTAACCAGGTTTATTTTAAATTCTTTACCATCAGCCTTATTGCTATCCAGTCTAATACCAAGGAAATCCAGAAATAACTCCGTGCTCATCGCCTGGATCATATCGGGGCCAGATGATTTGGGTGAGGCGCCTGAGGGAATGCCTGAACGTAACTCTAAAGCACCTGCCAGAAAACTGTTGCGAACGCTGGGGCTCTCCTGCTGGTAACCAATCTGCTCGAAAACATCGGCCAGCAGATCCTTCGCCTTTTGGTTTTTTGGTTGTGCATAAACCAGTTTATTCAGTATCTCTTGTGCATAACGATACTTTCCTTTCTTGTACAGAGACCGGCCCTTGCGCATAATTTTCCTCGAGCCGCCCATCATTTCCACATACAGGGGCGCTGAGTCTTCCGGTGACAATGGAATCAGTGTCGCTGGATTGGCATCCCAATAGCCAAGGTAGCGATTAATAACGGCGCGACTATTATGCTCGACAGAACCATGATAACTGCGTGCGGCCCATTGCTGCTGCAGACTTTTGGGTACTTTGTATTGGTTGTGGATCTGGTTAATGGTAACGCCCTGGTTAGCCAGACGTAATACACCGTTATTTAAATTGGCATAGGTATCACGTTGTGCACGCATAACTTCCTGCACCCGCTTATTGCCCCAACGCGGCCAACTGTGAGATGCAAACATCACATCCGATTTCTGGCCAAATTTATAAAGTGCAACGTTGATTTGCTTGGACCATTCCAGGGCATCACGCACCAGGGCACCGCGCAGTGTGTATATATTATGGATAGTGCCGGTGATATTCTCAGCCGCCCAGAATGCCTTCAGATCAGGGAAATAGGTATTCATTTCTGCTGGTGCTTCGGTGCCCGGTGTGTTCTGGAATACCATTTTGATGCCATCAACAATCATCTCTTCGATATTTTTCTTAATAATTACTGTTGGTGGAATGAGGCCAACATTGCCCGCCGCTACATTTTTACCAATCGATTGATCTACGTGTCCAAACGGACCACGTGTTAATAACACCCCATACTGGTAGAACAGGCGACGATTCATGGCATTACCGGCATAAACATTTTCTGCCACTGCATTTTCCATAAAACCAACCGGGGCAATAATCTTGATTTTGCCGCTATTAACATCTTCCAGACTGGCAACACCCCGGACACCGCCAAAATGGTCTGCATGGGAATGAGAGTAAACCACTGCGACCACAGGTCGTTTACCGAGTTTTTCATTAATGAACTTAAGTGCCGCCGCTGCCGTTTCCTTGGTGGTTAATGGATCAAAAATAATCCAGCCCGTCTTGCTTTTAATGAATGTAATATTAGCCAGGTCAAAACCGCGTATCTGGTAAATACCGGGAATGACTTCGTATAGACCATAGTTCATATTCAGGATGGCCTGACGCTGCAGTGAGGGATGGATGCTATCGAAATCCTTTCCTTTTAATAGCCATTCGTAACTGCCCATATCCCAGGCCACATTGCCTGCCTCGGCCTTGATTTGTTTGTAGTCAGGCGCGGCAATAAAGCCTTTTTTCTGTTCTGCGAAATCCCTTTTATCAGAAAACGGTAACATCTTGCGCTGTTGTTTTTGCGCGGCAATTATATATTTTGATGGCAACTTGCCTTTCGGGTGAAAGTGCTTGCCTGTCAATGCGCCGGGGTTAGTCTTGACCTCACCGCCACCGCCTGCTGCTAACGCCACACCGGCAAGTAAAAAACTCAGGGCAGTGATTGCCAACTTCAAACCAGTAAAACGCCTGTTTTTCATTCTTATCTCCCGTTCATATTTGTATTATAAATTATCGTAGCTTGAGCCAACCTGGCACACCCAGTATGCAACACTATCCTGCAAGTAATTGTATAAAGAGATATCTTGGAACATTGTTCTTATACTCAGAAAATTTCTTGGGATGTACTGTAAACAAGTACTTTTCTTCTTTCAATATCATAAAGTGCACAAAAAAATATGGCTATAACTGTAAGACTTAATAACAGTAAGTTCTGGAGAATAACAGTATAGCCAACAAACATCAGCAGGTAAGAAATAAAATACGGATTACGTGTAAGCCGATAAATCCCGGATGTAACTAATTCGGTTGCCTGGTCCCCCAAAACACCGACTCTCCAGGAGTCGCCTAAATCTACTAATGTTGCGGCTGATATAATGAGACTAAAAATAAGCAGTGCAATTCCGGCAATTGTTGCCGTGGAATCCTGTGTTAATTGAAGTTTTCCAAATGAAAGGTTAAATACACTTAGAGATAATGCGGCAATAATAAGGCTGTAATAGATTATCGAAATAGTCGCCTCTATATTCTTACCGCGTATCTTTTTTTTAATTTTTCTACCGAGCGTAATATTTTTTGTTATAAACATTCCCTGGAATATAATCAAATGCACTAAAATAATGATCCATGATTCCATCACTTATTACTCCCTGGAGTAAACGCCAGTTTAAATTATCTGAATACTGAAATCACAGTGCATTAAACTGCAGGTTAGTTAATACTGAGATTAATTAATCCTGGCACTAACTATTTTTTTGATTAATTCTATCATTGGCCGACTGATACTTTCCTGTCGCCGGTACGCTATTAGCGGCTTTTGCCAAACCAAACCTGGGCATATTATTATAGACACACTCGTAACTGCCTGTTTTCGACAGGTAGGTTTCGTGCCAAATACCTACGTCTCCGTTGTTGCCTATCTTTTTATTGAATGCTGCCCATGCGGGGAGATGGTTTGATGTTTTACTTTTTGCATAATTCTCCAGTTGCTCGAATGATTTCCAGTATTGAACCATTATCGTCGTTCGTCCAAACCACTGCTCATGACTTAGAAATCCCATTTCCGGGTTTTTGTATAACTCAATAAGCATTTTTGGCATCGCCAGAAACACAGGCAACCATTTATGAATTTTCCAAAAGTGGTTAATTCGTAAGCCGATAAGAAATACCACAAACTCTCCATCAACCTCTGCAGTCATTCTTTGTTTGATTATCTCGGCCATAAAATCTCCCTGTTTTACGATTTCTTATTGAAAAATAAATCTACACGGCTTATGTTGGCCAGGATATTATTGCAGAAAATTTTACCCAACCTATAGAGCCAGGTCTATAAATTCGGGTATCGATCAACAGCCATGAGAGTTTCCAGCGTTTTTTTCGCTTGTTGCTGATTTAGCAGATCGTGCGTTTCTATCATCTCACATTCATCCAATATCATTTCGTCAAGCGTTGAAGGATAGGCTCGACAGTCTTCCGGACGGTCATTGTAGATACCGCAAATATAGGCATTTTTATTTGATAATTTTTTGAGCCATGGACATAACTCGATCTGCTGACCTGTATCCGGATCCAGCCAAATGTTGCCATTCCTGACATATTTGTAGATATCGGGCCTGTGGGCCTCCCAGTATTCAATCTCGTTTTTAGTCGCAGATAAACCGCCATTGCTGTATTTTTTACAACATTTTCCGCACTGATTACATGCAATCATAATTACCATCCCGGGTCCTGTCACTTGAACACACTATTCGACTTTACCAGCGCCAAAAAACACCAGGTAAAAAATTGTCTAAACAAAAATTGCGATTCCGCCATGCATGTATAAAAAATCTACCGGGGTATTCAGCTCACCGTACGCAATAAAAAAACCAGAACCGCCAAAGACCAGCATGTGTACCAGGAAAAAAGGATAAATCGTAAATCACGGCACATTTGCACCTTTTTTTAAGGCTTGCCATTGATCGTAAAATTGCCATGCAGTTTCATTAATATTTTTCAGCCACAGCAACAACTGTCCATAAATATGGTATTGTAAAAAAACGTGGTTTGTCCCTGATGATGCGTTCAACTTAACCGGTGCTCCATGCTCGTGGTCGTTTCATGCCAGCTATTTTACATGCCTGTTTAACATAGCCGTAGGGAAACAATTCAAAAATATGTTTCTTGGCTTCTTTTCTGCTGCAATTGTTCTCTGTAGACAAATAGCTCATTAAATGACGCACGTCCGGGATAATACTTTCATCATCATAATACTGTCTTATGTAGTTCAGGACCTGCCAGTAGGCATCATTCAATTCAATATTTTCTTCCCTGGCCAATTCAATTGCAATTTCCTCAGTCCAGTCATCTGGATTTATTAAATACCCTTCGCTATCTCTTGAAGCCTGTATGCTCATTATTTCAGCTCCTTTATACCTGCTATAATATTTTAAAAACGATATATTGCCAAAATTAAACGCTAAAGGACTCGGTGGTATCTGAGAAGAAATGTCATTTGCCACCGAAGCTCTTTGACAAGCTGTCCCTGCAAGTTTTTTAATTATAGTGTTTTGACCAGGTCATTTTTCAAATTCTTCAGGTAGTTTATTTTTTTAACGCCATAACCCTGAGAAATCTGATATAAAAAATCACACTGGTTTGAAGCTTATCATAATTTCAATCGAGCCTGATCCTTCTGTTTTTTCTGTGTAACGACCTCAGGACTTGAATCTAAATCTGGGCAAGCTGATGTTATAATGCATGGCCAGCAAGCGTGATATAAAAATACCCAGACCCGAAATGATTGCTGCTATTGTAATCTCCAGATCAATATACAAGAGCCCGATAAAAAGCAAGGAACCCGCCCAGGACACTGTCGCATAAAGCGGGCTGAGAAATACGATCGGTGTTTCGTTACATAATACATCACGAAAAATACCACCCATGATGCCTGTCATAACTCCCATAAAACTCGCAATAAGAGGAGGCGCGCCAACCATAAGTGACACCAGTGTTCCGGCAATACCAAATGTAGCCAGGCCCGCAGCATCAGCAATCAGGAAATATCCTGGTGAGATTACTATTAGTCTAGCCGCTAGAAAAATAGCGACTGCACTGCCAAGCGATGCAATAAAAAATATCTGGTCATTGATCCAGAATACATCTCGATCAAGAAGCAAGTCACGCAACGAACCGCCGCCTAATCCTGTGGCAATCGCAATAATAATTACACCGAATAAATCAAATTGTTTAAAACCCGCTTTCAGGACGCCTGAGGCTGACGATACAATAACTGCCAGCAACGTTATCCAGTATAAATTTTCAAAAAGTAATGGTGTTGTTTCTAATAGTATATTTTCGATTATGTTATTTACACGTAACGACTAAATAAACTGTAACCAGGGGATACTACCTGTTTTTTTAGGCGGTAGCTCCTGGTTGTTAGTGTTAATTTTCTTTTTAGCCAATAATTATTGATAGCCCCAGAAGTAATGGTGTAAATATAGTTACAGCTACATTTGCGCCGAGATATTGTGGAGAATTTCCAATAGATTTTCCATATTTTATTGCTCCATATAAAGAAAAAAAGGCAAGAGGCATTGGAAACAGCGCTATTAAGCTCAGCGCGGGCAAGTAACCAGTCATAACATAGATTACAATTACCAGTATTGTTGCTAAAACAAATAATCCGTAAACCATATTGCTTCGCCTTACTCCATAGGCAATTGGGAAATGATTGCGGCCCACGTTGGCGTCAGCTTGAATGTCGGGATATTGATTAAGCAACAGAAGATTATTGACCAGGAAAAAAGGGACTACCGCAACAAGCCAGGATAACAGTGTATACTCTCCCTCCAATACAAACTGGGTACCTACAACCACAAGAAATCCAAAACCAATACCCGGCGCAATAAGACAGAGAAATGGATGTCTATTAATCCAGCCCGTGTAACTCACTATCAATATCAATCCTGCCAGACCTATTGGCACAATTCCTGCCCCGGATTTCCAGATAAAGAAACCGCCAATCATTAACGTAGCAATCAAGGACACAGCACCGATGGTAAATACAGCATTCACCATTTCCGGATGCCGGGGTAAGGCACCACTGCCACCACTAAATTGAGTTCTTTTTGTTGTAAGGTCCAGCCCGCTTTTGAAATCAAAATATTCATTAAAAGTATTAACACTTATGTGGGCTAATAAAGCCCCAAGTAACGCCAACATAAGCAATGACATACTTACATTTTTATTGTTAGCAACCACGATACTCGCGCCCAAAAATACACACACGGGCGTTAAAACCAGGAATGATAACCTCATCGACTGGACTGCTGCTTTTAATTTCATAATTTAAATGTTGTCATGCTTTGATGTCCGGCGCAGCTTAGTTGTGTCCGGTGTCGCAATAAAAGGAAATAAAAGGCAAAGCCCAGAATGGGCATTGCCAAAAATACAATTTGGTAAAAATATTTCATTTAGTTGTCCACTTTTGTTATAGACGCAT
Organism: uncultured Acidiferrobacteraceae bacterium; assembly: GCA_913009895.1. Classification (GTDB taxonomy): domain Bacteria; phylum Pseudomonadota; class Gammaproteobacteria; order Acidiferrobacterales; family SZUA-150; genus SZUA-150. The sequence continues at coordinate 8,100 of CAJVXY010000008.1, read as the reverse complement.
AACACCCGACATAAGGCGCGTCGTTTTTTGCCGTCGCCCTTAAGAATAAAAGGGGTCGGTGACAACTGAGAATAAGCATCATTTGTCACCGACCCCCTTTTTACAAAAAAAACAGGAGCCTGGCCAGTTATTTCGGCCACAAAAACCCCCCTCAGGCCCACTAACCGTTCCTGGAATATATATTAGAAAATACTAATATACTTTGACCACAGTCAAAGTTTTATTCCCCATGCAGGGTACGATTCCATCCAGCAATTTTGTTTCGGTCAAGCAGTGGTATTTGCAATTAGATTACTACTGAAACCTGAACAACAAGGGATCCGGTAGACGATGTCTTTTTTGCAGTAACCGGGATATTCAGCCGCAAGGCGAAAGTTTATTCGAGGAATTTATTATGAAAAAATTAATCACGATGTTTTTGATCCTGGCCTTTACCTCTTTTTCTGCCTTGGCTGAAATGGGGAACAGACAGCACAGTACCTCCAGTGGCCAGATGAGATCATCACATCCAACGCAAATGATGTCCCGTGAAATGATGCGCAATATGAGTGGTGTAGTGCAACAAATGCAGCGCATGACAGCTGACATGAATCGCATAATGGAAAATACGGCCGCTATGAATCCAGCTCGGACAAAGGAGATGTCTCAAGCTATGGAACAACTTTCACAGGCTATGCATCAAATGTCACAGCACATGGCAAATGGGACATTCGACAAAACAATGACTCGTGAAATGGATCAGCAAATGAAAAAGATCAGCAGCACGATCAAGCGTATGGAGAACCAGAAAAACTAGTTAGCTTCTCTTAAATAATCATGGGCATCCAAGTTATGAGAGTTACAGCTATATTCCTGCTCCTGGCATTATTTAACATCCAGCTGTTTGCCGGAGGACCTGCCAACCAATATATCGATGTTTCATATGCCTATAGCCAGGGCGACTTTGATACCGATCAGAAAACCAGGCTGACACAGTTGCAGCTGACTTATGGTCAGGTGCAGGGCAGATTTGATTTTAGCGCTGATCTCCCTTTTCTTTTTTTGCAAGACAGTTTTGGCGATGAAACCGGCCTGGGAGACATCACCCTGCGGGGAGGCATGGCTGTAATTGGTAATAATCTCGCCCCTGATAATTTGTATGCATCAGTTGCTGTGAAATTACCAACAGCTGATGAAGCAAAAGGATTGGGTACTGGTGAGCCTGATGTTGGTGGATTTCTTAGTTATACACGCGACTTTAACTTCCTGAATCTTACTGTCCTGGGTGGGTATATCGTAACAGGTGACAGTCGAACACAGTCCTATAACAACATAGCTGTTTATGAGGTTGCCTTGTCAAAAATGATGGCTCCCTGGTTTGTCTACGGCAGTTTAACTGGCCGCCAACAAACTCTTGATTATGGCGATGATCCACTGGAACTGAACGGTGGTTTTTTCTATCATATTAAATCAGGACTGTTTTTTAAGGTAGACACTTTCGTGGGCTTAAGCGATGGCAGTCCTGACATGGGCGTTATGTTTGGAATCGTGCAGTGGCTGTAATTAAGAAACAGAAATATATTTAGTGGTCAGAATGAAAACTCAACCATTGTTGTGTATAAAACGGGGGAAGTTCACTCAGACCCGAATGGCACTTACTTAAGCCTAATATCTGGTTTAAACATGGTTTCCCGTAGGTTGGACTGAGGAACGAAGTCCAACAGTGGCACTTTATTTAACACTTGCGTTGGACTTCGTTCCTCAGCCCAACCTACAAAAAAGACTTATTGGGTTTAAGTCAGTGCCATTACACTCAGACCCGGGTTTTCTAAATTATTTATCTTATTACTTTTGATGCTTCCCAGCCTATAATGGCCGACTTTCGAGTATTTCCCCACATATAATCACCAATATTCCCACTTTTTTGTATCACCCTATGACAGGGGATAAGAAATGCAATAGGGTTTTTACCAATAGCTGTACCAACAGCTCTCGATGCTTTTGGCTGGTCAATGTTCTTAGCAATTAAACCGTATGTAGCCAAGCTGCCAAGAGGTAATTTTAGTAAAGTTTCCCATACCTTTAATTGAAAATCTGTTCCTTTTATATGAAGTTTAATTTGATCAATCTGACTCCAGTCTTTTTGAAAAATAAAGAGCGCATTTTGTTGGAATTTATCAACAACCTGATGATATTTAGCATGAGGAAAACGAGACGTCAGGTTAAACAAGGCTCGATTCTCGTCTTCCTCAAAGGACATATGACTGACACCTTTATTTGTTGATGCCACAATGATTTTTCCAAATGGACTTTCAGCAAAACAGTAGTTAATTGAAAGATTTTCCCCGCCATTTTTATATTCACCAGGAGTCATACCTTCAATATTAATGAATAAATCATGCAAGCGACTTGTACCTGATAAACCCGTCTCATGCGCGGTATCAAGCAATGTTGCATGGTTATTTTTTAATAATTTTTTTGCATGTTCGAGGCTTAAATACTGAATAAATTTTTTGGGACTAACACCGGCCCAATCAGAAAATAAACGCTGAAAATGAAAGGGACTTAACCCGACGACAGTCGCTATTTCATCTAAAGAGGGCTGCTCTTTAAAGTGTAATTTTATGTAGTCGATTGCAACGGCAATACGATGATAATTAACTTGTTCATTATCAGTCATTTCTATTCTATCTCTCATTAGGCGTGTCAACGTACCAATATTAAGTTTTACTAATTGAAACGCCGCCATCAACCAGCATTGCGGTGCCCGTGGTGAAACTTGAGGCATCGGACGCTAAGTATAATGCCGACTGCGCAATCTCCTCGGGTAAAGCTCTTCTTTTTAACGCATGTATGTTGTTCACAAATTCAATCATTTCTGGAGAATCGCCAAACTCCTTAGCCATTGGGGTATCTGTACCCCCAGGTAATAGCGCATTGACTCGAATTGCATTTGCACCATATTCACTGGCTAATGCTTTTGCCAAACCAACTACTCCAGCTTTACTAGCAGAATAAGCGGCCATTTGAGGCAAACCGACTGTATTGCCCACAAATGATGATGTGAAAATGAGTGAGCCACCTGACTTTAACATAGCAGGTAGTTGGTACTTGGCGCCCAGGAAAGCGCTGGTCAAATTAGTTTCTATTATTTCATTCCATGCACTAAGAGAAATATTAGGGGTTGAATCTGAAACACCTAATATACCCGCGTTATTAAAGGCGATATCAAGGCCGTTATATTCTTTAATAGCAAGCTCAACCAATCGTTTAGCATAGACTTCGCTTTTCACGTCGCCTGCTAATGCTTTGGCTTCTCCACCAGCTTGTTGTATCTCCTCAATGAGTGTATCAAGTTCGTGTTGCCTTCTCGCAGCAACAATCACCTTTGCACCTTCTTGGGCAAATAGTTTCGCCGTTGCACGACCAATGCCCGAACTTGCACCTGTAACAATAGCAACTTTGTTTTGTAAAACACTCATTTTAAATCCTCTTTATATATTCAAATAGCGAATTGCCAAGAGGATTTTATGGTTATTTGTTTTGGGATACGACCCGATTCTTGCTATGGGTATACATAACGTCGCAAATCACCAGCGGTTAAAAGTGGTGTGGCTGTAGCGTAGCGGAAGCCGCGCCGCTTTTAACCGTCCGAGTGCATTTGCCTTGTTATATTTTATTTACTCATAACCTGCATATCAAGATTACTTAATTGTTTCCTAGTATTAAAAGATGTTCTATTTACCATTAATACGGAAGCCAAATTGGCATCTGGATAAATCCTCATTTCAGAATGAAAACCAGCACCGCCACCTTCTTTAAAATAATACCTCATGTCATTCAACTCGCCAATGTGCCACCCCAATGTCATATCAATTTCCTCTCCTGAATTGGTCTTTACTTGAGAGTAAAGGTGACGTTTAGTATTGCTTCCTAATAACACAGAATTTTCGGATAATAAACTTTGAAGAATACGACTAAAAGCATTAGCCGAACCGATAGCACCACCGAATGCGGGACCATTGAGGTATACGTTATTGATATGAAGCCAATTTCCTTCATACTCACCCCATGTAGTATCTTCAATTAGAAAAGACTTCAATAAATTCATAAACGAATATTTTTTTAGGTAGCCTTTTGCATGATTATCTTTATGAGCAATAACAAAACCAATTTCACTATTAGATAAATGAAGCGGTTCAAATATATTTTTATTTATATAATCGCTATACGTTAAATCAGTGATTTTCTCAATAACCCCTCCGAGCAACCAGTATCCAATATTTGAATATTCGTACTTTTCTCCCGGTAACGATGAAGCCTTTAGATTATTTAATAATACTTTTTTAAGTGCATTTTTTTCATTGAACGTATTATGATTTTTCGCTAAATGAACCCATTTGAGCGGGATAGGATCGGGAAGACCGGAAGTGTGGCTCAAAAGTTGTTTAATTGTGATTTCCGCACTATATGGATGATCTACATATAGAGATATTTTGGCATCTAACTTAATCTTATTTCGCTCCACTAACTGCAGTATTCCAATGGCTGTTAGCATTTTGGTCATTGAAAATGCAGCCATAGTATGACTGGACTTTAGTACTACATTATTTTTTATGTCAGCTTTACCAAAACTATGTTCAAAGACTACTGAATCACTATTTACTACTACATATTGAATTCCTGGTTCATCAGATGATGATAATTCAGATAATAGATGGGTTACTTTTGAGTTTTTCACAACATGCTCTCCAGCAAATATTGCTGAGTTGGACATTATTAACGCTACTAACAATATAGGAAATCTAATCATCTTACTCTCTGGATTTTCAATAAAATATAACGAGGCTGTAGAAAAAGCCACTTACAGAATCGGAATTCTACAGGCCTATTTTCAAAATCAGGATTCATCCACTTTGCTCTGATAGATAAAATTTTTCAAGTCGGTCACGACTGTTTTTTGATTATTCAGGCGGCCAGTTCACCGACGTTCTTTAACTTCTCTATGTTATGTATCAAACAATACAATTGCCATTGCCCCTGGACCTTCTTTTTCCCTCGTAAACTGAATCGGTTTAATCGCTTGTTCGAGCCGATATTACCAAACACGGGTTCGACCACGGACATGCGATGACTATAGATAAGTTTACCTTTATCAGAGTCCACACGATGTTTCATCCAGTCGGTATAATTCGGGGCACGTTGGCCTTTGTTGATAATAAATGAAACCTGTCGGCCGTGGCCTTTGCGATGATTGGCTGAATCCGGGTTGTGCATGCAGCGATGTTTTAAGTCACAGGCCCGACATTTCGTTAAACGGCCTTCAAAAAATATCTTTTCATGGCCAAGCCGATCAACGAGTTCGCTGCGTAACCACATTGTTTCTTTTGCAGGGCAGACACAGGTTTTATTGACGGGATCGAATTCAAACTCACTGGGTGGGATCACACTTAACGTGGCTTTGGTTTTGCCGGTGATGGGGCGTCGCCGCGTGTGGTTGGTTTTTTGCTCGTTAAATTTCGGGTCACGCTGCCTGAATTTGTTGTCCGGGATGTAACCGTTGATATTGTTTTCATGCAGGTATTGCATGTTGGCCTCATTGGCGTAACCGGTGTCAGCGGTGATAATGGGATCGTCCAGTTTGATACCGAGTCGGTTGAAACGTTCAAGAACGGTGTTTAATACAGGCTGTAAGGTATGATGTTCCTGGCCTTCGCCGAATGCCTGGGCATCAACAATGATTTGGTGTTTTTTATCGACGGTGGCGATGCCGTTATACCCTTGTATTGTGCCTTTGCTGGTGGTCATTTTCGCGGATTCGTTATCAGTGATATTACTTTTTACTTCCTTTTTTATTCGGCCTTTGCCCATCCGTGGGCTTGATGACTTTAGGAATTTATCGATCTTTTCATGGGCCTTCGTCAAAGTTTCAATAGCCTGCTCGCTGCGGACTCGGCGTTCATCGTCACGCGATTCGTTTTTGTCTAAGGCCTTATGTTCGGTAATATGATGTTGGATCTGGCGTTGAATCTTATCGCGCTTTTGTTTTAATTCTTTGTGTGTTCCTGACCATTCCTTCGCCGCGTTTGAAGACATCTTGCAACCGTCTAACGCAAATAATTCCTTACCCAATAAACCCTGCTCATCACAGACTAGTAACACTTGCTCAAACAATATTTCAATTTCATCGCTGTATCCACTGACAAAATTCGCGATGGTGGTGAAGTGCGGCACGGTGTCACACGACAGGGCTTTGAAAATGATATTGGTTTCGCAGCTCCACTGAATTTCTCGGCTTGAGGTGATGCCTTTTGAGTACGCAAACAGAATTATTTTTAATAAAATCGCCGGATCATACGCTGGGCGACCGGTGTCATCATTCTTAAATGAAGGATGAAAGATTGATAAATCGAGTTTTTGTTCAATCAGAAAGTGAATGGCATGCTCGAAGGTGCCAGGTTGTAATTGATCGGCGTAGTTAACAACCACCATCTTGCTTTGGTTGGGATCATACGGGATGAATTTAGGCATCGACACAACTCCTTGTGGTGTTAGGCCATTATATCAAATAGTTACGATGGTATTGGAACTTTTTCTACAGCCTCAACGCCAAGTTAAGGGGCGTAGCGAACGGGCGCTTTTTTTGCGTTCTTTGCAAAAAACGCGCGGGTTCGCGGAGTCCCTCTTGAACTTTTTGTTAGATGCAGATTTAGATCGGAAGAGCGTCGTGTAGGGAAAGAGTGTAGATCTCGGTGGTCGCCGTATCATTAAAAAAAAAAGAAAAGAGAAAGAGAGAAGCTTGCATACGAAATCGACGGTATTGTTGTAAAGGTAAATGAAATCAGTGAACGTGAGAAACTTGGGTACACCGGGCACCATCCGAGATGGGCTGTCGCGTATAAGTTCGAATCTCCCGAAGGTATTACAACGGTCAGGGATATTACGGTTCAGGTCGGTAGAACGGGAAGGATTACCCCTGTTGCGAGGGTGGAGCCTGTGGAAATATCCGGTTCCGTTATTTCCAATGTTACACTCCACAATCAGGATTATATAGACATGCTCGAATTGGCAGTAGGAGACAGAGTTGCGGTTTCGAAAAGAGGGGATGTTATACCTGCGGTAGAACGTGTTCTGGAAAAAAATGAATCGGGAAATACAACCTGGCGGATGCCGGGATACTGCCCCTCCTGTAACCGTATACTGATAAAAACAGGTGCACATCATTTCTGCATTAACAATGACTGCCCTGCGCAGATACGGGGCAGATTAAAATATTTTGTTGCACGTGGACAGATGGATATAGAGAGTCTGGGTCCGGAAACACTCGATGTTCTTATAGAAAAAGGATGGGTATCGGATGTTGCCGATCTCTATACCTTTAATCCGGAAGCCCTGATTGAACTTCCGGGGTTCGGTGATAAAAAAGTGAAGCTTATAAAGGACGGACTTAAAAAAAGTAAAAATAAGCCCTTCGCTGCTGTTCTTAAATCTTTAGGGATTCCGGAAATGGGACCAAAAGTTATCGAGCTTCTCATAGAAGCAGGCTACAGGGATATCGATTCGATGTTTAAACTTGCGGATACGGATGATACTGAATCCCTGTTGTCCATACATGGAATAGGCGAAAAGACCGCTTTAATGATAATCGAAGAGCTAAAAAGACCTCAGGTTAGAAAAAGGATAGAAAATCTTAAGAAAGAAGGGCTTAAATTCGCCGGGGAAACGGGAGAAGAAGAGGATACGGATATATTGCCTGATATTTTTAAAGGCCAGACTTGGTGTGTAACGGGCAGCTTTGAACATTTTAAACCGAGGGAACTTGCAATGGAAGAGGTTAAAAAACGCGGAGGGAGAGTTACATCCAATGTAACCTCAAAAACAACACATCTTCTTGCAGGCCAGGGAGCCGGGAACAAGTTAGACAGGGCTGCTGCGCTTAATGTAAAGATTGTAAAAAGATCGGAAGAGCACACGTCTGAACTCCAGTCACACTGATATATCTCGTATGCCGTCTTCTGCTTGAAAAAAAAAAAAAAAAAAAGAAAAAAAAGACAAAAAATAACAAAAAAAAAACAAAAAAGTATAACCTGGAAATCGTAACACACAACAATAGCATATATA
>CAJVXY010000007.1 GCA_913009895.1 uncultured Acidiferrobacteraceae bacterium | reverse complement strand
TAACCTTCCATATTCATACCGTTGGTGGCCGAGCTGATTTGCGGGATAATCATCAGGCTGGCCGTCGTTAGCACCAGTACGGATTTCAATACTGGTTTAGCCAGTCTGAAACTTTTTGGACTAAATATATTTGGCATATCTTGCTTATTTGGCATTTTCTCCTCCTCAGAAGTCCGATCACAATTAATGTTTTTTGACTTAAACTGTCTGCAATTGTTTGGTAATTCGTATTCGCGAATTTCTATATCAATTTCTTATAGAAGCCCGTGCGAAAAAACAACAAACCGATACATTTTATTTATTTTATTTAGTATGTGATATCAGTGATAGTTAACAATTTCTTACGAAAGCTTACCTCCTGTGTTTTGATGTATCTGTGCTTATTGTTACTTAACTTTAATAAAAAGTTTTCTTGATATTAATCACAATATACAATATCAAAAAATGTTATTAACGTATTTTTTTGAAAATTTGGTCAAGATTTTTAAAATTTAACCAATAAAAAAGGGACATTTGCTGTCCCTTTTTTAGTTTCTTGATGTTTAACATGTCTCGACTCGGTAATTAGACAAACAGTGATACGTCCGAATCGCCGGCAAAACCCATAAACGTCGAGGCCCCGCCAAATGTTACACCGTCAATAAAATCGTTTGGTTTGAAATCAAACAGGTCAACCGTCATTTGACAGCCAATCATTCTAACCCCGGCTTCAAGACTCAGGCTGCGCAACTCTTCAACACTGGCAACACCTTTTGATTTCATTTTTTGCTTCATCATCATGGTCATGACACTTTCCATACCAGGCAGTGCCGTCCCTAATACCGGAAACCACTTGTCCATAGCCATGGGCATGGGCATACCAGGATTACCCAGGGGGCTAACCTTGAGATTCAGGTTTTTTTTCAAAAGCTGGAGACCGTAAAAAGTGAAAAAGATCTCGACGTCATAACCCAATGCAGCGGCTGTGGAAGCCAGGATAAACGGGGGATAGGCCCAATCCAGCGTGCCCTTGGTTGCGATTAAAGCCATTTTTTTATCTGCCATATTTCTCTCCTGATACCTTACTGTGCAAGTTGCTATTTAATAAACCCGGGACAAAAAAAAGCGAGCTAACAAATTAGCCCGCTTTTTTGATTAAAAATGTAAATTCGCCGTCTGTTTCACCTGACTCCAGTAACTCATTGCCGGTTTGTTTGGCAAAGGCCTGGAAATCTTTCACTGAGCCCGGATCCGTGGCAATAATCCGCAGTACCTGGCCACCGGTGAGATCGTTTAAGGCCTTTTTGGCTCTTAGTATCGGTAGCGGGCAATTGAGCCCACGCGCGTCGAGCTCTTGATCAAAATTGGACATTATTTCTCCTCGGGGAATTTCTTGTTACCACTTTCTGCCGACATACATAATAAAATAATAATATTATAAGATTCGGATGGTCGCAGCATACCCCCATTTTTTACAAGAATCGAGCTTCGAAATAACATCTTGAAATACAAGAAAATAAACCGCAATCTAGTACCCTAATGACGTGTTTTCTCAAAATATTTTCGATGCATAAACCAATAGCATACAACTCAAAAATGGGCCTGATTTTCCTGTTTCTGGCCGTGCTTGTGTTTATTTCCGGCAACGCAAAGTTATATGCCCATGAAGAAACCGCACTACCTGACCTGGGAGATTCCTCTGGCGCCTTAATTTCACCGGCGCAAGAACTGGCACTTGGTCAAAATTTCATGCGCCAGGCAATACACCAGTTAAAATTTAGTCAGGACCCTGAGCTAATTCAGTATATCAGGGGGATTGGTAACCGAATTGTCGCGCAAAGCGACCGTATCCGGCACCCTTTTTCTTTCTACATTGTTGATAATCCAGCACTAAATGCCTTTGCAGTGCCGGGGGGTTTCATTGTGGTGAATACCGGACTGATTCTGACAACTGAATCTGAGGACGAGCTGGCATCGGTACTGGCCCATGAAGTCGCCCATATCAACCAGCGTCATATTCCGCGCATGATGGTGGCCCAGGAAAAAGGAGTAAGTGCCACCATGCTCGGGATACTCGCGGCATTACTATTGTTCCAGGCCGGCGAAACCCAGGCTGGAACAGCTGCCATTGCCCTGTCGACTGCAGGCAGCGCGCAAAATCAAATTAACTTCACCCGGGCCTTTGAAGAAGAAGCGGATCGGCTAGGCATAGATCTGCTGGTAAAAGCAGGCTACGACGCCCAGGCCATGCCCCGTTTTTTCAAAAAAATGATGAACTGGAGTCGCTTGTATGACACAAATTTACCTGAATTCCTGCGCACCCATCCACTTACAATCCGGCGAATTGCCGAAACACAAGACCGTGCCGATAGATACAATACCCAAAAATCACCCCCTAGCAGCGCTTTTCATCATATCCGGGCAAAAATTCGTGCCCAAAGCGAAGAGTCACCGCGCACGGCTGTGGCAAGATTTGACAGTAACCTGAAACAGAAACGTTATTCCAATAGAAATGCCGAGGAATATGGTTTTGCCATCGCCCTGACTCGTGACCGGCAGTACGGCAGGGCACGAACCGTTATCAATCAACTTCGTGCCCGTAAACCAGGGCAAATTAACTATCAAATCATAGAGGCCGAAAACGAGTTACAGGCTGGAAAACCAAAATTAGCAATAAAATTAATCCGGTCCGCTTATAAAAAAGCGCCCACGAACACGGCCTTGCAAAATAGTTACATTAATACCCTGGTCAAGGCAGAAAAACCAAAAAAAGCCATTAAAATCCTGAAAACTACCATTAAGCAGCGTCCCACCGACCCGGCTTTATACAAAATGTTGTCCCAGGCAGCAGGCAGCATTGGTGACAAGTTAGCCAGTCATCAGGCCCTTGCCGAGTATCACTATCTAAGAGGCTCGCCCTTTAAGGCGATCAAACAGTTACAGCTTGCCATTAAATTTGCTGGTGATAACAAGTACTTAAAGGCAGGACTTGAGGCCCGTATCCTGGAAATCCACGGTCCGGGGAACACAAAAGAAGCCAATAAATCCCACTAGTCTCACCAAGCTCTTTTTGGTGCATCCACCCCACTTACATGAGGAATGTCACTAGATCCTGCCACTCAGGGTTTGCCCTGACGGCTGAGTCATGTATGCTAGCCGACCTGTCTGCCCTCACTTGTTCTTGCAACGGTGGGAGCTGCCAGAAACAAAATCCGTGTTAAACGGATTACCCTATAAAAAGACTTACTAGTATATAGTTTAGGAGGAGAAATGCGGTATACCGCTCAAATAATTGCAGGGGCAAGCGCCCTCGCTATCATCCTTGGCAGCACTTTTTTTCCTACAGTTACCTTTGCGGGTGGCGAGTTGCCAAGCAAGAAAGTCTGCAAATCAGCCACTGATGCCGCTGTTAAAGGTGGTTGCGTAGCAACAGATCGTAAAAAAGGTAATTGTGCGGCGTGCCACACGTTTAAGGGACTGGAAAAAACACGTCTCCAGGCTGGTAATATTGCACCACCGCTTGTTGCCATAAAACAGCGCTTTCCTGATAAAGCAAAACTAAGAACTCAAATTTACGACGCAACAGTAGCCAACAAAAATTCTATGATGCCGCCTTTTGGCAGACACAAGATTTTGTCTGGTGAAGAAATCGATAACATTGTCGAATTTTTATACACACTCTAGTTTTTTACGGCATTTAATCTTGTAAGAGACTGATTGCTAAAAACTTATTTTTTTATTACTCATCCGATTTTGAGGAGAACAGTTGTGAATACCATAAGACGTAGAACATTTCTCAAAGGCACTGTGGCCAGCGGTTTCGCTGCCGTAGCAGCAACAAGCGGTCTGCTTCGACCCACAGAAGTCATGGCGGCTGCCTGGCCAAAAAGTGCATTTAAGTCCAAAAAGCTGGACAAAAGCATAAAAAACCTTTTTGGCAGCAGCAAAGTAACTGCGAGCAAGGCCATTAAAATCAAGGCGCCCATCCAGGCTGAAAATGGTGCAGTAGTCCCGTTAACAGTATCAACCACCATGTCAAACGTTGAAGCAATTGGTGTTTTTGTTGAAAAAAACCCATCTCCCCTTGCAACATCGATCGATTTGACAGGCGCCACGGCTTTTTATAGCGCCCGCATCAAAATGGGTAAAACTTCAGCTATCCACGTGATTGTCAAATCCGGCGGTAAGCTTCATGTTGCCAAGAAAACAATCAAAGTCACTGTTGGCGGCTGCGGCGGTTAAGCAGTTTTTCATCATAGAACAGAATTTATAGAGGAATAAACAATGGCAAGACTAACCAAAATCAAAACCCGTAAAAAAGGCGGTGCGACCGAAATTCTGGTGCTGGTTAACCATCCAATGGAAACCGGCCAGCGTAAAAACAAGAAGACCAAGAAAAAGATTCCAGCCCATTACATCCAGAAAATGGTCTTCAAAATTGATGGCAAAGAGGTCGCAGACGCGAATCTTGGCCCCGCAGTCTCCAAAAACCCGCTGGTTGGCATTCGGGTCGCTGGCGTCAAAAAAGGTGCAAGCGTGAAAATCACCTGGAGCGATAACAAAGGTGAGAGCGGCAAAGCACAAACAACCGTTTAATCCTAAAAACAGAATAATGCCCCTTACCCTGATTGCTAATCGGGGAAAAGGTGGCAAACACAGGAGGAGTCATCAATGAAAAAAATTATACTGGCACTGACCGCCTTCAGTTTGATCAGTGGGTTAACTGTCATGGCGCAAGCCAGCCCACAGTCTGACTTGAAGGAATTCAGGAGCTATTTTAAGAAGAAGTTCCCAAGCATCAAGTTTGACGAGTATCAAAACGGCATGTACGCATTGCCGGTTGCTGCTGACCGTCGCGCAGAATGGGAAGCCATTATGGATTTTCCCCCTTATGAATTGTCTCTCGAAAAGGGTAAAAGATTCTGGGATAAAAATAAACTTGCCACCTGCTTCAAAAACGGTGGTAAAGGTATTGCCCATAAATACCCCCGCTGGGACAAGAAAAGTGGCGAAATTCGCACGTTAATTGCCGATATAAATTCCTGCCTGGTTAAAAAGGGTAAAAAACCCATTAAAAACCTTAAAAAGGGTAAAATGGCGCAGGTCGAGGCCTATGTCCGTTCCATGGCCAGAGGCAAACGCATCAAACCTGACGTTGACTTCAGTAACAAAAAAGCACTGGCAGTGTACGAGAAGGGCAAACAGTTTTACTGGGCACGTCGTGGCCAGCTGAACTTTTCTTGCGCTAGCTGCCATGTCGCCAATGCAGGCAAAAGAGTGGGTGGTAATATCCTCAGCGCCGGCCTGGGACATACGGCTGGTTTCCCGGTATATCGCTCCAAATGGGGCGGCCTGGGCACCCTGCACCGTCGTTATGGTGGTTGCAACAAACAGGTTCGCGCCAAACCTCTCAAGGCACAGAGTGATGCATATATCGCGCTTGAGCTGTATGAGACTTACATGAGCACTGGTATCCCGCTGGCAGCGCCGTCTCAGCGCTTCTAGACACAACCAGGAATAAGAATCTAACCCGGCTCATTTGAGCCGGGTTTTTTTTGTCAGATTATTTAAAAAAATATCGCACTAGGTGCAATTTGGAATGAAAACAGGCAACAAAACATCGTATGATAGGGAGCGAGATATTAGTAGTATTTCTGCGCCACCAGATTAGACAAACCTAGACTAAGAAAATTACAATTCAGGAATCCCCGAGGAGATAACATGAGTTTTTCACGACGCGAATTTCTGCAAATGCTGGCTGTGGCCGGTGCTGCAGGCATTAATTTAACAGGCTGTAGCAAGAAATCCAGCACGCAAAGTTCCAATGGTGTCGACAATATCTATGACATACCCACATTTGGCAATGTTTCCCTGCTCCATTTCACTGATTGTCACGCACAGCTCATGCCTGTTTATTATCGTGAGCCCAACATCAATATTGGCGTTGGTGATGCCTTTGGTAAACCCCCCCATGTTGTGGGCGAGGCCTTGCTCAAAGAATTCGGGATTGCACCTGACTCGCTCAAGGCCCATGCCTTTACCTATCTCAATTTTGAAGAAGCAGCCCGCAAATATGGCAAAGTCGGTGGTTTTGCCCACCTGTCAACGCTGATCAAACAAATCCAGGGGTCACGACAAGGTCGTAATCTCCTGCTCGATGGTGGCGATACCTGGCAAGGCTCGGCAACAGCATTGTGGACCAATGGCCAGGACATGGTCGATGCCACCAAACTACTTGGCGTTGACATCATGACCGGTCACTGGGAATTTACCTATGGTGCTGAACGCGTGCTTGAGATTATTAACAAAGAGCTCAAAGGCAGTATCGAGTTTCTTGCTCAAAACGTTGTCGATAACACATTTGAAGACCCGATTTTCAAAGCTTATTCATTACGCGAAATTAACGGCGTGCAGGTTGCAATCATTGGTCAGGCCTTCCCCTACACGCCGATTGCCAACCCCAGGTACAAGATTCCTGACTGGAGTTTTGGTATTCGTGATGAACGCATGCAGGAAACGGTCAATGAGGCGAGAGGCAAAGGGGCATCACTGGTGGTTGTGCTCTCACACAATGGCGCTGACGTCGATATTAAAATGGCCAGTCGGGTTACCGGTATAGATGCCATTCTCGGTGGTCATACCCATGATGCTATTCCTGGTCCGACCCATGTTAAAAATGCCGGCGGTACAACCGTGGTCATTAATTCCGGCTCGAACGGTAAATTCCTGTCTGTGGTGGATTTTGATGTCCGTGACGGCAAAATGAAGGACTTCCGCTACAACCTGTTACCAGTATTCTCAAACTTGTTGCCCGCAGACCCGGAAATGTCGGCTTATATCGACAAGGTCCGTGCACCATTTAAAGAAAAGCTGTCAGAGAGCCTGGCAATCACAGACAGCCTGCTATATCGACGCGGTAACTTCAATGGCACATTTGATCAAATGATTTGTGACGCCATGATGGCGGTCCAAGGGGCTGAAATTGCCTTCTCGCCGGGCTTCCGCTGGGGCACATCCTTATTGCCCGGAGATGCGATTACAACTGAAAGACTCATGGATCAAACAGCGATTACTTATGGTGAGTCAACGCTAAACAAACTTAGCGGTGAAACAATCAAGATTATACTCGAGGATGTGGCCGATAACCTGTTCCATCCGGACCCCTATTATCAAATGGGTGGGGATATGGTCAGGATTGGCGGGTTAAAATACTCAATCGCACCTAATAACAAGATTGGCAGCCGCATCTCGGATATGGAATTAAATGGCAAACCGCTGGATGCCAACAAAAAATATTCCGTTGCCGGTTGGGCCAGTGTCAGGGAACAACCAGAAGGTAAAAAAATATGGGACGTGGTCTCCGAGTACTTACGGGACCAGAAAACTGTCTCTATTAAGGAGCTCAATACGCCAAAATTAAAAGGGCTGGGAGCAAACCCGGGTTATAAAAAGCTTTAGTAGTACTCAGTAAAAACTTTTAAAAAACCCGGCCTCGTGCCGGGTTTTTTTTGGCTTATGATTCCTGATCAAAAATCATCTTATTACTTTAAACCGGTCACCCTGCTTTTTGCCGAGTTGAACCTTGACCTTGTCGGCAGACCAGCCATGTACCTTGTCATGGGCCTCCACGTAAACAATGTCCAGGGCTGCTGGAATCTTGATATTGCTCAGGCTCCGGGTAAAAGGCTGTTCATCCACGTGTGGGTGCACCAGGGTCCTGGTGCCAAGGATATTGCCTTTGCCATCAACCACGCGCCAGGCATCGGCATAATGCTGCCAGCCGGTGTCCTGGTGCAACAGGGTGGTATCAACCGTCCAACCATTTGCATGTTTTTCAAAAACGACCCTTTTTATCGTGACCTCGCCCGCCAGCAGTTGGCTGCCAATAAAACCAGAAAAAACTAAAAATATTAAGGTTTTTATCGCTAGTTTAGATTTAAATAACATCCTGTTCCCCATGATTGTTTGGTTATTATTGATTGTGGTCGATTATGGCGATAATCCCGGCTTACACTCAAGCCGCATTTAATCAAAGTAGGGCAAAAAACGTAAGCTATTGTTTTTTATCAAATATTTAAGTAAAAAAAAATGCAATTATTAGCCCCTGATCATGGCATCTGTTTCACACCTTGTTGTAGAATGCGCGTTCGCGAATTTAAGGTTATTGGAGACTATTCATGTCAGCTAAACATCCAATTGTTGCTATCACAGGCTCTTCAGGCGCCGGTACAACAACAGTAAAAAGGGCATTCGAACACATTTTCTGGCGTGAAAAAATACACCCGGTCATCATTGAAGGTGACAGTTTTCACCGCTATGACCGCAATGAAATGAAACAAAAGGTGACTGAATCAGAAGGCGTAAAACCCTTTAGTCACTTTGGTGAAGATGCCAACCTGTTTGACAAACTAGAGGACGTATTTCATCAATATGGCAAAGATGGTACCGGTGAACGCCGTTACTATTTACATAGCGATGAGGAGGCAGAGCCCTATAAACAGGACCCTGGCACGTTTACCCCCTGGGAACCACTGCCTGACAACACAGATTTATTATTTTACGAAGGTTTGCATGGCGGTGTCGCAACCGACAAATCAAATGTTGCCCAATGGGTGGATTTACTGGTTGGTGTCGTGCCGATCGTCAACCTGGAATGGATCCAGAAAATCCATCGTGACACCGCTGAACGAGGTTATTCACCAGAGGCAGTCGCCGATACCATCCTGCGTCGTATGCCTGATTATGTGACTTACATTACGCCACAATTTTCCCGCACCCATATTAATTTCCAGCGCGTGCCCACAGTTGATACATCAAACCCTTTTATTGCCAGGGATATTCCTACCCCGGATGAAAGTTTTGTGGTCATCCGTTTCAGAGATGGGGAAAAACAGGATTTTCCATATTTATTGAATATGATTAGTGATTCCTTTATGTCGCGACCCAATATTTTGGTCGTACCAGGCGGGAAAATGGGTTTTGCCATGGAAATCATCCTGACACCCATGATTCATGATCTCATGAAAAACAAGCGCGGATAACGAATCTTTCCCAAAATACGGGGGAAACGCTTGCTATTCTGAGCTTCCCCCGCTTATCTCATTGCTTTACAAGCACAAATCACCGGCACGATCCCTGCATGTGCTAAAGTTTACTGGTCGTTATCCAAACCACCCGGGAATGTGCGTTCAAAAGATCTATGAGAAAAAAAATCCCTGTTTCTGCAATCAAGATAGGTATGTATATCCTTGAGCTGGATCGACCCTGGATCGAAACCTCCTTTCTCTTCCAGGGCTTTGCAGTACTGGATGATGAAGACATAGCCAAGTTAAATAAACACTGTGAATACGTATTTATAGACACTGAACAAGGCCTGGATATTGATCACAGCAATGGCGATGGCGATAAATTAGGGAATTGGCATATTGATTTAACTTCACAGGAGTCTGAAGCCGACACTTCACGGCGCCTGGAACAGGAAATGAAAGCCACCGTGTCATCTTCAGCCTCACGACCTCCCAGGTATCAGGATAAATCCTCCCTGGAAGATGAGCTGGAGGTTGCTTCAGAAACAACTGTTAAAACCAGGAATGTTATTCGCAGCATTCTTGATGATGTCAGACTTGGCAAAAGTATCGATACCGAGGGCGCCAAAAAAGCCGTGGGTAGCATGGTACAAAGTATTATTCGCAACCCGGACGCCATGGTCTGCCTGAGCCAGCTAAAAGTAAAAGATGAATATACCGCGCTCCACAGTCTCAGGGTCTCAATACTGGCCCTGGCATTTGGTCGCCATTTGGGATTTGATGAAGAACAGCTAAATCTACTGGGCTTGGGTGCGCTCCTGCATGATGTCGGCAAAATGAAGGTGCCTAACGACATAATCAACAAGCCTGGGCGCCTGACAGAACAAGAGTTCGATATTATGCGTAGCCACGTACCTGAAGGCGTTAAAATCCTGGAGGCAACCTCTGGCGTCCACACGGTTGCTATTGACGTTGCCCGTTACCACCATGAACGATCATCAGGTGAGGGTTACGCCAAGGGCCTGAAAGAAGGGCAGATATCACACTTTGGCAAAATAGGCGGTATCGTGGATTGTTATGACGCCATCACCAGTGATCGCGCCTATCACGAGGGTATGTCCTCCCACGGTGCCTTGAAAAAAATGTATGAATGGCGACACAAGGATTTCGATCCCAAACTAATTGAACAATTTATTCAATGTATGGGCATTTACCCCATTGGCAGCTTGGTTGAGATGACTACGGGCAGTATTGGTGTCGTGGCCACTATTAACCGCGAGCGGCGCCTGAAGCCCAAGGTGGTCATGATTCTGACCGAAAGCAAGATACCTATGAAACCTCCTAAAGTCATTGATTTAATGGCGAACCTGCCTGGTGTGGAGGGCAAACCATTGGCCATCAAGGCCGTATTACCCTCCGGGACCCACGACATCAATCCTACCGATTTTCTGCCTATCCGGGAGGACTTGTTCAAATCCAGCTAAGATAGCTGACTCATTAAGTCTCATGAAATTGAGCCTGCCCTGCCCTGACAAAAAACCAGATAAATGCCAGATAAAATAAAAGGCATAAAGAATTGATATATTCATTACTATTTTAGTGTTTATAGATCAGTTCCGTAAATTAACTTGAGCAAGTAAATGAAGTATCCGCGCTATATAACGAATTTTCTTATATTTTTTCTTTACAAAGACAAATCCCTAGCTTATTCTCAAATTAGATATTCGTTGTTTTTATGACGTTTATAGACAATTTTTAACTGTTGAAGGAGATAATTATGCGGGCAATCATCACATTTAGCGCTTTGCTGATGTGGCTTGTTGCGCCTTCCCTATACGCGCGGGGCGACTTCAGCAGAGAAACACCAAGGTTTTATTTTGGCATTGACCTGCAAAGCACCAGCTCGGATTTCAGTAAATATGAAACCGAATATGACGACCCATTGGGCGTTACCATCCCCATTACTATTGATAAATCGTTTCCAAGTGATGGTGAAGTTAGTGGGCTCGCGTTAAAGTTTGGTTATCACTTCACCAATTTTTTTGCAGCAGAAGTGCAATATGTCAAAGTACAGGGAGTGGAACTTGATGATGGCACCACTTTTGATATTGATTTTCTGAGTTCTGCCTTTTTTCGATTTGATCTCCCATTTCGAAGTGTTGTGCCTTATGTGCTCGCGGGTGGCAGTTACATGAACTGGCGTTACGAAAAACCGATTCTGGCTGGTGGCACAATCCAAATCAGGGAAACATCATTCGCGCCAGCATTTGGTGGTGGTGTTGAGATTTATGGTGGCGAATATACCGCATTTAATATTAACTGGACCCGTTACATGTTTGACCCCAATGGCCTGAACCACGATGCCATCAGCTTTGGCATTGTTCACTGGTTTGAATTTCCCAGTTTATATCGAAGGTTCTAGATCGAAGGTTTTGGATCGAAGGTTTTGGGCGCAACATGAATTTTTTACAATCCGGCTGACCACACAAAAAGTTCTTTTGATACCAGCGTGGTCTTGAGCGGAAACCAGCCCGTTCATTATTCTTTATTCTTTTTTATCAAAGAACGTAAATCTTTCATCATCCCGGGCAGCTTGCTAACACAAGCTTGTTCTTTCATTACCTTTTTTATGTTATGGGCAGGTGTACCCCAGACGAAATCACCGGCTTCCACATCTTGCGCCACTCCCGAAGCACCGCCAATCATGGCACCTTCACCGACAGTAACGTGATCGGATATTGCAACGTTACCACCCACAAACACGCCATTTTTGATAGTCGCACTGCCCGCTACGCCAGATTGTGCTGACACAGCTATGTGTTCGCCCATATCCACGTTATGGGCAATCTGCACCAGGTTATCGAGCTTGGTGCCACGGCCAATACGGGTGAGGCCAAACGTTGCCCGGTCGATACAAACATTGCTGCCCATTTCTACGTCATCTTCAACCACAACACTACCAAGCTGTGGAATCTTGTTGTGCCTCTCCCCGTCCCAGGCATAACCAAAACCATCAGCACCAACGACAGTGCCAGCATGAATAATGACACGGTCACCAATTGTACACCTGGCCTGCAAGGTTACATTCGACCCAATCCAGCAATCCTCACCCAGGGTTACATTGACGCCAATATGACAGCCGGAATCAATACGGCACCCCTTGCCTACTTTTGCACCCGCGCGTATTACGACATATTCAGCAATGGCGACATTATTGGCGACCTCGGCATCAGAATCGATTACAGCCGTTGGGTGTATGCCGTTCACGGGGCCATCGTCTTCCTGATACAAGTGCATAATCTGGGCAAAAACCACTTTCGGTTTCTTTACTTTTAATAAATTTTTGTTTTTTGTTTCCGGGAAGTCTTCTGTAACGATAACCAGCCCCGCAGCTGATGCCGCTACTTGCTCCTGGTATTTACTCTTCTCCGCAAAAGTAATCTCGCCCTCTTTAACATTTTCCAGGTTATTAACACCGGACAAACTTACATCGCGATCACCTATAAGTTCTCCGCCAAATTTTTCCTGGATCTCTCTGGCTGTAATTGACATCTGTTTTCTTCTTTGTTGTTAATGACTTGTAAATTTATATCAAATTTGGGCGCGAAAGACTAAAAATATTTCTTGTCCCTGGCTGACGGATCCGGGGATTTTTAAAACTTTGCCGTAATTCCAGTAAAAACACAGACATAGAATTCTTTTCTTGCTCTGCTAATAAAAGGGAAAATGGAAGTATTCCAGACTCGATTAAAACCACTGGCAATCCAGCCCTGCTGTTTTCTGAACCCGACGCTGCGATGGTTACCCTCTCTGACTAGAGCTCGAAACCCGGCTCAAAACCTAATGGCGCTGACTTAAGCCCAATAAGTCTTTTTTTGTAGGTTGGACTGAGGAACGAAGTCCAACACAAGTGTTAAATAAAGCGCCACTGTTGGACTTCGTTCCTCAGTCCAACCTACGGGGAACCATGTTTAAACCTGATATTAGGCTTAAGTCAGCGCCATTAGGCTCAAAACCCACAATGAATATAATACACCCTGATTGATTCTTAGGTAACAGGCAAGAAAAAAGCCCGTCACTGACGCGCTTTTTTAAATAGAAAATGGTGGGGCGTGCAGGAATCGAACCTGCGACCATCGGATTAAAAGTCCGGTGCTCTACCAACTGAGCTAACGCCCCCGTAGAATTAACTTTGATGGTTAACTTTGGGGTAAATCGCCTGACCAGCAACTCTTTGACTGGTCAGGATAGAACACTTGAAAATATTCCCTGGAATTAGTTCCCGGCATCATTAAGCACCATAAGGGAAAGGAACGACTAAAAGCGGCGGCATTATCCAAGGCCAGTGGCGAACTGTCAATCAGATAAGCCCAATTCGCCAGAACCTGATTAACTACCCCTTTTTCGGCAACAATTTCATTTCGGCCAGGGATTGCCGCAAGGCCGCAAAAAAGCCGATGTCATCCATCAGGGCGAATTGCACCTTCATGGTCAGTGCCGAGCCGAAAACAATGGATACAAACACCAGAAAAGAACCCAGCGCCAGGGTTGAGACCCCGGTAATTCCCTGGCCAATGGTGCAACCCATGGACAAGACGCCACCGACACCCATTAACGCGCCACCTGCGGCATGATTAATGACATCTGATTTATTGGCGAACCATTCAATGCGAAAAGTACGGCTGAACAGAGAATACACAAACGAACCGACAATGACGCCCGCGAGCGCCATGACACCGAAGTTAATGAACGACAATTTGCTCGGCGATAATGCATAGCGAAAGGAATCGCCCGTGGGACTGATAAAAGTAAAGGACTGGACAGCAACCCGACTCGGAATCTCAGGGGCAAAATCGGCATACTCTTTCCATTCGACGCCCATACTGCCGCCAGTGACATACCAGCCAATGAGTACAGCCAGACCAACCACGACACCACCGAGAACTTTATCGAAACTGCTGCGAAAATCACCTGACTTGAATACAAAAAACAGAATACTGATGCC
This sequence comes from uncultured Acidiferrobacteraceae bacterium, assembly GCA_913009895.1. Lineage (GTDB taxonomy): Bacteria > Pseudomonadota > Gammaproteobacteria > Acidiferrobacterales > SZUA-150 > SZUA-150. The sequence goes on along the minus strand of CAJVXY010000007.1, from coordinate 72,890 downwards.
AATCAACAGGCCAATCCCGGTATGGTAACCACTGGTGTCCTCCTGGCCCATGGCCCCGCCAACCAGCGCACCCAATTCCTGGCTATCAAATCCTCTGCTCCCCAGGTCGATCGTGGTGGGGCTAATCCAGGGCAAAAAATAATTAGTGAAAATACCTTCTCCGGGTGAAAAAGGATCTTCGCCCCACAACATCAAGTAAGCCATAAAAGCGATAATAATTAGCACAAATACAGATTTTAAATTACCTGTACCGACACGAATCAGGGTTTTATTGCCGCAACCACTTCCCAGTGTCATGCCGATACCAAACATGAGGCCGCCGAGCACATAACGTAACCAGGCGAAATTTGCCGTTCGGTAGGGAGGAAATGTGTTAGTCGGCAATGTAATTGTGCTCGTGGCCTCGAGTATCACAACACCCAGCATGGCGACTGCTATTGCCAGTAACCAGGCCCGCATACGGCCCAGGTCTTCCATGTTCACCCAGTCAGACACGGCACCCATGGTGCAGAAATTGGTCTTGTTCACCACTGCGCCCATAACAGCAGCAGTAAGAAAAATGATGAGTAGAACCTGGTTGTGGATGGTAAATTCCATAATACTGCCTCTCTCAAATCCGGCCTGATGGGCCTGTTATTATTGTGAAATTGTCAATGGGGCCGGATTCTACTGATTTTCTGGAGAGACTGCCATACGGAAATGCTAACTGTCGGACTTTTTCGGTACTACTAATAGGGTTATACCTGATATTGGGTGGGGTCATCCTCACCTGCTTGTTCAAAACCCTGCCTGCGCAGCCCACATGAATCACATCGACCACAGGCCCGCCCTTGCGCATCCGGATCATAACAAGACAAGGTCAGGCTATAATCAACACCCATGGACAGGCCACGGATAATAATTTCTTTTTTACTCAGGGTAATCAATGGCGCAAGAATTTGAATTTGCTGTCCCTCGACGCCGGCACGAGTCCCGAGACTGGCTGTTGCCTGAAACTGGCTGAGAAACTCGGGTCTGCAATCAGGATAACCCGAGTAATCCACCGCATTGACGCCAAGATAGATACGGTTGGCGCCCAATACCTCGGCCCATCCCAATGCCACCGACAGGAAAATGGTATTTCTGGCTGGTACATAAGTAATCGGTATTTGTGCTGTATCTGCCTGTGTGTGTGCAGGTACAGGAATCGCATTATCTGTGAGGGCCGAACCACCCATCCAGGTCAGATCCAGTGACATAATATGGTGCTGGCTAACAGTCTGTGCCTGCGTGATGTTTTTTGCTGCTACCAGCTCTGCCCGATGTCGCTGACCGTAATCAAAACTCAATGCATAACAATCAAAATTATCTGCTTTTGCGATCGCCAGTACCGTGGCCGAATCCAGGCCGCCGGATACAAGTACCACCGCCCGTGGCAAATTACCTGAACCGCCTTTTGATCTTTTTTCAGCGGCCACGCTCGTCTCCCCAAAGGATTTTATGTAACTGTACCTGCATACGAACTTTTAGCTGATCTGCCAATATCCAGTCGGCCAGATCAGCTGCTGGCAAGTTTTCATGTACAGGCGAAAATAAAACCTCAAATCGAGAAAGATTGTATTGTGCCAGACAATCACGACTCCAGAGATAATCATCACGACTGCCGATAACGAATTTTACCTGGTCATCTTTTTTGAGGAATTCAATATTTGAATACAGGTTTTTACCTGATTCACCGGAATCAGGCGTTTTCAGATCCATTACAATACACACTCTTTGATCTACCCCCGATATGTCAAGCGCACCGCTGGTTTCCAGGGAGACCTGAAATCCCTGGTCACAAAGTTTGGTGAGTAAATGGTGGCAGCCCGACTGGGCCAATGGTTCACCCCCCGTCACAGTTACAAATGATGTCTCGTAAGATGTGACTTTCTCTATGATGCTTGTAATTGTTTGTTTGTCACCACCCTTGAAGGCATAACTGGTATCGCAATACTTACAACGTAACGGACAACCGGTCAGTCGGATGAATACCGTCGGAAATCCCGCTGTCCTGGATTCACCTTGCAAGGAATAAAATATTTCAGTGATACGTAATTGCATTTATTGCGGAGACAATATTACTTTTTCTTTTTTTTGCTCTTTTTGATTTTAGCAAGCCTGTTTTCAGCATATTTTGCTACCCGGGTATTTGGGTAAGACTTGATTACATTCTTTAATGTCTTGCTCGCTTTGCTCCAGTCTTCCATCTCAAAATAAACATAACCAATTTTTAATTCGGCATCAGCTACTTTGTTACTTTTCGGATAATTGGCCGGTACTTTTTTAAATTCTTTCAGGGCAACTTTAAAATTACGCATGACGTAATTTGCTTCCCCGATCCAGTACTGGGCATTTCCAGCCAACTTATGATTTGGATTGCGTTTCACGAATGATCGAAAAGACTTGGCCGCCTTTTCATACAAGCCCTGCTTTAATAATGCAAAAGCGGCATCGTATTCTTTTTGTGCCTGTGAAGCTGGCTTGGTTTTTGTGCCAGGTGGTTTTGCTGCCGGTCGCTTGCCTGTTGTCCCGGGTTTACTTGCCGATTTAGTACCGCTGCTGATGGCACTACCGGTACCTGTCTTTCCTGACGGCCGTTCAAGTATACTTATGGTCCCGGTTGGACCTGGTATCCCGGCACCGGCAGTGCCTTTCTCGCCTCGTTCCAGGCGCCCCAATCTTTGATCCAGATCCCGCAACACATCCTTCTGCTGTTTCTTGAGCCGTTCAATCTCGTAGGCCTGCACTTCGGATTGATTGCGCAATTCCTGAAGTTCATTCTGGAGACTGTCCACCTGGCCCAACAATTCAATCAGGGATTCGGATGAGGCCGAGAGCTGGCCAGAAGCAGATGAGGCGGCAGACTTGGAAGTAGAATGTTTAGAGCTACGGCGATCTGGCAAACGATCAATCGCAAACACTGCACCCTGCCAAGCCAATAGAACTATCACCAAAAAAAAACACCGCGCAAAATTGCGCGGTGTCTTGTTTGATATCACAGTGTCAGTACCACAGTAAAAACGTTTGAGAATAATATCAAGCAAACTGGTGCTTAATAAATTATTTCCACACGACGATTCTGGCGCCATGCTGATTCATTATGCTCAAGTGCCAATGGTTTTTCTTCACCATAAGAAACAACATTGATACGACTGCCTGATACACCCAGTGCTTTCATCATCCGGGCTACCGCTTTGGCACGTCTTTCACCTAGAGCCAGGTTATATTCGCGGGTACCACGCTCATCGGCATGTCCTTCCAGCGTTACATTCAGGCTCGTGTTACTGGATAAATGTTTGGCATGGGCTTCAACGATAGCTGCGTATTCACCATCGATAGCGCTGCTGTCATATTCGAAGTAAACACGGCGTTCTGACAATAAATCTGCACCAGCTGAAGAGCCGGTATCTGCAGGTGTTGTCTGGGCGCCAGATTGGTCATCCACTGCCGGTTTTACCGCCTCGTCACCGCCACAACTACTCAGGCCAAGTGCCAGTATTGTTAAAGGGATCATCCAAATTGCTTTTTTCATCTCCTACTCCTCTCATTGGTATCTTAATTGTTGGTTAATTGGTGACCAAGCAGGTTCTCTCACATCACCTGTCTCGAATCGGTATAACTGTCGCGTTCGCCCATCTGATGATACAGAGGCAAGTACGCCACGTCCCCTGACTTCAGTAGCATAAATGATTATGGCACCATTGGGTGAAAAACTGGGCGACTCATCCAATTGGGTATCCGTGACCATATGCAATGATCGATCGTTCAGATATAGCACGCCGATATGATACTTGCCATTTTCCCTCGTCACCAGTGTTAATCTCTTGCCATCGGGTGAAAATGACGCGCGGGCATTATAACCGCCCTCGAAGGTCATTCTTTCGACATTACCGCCATCACTATCCATCATATAAATTTGGGGTTTACCTGCCCGATCAGACGTAAAAACAAGACGCTGGCCGTCAGGAGACCAGGCTGGTTCGGTGTCAATGGCCCTGTTTCTCGTTAACCGTTGCAGGCGCCGAGTGGCCAGATTCATGACATATATCTCCGGATTGCCATCTTTTGATAATGTTAATGCAATATTTTTACCGTCCGGTGAGAATGCAGGTGCGCTATTGATACCCTTAAATCCGGACAATTTTTGTCGTTTGCCCGATGCCAGATTTTGGATATAAACAATCGGCCGTTTGCGCTCAAAAGAAACATAAGCAACCTGCCTGGCGTCAACAGACCAGCTTGGTGATAACAGGGGCTCTTTTGAGGTCACCACCGTGCGTGGGCCATATCCGTCAGAATCCGCAACCTGGAGCTTGTAGACAACGCGGTTACGCCCCTGTTGCCGACGGGTTTCCTTGGTCACATAAGCAATCTGGGCAGTAAATGCGCCCGGCTCGCCAGTCAATTTCTCGTAGACCAGGTCGCTAATCTGGTGGGCCACCAGGCGCAACATGTCCGCCGAGACGGTATAGCGAAAACCCGCCAACTGGGTTTGTTTGAATACGTCGTATAAACGGAACTCAACCTGGTAACGTTTGCCTGAGACTTCGGTGACATTGCCTATCAGCAATGCCTCGGCCCTGGCAATTCGCCAGTCCTTGAAAACCACATCGCTATTGGTATGGGGCTGGGAGACAAAATCCTTTTGGGCAACCGGGTTAAATTTACCGCTACGCCTTAGATCAGACTCAATTATCTGGCCAATATTTTGCGGTACCTGGTGCGGCACTTTGCCTTTACTGTTCCAGCCAAATTCAACCACGGCAATGGGCAGTCCTGTTGCTTCGCCCTGGGTAATTTCTATCGTTAAAATTGCCTGAGACAGGGCGGGCCAACTAATTAAACAAACAAAAATAATAGAAAGTGTTTTACGCATTAACGGCTATTGTCCTCGGGATTAAACAAAAATTTAATTTCACGGAAGTAATCAAATAAATCCTTATCTTGCGGTATTGGTAATGGTGATGCCTTGCGCACTGCATTCTCTACTGATCGATCAAATAATGCATCCCCACTTGATTGAATAATTGATACTTCAAGCACATCACCGCTGGCGAGCAACCTGACCCGAACTATGACCTGGAGCCCTTTTCTTGACCCGCCCGGCCGCACCCAGTTGCGACTAACCTTTTGTCGAATAATGGCCCGGTACTTATCGGCAAATTCATTGGCCCGCGCCCGGCGCTCTGCTTCCACACGTTCTGCTTCTTCTGCAACCAGGCTTTCTTGCAGAGACTGCTCAGCCACACGTTTGCGCGCTTCAGCTTCCTGTTTGCGTTTTTTTTTGGCCGTGCGTTTACGATCAGCTTCTTTTTTTAGTTTCAGCGCCGCCTGTTGTTTCTTTTTTTTCTCCAGTTTTTTCCTGTTTTCTTTTTCGGTATTGGCCTGTTTTTTCTTTTCAGTTTTTACGATCGTCTTTTGTTTGGCAGGTTTAATATCGATCACCCTGGCCTTCATCACCCCGGGGCTGTCATCCTTCCAGCTCCAGTGAACACTAATCGCCAATAAAACCAGCAAGGCCACATGGATTGCCACTGAATAGTAAATAGGTTTGCGTCCACCGGTGCGTGACCCCCCCTTTTTGGTAACCCTTTCTCTACTTGCAATCATTTACGGCCCGTTCCGAATCAAACAACCTAAATCAGACTTTATTGAAACAAATCAGCTAAATCAAACCTGACTGAATTTAAACAAATCATTTACGCTTTTTTCTGTTTGTTGAACTATTGTTTGGTGGGTTCTCGGTAACCAAACCGACATTCGGCACCCCGGCCTCCTGTAACAAAACCATAGTCTCTATCACTTTGCCATAGGCCACACGTTTGTCGCCGCGGACGACAACCGGTGTTTTGGGTCGTAATTTTAATATTTTGGCCACTTTTTTCTTTAAGTTTTTTTTGCTAATTTTCCTGTCATCAAGATAAAGCCTGCCCTTACGATTGACAGTGACCACGAGGATTTCCTGGTCCTGGGTATCAACCGGTTTTGCCGAGGCCTGGGGTAACTCTACTTTTATGCCCTGGGTGAGCAGGGGCGCAGTTATCATGAAAATTACCAATAGTACCAGCATGACATCAATGTAGGGCACGACATTAATCTCGCTCATCAGGCGTTTTTTAGGCCGCAAACTCACAGTCATGGCTTGTTTTCACTCCTGGCCTGACGATGGACGATACTGGAAAACTCCTCGCTAAAGACCTCGTAGCGGGTCAATAACCGTTCCACCTGGTTGGAATATCGATTATAAGCAATCACTGCCGGGATTGCGGCAAACAGACCCATGGCCGTGGCCACCAGTGCTTCGGCGATGCCCGGCGCCACCTGGGCGATTGTAGCCTGCTGGGAAAGACTCAATGATCGAAATGAGTTCATAATACCCCAAACCGTCCCAAATAAACCCACGTAGGGGCTGGTAGAGCCGACGGTCGCCAGAAACGCAAGGTTGGTTTCCATGTAATCGGCTTCGCGCATCAAGGCCACCCGCATGGCGCGTTGGACACCGCTGAGGATATCACCCGCCGGGGCATTGGCTTGTTGCAGTCGTCGATACTCCCTGAACCCATCCACGAACAAACTGGCCATGCCAGTGGGCTGTGAATCCTTCTCTGTAAGTTCACTGAACATTTGTGACAAGTTACCGCCTGACCAGAATTTATCTTCAAAACGTGTGGCCTGCCGTGTAGCCCATTTGATGGCAAACCATTTTCTGAAAATCATGGTCCATGACATGAGTGAAGCTATTAATAGTAATAACATCACCAACTGCACCAACAGGCTGGCTTCCGTGATCAGTGTAAAAAATTCGATGCCCTCAGTGGCCGATACCATACTTAACTCCCATCACTAAATTGTATTAATCTAATTTTTGTTTAAATTTTTTCATTATGAATTCTGGTCTACCTGTATTTTATCCAGGAAAAAATCCGGGATCGCTTTTGGTCTGAATGTTATTGTGTCCAGACAAACAATTCTGACTTCGCCATCACATAACAATTCCCGGGCCCGGCTCACCTGCTGGTTAAAAGTAATACTGGCACTGCCGATGCGGGTTATTTTTGCGCTCACTTCTAATGAATCATCCAGTCTTGCCGGTTTGATATATTTGATGTTGGCTTGTTTCACAGCCAGCACGATTTGATGCTCATCTGCCAATGCTGTTTGCTCAAAACCCTGATGCCGCAACCAGTCAGTGCGGGCACGCTCCATAAAACGCAAATAATTGGCGTAATAAACCACGCCACCAGTATCAGTGTCTTCATAATAAATGCGCACCGGAATGGAAAAAACACTATTACTCACGAACTTCACGTATGCCAGACTGTATTGTGGTTGATAACAGGTAAACGTCAGGTTTAATAAAAAGGGTCAAAATAAAATGGTTACAAGATAATTTATTTAATACTTTCATTTTCATTGTCAAACAATTCATTTTGTCCCTTGGCATCACTCGTCATGTTTAATCCAAAATACTGCCAGGCATGGCGGGTTGCCTGTCGGCCACGGGCGGTACGCATGATCAAGCCCTGTTGAATCAAGTAAGGTTCGATGACATCCTCCAACGTGCCTTTTTCTTCCCCAATGGCCGCCGCCAGGTTATCAATGCCCACTGGCCCGCCATCAAATTTTTCCAGTAAAGTCAGCATGAATTTCCGGTCCAGCGTATCCAGGCCATTGGGGTCTACATCTAACATGTCTAAAGCCGCAGCGGCAATGTCACCGGTCAGTACCCCGTCTCCTTTAATCTCCGCATAATCTCGCGCCCGCCTTAATAAACGATTGGCGATACGGGGTGTACCGCGGGAACGTGAGGCAATCGCCTCGACACCAGCTTGTTCTGACTTGATACCGAGAATACTCGCGGAGCGATTGACGATATGGGCTAAATCCGGTTGCGAGTAAAACTCCAGGCGCTGGACAATACCAAAACGATCCCGCAGGGGTGAGGTCAGTAAACCGGCGCGGGTTGTGGCGCCAATCAGGGTAAATGGTGGCAGATCCAGTTTAATGGAACGGGCAGCCGGCCCTTCGCCGATTATGATATCCAGCTGGTAGTCTTCCAGGGCCGGGTAGAGTATTTCCTCGACAACGGGGCTCAGGCGGTGAATTTCGTCAATGAACAAAACATCGTGGGCCTCGAGATTGGTCAACAATGCAGCCAGATCCCCCGCCCGCTCCAGTACCGGACCCGAAGTCGAACGCAGGTTTGATCCCATCTCGTGGGCAATGATATGGGCCAGGGTGGTTTTACCCAGTCCGGGCGGACCAAATAACAGCACGTGATCCAGGGCTTCCTTACGGGCCCGGGCAGCAGGGATAAACACCTCAAACTGCTCGTGGATATGGGGCTGACCAATGTAGTCAGTTAACTTCAAAGGACGCAGACCTGGATCCTGCATCACTTCTTCATCGTGAGCCAACACATGGGCTGACACTAATCTGTCGTTTTCAATCATATTATCGAATTAATATTCATGCTGCGTTTTAATACTCATGCGACGCCTGTCATGCTCTTTAAGGCTTCACGAATAATTTGTTCGGTTGTTTTCTCATTGGCGTCCACTGCCCGCACCAGGCGACTGGCCTCCTGGGATTTATAACCTAGTGAAACCAGGGCGCTGACAGCCTCACTCACTGGATCCTGAACGGCAGGGGTCACGGTACCCGTCGCGGAGGCCACCGTTGCCTTGAGCGCTGTCATCTTGTCCCGCATTTCGACAATTAATCTTTCCGCAGTTTTTCGGCCAACACCCGGGATTTTGGTTAAGTGAGTGACATCTTCACGAATGATACAGTCGGCAAATTCCTGGTCAGACATACCGGATAAAACCGCCAATGCCATGCGCGGACCCACGCCATTGACCTTAAGCAAATCCCTGAATAATCGCCTTTGGGATAATTTTGAGAAGCCATACAATAATTGGGCATCTTCCCGCACCACCATATGGGTATGCAAAATGATTTTCTCGCCCACTGCCGGCAAGTCATAAAACGTGGTCATGGGCGCCTCCAGCTCATAGCCCACACCGCCAACCTCCACCAGCAGCAACGGTGGTTCTTTAACCAGCAACACACCTTGCAAGCGGCCAATCATGAATGCTGTCCGGCATTCAGTGGTAATGCCTGCTCCAGCATCGCCTGGCCTTTCTGATGATGGGCATGGCAAATGGCGCACGCCAGTGCGTCGGCCGCGTCCACCTGGGGCGCAGCAGATAGACCAAGCAACGCCACCACCATGTGCGTGACCTGGTCCTTGCCCGCGTGACCACGACCGACGGTGGCCTGTTTAATCTGCAGGGCAGTATATTCAGTCACGGGCAAATCGTGTTGGGTGGCCGCACAAATCGCGGCCCCCCGGGCCTGCCCCAGCTTCAAGGCAGAATCAGCATTGCGGGCCATAAACACCTTCTCGATTGCCACCACATCAGGTTCATGTAACTGGATTAATTCTGTGATGCCGTCAAAAATGACTTTTAACCTTGCTGGTAATTCAGTTGCGGGGATACGAATACAACCACTGGCATGGTAGCCAGGTTTGCCGCGAGCATCAGTATTAATGACACCAAATCCTGTCACTCTGGAACCGGGATCAATGCCAAGGATGCGCATGGGTTATTGTGGTTCCAGCAACTCTTCAGGGATGTCGGCATTACTGAATACGTTCTGTACGTCATCCAGTTCCTCCAGGGCATCGAGCATGCGCAGCATTTTCTCGGCACCTTCTGCGTCCAGTTTGGTTTCAGTGGTTGCCCGTTCTGTTATTTCTGAATGTTCGGGTACATGGCCTGCTGTGCCCATCGCTGCCAGCACGGCATGGTAATGATCGGCCGGCATAGTGACCTCAATGGTGCCGTCATCTTCAGTCACAATATCTTCGGCCCCGGCCTCAAGGGCTGCCTCCATAATCGCGTCCTCATCACTGCCAGCAGGATAAGTCAGGATGCCCAATCGATTAAACAAATATGCCACCGAACCATCGGTGCCCAGATTGCCCCCATGTTTGGAAAAGGCATGTCGCACTTCGCTCACGGTCCGGTTTTTGTTATCAGTGGTGCACTCTACCAAGACCGCGACGCCGCTGGGGCCATAACCTTCGTAACGTGCTTCTTCGTAATGGGCGCCTTCAATTTCACCTGTGCCCCTTTGGATTGCTTTTTCGATCCTGTCCTTGTTCATATTTTGACCAAGGGCCTTGTCAATGGCCGTGCGCAGGCGCGGATTGGCACTGGAATCGCCACCACCCATACGGGTAGCGACCGTAATTTCTCGTATAAGCTTGGTAAATATTTTACCGCGCTTGGCGTCTTGTGCGCCTTTGCGGAACCGGATATTGGCCCATTTACTGTGACCGGCCATGACTACTCCCGTAATTCAAAATAGTTAATTTCGTTTATCGTGCATACCTCATTTAGGTATGGCTGGCAGTTTACCATAGCTCGAATATTGCACCAGACGGCACGACCAAACAAAATCGAGTAACGAGGCATTTTGGAACTGGCTGGATTTGAACCATGCCCCGGGAAAGTGATCCAGAAAAGGTGTGTGAAAATTGGGGCAGTGAAAATTTCAGTGAGAAACCGTCAACATGCGATCCAGCGCCAGGCGGGCCAACTCAGCTTCCTGTTGGCTGACATGAATACGATTAACCACATTGCCTTCGACCAGGTTTTCCAGGGTCCAGACAAGGCGTTGGGGATCGATACGAAACATGGTGGAACACATGCAGACCGTGGGCGACATAAATTCGATATGTTTATTTTCATGGGCGTGGTTGGCCTGTAATCGATTCACCAGGTTGAGCTCAGTCCCTACCAGCCAATGGCTGCCCGGCGCCGAATCAGCAACCGTTCTAATAATAAATTCCGTTGAGCCAACAAAATCTGAGGACTGGCAAACCTCAAAACTTGCCTCGGGATGGGAGATCACTTTTCCCTGGGGGTGGCGCGCACGAAAAGCAGTAATATGTTCGGGTTTGAATACCTGGTGTACTGAGCAAAAACCTTTCCAAAGAATCAGCCTGGCATTCAAAATTTGGTCCTTGGTAAGCCCGCCCAGTGGCAGATCGAAGTCCCACACCACCATATCCGCCAGGGGAATATCCAGTTTTGAGTAACCGGTATTCCTGCCCAAATGCTGATCGGGGAAAAACAATATCTTTTCCCGTTGCTCAAATGCCCATTGCATCACCTCACCGGCATTGGTAGAGGTGCAGACAATACCGTCGTGCTTGCCACAGAAAGCCTTCAGGTCTGCAGCCGAGTTGATATAAGTAATTGGGGTGACCTGGGACTCAACATCAAGCACCGTGTTCAGTTCCCGCCAGGCGCGGTTGACATTGGCCAGGTTGGCCATATCAGCCATAGAGCAGCCGGCAGACAAATCCGGCAAAATGGCCATTTGATTATCCCGGGACAGGATATCGGCCACTTCGGCCATGAAGTGCACGCCACAAAAAACAATATAATCGGCCTTTGATGCGGCCGCTATTCGAGACAGTTTTAAAGAGTCACCGGTATAATCGGCGTGTCGAAAAACCTCATCGCGCTGGTAGTGATGACCGAGGATAACGAGCCGTTCCCCCAACGCTGCCTTGGCATCAATAATACGCTGCTCACATTCCGCATCAGGAATGCAGTCATAATCATCGTAAATAAGTGCGTGTGCTGCCATCTCGGTCTATATAACCCCTAATTTAGTAATCTCGCTCTCAGTCAGGCAGGGACGCCGGAAGCGGCTGCTCACCCTGCATTGACTGCACCGTTTCATGTTCCTGTAGATTTAACGTTACCCCTGTTTCGACTGTCATTTCAAGGACAAAAGCATGCTCTTTGTTCAAATTCACGCCAAGTTTGTAATAGTATTGCCGCTGGGGCAGCACTTTATACGCATTGGCAACCACAATATTCTTTTTTTTATGCGGTCATCACAGTAAACGTAGACTGGATGAAATAAAATGTGCGGTGTAATTCACCTGATTTCACCAGCGCTCTATTGCAATAACCTCAATCATTTCCTAGTCTTTGTCTTTGCAAATACGACTAACCCCATTTATCCCGCGAAGGATTATGAAATGATGTTCATACGCACCTGTCTCGATGCTACAAGCCCAGGCCGCCGGCGCTGTCAGGCCTGGTTTCTCTTCTTTTTCATCTTTATTCTGGCTGCCTGCGGTGGTGGTGGCAGTAGTGGCGGTGATGGTGGTGGCGGTGGCGGACTCGTCCTGCCCTCGGCCCTACGCATTGGCACCAATGGAACCGTGAATGCTATCGCCCGGGACGGCGCTGGCACCACATATATTGGCGGCAGTTTCACCAGCGTCCATTATGTGACCGGCCGGGGGGCGTCCCTGGATGCGACCACCGGCATCACCGCCACCGGTTTTCCCGAGGTCAATGACGCCATCCGTGCCACCGTTGCCGATGGCAATGGCGGCTGGTATATCGGTGGCAATTTTACCATCGTGGCTGGCCAAACCCGCAATCGGCTGGCCCACATTCAGGCCGATGGCACCCTGGGCGCCTGGAATCCCAATGCCAATAATGCGGTTTGGGCCCTGGCCATTGACGGCAGCACGGTCTATGCCAGCGGGCTCTTCACCGCTATTGGCGGCACTGTCCGCAATCGGTTAGCGGCCATCGGCACGGATGGCGTGTTAAGCACCGCCTGGAATCCCGATGCCAATAATGCGGTTTGGGCCCTGGCCATTGACGGCAGCACGGTCTATGCCGGGGGGGACTTCACCACTATTGGCGGCACTGTCCGCAATAATCTGGCGGCCATAGGCGCCGATGGCGTGTTAAGCACCACCTGGAATCCCGATGCCAATGATGGGGTTTGGGCCCTGGCCATTGACGGCAGCACGGTCTATGCCGGCGGGGCATTCACCACGATTGGCGGCACTGTCCGCAATCGGTTAGCGGCCATAGGTACCGATGGCGTGTTGAGCACCGTTTGGAATCCCGATGCCAATAGTACGGTTTCGGCCCTGGCCATTGACGGCAGCACGGTCTATGCCGGGGGGGCCTTCACCGCTATTGGCGGCACTGCCCGCAATAATCTGGCGGCCATAGGAACGGATGGCGTGTTGAGCACCGCCTGGAATCCCAATGCCAATAATGAGGTTTTTGCCCTGGCCATTGACGGCAGCACGGTCTATGCCGGGGGGGACTTCACCACTATTGGCGGCACTGTCCGCAATCGGTTAGCGGCCATAGGTACCGATGGCGTGTTAAGCACCGCCTGGAATCCCAATGCCAATAGTAGGGTTTCGGCCCTGGCCATTGACGGCAGCACGGTCTATGCCGGCGGGTTCTTCAACGCTATTGGCGGTACTGCCCGCAGTCGCCTGGCGGCCATAGGAACGGATGGCGTGTTGAGCACCGCCTGGAATCCCGATGCCAATAATGCAGTTTGGGTCCTGGCCATTGACGGCAGCACGGTCTATGCCGGCGGGGCCTTCACCACTATTGGCGGCACTGCCCGCAATCGCCTGGCGGCCATAGGCATGGATGGGTTATTGCAATAACGCAAGGGGCACCGGGCTGCGGGAATAGTCTGGCAGGTGTTTACATTAAAATCTGCACACGTTTAATCATGGCGCGATTACTCCGGTAAACGTAGCCTGGATGAAATAAAATGGAATCCGGAAAAGATCTTATATAAGCCCCGGATTACGTTCGATAATTGCTCGGTCTCTGTTCCTGACTCGACTCTACCGATTCCTTTCCTGGAATTGTACCCTCGCCCTTCCATGGGCTCGTGCGCTGCATACGGGCTGCATTGATCCTTATTCGTTAGTTGGGATGCGGCGCAATTTGATATTGAGTTCACGCAGTTGCTTGTCATCTACCACACTCGGCGCGTTGGTGAGCAAACAAGATGCTTTTTGTGTTTTCGGAAACGCAATTACATCACGGATCGATTCCGCGCCCACCATCATGGCGACGATGCGATCCAGGCCAAAGGCAATACCGCCATGGGGGGGTGCGCCAAATTTCAGGGCCTTAAGCAAAAAACCAAATTTTTCGTTGGCTTCCTCATCTTCAATGCCCAACGCCGCAAATACTTTTTGCTGTACGTCGGGTTGATGAATACGAATTGAACCACCGCCCAATTCTGAACCATTAAGCACCAAATCATAGGCACGGGACAAGGCCGCGGCCGGTTCTTTATCAACACTGCTTTGTTCCTGGGGTGCCGTAAAAGGATGATGCAGGGCCTTGAAGCGTTTGTTAGTTGCGTCATATTCGAACATGGGGAAATCGACCACCCACAGGGGTTTCCAGCCATCTGCAATCAGGCCCAGGTCCGCGCCCAACTGGTCGCGTAACGCACCCAGGGCATCATTGACGATGCTGGTTTTATCGGCGCCGAAGAAAATCAAATCACCGTCAGCGGCCAACGTTCGTTCAAGAATAGTGGTCACGACTTCATCGGGCAGAAATTTCAGAATCGGTGATTGCAGGCCTTCCCGCCCCTGATCAATTTTATTTACCTTGATGTATGCCAAACCCCTGGCGCCGTATTCCGCTACATAGTTTGTATACTCATCAATCTGTTTGCGTGACAGCTCGTTACCACCAGGTACTCGCAAGGCGGCTACGCGGCCGTTTTCGTCTTTTGCCGGTCCGGCAAAAACTTTAAATTCCACGTCCTGCATGACATCGCCAAGCTCGACCAATTCCAGTGGGTTGCGCAAATCAGGCCGGTCAGAACCGTAACGGGACATGGCATCGTGCCAGGTCAGGCGCGGAAAAGGATCGACTAGTTTGACGTCTATGACCGACTCAAAGAGTGTCCGCATCATGTTTTCCATGAGACCCATAATGGTTTCTTCATCTACAAATGCCAGTTCGATATCCAGCTGGGTAAATTCCGGTTGCCGGTCAGCACGTAAATCTTCATCGCGAAAACAACGGGCGATCTGGTAATAACGCTCAAAGCCCGCAATCATGAGTAATTGCTTAAAAATCTGGGGTGATTGCGGCAAGGCAAAAAATTGACCACCGTAAACCCGGCTTGGCACCAGGTAATCACGGGCGCCCTCCGGGGTTGAGCGCGTCAGCATGGGTGTTTCAATATCAATGAAACCATGATCATCGAGGAAATGTCGCATGCAACGTGTCACCTTGTGGCGCAGGCGAATATTGTTATGCATAAACTGGCGACGTAAATCCAGAAATCGATAATTCAAACGTACGGACTCACTGATCTCGGTATCATCAAGCTGGAATGGAATAGGCTCTGACCGGTTTAACACCTCTACTTTTTTGGCAAGGACTTCCACCATGCCGGTTTTTAGCTGGCTATTGGTCGTGCCTTCCGGTCGGCGCCTGACCTTGCCTTCAACCTGCAGGACAAATTCATTGCGCACCTGTTCAGCGATTTTAAATGTTTCAGGGCTATCGGGATCAAAAACAACCTGCAACAAACCTTCACGGTCACGCATGTCAATAAAAATCACACCACCATGATCGCGCCGGGTATCCACCCAACCACAGACTGTAATCGTCTCATCCACCAGGTCTTCGTTAACCTGGCCACAAAAATGGCTACGCATGCCGGTTATTTCCGTCATTCTATGATTCACTCTCTAAAAATTAAATTGCTCGGTAACAATCCGACAGGACACTTACTTTGTTTGTCATACCGGCGTATGCCGGTATCCATTTCAAAAAATTGCATCCACCTTTATTACGACACTCCGCTCCAACATGGATTCCGGCTTCGGCTTTGGCTTCCTGCGTCGCTCTACCTCCTGCGTCCCTGCAGTCGTTTGCCGGAATGACAGTATTTGAAGTAATCTGCGAGGGAAAACCCATCTAATATTAATCGGCTGGCTTATTGTCAGTTGTTACCACTTGACCCATTGCAACGGGTGGCTCGATCAACCCCAAAGATAATATCATCTTTAGACCATCATCAATCGATAAGTCGAGCGCCATAATATCCTTACGGGGCACCATAAGAAAGAATCCCGAGGTAGGATTCGGCGTGGTTGGCACATAAATATTCACTAAATCTTCATTTACCAGCGCTTTGGCTGGCTGCCAGCCTGCCCCCGTGACAAAAGCCAGAGTCCAGGCGCCACGACGCGGGTACTCGACCATCACCACTTCCTTGAAAGATTTGCTGGAATCTGAAAACAAGGTGGCCATTATTTGTTTGACCCCGGAATAAATTGATCGCACCAGGGGAATCCGTGCCAGCAGGCTTTCCCAGATATTCACTAGTGTGCGGCCAAATAAATTGGCAGCCACCATGCCTGTGACCAGCAGCACGATCACGGTCAGGATTACGCCCAGACCAGGGATATGAAAACCCGTGAGGGTTTCTGGTCGATAGGCAAGGGGTAACAATAACAGGGTCTGATCCAGCAAATCCACCAGGTACTTAATGATGAAAAAGGTTACTCCCAACGGCACCCAGACAAGCAGTCCTGCGATCAAATATCGACGCATGGGCAGGCTCCCTGACTCGAAATAGTTAAAATATTAATGGGCATCGCCGCTGGATTTTTTTGGCGCTGCCTTTTTTTCAGCAGGTTTGGCGCTGGTTTCTTTTTTACCGGCTTTGCCAGAATTTTTAAAATCGGTCTCATACCAGCCAGTCCCTTTAAGTTTGAAGCCAGCTGCCGATACCATTTTTTTGAGTTCGGCCTTGCCACACTCAGGACAATCGGTGAGCCGTGGCTCACTCATTTTTTGCATAGACTCAAATTCATGGCCACAACTTTGACAACGGTATTCGTAAATCGGCATATAAAAAATCTCCAACTGGTTAAGATTCCGGTAAAAACCAAGGGCTCATAACCAGCGCCAAGTCTAAAAACAGGTCTAAAAATTTGACCGGATTATAGCCTTGCTGGCAACAGGAAACAGTATTAAATCGGAATTATTGTGGGCAAATAGACGATCTACAACCCAATAACCATGCAGCGTGACATGACGATTCACAATTATTCAACTTGCGGCAATAAAAAAACGCCTGGTGTGAAAGATTTCAGTGGCCAGCCTGAGCCCCTGGAAACGTATGGTCCTTTTCAACACAAAATCAAATAATAACGGGTTATAAAGTCGAATATCTGCCAGGACACTGGCTTCGCTGGCAGATATGTAGTCTTTAAGCTGTAACCATTCGAGAGAAAATAAAGGCAAAATGGCAGGCAAGGGGTAATCACTGCCGTTAAGAATTCGACCCCGCCAACTTTCTTTTTTGAGTATAGTTTCCAGGGGCAGGCCAACCCGATTTACCTGGGTGATGGCAGATATTTCACCAAATAAATTCTTTTGGTAATTACTGTCGTCCATCAACCGGGCAAATAACTCAAAATTCGTTTTCATCTCCCCGTTGCTACCCCGGTCAAGATCAACACCTTCACCGGATGACGCGCTGTGGGCAACAATGACTCTCACACCTCGTTCCAGGGGTCTTCTCAGGAGCAGCGGATTACCTAAATCCTGGCCGCCAGGACCGGACACAGCTATCTCACTACCGGCATGGACTAATAATGGTAAATTGAACCTGGCCAATGCCTCGTAAAAAGCATCACACAATGGTGAACCAGGATTAATCCCCATGGCCGAGGGCAACCATTTGATTGCCCGGGCACCACGACTGACTGACCACTGTAATTGTTCCAGGGCATCTTTGCGATAGGGATGAACCGATGCAATCCATTCGAATTGATCTGGGTAAGACCTGGTCACGGATTGAGCATACTCGTTTGGTATGTAAAAGGCGCTGGCGTCAGGCTGTTTGTACCCTGCCTCATCGTATACCTGGTCAAAGGCCAACAACATCAACTTGGCCGCGCCTGGTTTACCAGGTAATTTGGCCATCGTATTAGCAGAGGAATTTTCAAAAGATTTAAGGAGGCCTTCGTGTAATCGTCTTAGCTGTCGCACATACTCGGCATCAATATTTTTTGCGTTTTGCGCGCAGGATGCGTTCAAATAAAATTGATATTGCACATATTGCAATGGATGATCAGGACTTTGCATATCCGGGTTGACCCGGGCACCGGTATTGCCGTGACCGAGACCAACAAGGTGGACATGGACATCCCAGAACTGTTTTATATCGATGCCTTGCCAGGCGGCCTGTACGATTTCATGTTGGCCAAGGGCGTCTGGCATGGGTGTCTGCAGACAGGGGTTAATAAACCCGCCCCGGGGTCGGATCAGGGCATAGGCACCGGCTAATACACCGGCACCGGCCAGTAGCGCGACAAACGATCTTCTGTTCATGATTTAATTTTAAACGACTATTAACATTGCAATAAAAATTATCTTAACGCGGGACCAGGTAACCATCGTCATCTATCGAAATATTTTTAACAGGAATACCCGGGTCCTCCCTGATATTGACTGGCACAGAGTCACTGCTTAAAAGATAGTCATTATTACTGCCCTGCCCGGTACTGGACAAGGTTATACCTGGAAGTGGTTTGCCCAGCGAGCCCCACTTGTTTTCGATTGGTGTGTTAATTGAAACTATCAGGCCATTGAATGCATCGGCATGACCCTGCAAAATCCTGACGCCGAATCGCCGGTAGATTTTTTTTAATAACTCAACTGAACTCGCGTCAAATAAAAACGCATAACGCACGTGATACATATCGTAGGCATGGGCATATTTTTCATAACCGGCAAAACAGGATTCTGGTGCTGCCAGCAATGTGGTGCCAGCATCATAAATCAGCTCTGATGCAATACGATATCGTTCCGGCACCGGGTAACAATAGGATTTAATGCCAGAGAGGACAGGCAAAACCAGGCCCATCAATAATCCATTAATGTGATATGGCTGCCAGGCACAAAACATGACATCTGTAGAATTAAAATCGAACCTGGTTACAAATTGTTGCCGTGCTACCAACAAGTTTTCGTGGCTGTAAATTCGTTCATGAAATTCACCTGCCTCGTCCCTGGCATATAAAATTGCCGCAGGTGAATTTGGAGTTTTTTCGTTCAATTTAATTCGGGCGCTGAAAACCTTCAGTCGGGTTGATAATTTTGACGGTGGATCCTGGATCAGTTTTTGAATTTCCTGGTCAACATCAATAACCTTCAATGTATCAGCCAGTTGTTCGATAAGGTGTTCGCGACGGAGTGTCTTCATTATGCTCAGGGATGTGTAAACGGTTGTCACCCCCGAACTGATTAACATTTTTTTTATTTTTCTCGCATCCAGATTAATATCGATTAGTACGGGTGTTGTGTTTGTCCATTGCAATCCATAAAAAATGATAGCAGCTGAGATACTGTTGCCTGTGAGTAGCCCGGCACGTGCTAATTTCTGGGCTTTTACTGTTCCTGACCAGGACCAGACTATGCCGAGAAAAGTATCGTAATCCAGGGTGCGACGATGAATATCATCCAGAATAATATGGTTCTTGCCATGGACTTCACGGGCTACCAGCATGGCCTCATTGAGGGACCGGATGGTGAGGGATGTCCTGAATACCATATCGGACATTAAATCGGATAAAAATAATGTGGCACGGGCGCGCCTGGCGCGACCTTTCATATCGTCAGGCAACTGCAGGGACTGCGGCGGCATAATTGTCATGCGTATCCTGGGGAACCAGCGAATCCGAACCTGGTCTTCCAGTCGCGAGAGCGGCGTATATTGTGCCCCATCGATTCGAATTGGCAGGATGACCGCCTGGCATCGATCGGCGGCCAGACCACTGCCCTGGTAAACCTTCATCAATGAACCGGTTAACGTGATTCGGCCTTCTGGAAAAATGACCGCTCGTTTACCGCTACGCACATAATCGATCACGGTTCGTATCGCCATGGGGCGGGTATGGTCAAGTACAAATATATCCACGAACCGCAAAAAAGGCTTCACCCACCAGAGCCGGGCAATATAGGTATTAATCACAAAACCCAGTCGGTCAGGCAAAAACAGGGTCATAAAAAGACCATCAAGGAAGGAAGTATGATTCGCTATAATGAGTACACGATCACCGGCAGCACGATAATGTGCCATTCCCTTGATTTCAACGCGATACAGTACCCTGAAGATTTGACGAACCATCCACTTAAACCATGTCACAGCCATATCACTATCTTCTTATTTCCCCAAAATGATTTCTGAGCTAATCTGGACTAATTATAATATAGACAGTTTCCAAATAATCCAGGCAACCCACTTCATGAATTTACATTAAATTTTGTACATTACTCGTTAATATTTCTGACCGAAACCTGCCTACACCTCGATTCTAAACTCTGTAAAGACTTTTTTTTGAAAAAAAGTGAAATATAACCGACGAAAAGTGCATTTGACCCTACCATTTCAGTATAAAGTTGTGCTACTTTAGGCGCCGGCGTTGACAAAGGATCTTGAAACACCGATTTTATTTGTAATGTAAATTATAAATTTACTTTATATATAAAATTTAAATTTTTTAGAATCTTAATTCTTTGATATACACAAGTCTTTATATAATCGAATTACTAAAAACATAAACAAACTGATACCACTAGTAATGCCCACTAGGAATTTACCACCCTCAGGGGAATTTACTCACTTAAATAAAACAAAGATGCAGGAGTGATGAATGGCAACTAAAACAGGAAAACCCAGCACAAAGTCCGAGATAATGTCTTATATCTCTGAAGAAACCGAGCTTACAAAAAAACAGGTTGGTGCCGTATTTGACGCCCTATCAAGCATGATTGGCAGCGACCTTAAAAAAGGCCCAGGCATTTTCAGTATCCCGGGTATGATGAAAATCAAGGTTGTAAAAAAACCTGCAGTGGCGGCACGTAAAGGTGTCAACCCATTCACAGGTGAAGAAATGATGTTTAAGGCAAAACCTGCCCGCAATGTGGTTAAGGTCACGCCTTTGAAAGGCCTGAAAGATATGGTCTTATAGACCAACATCTGGTAGACCAACATCTGGGCAAGACCGGATCAGGCCAGCTCTCGCCGGCCTTATCCCTGAAATAAAAAAGCGTCTGAATTTTTCAGACGCTTTTTTTTGCCCGGGTTATTCGGCCAAACCTTGTTAACTAGCCCGGCGCAGTCAGGCCTTCCAGCATTATTGGGGTGTCAGATACTTACCGGCACTTTTAACCGGCAAGCCCTTAAAACACGCCTTGTAAAGCGGGGTTGTCATTGGCGATACGGGCTCATCCTCATACTCAAGAATTTCCATATCACCCAGTCTCATTGCAATTTTTTTGCCACGAAATGTCCCCTCACAGAGTTCAAAAATACGGGCATCGGTGGCATCAAATTGTCGAATGGCATGCAAACCCTGATTATAAACGTGCAAACTAATCAACGTCTGCTGCGGGGCGGCGCGGCTATGGGTCAGGTACGATCCACCAAAGTCACGGATCACACGACCTTTTTTATCGTAGACATAAACTTCTATTGAATGCAGCAAATCATCATTCTTTGTCTCCCACAAAACTTTACTTAACAGACGGCCGGTTTTTTTATCAGTATATTTTTTTTCCTGGTAAAAATCAGGTAAGCGGGCATAACCGCCCTTAGTGGTTTCGATTTTAATGTCTTTGCCCTTGATTTGCTTTTCATGGAGTGCGTGAACCGCATCCACGAACCAGATCCAGCGCGTAACATGGTCGACGTTGGGATCGAGGGGCCGTACTGTATCTGCTGCCGATACCGGCATGGTCACGACCATGCTAAAGAGCAAAACCATAAAATATCTACTATTCATTCTTTTCTCCATCTTGTTATCTTTTTTAATAATGTTAATAATCAATAGGTTATAACCAATAAAATAATACGAGACTTTTGTTTATTGAGATAAGATTCACAAGTACGGGCATTTATTCCAACTTATTTGTGCCCATGACCATCGCCAAAAAACCGACATTAACTTCGACTTTGGCACCTGTGGCAAGTTCCTGAACAAAAAAAGTAATTTCCAGTCCTGGTCAGGACTTGACAGTCTCCAGGTGGTCGAGTCGTAACCGGTGTCGTTCATCAAACAATCTACGGCTTGTTAACTGGACCGCAACCAGGGTACCAAAACCGGCACCGGCAGTTATCATAAACATAATCAGGATTTGATACTTCACCGCTTCAAGGGGTTCTGTACCGCTGAGAATCTGGCCGGTCATCAAGCCAGGCAAGCTAACGATCCCGGCCGCAGCCATGGCATTAATCATTGGCATCATACCTGTGCGCATACTTTCTTTGCGTATACTGCCAATGGCATCATCTCTTGAATGGCCCATTAATAAACGGGCCTCAATAACGTCTCTTTGTTGCCAGCAGCTGTACAGCAATCTATCCATGCTTAATGCAATACCGTTCATGGTATTGCCCAGCATCATGCCTAATAACGGAATGGAATATTGCGGGTCATACCAGGGCTTTACACCAATAATGACCACCAGGGAAAATAACGTGATAACAAAAGTGGAGACAAACATGGAGCTGACGCCGACACCAAAACCCCAGGCCCCTTTGAATTTGCGTTGTTGGCGAGCAACCACTTCCCGGCCCGCGGCCAGTAACATCACCACTGCCATAATTAATACCCAGCCCAAATCCGCATTGGCAAACAGGACCTTGAGTACCAACCCGACTAACAGCAACTGGATTATGGTTCTGATCCCGGCAACAAGCAGCTGACTGCTCACACCCAGCTTCATCCGCCACGAAACCGCCGCCAGGGCAATCACCAGCAAGGCCGCCACGGCCAGGTCGATGGGCGTCAGGGTAATCACCATGATTGTTCGCCTGTTAGCTGTCCTTGCTCAATGGTGAGCTGCCGTGTGGCCACTCTTTTAATCTGGTCCTGATCGTGACTGACCCACAGGACAGCAACGTTGTGCTGCTGCCGATATTGTTTAACCAGCGACTCAATACGCGCCACATTTTCCCGATCGAGACTGGCGGTAGGCTCATCCAGCAAAAGCACTGTCGGCTTGTTTGCCAGTAGCCGAATTAGAGCCAGTCGTTGTTGTTCGCCGGTGGAAAGCCGGGTAACAGGCTTGTCTAAAATGTCATTCTCGAATCCAAGTGCTCCCAGGGAAGCAGGTTCAACCTCAGACAAGTGCTCCGCCACGGTTTCAAACCACCAGTGACTATGGGCTGGCAAAAAACCGACCTGTTTTCGCCAGCAAGGCCCGCTCATTGATGATGCGGTTTGTCCATTCACCCACACCTCGCCCTGATGATCATCGAGATCAACAATAGACCGCATTAACATGGTTTTGCCGGCACCCGATGGCCCGGATAAACAAACACATTGACCCTGGTCGACATCAAGATCAATTGGGCCAAATTCAGGACCCCCCAGGGCTTTTACACGTAGTTGACTCACGGCACTTATTTCACTGGCAATACTAAACATTGAAAATACCATCTTTGGCGGGTGCTGTGTTAAAGTTGTGGCAGATTATTCGTAAGACTTATCCAGAGGCGTTCTGGCATCGGGATTTTATGTTATCTTTAAAACCGCGGGTAAGTATCAATGAGTGACTGTCTGTTTTGCAAAATGATCGCGGGCAAAATTCCGACCGATAGTGTTTATCAGGATGAGCACGTCTTTGCCTTCCGTGATATCAATCCACAAGCACCCCTGCATGTCCTGATTGTTCCCAAAATTCATATTGCCACCCTTAACGATCTGCAACAGGAGCATAGCCTGTTAATTGGTCACCTTTTTACGGCGGCAAAAAAAATTGCTGAAGATGAAGGCGTGGCAGACTCAGGGTATCGAACAGTAATCAATTGTAATGCCGAAGCAGGTCAATCCGTTTATCACATCCACCTGCACTTGCTGGCCGGCCGCCAGATGCATTGGCCGCCCGGGTAAATGTAAGTGTGAATCAAATCGCAAATATAATATTAAATTAATATTTCAGTCTTAGCTTATCCCATAAGACAGGTGCATTTTGTTTGCTCTTTGCTTTTACGATTGACCCCACGGAGACCCGTATCTGAAATGCAGCAAAGTCGGTAATTAGCAAGTCATTCACGTCCCGATATACCGCTGATCCATCAGGTATGACGGTAACACCCATTATCTCTATTGATCGTGGTGCGGTATTTGTTATTTTGGTGACCGAACCCTGTAAAATAATATCAATGTCGGCAGTCTTTTCCTCAATACTCGTGGCAATAATGTTTCGAGCAGCGGCATCATAACTACCGCTAACCTGAATATGGTTACCACCGTTGGCTGCCAGATCCGAGAGCAGGTTATTGCCTGCAAGGTCAAGGGTAGATATTTCTGTATTCTCAGTAACTACTACAACCAAATCATCCACACCACCTAGATCAAGCGTAATGATGCCACCGCCTGTAGCATCTATAGTTACACCAGTTGTTTTCGCCTCAACCTCGGTATTGGACTCAAACTCGACTTGATCGGCGATCAATATGCCAAGGGTTATCTGGCCCTCCACTTCGACCTCAGCACCCAATCTTATATCAGCAGGCAAACCGCCAGTAAATATTGTTGCGCCATTGGTTTGTATCTCCTGGCTACCAATGAAAAAAGTCCCCGGCGCTCTAGTCGCATCAGTGACATAACCTTCCAGTTCGATTTTTGAGCCTTCAGAATTGCGTATTGTTTCCAGCTCTACCCGGATGGCGACTAGTTCACCGCCACCGCCCAACGGTATTGATGCTTTGACTTCAACCAACGAATCATCAACTGGTAGTGCGCCGCCAGGCAAATCACTGACATCCGCGCCAAAGAAATTCACAAGCTGGGTACCGATATTAAACGTGGTCGCTGACTTTCTTGTTATCATGCCCTTAAGCTTATAATCATCGAGACTGGTTTTCTTTTCAATTCGGGTTGCCGCTATTACACCGTTATCTTTGACAAATCCGCTGACCTCGACCAGTTCGCCATTAGTTGTATTGGTAATAAAAACGTCCAACGTTATAACAACGCCACTGCTATCGATAAAAATGGTTGCTGAATCAAGCAAGACCAGTTGTTTTAACACCTCTATTTGCAGTGTGTTGCTCACAGGCATGGCAGTGATTGGTCCTTTGACAACCGCTTCAGCGGCCACAGTATCGGCGCTACCAGCGGTTTCGCTGTTGATGCTGCCCCGGACCTCTACCACCATGCCCTGTTTAAGATCTGTCTCAAGGGCACCAAGCTCATCAATTGTGACTGTCGCCGAGGAAGTATTAAAAGTAACGCCGTTTACCTGGACACTACCCGTGGCTGTGACGGTGCCAATTGAAATATCATTTTTTGAGCCACCGCCGCCGCCCTTGCCACCGGTTCCACCAATGCCGCCATTACAGGCAGTTAGCAAGGAGATCGCCAACACCAAACTATATTTGATCATTCTTTGTGTGTTCATCACTTTATCTCCTCGTTAATCCTTTCCTCAAAAAGATACACACCCACCCCGGCGGCCATACGACCGGTACCACTACTGTTTGCACTGGTATCGCGATCCTGTTGCATCATCCATTTATTCAGTTTTTCCAGTAAGGCCTGGCCATGTTCTCGCGTCATCTCCCGCAACTCTTGTAATGCCTCTTCCGGCAAATTGTCATAATAAACCTTGCGCTGAAATAATGACTGCCGTTCATCAGGCCGCAGGTTATTATCAATGGTGTTGAGTAACCCGGCCACATCAACCCCGAGTATGGCGACATTTTCCAGGTCACCGGCCCGCGGCACGTATGCACGTTCCTTCAATAACAACATATTATTTTTCTGCTTTATGACTGCGCCTACCCTAAGCAACTCATCCAGCAAGGCACGCACAGGCACATCACCACTGTACTTTTTCACCAGGCTGGAAAAACTTTTTTCATTGCCCTCAATTGATAACTCGGCGGGCTGGTCATTTTGATTCTGAAAATCCGGATCATTGACCCAGCCACTGATAATTCGGGCAGCACGGTTGTACTGTTCTTGCTGGGCTGAATCGTCGGCAACTGCGGGCAGGGATAACACTCGTGAAACTTCTTTACGTGACAGGCCAGTTATCACTGAAACACGGGAGACCGTTTGTTTTTTGCCATCAATGGCAAAATCCTTATCGGCAATATCGACAAACACTCTTTTTGCCAGGTCAGAGAAAGTTCCGAAAGACATACCATTGCGTATTAACAGGCGTACCAACGGCCTTAGCAGCCTGACGACTGCTGCTGACAACAACTGATGTAATTTTGATTCAGTCATTTTTTAAAAAGCTAATAAGAAAATCAATTATCTGCCAAACAAAAACAAGCCGCCGACAACGTATCCTTGTCACCGGCAGCTCTCCCCCTCCCATTTACTGGAGGAATCCTGTTGAATAATCCAGGCTTGTCTTAGGTACCCTCAACTTGAGTCGCTACCAGTACACCGCCGACCATGGTGCCTTCAACATCGACCATCACGCCATCAGCAATCGTTACGCTTATGTCTGCGCCAGAGGCATCCACCTTAATACCGTTGACCATGAAATCAGCATCGGACACATAACCTGTGACTACGCCCTCAACTTCAACTTCGCTGCCTTCATCTTCAGTTTCGTTTTCGATTTCCTTGGCAACAATGGTTGTGAAACTTGCGCCATCAAGTGTGCCTTCAACTTCAACATAAATACCATTGTCCAAACCAGATGGGAATTCGTCCGGTTTTATAATGCTTGAATCATACTTGATGGTGGCACCACCAATTGTAAACTGAGTTGGACTCAGAAGTGTGATTACGCCTTTAATTTCTGCTTCACTATTAGCAGGGTGGGTACCGTTCATTTCAATATAGGTGGCGAGCAAACTGCCGTCCATTTGATAAAAACCACTCACCTCGACCACGTGATGCTTGACGATATCAGCTGCTGCGTAAGGGACACCGACATCGTTGCTGCCGTAAACAGTACTGCCGTCAACAACCACAGTAGTGCCTAGTACAGTGAATGTTCTGTCTAGTGTGCCAACACCTGTAGGATCATCGGCAATCGGCCCTTCCAGCTCTTCGTCATACTCAATTTCTTCAACCACACCATCTTCACTGGTCACCTTGACCACCATGCCGACCACAATTTCAGACTCAGCACTACCACCGGTATCTTCAGTCACAATATCAGCACTGGTAGAGCTGAATTGTGTTTTATTGACTGTGATAGAAGTTGTAGTTTTTGTGGTGATTTCACCTTTTGAAATGCTTTTCGTGCCATTTGTACCGCCATCTGTGCCTGAAGTGCCACAACCAGCCAAAATGAGCGCTAAAAATACTGAAAATATCAGTTTAATACCATTTTTTTCCATTTTCCCTTCTCCTTGATCGATCGTATTAGGTTTTAAAAATTCTATAAAATGCGAGATTGCTAATTCCTTTCAGCTATCATCGATATTGGGAATTATTTCCCAAATTAACGGGCAAGTCAAGTACCCTCCGTCGGCTATCTTTACCTGCTGTATTTTTTAAATATAAAAAAAGCCCCTAAACAATAGGGGCCTGGATAATACATTTGGTAATTTAGACTTTACAACTGGACACCGGTTTCGGCTTTAGCATCCTACGTCGCTCTCGACAATTGCTCCTGCATTGTTCTACCTTCGCCCATCCGTGGGCTCGTACCACCTACATCCCTGTAGGTGTACACCGGTGTGACGTGATGTCTGCTAGAACGGGATATCGTCATCAAAATCATCGGCGCCTGTTGTCTGTGTAGCAGGCTGAGCTGGTGCTGATTTCGAATCAGATGCCTGAGATGACGATTGACCGGCGTACTCACCAGAAGCCGCGCCGCCTTTACTGCCCAGCATCTGCATCTCGTTGGCCACGATCTCAGTGGTATAACGATCTTTGCCTTCCTTATCTTGCCATTTGCGGGTTTGCAGACGACCCTCGACATAAATCTGGGAACCTTTTTTCAGGTATTCGCCAGCGATTTCGCCTAAACGCCCGAAAAAGACAATACGATGCCATTCGGTTTTTTCCTGTTTTTCGCCGGTGTTTTTGTCTTTCCAGGATTCAGTGGTGGCAATGGTGACATTGGCAATGGCCTGGCCATTGGCTGAATAACGTACTTCGGGGTCGCGGCCGAGATTACCGACCAGAATGACTTTATTAACTCCGCGAGCCATAGATGCTCTCCTTTTTAAGTATTAACACAACCGCAAGGTACTAAGTTAATGTGATAAAACCGATCGCCTCGCGGAACCGGTGCTAGTTTAGCCCGAGTCCCACAAGCGAAACAATGCCTGTGTATTTATCTCAATATTTCCGTGGCTTAGGAAGTGTCATTACCAGACTCCAGGCAAATGAGAGAAATCATCAGGCCCGGTTATTTAAAAACAAGGAAAATCTATGTCTGGGCTAAAAGTTTATCCAGGCTTTGGCGGTCGAGAATTTTTTCATCGACGCGCAAATGCAGAACCCCTGTTTCAGTGACCACCTCGGATACGCCGGTAATCTCGTCCAGGGCTTTTATCAATTCTGCCAACTGGTCGTCAGCCATATCTACAACCGGTACGGTCTGCATTTGCAATGGCGCCACGACCACCATGTTCCAGGCAAGCAGTATCCAGCACAGCATTAAAACAGCGCCCAAAATAAATACACTGCCAATACCAAACTGGCCATAAAACAGACCAGCCAGGGCACCACCGGCAAAAGCGCCAAAAAATTCAAAAGTACTAAAAACACCCATGGCCGTACCACGATTGGCAGGCCCGACCGCTTTCGAAATCAGCGAGGGAATTGACGCTTCCAGGAAATTAAACCCAATAAAGAAAATCCACAGGCCTAATAACAGGCCGGTCAGTGACTGATAGGCCGCCC
The DNA here is from genome assembly GCA_913009895.1 of uncultured Acidiferrobacteraceae bacterium. Classification (GTDB taxonomy): domain Bacteria; phylum Pseudomonadota; class Gammaproteobacteria; order Acidiferrobacterales; family SZUA-150; genus SZUA-150. Next base: position 44,119 of record CAJVXY010000007.1, on the reverse strand, counting down.
CAAGAATAACCTGTGAAATTAATACGAAAAATATTGCACTCAGATACATTAAGCGCATTTTTTGTTTGCGTTCCGCCAGCCCGATCATGGGGATCATAATCAACACCCCGCCAATCATGGTGGGCAAATAAGCCTGCCAATGCACTTCCACAGGCATATCAGCATAATGGAGCAAACTGAGGGGGATCACGACAAAAAGCGCCGTCATGACACTATGGAGAAAAAAGATGCCCACATTCATGCGCATGAGCTGGCCATTGTAAAAAACAGCGCGTAATTGGCCAATAATATCACCAGTGGGTTTTGGCAGTTGAGCGGGTTTTGGTACCCAGAAAAACAGGACTAACAAAGCCAATATGGCCATGGCGGCAGCCAGCCAGAACATACCGCTAACGCCGGTAACAACCTGCAATAATGGCCCCACCAGCAAGGCCACCATAAAGGCCCCGCCAATGGTCACGCCGATAATGGCCATGGCCTTGGTGCGCTGGTTTTCCCGTGTCATATCCGCTGTCAGGGCTGCCATGGCCGCGGCAATGGCACCGGCCCCCTGCACTGCCCGGCCCAGGATCAGCATGTAAATGGAGTCAGCCAGGGCGGCTAAGACACTACCGGCAATAAACACTAACAAGCCAATGGCGATGATTCGTTTGCGGCCCCAATAGTTTGAGGCCATGCCCATGGGTATCTGGAGACCGGCCTGGGTCAGCCCGTAAATCCCCACAGCCAGCCCGATCAATAACGGGGTCTGGCCTGCCAGGTCATGGGCATAAATAGCCAGCACCGGCAGTACCATAAACAACCCCACCATGCGTAAGGCAAATATGGTGCCCAGGCCTGACAGGGCACGTTTTTCCAGTGCATTCAACGGGATTCCGGATCGGGTTTTACTGCCCATGGGGGATAACCTTAATATTCCTGTTTACCACTTACCAATCTCACTATGCCAGTCTCTATATTTATCGGTGCTACACATGGCCTTTGCTATGACCACCGGGGACGGCGTAATATATCAGGTTCACTTTCAAGCAGGAACACTGATGGACAGTATTAAAATCCGCGGCGCACGCACCCACAACCTTAAAAATATCGATCTGGAACTGCCACGGGACAAGTTAATTGTCATTACAGGCCTGTCTGGCTCGGGCAAATCGTCACTCGCCTTTGATACCCTGTATGCCGAGGGCCAGCGCCGTTATGTCGAGTCATTGTCGGCCTATGCCCGCCAATTCCTGTCCTTAATGGAAAAACCGGACGTGGATTTAATCGAGGGCCTGAGTCCGGCCATTTCCATTGAGCAAAAATCCACCTCCCACAACCCCCGCTCCACCGTGGGTACGATTACTGAAATATATGATTACTTACGGTTGTTATACGCCCGGGTAGGCGATCCCCGCTGTCCTGACCATGACGTATCCCTGGAGGCGCAGACAGTCAGCCAAATGGTGGATCACGTCATGGAGTTGCCCGTCGGTACGAAGTTGTTGCTGGTGGCCCCACTGATACAGGATCGCAAGGGTGAACACCTGCATATCCTGGAGGGTTTACGCACACAGGGATATATCAGGGCTCGCATAGACGGCATTGTTACCAGTCTCGACGAGGCACCAAAACTGAAAAAGAATTTCAAACATAGCATTGAAGCGGTAGTCGACCGGGCCGTCATTAAACCTGGCCAGGAACAACGCCTGGCCGAATCATTTGAAACCGCAATTGAGCTGGCCGAAGGCCTGGTCAAGGTAGTTGTGCTGGACGAGGCGGGTGAAAAACAGGAAGAGATATTATTTTCCTCCCGTTTTGCCTGCCCCCATTGTGGCTATTCGCTTTCAGAACTGGAGCCCCGCCTGTTCTCATTTAATAACCCCGCCGGTGCCTGCCCCGAGTGTGATGGGCTCGGGATGCGCCAGTTTTTTGACCTGGAAAGAGTGGTTCATGAACCCGACCTGCCCCTGCCAGCAGGTGCCATACGGGGTTGGGACCGGCGTAATGGCTTTTACTTCAGCATGCTGGAATCACTGGCAAAACATTATAAATTTGATATTGAGAAACCATTTTCTGCTATTCCAAAAAAAGTTCAAAAAATAATTCTTTATGGCAGCGGTGATGAGGCCATTAATTTTGTTTACCAGAACGATCGCGGCTCTAGTTACAAACGCAAGCACGCTTTTGAGGGCATCATCCCAAGCATGGAAAGGCGCATGCGCGAGACAGATTCCAGTCATGTCCGGGATGAGCTGGCCAAGTTCCAGAGCAAACAACCCTGCGATGCCTGTCACGGCACACGCCTGCGCACAGAGGCCAGGAATGTTTTTATCCAGCAACGATCCTTGACCGAAGTTACCCAGTACTCGATTGGTGATGCCCTGGCATTTTTTGAAGGCCTTAGCCTGGTCGGACACCGCGCAGAAATTGCGGACAAGATTATCAAGGAAATAAAAAGTCGCCTGGGTTTCCTGGTTAATGTTGGCCTGGATTATCTTTCCCTGTCCCGTTCTGCCGACACCCTTTCCGGTGGCGAGGCCCAGCGCATTCGCCTGGCCTCACAAATTGGCGCCGGGCTTGTTGGCGTCATGTACGTGCTGGATGAACCTTCTATTGGTTTACACCAACGTGATAATGAGAGGTTGTTATCTACGCTGAAACACCTGCGCGATCTGGGTAACACGGTAATTGTGGTCGAACATGACGAAGACGCCATCCGGGCGGCTGATTATGTTGTAGATATCGGACCCGGTGCCGGTATTCATGGTGGCCAGATTATTGCCCAGGGCACACCGGCTGAAGTCATCAGCCACCCGGACTCTATTACCGGTCGTTATTTATCTGGCATTGAAACCATACCGTTACCAGGAACCCGTTCCATCCAGGAACCTGACAAACAATTGATCATCGAAAATGCCCGTGGCAATAACTTAAAAAATATAAGTGTCAGTATCCCGGTCGGTTTATTGACCTGTGTTACTGGCGTATCCGGTTCCGGTAAATCGACCTTGATTAACGATACGCTCTACTCGTCGGTGGCCGTGCATTTATATAACAGTAGCCTGGAACCGGCGCCCTGTGATGAAATAAAACACCTGGATCATTTCGACAAGGTGGTTGATATTGATCAAAGCCCGATTGGGCGCACCCCCCGCTCCAACCCGGCAACTTATACTGGCCTGTTCACGCCTTTAAGAGAAATATTTTCCAACACCCAGGAAGCGCGGGCCCGTGGTTATTCGCCAGGTCGTTTTTCATTTAACGTACGCGGCGGCAGGTGTGAGGCCTGCCAGGGCGATGGACTGATAAAAGTTGAAATGCATTTCCTGCCGGATATATATGTGCCCTGCGATGTCTGTAATGGCAAACGCTACAACCGTGAAACCCTGGATATAACTTTTAAAGGCAAGAATATCCACGATGTATTAAAAATGACGGTCGAGGATGCAACAAAATTTTTTAGTGCCGTACCCGTCATTAAACGTAAGCTGGACACCCTGATGGATGTGGGTTTGTCCTATATCACCCTGGGCCAGAGTGCCACGACGCTTTCTGGTGGCGAAGCCCAGCGTATTAAACTTTCCCGTGAACTATCGAAGCGCGATACCGGCAATACACTATATATACTGGATGAGCCCACGACCGGGTTACACTTCCATGATATTAGACACTTGCTGGAAGTCCTGCATCGACTGCGGGATCACGGCAACACCATCGTGGTTATTGAGCACAATCTTGATGTCATTAAAACGGCTGACTGGATTATTGACCTGGGGCCGGAAGGTGGTGATGGCGGTGGCAGAGTAATTGCCACCGGCACCCCGGAAGAAGTTGCCCGGCAAGCCCATTCCTATACCGGTCAGTTCCTGGCGCCGGTACTGGCTCGGCACGAAGAAATGAAACGTAAAGTAAGCTAGGCAATAAAAAAGGGCCGGTGAACCACCGGCCCTTTTAAATATATTAAAATCTAAATTTTAAACTGGTATTCTTTTATATACCAAATTAATTAACTGCCACGGGTCTTAAGCGAATTTCGATTCTCCTGTTCTGCTCACGGCCTTCGGCAGTTTCGTTGCCGGCAATTGGCTGATTTTCGCCATAAGAAGCGGCTATAAGCTTTTCACTGGGCACATTATTCTCTTCCAGAATTCTTACTACATTGGTAGCCCTGGCAGCAGCAAGGTCCCAGTTTGTCGGAAAACGATTTGCCAGTTTTCCTTTAATCGGCAGGTTATCAGTAAATCCTGAGACAATAATTTGATACGGTACTTTTTCCAGCTGCTTGCCAACCTTGCCCAGTACTTCCTGACCGGATTTACGGATACGAGCTGACCCTGAGGCAAATAATATATCCTCCGTGAGGTTAACATTAATACCATTTTTTAATTTTTTTATAGTAAGTTTATTGGTATCTAGCTCGCCGGATAGTTCTTGCACCAATTTTGCATACAAGGCCTTGTCTTCATCGGCCTTCGACTGAATATCCTCAAGTTGCTTATTGCTTGCTGACAATTCCTGGGAAGTATTGTCCAGCACCTGTTTCAATCGTTCACTTTCTTCGGCCTTATCCCTGCCAATCCCTTTTTCTTCGGCATAGCTTTTGGCCAGCTTACTGTTTTGTTCGATCAGGGCATTGTGGTCTTTTAAAAGGTTGTCATAGGTGCCTTGGGTGACACAGCCCGATAATGTAATTAATGCTAAGCCAGCCAAACTAAAAGTAATTAAAAAACGAGATCTGGAACCCTTGCCAAAAATTAACATAGTCATTTCGCTCCTTTGTGATATTTTAAAAATGCTGTCTTGCGTTACAGGGTGATTATGCAATGAAAAACCGCAATTTTTAGACCATTCTTCCGAAACAAAGTAGCGTTTATCCAGCCAACCCCTAAAAACCCGAAGCAGAATCACAATTGTAATACCAGGAAAACATTACATTAGTTAGTGCTTATAGCTCTACCAGGTTGAATTTACTTTATATTTAAATGGGCGCACATTAATGGTCATCATTAATCACCGTTGTTTCATCAGCAAATTCAATCTCCCGCAGGTCGTAAATTGTCTGCGCTGGTTTTTTGTATGATTTACGATTTCGATGGCGTGACAACAATACACCCACAAGAAATATAATCAGCGTGCCGATGACTGTCGTCATCAACGGGTGCAAGGGATTCTTTATAGGCCAGCCCAGTTTACTCGATAAGGCTGCCCAGACAATTATAATCAGCCCAATCACCACGGCGAATCCTGCCTCAGTAGAACGCGCCCGACGTGAAAGAATGCCCAGCAGGAACAGACCAATCATGCCGCCTGAAAATATGCCGGCAAGATTCCACCACACATCCAGGGCGCTCTTGATTGATATCATCAATAACGCCGTACCGGTACCGAGCGAACCCAATATTAAAGTGGCAGTCCTTAAAAACATTATTTGTTTGCGCTGATCCGCTGCTGGATTAAAAAGCCTTTGGTAACCATCTGTCATTAGTATGGTTGCTGAAGAATTTATTGAGGTATCCACCGAGCTCATAGCGGCCGCAAATAGTGCCGCAATTAATAAACCCCGCACACCAGATGGCAATTCCGTAGCAATGAAATAGGGAAATATCTTGTCGGCAGCTTCTGCGGCCTGCAAGGCCACTGGTAATAACTCAGGCTGTGCCTGGTAAAATGAAAACAATGCACTGCCAACAAACAGGAATAACATGCCCACTGGAATGTAAATTAATGCTCCAATCCAGACCGACTTACAGGCTTCTTTGGTTGAAACCGCGGCCTGGTATCGCTGCACATAGGACTGGTCAATACCAAAGTTCTGGAGATTTATGGCAAGACCGTAAATAAGGATCACCCAAAAAGTAGGTTCTGTGAAAACCAGCTGAAATGAACCCAGAGAAAATTTCTCCTGGGTGTTGGCAATGATAAAAATTTGCTCAGCACCGCCGGGCATAGCCACGAACAAAATGACCACACAGGTAATCGCGCCCAGTGTCAAAACAATACTTTGCAATGCATCAGTCCAGATAACCGCTTCGATGCCACCAACAACGGTATATAGTGTGATAATTACACCCGTGATGAGAATAATATAAACGATGTTCCAGTCTGTTAGTGACTGCAGGGCCAGGGCAACGAGAAATATAATGGTGCCCATACGTGCCAGTTGCGTCAGCAAATAAAACAGTGCGGCATACATTCTTGCCCACAAACCAAATCTGCGTTCAAGATAGGCATAAGCTGAGATGTCACGGGTACTTCGATAAAGGGGAATAAACCAGCGTGTTGCCACATAAGCGGCGATCGGTAATGAAAGTGCAAATGCCAGTATCGACCAGTTACTGCTATAGGCTTTGCCGGGTAAAGCCAGGAATGAAATAGACGATAAATAAGTACCAAAAATTGACAGGCCAATTACCCAGCCCGGCAAGCGCCTGTTGGCAACGGTGAACCCTTCTGTATTGCTCGCCCGTCGATAAAACAGCAGACCAAAACCCGTGATCGCCAATACGTAAAGCAGCAAAACAATACTATCGAGAGTATCCATAACCCCGGCCTTTTTTTATTTAAACTACTTTATGCATCATATGTGAAATCAATTCCGACACCAATATCTTGTGCTACTTTTATTGCCCAAAACCATCTATATAAAGAGCTCTCCAGATGTGTAACTAATTTCCAATAAAAAAGACCGGATAAACCGGCCTTTTTATAAATCTACACACGACTTTAAATCAGATAAAATTTATTAATTATTTTTTAGTTGTTTTCTTTTTGGCAACCTTTTTCTTGGCAGTTTTCTTTGCTACTGTTTTGCCAGCGGCTGCTTTTTTTGTAGTCTTTTTCTTGGCAGTTTTCTTGCTGTCCGCTGTCTTTTTACTAACTTTTTTGGCGAGCGCTTTCTCTTTCTCGCCAGCTTCTTTTTTAGGCTTGGCTGCTACTGTCTTTTCTTTCCTGGCAGTTTTTGTTTCCTTAATCGGTTCATCATCAGTCTTGCGATCAACTAACTGAACAATCGCCATTGTCGCTTTATCGCCAGTCCGGACGCCACATTTGAGAATACGCAAATAACCGCCCGGGCGTGACTTGAATCGCTCACCGAGATCATTAAAAAGCTTTGTAACAGCAGCACGATCTCTTAATCGTGAAAATGCCAGGCGACGATTAGCAACAGTGGCTGTTTTTGCCAGTGTGATCAAGGGCTCGGCAACACGGCGCAGCTCTTTTGCCTTGGGCAATGTCGTCCTGATTTGCTCATGCTGAATCAGGGATGCTGTCATATTCCTGAACATAGCCTGACGATGGCTACTTGTCCGATTGAGCTTTCTTCCGCTCTTTTGATGACGCATGATAATTCCTCGTGCTTGTTAAACTGTTAATAAACTTTTTATAAACCGGTTTTTTTAAACTGGCTCGACTTCGCCAACTTTTTCTTTCAATGCTGCTGGCGGCCAATTTTCCAGTTTCATACCCAGCGAAAGACTATGTTGCGCCAGAATGTCTTTAATTTCGGTTAATGATTTCTTGCCAAGATTCGGTGTTTTCAGCAATTCGAATTCGGTACGTTGAATTAAATCACCAATATAAAATATATTTTCTGCCTTCAGGCAGTTTGCAGATCGAACTGTAAGTTCCAGGTCGTCAACCGGACGCAGAAGGATGGGATCCATTTCAGGTTCTTTTGTTTCTTCTGTTTCGGTATCAGGACTTTTGAGATCAACAAAAATTGAAATCTGGCCCTGCAGGATATTGGCTGCCCGTCGGACGGCTTCTTCGGAATCAATTGCACCATTGGTTTCAATATCCAGAACCAGTTTGTCCAGGTCAGTTCTTTGCTCAACACGGGCATTTTCAACTTCATAGGAGACTCTGTGGACCGGGCTATATGATGCGTCCAGCAACATCACACCTATTGTGCGACCTTCTTCGTCCTTGGTTGGCATAACAGGCACGTAACCACGCCCCATTTCAACCTTTAACTCCATTTCAATGGAAGTGTCTTTAGTAAGTGTGCATATATATTGATCTGGATCGACAACTTCAACATCGTGATCCAGTACAATATCACTGGCAGTAACCACGCCAAGTCCTTGCTTGCTTAACTTGAGAACTGCCTCAGAACGATTATGCATACGCAGGGCAACCGTCTTAAGGTTAAGCAAAATCTGAATCACATCTTCCTGGACGCCCTCGATAGTGGAATATTCATGCAGGACGCCATCAATCTTGACTTCAGTAATGGCACAGCCTGGCATTGATGAAAGTAAAATTCTGCGCAGGGCGTTACCAAGCGTATGGCCAAAGCCTCGCTCCAGGGGCTCAAGGGTGATCCGCGCGTGGGTATCGCTCATGGTCTGCACATCTACAAGACGTGGTGTCAAAAACTCGGTAGCAGAATTCTGCATATTGGGTCCTCGGTTGATCCTTGACTGTTACTTGGAGTAAAGCGCTACAACTAGGCTTTCATTAATTTCTGAAGGTAACTCAGAACGATCAGGTATGGCTTTGAATACGCCTGACATTGACTTGGTGTCAACTTCAAGCCATTCCGGTAAACCTCTTTGTTCGGCGGCTTCAACAGCAGCTTTAACCCTTAACTGTTCACGGGCCTTGGCGGTAAGTTCAATTTTATCACTGGGCTTTACCTGGTAAGACGGAATGTTGGTTCGTGTCCCGTTTATCAGCACACCATTGTGTCTTACCAACTGTCTTGCTTCTGAACGAGATACGCCAAAACCCATGCGATAAACAACATTATCAGTACGGCATTCCAGCAGCTTTAACAGATTTTCACCGGTTGAACCCTTGCGTCGATCTGCCTCGTCATAATAAGCGGCGAATTGTTTTTCTAAGACACCATAAATGCGTCGCAATTTTTGCTTTTCACGCAACTGCAGGCCGTAATCTGATGTCCGGCGACGTGCCTGGCCGTGCATACCCGGTGGGTAAGCGCGTTTATCAACAGCACACTTTGATGAAAAACATTTCTCGCCTTTAAGAAATAACTTGCCGCCTTCACGACGACATAATCGGCACTTTGAACCTGTATACCTTGCCACGCGAAACCCTCTCTAAACCCGACGTTTCTTGGAAGGACGACAACCATTGTGTGGAATTGGCGTCACATCCAGAATATTATTAATTTCAAACCCCAGGTTGTTCAACATACGAACTGCTGATTCACGGCCTGGGCCCGGACCCTTTACCCTTATTTCCAGTGATTTAACACCGTAGTCCTGTTTTGCGGCTTCGCCTGCTCGCTGGGCTGCAATTTGAGCAGCAAAAGGGGTGCTTTTGCGTGAGCCCCTGAAGCCAGAGCCACCCGCTGTTGCCCAGGTCAATACATTTCCCTGCCGATCACTGATAGAGATAATCGTATTATTAAAAGATGCATGAATGTGGGCCACAGCTTCGGCGACATTCTTTTTTGCACGCTTTTTGCGAGATTGAGTTTTTGGAGGAGTGGTTGCCATATTAATTTACCGTATCTATATATTATATATTCAGTTGTCGATTTCTTACTTACGAATAGGACGGGTTGGTCCCTTGCGGGTGCGCGCATTTGTTTTGGTACGCTGACCCCTGACAGGCAAACCACGACGATGGCGTATGCCCCTGTATGCACCCAAATCCATAAGACGCTTGATATTCATTGTTACCGAGCGACGCAAATCACCCTCAATGGTGTATTTGCCAACTTCGGTACGCAATGACTCCAGATCACTCTCGGATAAATCCTGAACCCTGGTATCAATTTTAATGCCGGTAGAAGCACATATTTTTTGTGCTCGCGCGCGGCCGATGCCATAAACCGAGGTCAAAGCGATCTCGATGTGCTTATGGGTCGGGATATTTACACCTGCAATACGTGCCATTTACCTTAAATCTCCACCTACATTTATACAGCCAAAATCTTTTCTGGCCTGAAGTCTGCCTGATCCCAAAAACTACCTTAAGATCTGCCTGGTGCGCGAAAACGCGCAAGAATACTGATTAGATTGGCAAAAATCAACCAAATAACCCTAACCTTGTCGCTGTTTATGGGTCGGATCCGAGCAAATCACTCGAACAACCCGTTTCCGGCGCACAATTTTGCAATTTCTGCATAATTTCTTGACTGATGCTCTTACTTTCATAACATTTCTCCTGTCGTACCCCTGTTCTCAACTATAGATAGCCTGCGATGGCTATCGGGGCATCCCAAAACCGGTATTACCGGTCAAATTGGCTTTTTTCAACAAACTCTCATATTGGCTGGACATTATATGATTCTGGACCTGGGACATGAAATCCATACACACCACCACAATAATCAATAAGGACGTACCACCAAAATAAAACGGCACATTCCACTGAACCCGCATAAATTCCGGGATTAAACTAACCGCGGTAATATACATGGCACCCCAGAATGTTAACCTCGACGTCACACCATCAAGATAACGTGTCGTTTGATCGCCGGGACGTATCCCCGGAATTAAACCACCTGATTTCTTCAAATTATCTGCCATATCTTTCGGGCTGAAAACCAGTGCCGTATAAAAAAAGCAGAAAAATATAATCAAACCGCCATACAAAATTACATAAAGCGGCTGACCCGGCGAAATTGACGTGGCAACATCTTTCAACCAGCCCATGCCACTTGCATTAGCAAACCAGCTGCCAATTGTTGCCGGAAATAAAATAATACTTGAGGCAAAAATTGGTGGTATCACACCTGCCATATTAAGCTTGAGCGGCAAGTGACTGGTCTGACCACCCATCATGCGATTACCCTGTTGCCGCTTGGCATAATTCACGGTAACACGCCTTTGCCCCCGCTCAACAAAAACCACAAACGCCGTCACTGACACGGCAACAACAAATAACAACAATACAAACAGTGGTGAGTACGTGCCCCGGCTAGCCAGATCCAGCGTATTACCAATTGCTGACGGCAGGCCTGCAACAATACCTGCGAAAATAATCATCGATATGCCATTACCGATGCCACGCTCTGTTATCTGTTCTCCCAGCCACATCAAAAACATGGTGCCTGTCACCAGCGTAACAACCGTAACCAGTTTAAAACCTATACCTGGTGCGACCACGACATTTGAGCCGCCAACTACCTGGCTCTCTAACGCAATTGCAATACCAAGCGACTGGAAGGTTGCCAGCGCAACCGTGGCATAACGAGTGTACTGCGTAATTTTACGACGTCCAGCTTCGCCTTCTTTTTTAAGTTGCATCATCGATGGCATAACTGCCGTCAGTAATTGCATGATGATGGATGCAGAAATATACGGCATCACATTCAACGCAAAAACCGACATACGCGATAGCGCGCCACCGGAAAACATATTGAACAACCCTATAATCGTATTTTGAGATTGTTCAAAAATCGATGCCCAGGCTGCTGCATTGATACCAGGCACTGGAATGTAGGTGCCCATGCGATAAACAATTAATGCGCCTAGCAAAAATAATATGCGCCGCTTTAGGTCGGAAAATTTACCCGATGCACCAGAGCCACCTTTTCCTGCAGCGCGTCTGGCCATCAGCTCTCGACTTTCCCGCCAGCTTTGCCAATGGCATCAGCTGCGCCCTTGGTTACAACCAGACCGCGAAGCGTTACCGCTTTTTCAAGCTTACCAGACAAAAAGACCCGGGCGCGTTTAATGTTTTCACCAATGATGTCCGCTTTTTTCAAGGCTTCAATGTCAATGACGTCAGCATCAACCTTGGCCAATTCGTGTAACCTGACCTCTGCGGTGGTGATACCGACACGTGAACTGAAACCACGCTTTGGCAGTCGTCGCTGGAGTGGCATTTGGCCACCTTCAAACCCGACTTTATGAAAACCGCCTGACCTGGATTTTTGTCCTTTATGTCCACGACCAGCTGTTTTGCCAAATCCGGAACCAATGCCACGGCCAACACGTTTACGCGTAAATTTGCTGCCTTGAGCCGGTTTTAATGTATTGAGTCGCATTACTAAATATCCTCGCACTTAACCATGTAAGATACTTTATGGATCATGCCACGATTTTCGGGCGTGTCCTGTACCTCAACAGTATGATGTATTCGCCTGAGCCCAAGACCACGCACACAAGCCTGGTGCCTGCGGCCAACGCCAATTGTGCTCTTAACCAATGTTACTTTAATTTTTTTTGCTGCCACTTTTTAGCCTGCTTTATGTAATATCCTGGAGTTTCTTGCCGCGCTTGGCCAATACCTGGGTAGGATTATGAATACCCATTAAACCGTTTAATGTTGCGCGTACAACGTTCACCGGATTACGAGAGCCAATGCACTTGGCCAATACATCGTGGACCCCGACGGCTTCCAGCACTGCCCGCATGGCACCACCAGCAATAATACCTGTGCCTTCAGAGGCCGGACGCATAATGACTTTTGCTGCGCCATGGCGAGCGGTCGTGCCGTGGTGAAGTGTCACGCCCTTCAAATCGATAGTGACCATATTCTTGCGCGCACTTTCCATTGCTTTTTGAACGGCAATGGGTACTTCGCGCGCTTTTCCGCGACCAATACCGACCTTGCCATTACCATCACCAACAACTGTCAGTGCACTGAAACCGAATTGGCGACCACCTTTAACCACTTTGGCTACCCGGCGTACGCTAACCAGTTTCTCCATTAAATTGTCAGAACGACTATCGTTTTGCATTGCCACTATATATATGCCTCATTATCGGGAACTAGAACTCTAGTCCGCTTTCTCTGGCAGCTTCTGCCAGTGCTTTGATCCTGCCATGATAAGAAAAACCAGAGCGATCAAATGCCACTCTTGTCACACCAGCTGCTTTTGCTTTTTCGGCAATCAGTTTGCCGACCACAGCAGCAGCCTCGGAATTACCACCAGTCTTGATGCCTTGTTTGACACCCGCTTCCAGTGTTGAAGCGCTAGCCAGCACACGACTACCTGTTTCATCAAACACCTGCGCATAAATATGCCTGGGAGTACGAAATACGCTCAAACGATTACCGCCCAGCTCGCTGATACGACGGCGGATTGATCCTGCGCGACGCTTGCGACGTTGTAATTTACTAATTGCCATATCTATGCCCTATTTTTTCTTCGCTTCTTTGCGAACCACGTGTTCGTCTGTGTATCGCACGCCCTTGCCTTTATAAGGCTCAGGTGGTCGATAAGCGCGAATTTCAGAAGCAACCTGACCAACACGTTGCTTGTCTATACCTTTCACGACTACCTCAGTTTGGCTCGGTGTTTCAATAGTAATACCAGCCGGGATCGGGTAATTGACCGGGTGTGAAAAACCCAGTGTTAAATTCAGGCTCTTTCCCTGTACTGCCGCACGGTAACCAACACCAATAATTGTCAGCTTCTTTTCGAAACCTGTATTAACACCGGTGACCATATTATTGAGTATTGCCCGGGTTGTACCTGACAGCGCCTTGGCACTGGTAGATTCGTCTTTGGCTGAAAATTTCAAGGTATTATCGTCTTTTTTTACTTCGACCAACTCATGAACCTTGTGAGAAATTTCACCCTTGGGACCTTTGACACTGGCAATACCCCCGGCAATGTTAAACTCAACACCGGACGGGAGTGTGACAGGATTATTTGCAATTCTTGACATCGTTTTACCCTATCAGGAAACCACACACAGGATTTCGCCACCGATACCCGCAGCACGGGCTTCGCGATCAGACATAACACCCTTTGATGTAGAAATAATTGCTACACCCAGGCCACCAGCTACACGAGGCAGTGAGTCTTTACCGTTATACTGGCGACGACCAGGTTTGCTTACTCTTTGTAAAGTTGTAATAACAGGTTCGCCATTATAGTACTTAAGCTCGACACTCAAAACCGGCTTACCTTCAACATTTTTCTCTGCAAAGTCTTTAATGTAACCTTCGCTTTTCAAAACATTGGCAATTGACGACTTGGTACGTGAACCAGGCATTTGCACGCTTACCTTATCTGCCTTTTGGGCATTACGGATGCGTGTTAATAGGTCAGCTATTGGATCGGTCATCATAACAATTTTCTCGCTTTAATCCTGTACAGTCTCTGTATTTAACTAAATTACCAGCTTGCCTTAACGACACCTGGCACTTCACCACGGTTCATCACTTCTCTTAACCTGTTGCGTGATAAACCAAATTTTCGATAATAACCACGGGGACGACCGGTTATTCGACAACGGTTCCTGACCCTGCATGGGCTGGCATTGCGTGGCATTTTTTGTAATGCAATCACAGCAGCAAAACGCTCGTCATCAGAGGTGGTTTTTGTAAATATCAATTTTTTAAGCGCGCTTCTTTTCTCCGCATACTTGGCAACAATTGCCTCGCGTTTTTTATCACGTGCTACCATGGATTTTTTTGCCATCTTCTTTTAGCTCCTGATCGGAAAATTAAACGCCTGCAACAAGGCCCTGCCTTCATCGTCGGTCTTGGCGCTGGTAGTAATAACAATATCCATGCCCCGGATTCGGTCAATTTTATCATAATCGATTTCGGGAAATATGATTTGCTCTTTTACGCCCATCGTATAGTTGCCGCGGCCATCAAAAGACTTGGCTGGCAAGCCACGAAAATCCCGAATTCTTGGAATCGCAATACTGACCAGTCGATCAAAAAATTCGTACATACGTTCCCGGCGCAAAGTAACCTTACAACCAATTGGCCAGCCTTCTCTAACCTTAAAAGCCGCTACAGACTTTCTGGCCAATGTCACTACCGGTTTTTGACCGGCAAGTTTAATCATATCGCTGACCGCATGATCAATTAGTTTCTTGTCGGACATGGCTTCACCGACACCCATATTTATGGTGATCTTGGTGATTGCTGGCACTTCCATTACGCTCTTTACACCCAGCTTTTTCTGGAGTGCCGGAACGATCTCTTTTTTGTATGTTTCCTGTAACCTGCTCATTTTGCCGATCCTGAAATATCCTTAAACTATATATATGTACTGTAAATACCGGGTTCTATTAATTCTAGGCGTCTACTGACTCGCCATCGCTCTTAAAAAAACGAACCCTGGTGTTATCCTCGAGGGTTTTGATTCCAACCCGATCTGCTTTGCCAGTAGCAGGATTCACCAGTGCAATATTTGAAATATGCAATGCTGCTTCCTTATCAATAATACCGCCGGTTTCACTCTTATTTGGATTTGGCTTGACGTGTTTTTTTATCATATTGATGCCTTCAACCAAAACACGTTCGTTAGGCTTAACCTGTAAAACAGTGCCTTCACGACCTTTATCCTTACCAGTAAGGACGATAACCTTGTCACCTTTTTTAATCTTTCGCATGATAGACCCTTACAATACTTCCGGTGCCAAAGAAATAATTTTCATAAAATTTTCGGTACGCAATTCCCGTGTAACAGGCCCAAATATTCGAGTACCAATGGGCTGGTTCTGGGGATTTAACAGAACAGCGGCATTGCTGTCGAAACGTATAACAGAACCATCACTACGGCGAACGCCTTTGGCGGTGCGGACAATAACTGCATTGTAAACATCACCTTTTTTTACACGTCCACGTGGAATAGCTTCCTTGATACTGACCTTGATGACATCGCCAATACCGGCATAACGGCGTTTAGAGCCACCCAGTACTTTAATGCACTGAATTCTCTTTGCTCCGCTATTGTCAGCAACTGACAATACACTCTGCATCTGAATCATTTTCTACTACTCCAAAAAATTCTTTAACAAATAACCTGATTTAAACCTTTACGGCTTTTTCAAGTACTTTAACCAGTCGCCAGCTCTTTAATTTAGAGAGAGGTCGACATTCTTCAATTAATACCAAATCACCTTCGTCACACTCATTTTTGTCGTCATGGGCATGTAGTTTGGTGGTGCGACTAATAAACTTTCCATAAAGTGGATGTTTCACCCGTCTATCAATCTTCACGGTGATTGTCTTTTCCGCTTTACTGCTTACTACTCTGCCAGTCTCAGAACGTGCAGTTTTTGCCTGCTCACTCATTCTGCCTTACCTGCTTTCAATCCTGTAATCAATTCATTCATAACTGTTTTAACCCGTGCAATATCTTTTCTGACCTTGGTTAATTGCGCTGTGTTTGCCAGCTGCTGTGTCGCTGTCTGCATACGCAAATTAAACTGCTCTTTAGATAAACCTTCCAGCTCTTGCTGGAGTGTCTTTGAATCCAGATTTCGTAATTCACTCACCTTCATTGTCCTACCTGCCTGCTAACAAACGTGGTGCGTACAGGAAGTTTTGCAGCACCCAGCTGGAATGCTTCCCTGGCCAGATCTTCTGCCACACCTTCCATTTCAAATAACACTGAACCTGGCTGAACCAGCGCAACCCAGTATTCCGGATTGCCTTTTCCTTTACCCATACGTACTTCCAATGGTTTCTTGGAAATAGGCTTGTCAGGAAACATGCGAATCCAGACTCGTCCGCCACGCTTAATATGGCGAGTAATGGCGCGCCTGCTGGCTTCAATCTGGCGTGCGGTAACACGGCCACGTGTTGTCGCTTTCAGGCCAAACTCACCAAAGCTCACTTTACTGCCACGCTGTGCCAGACCGCGATTACGGCCTTTATGCATTTTGCGAAACTTGGTACGTTTTGGTTGTAACATTTAACTATTCCTCAATCAGGCCGTTGCTTTTTTGGCAACGTCGGCCTTTGCTGCTACCGATTCATCCTGGTCGATGATTTCTCCCTTGAAAATCCAGACCTTGATACCAATGATGCCATAGGTAGTGAGTGCTTCCGCAAAACCATAATCTATATCGGCACGTAATGTGTGCAATGGCACGCGACCTTCACGGTACCATTCAGAACGCGCAATCTCGGCGCCATTCAATCGACCACCCAGCATTATCTTGACGCCTTCGGCACGCAAACGCATGGCACTGGTCACGGCACGTTTCATGGCGCGCCGGAACATAATACGTTTTTCCAGTTGTTGGGCAATATTTTCTGCAACCAACTGCGCATCCAGCTCAGGTTTTCTAATTTCTTCCACCGACAAATGCACCGGCAAACCAGCCATTTTGCTAACTTCCTGCCGTAACCGTTCAATGTCTTCGCCCTTTTTACCAATAACAATACCAGGTCTGGCAGTGTGAATTGTAATATTCATACTCTGTGCCGGGCGCTCTATAATTACTTTGCTTACAGCAGCGTGTTTAAGCTTGGCTTTCAGAAAATCACGCACCTTTAAATCTGTTGTCAGCGTATCCGCAAAATTACGACTATTGGAGTACCACCTGGATGTCCAGTCCCGGATAATTCCCAGGCGCATACCAATTGGGTGTACTTTCTGGCCCATTATTTGACTCCCTTGCTGTCGCCTACCGTCACTTTAATATGACTGGTACGTTTCAAAATTTTTGCGCCCCGACCTTTAGCACGTGCACGCCAGCGTTTTAGTGTGGGGCCTTCATCTACAAATATGCTTTCAATACGCAGTTCATCAACATCTGCGCCTTCATTATGTTCAGCATTTGCAATTGCTGACTCCAGGACTTTCCGAATTGGCAACGCGGCTTTTTTATCACTGAACTGCAAGAGTTCCAGCGCCTTGGCAACATTCAGGCCACGAACCTGATCGGCAACCAATCTGCCTTTTTGGGCAGATAAACGAATTGTTTTTGCAATAGCTGTTGCGTTCATGTCAGTGTCCTAAAACCTTCAACTCTTCTTGTCGCCAGTATGGCCTCTAAATGTGCGAGTAGGTACAAACTCACCCAACTTGTGTCCCACCATATTCTCGTTAATCAGAATCGGCACATGTTGACGACCGTTATGAACTGCGATCGTCAAACCAATAAAATCTGGCAATATCATTGACCGGCGTGACCAGGTCTTGACCGGCTTTTTACTGCCTTCAGATTGCGCCTTTTCAACCTTCACCATCAAGTGGTGATCAATAAAAGGTCCTTTGTATACTGAACGTGGCACAATAATTACCTCTATTTCTTCTTGCGACGACGGACAATCATTTTGTCTGTACGTTTGTTTGATCGGGTTTTGTATCCCTTGGTTGGTGTACCCCAAGGTGATACAGGATGACGGCCACCAGATGTACGGCCTTCACCACCACCATGGGGATGGTCCACCGGGTTCATTGCAACACCTCGAACCGTGGGTCGAATGCCACGCCATCTTTTGGCGCCGGCTTTGCCTAATTTACGAAGTGAATGTTCAGAGTTACTGACCTCACCAATTGTTGCCCGGCAGTCAATATGAATTTGTCTCACCTCGCCAGATCGTAACCGTAACTGGGCGTAACTGCCTTCACGCGCGACCAGTTGTATTGACGCGCCAGCAGATCGACCAATTTGTGCGCCTTTACCAGGTTTCATTTCAATACAATGAATTGTGCTGCCCACTGGAATTTTTCTGATGGGTAAGGTATTGCCTGTCTTGATTGCCGAGTCAGCACCAGACACTACTACATCACCATTTTGCAAACCCTTCGGGGCAATAATATAACGACGCTCGCCATCCTTATATAATACCAGTGCAATATGGGCGCTCCTGTTTGGATCATATTCAATGCGTTCAACTGTGCCGGGGATACCGTCCTTGTCACGTTTAAAATCAATAACGCGATAGTGTTGCTTATGGCCGCCGCCACGATGACGAACAGTAATTCGACCGTGGTTATTACGACCGGCTGTTTTTGATTGTGGCTCAAGCAAAGGTTCATAAGGTTTTCCCTTATGGAGATGCGGATGCACAACTTTAACCAGGGCACGACGACCGGCTGAAGTAGGTTTGGCTTTTATGATTGGCATCTCTGTAATCCTCTACGCTTATTTCACACCCAGGAAATCAATTTCCTGACCTGACTGGAGTCGAACAAATGCTTTTTTCCAGTTCGCACGTTTTCCTGGGTGTTTACCGTACTTCATTTTGCCGCGCACGTTCAAAACCTGCACAGACATAACATTGACACTGAAAATTTTCTCAACCGCTGCCTTGATCATCGGCTTGGTTGCAGCTTCCTGGACACGGAAAACGTACTGCCCGTGTTTCTCGGCAATATCCGTTGTTTTTTCAGTAATACGCGGTGCTATCAGCACTTGATACAGGCGATCATCTCTCATGCCAGTAACTCCTCGCATTTTTTGATTGCCTCTTTTGTGATCAGGACTTTTTCATATCCAATCAGGCTGACCGGATCCAGCTCATCAATCGTGCAAACACCGATATGCGGTATGTTGCGAGCAGATAATGACAAATTCGTGTCGAGACTATCGACCAGAATCAGCGCATCTCCGGCATTCAATTTAGCTAACTTCTCGGCCAAATTTTTTGTCTTTGGGGCATCAATCTTGAAATCTTCAATGGCAATTAATCGTTCCTGGCGTACCAGTTCGCCAAAGATCGAACGTAAACCGGCACGTCTCATTTTCTTGTTAAGCTTCTGGGTAAAATTTGCTGTCTGTGACGGGAAAACCTTGCCGCCACCACGCCAGATTGGACTGCGGATTGTACCAGCTCGTGCCCGTCCTGTTCCTTTTTGGGCAAAGGGCTTGGCACCGCCGCCACTGACGGCAGCACGATTTTTCTGTGCCCGTGTACCCTGGCGGCGAGCTGCATGACTGGCTACCACCAACTGGTGAATCAGCGATTCATTAAATTTTGCCGCAAAAATAGCGTCAGAAACCTCGACCTCTGATTTGGCCTTGCCTGATTTATCAATAACGCTAAGTTTCATTGCTTAACCTTCGGCCTTTTTATTTGCTGTAACTGGTTTTGCTTTTTGTGAAGGACGAATAAAAACATCTGCACCCCTGGGGCCAGGTATAGATCCTTTCACCAGCATTAAATTCTTTTCTTCATCAATCCGGATAACTTCCAGGTTTTGTTGGGTACGAATAACGTTGCCCATTTGGCCGGCCATTTTTTTACCAGGAAATACACGGCCTGGTGTCTGGTTCTGGCCAATAGAGCCTGGTGCCCGGTGGGACAATGAACAACCATGAGTCTTGCGACCCCCTTTAAACCCGTGTCTTTTCATGACACCGGCAAAACCTTTACCGATGCTGGTTCCTTGCACATCAACCATCTGGCCAACGTTAAACCTGTTTACCTTGAGCTCACTGCCGGCAGTCAATTCTTCTGTATCGGCAGTACCGAGTCGAAACTCCCAGGTATTATGGCCCGGGGTTACACTAGCCTTGGCAAAATGACCCGCCATTGCCCTGGTGACACGACTCGGTCGTCGTTCACCAACTGTGACCTGGACGGCACGGTAACCGTCATTGTCTATATCTTTTACTTGTGTAATACGATTAGCGGCAACTTCGAGTACAGTTACCGGCACAGCAGCGCCATCATCAGCATAAACACGGGTCATGCCGATCTTGCGCCCTATTAATCCTAATGTGTTAGCTAAAGCCATCTGTCATTAACCCAGTTTAATTTCCACATCAACGCCAGCTGCCAAATCCAGCTTCATCAATGCATCAACAGTTTTTTCTGTCGGCTCAACAATATCCATAATGCGTTTGTGCGTGCGAATCTCGAACTGGTCGCGCGCATCTTTATTCACATGGGGTGACCGCAACAAGGTAAAACGTTCAATCTTGGTGGGTAACGGGATCGGTCCCTTTACCATTGCACCGGTACGTTTTGCCGTTTCAACAATTTCAGTCGCAGACCGATCAATCAGCCTATGATCATAAGCCTTTAAACGAATACGAATTTTCTGGTTTGTTACTGCCATCATTTTACCCTGCTATTCAATCCTTACTCTATTATCTTCGCCACCACACCGGCACCCACGGTACGACCGCCTTCACGAATCGCGAAGCGCAGGCCATCTTCCATGGCGATGGGGGCAATGAGTTTGACCGTCATTTTAATATTGTCACCGGGCATCACCATTTCTGTGCCAGAAGGTAATTCAACGGCACCGGTGACGTCCGTGGTACGGAAGTAAAACTGGGGTCGGTAGTTACTGAAAAAAGGCGTATGACGGCCCCCTTCTTCTTTGCTCAGGATATAGACCTCGGCTTCGAAATGGGTATGGGGGGTAATGGAACCCGGTTTGGCCAGGACCTGGCCACGTTCGACTTCTTCCCGTTTGGTGCCCCTTAGGAGAATGCCGACATTGTCCCCTGCCTGACCTTCGTCGAGCAGTTTTCTGAACATTTCCACGCCGGTACAGGTGGTGGTGGCGGTATCTTTAATGCCGATAATCTCGATATCATCCCCGACTTTGACAATGCCACGCTCAATCCGACCGGTGACCACGGTGCCGCGACCGGAGATAGAGAACACGTCTTCGACGGGCATCAGGAAGTCGCCATCAATGGCGCGTTCCGGTTGTGGGATATAAGAGTCAACGGCTTCGGCTAATTTGAGAATACTGGCCTCACCAATATCACTTTTATCCCCTTCCAGGGCCTTTAAGGCAGAGCCGATAATAATCGGGGTGTCATCACCCGGGAAATCATAGGCATCGAGTAATTCCCGTACTTCCATTTCCACCAGTTCTAATAATTCAGCATCATCGACCTGGTCGGCTTTATTCAGGTAAACCACGATATAAGGGACGCCGACCTGACGGGCCAGCAGGATATGCTCGCGAGTCTGGGGCATGG
The DNA here is from genome assembly GCA_913009895.1 of uncultured Acidiferrobacteraceae bacterium. Lineage (GTDB taxonomy): Bacteria > Pseudomonadota > Gammaproteobacteria > Acidiferrobacterales > SZUA-150 > SZUA-150. The sequence continues at coordinate 22,562 of CAJVXY010000007.1, read as the reverse complement.
GGCCATCGGCGGCCGAGACCACTAAAATAGCGCCATCCATCTGGGCAGCACCGGTGATCATGTTCTTGACGTAATCCGCATGGCCCGGGCAATCCACGTGGGCGTAATGACGGTTCTCGGTTTCATACTCCACGTGGGCGGTGGCAATGGTAATACCACGTTCCCGCTCTTCCGGGGCATTATCGATGTCGGCATAGTCCTTGAACTCACCGCCATGTTTCTCGCCCAGGACCTTGGTCAGGGCAGCGGTTAAAGTCGTTTTACCATGATCGACGTGACCGATGGTGCCCACGTTACAGTGGGGTTTGTTGCGTTCGTATTTTTCCTTGGACATCGTGGGTGCCTCTTCTCTAATTTCTTATATTAATTAGTTAATAAATATTGCTTAATAAATTTAACTTGCTTTCTTGATTACGGTTTCTGCAACATTATTTGGTGCTGCTGCATACTTCTTAAATTCCATTGTATAGTTTGCACGTCCCTGGGTTGCCGATCTCAGGGAAGTGGCATAACCAAACATTTCTGCCAATGGCACTTCTGCCTGAATGATCTTGCCGGCAGGCGCATCATCCATACCAAGAATGATGCCCCGTCTTGAGCTCAAGTCACCATTGACACTGCCCATGTAATCTTCAGGCGTAACAACTTCAACGGCCATAATCGGCTCGAGCAACACCGGATCAGCCTTGGCTGCACCTTCCTTGAAAGCCATAATGGCGGCCATGCGAAATGCGTTTTCAGATGAATCCACATCATGGTATGAGCCAAAATGTAACGTAGCTTTAATATCGACAACCGGGTAACCGGCGCGAATACCACGCTCCATTGCCTCGATCAGTCCTTTCTGGACTGCCGGAATATATTCCCTGGGTACAACACCGCCCTTGATCTTGTCGACAAATTCGAAGCCATCACCTGCTTTTTGTGGTTCAAATTTAATACAAACATGGCCATATTGCCCTCGACCACCCGACTGTTTGACGTACTTGTGTTCAATATCAATAGGGCTGCGAATCGTCTCCCGGTATGCCACTTGTGGCGCACCGACGTTGGCTTCAACACCAAATTCACGTCTCATGCGATCTATAATAATATCCAGGTGTAATTCACCCATACCGGAGATAATGGTCTGACCGGATTCTTCATCAGTGCGCACGTGAAAAGACGGATCTTCCTGGGCCAACCTGCCTAGAGCCAAACCCATTTTTTCCTGGTCAACTTTTGTTTTAGGTTCTACGGCCTGGGAAATAACCGGTTCCGGAAACTCCATACGTTCCAGCGTAATGATATCACTAAGCGCACAAAGGGTATCGCCTGTTGTGACATCTTTAATCCCAACTGCGGCGGCTATATCACCGGCACGTACCTCTTTAATTTCTTCACGACTATTGGCATGCATTTGCAAAATACGGCCAATGCGCTCTTTTTTGCCACGCACCGGGTTATAAATAGTATCGCCTGATTTCATGATACCGGAATAAACACGGAAAAATACCAGCTGACCAACAAAAGGGTCGGTGGCAATCTTGAATGCCAGGGCCGCAAAAGGCTCGTCATCGGATGATTTACGCTCACCCTCAGTCTCGTCCTTGTCATCAAGAATGCCCTTAATGGCAGGCACATCTGTCGGTGATGGCATGTAGTCAACAACCGCATCCAGCATCGCCTGGACACCTTTGTTCTTGAATGCGGAACCACAAAATACAGGAATAATTTCATTAGCCAGGGTACGCATACGAATACCGGCCTTGATATCTTCAGGACTGAGATCACCCTCTTCCAGGTACTTGTCCATCAAGACTTCAGATGATTCGGCAGCCGCCTCGACCATTTGTTCGTGCAACTCGGTAGCTTTGTCTAACAAGTCGGCCGGGATATCTTCCTCAACAAAACTGACGCCCAGATCGTCCTCATTCCAGTTGATGGCTTTCATTTTAACCAGGTCAATGACGCCCTTAAAATTCTCTTCGGCACCAATGTTTAATTGCATTGCCACGGGATTCGCACCGAGACGGGTCTTGAGCTGCTCAATGACGCGCAGAAAATCTGCGCCGGCCCGATCCATTTTGTTCACGAAAGCCATGCGGGGTACATGATATTTGTTGGCCTGACGCCAAACAGTCTCGGATTGTGGCTCAACCCCGCCTACTGCACAAAACACAGCCACCGAGCCGTCAAGGACACGTAAAGAACGTTCAACTTCAATTGTGAAGTCAACGTGGCCAGGGGTATCTATTATATTGATACGATGCTCGTCATATTGCTGCTCCATACCTTTCCAGAAACAGGTGGTGGCAGCTGAGGTAATCGTAATACCGCGTTCTTGCTCCTGTTCCATCCAGTCCATGGTGGCCGCACCATCATGGACTTCACCAATCTTGTGAGAAACGCCGGTATAGAAAAGAACACGCTCGGTGGTCGTTGTTTTACCCGCGTCAATATGGGCCATAATGCCGATATTGCGATAACGTTCAATTGGGGTTTTACGTGCCACGACTCATATTCCTTTATTACCAGCGAAAATGGGAGAAGGCTTTATTGGCTTCTGCCATACGATGGACATCTTCTTTTTTCTTGAATGCACTGCCACGTTTCTCACTTGCATCAACCAGTTCACCTGCCAGGCGCTGGCCCATTGATTTTTCTGATCGTCCCCGCGCCGCTTCGACAATCCAGCGCATTGCCAATGCTGACTGGCGACTCGGTCGAACTTCAACAGGTACTTGATAGGTCGCACCACCCACACGTCGGCTCTTGACCTCGACGTTGGGACGAATGTTTTCCATGGCCGCAATAAAAACCTCAACAGGCTCGAGCTTGGTGCGCTCGGAAACAATATCCAGTGCGCCATAAACAATCTTTTCAGCCACGGCCTTTTTGCCACTGAGCATGACTATATTCATGAATTTCGCGAGCAGCTCATTACCATACTTTGGGTCTGGTAATATCTGGCGTTTCGGTACTTCTCGTCTTCTTGGCATAGCACTGGCCTGGTTATCCTGTTGCTTTTTCTATAAATACCCTAAATTATCTAAATAATCTAAATAATCTAGGGACTAAAATGCCACGCCCGGTTAAGGCGCGGCATGACTAAAAAATCTACGCCCCCAGTTTAAGACTTGGGACGTTTGGTGCCGTATTTAGAGCGCCCTTGCTTACGATCCGCGACACCGGAGGTATCTAATGAACCACGGACCGTGTGATATCGCACACCGGGCAAATCCTTGACACGACCACCCCGAATCAGTACCACGGAGTGTTCTTGCAAATTATGGCCTTCACCACCAATGTAAGTGGTTACTTCAAACCCGTTGGTCAAGCGAACACGGGCAACTTTACGCAAAGCCGAGTTCGGCTTTTTGGGTGTTGTCGTGTAAACACGGGTGCAAACCCCTCTTTTTTGGGGACTTGCTTCCAGTGCCGGAACAGTAGACTTTTTAACAGCCCTTTTCCGGGGTTTTCTGACCAGTTGGTTAATCGTTGGCACGAATTCACTCCGCCTTTAAAAACAAAAAACGACAGGCCGGAGCCATTCCGGCCTGTCAGGTGGGGCGCGATACTAGGCACACACCCCTTAAGTGTCAAGGTATTTCAGTCTGTCATTCAGACGCTGGCGACTTCTTCCTCGTCGTTTTCCGGTGGTGGCGCCATACCAGATAAAGCCTCTTTTAAATCAAGGGCTTCTTGCTGGTCTTCGCTACGCTGTCGGCGCCGTTCCTGGTGATATGCCAGGCCAGTACCCGCCGGGATCAAACGGCCAACAATGACGTTTTCCTTTAAACCCCGTAACTGGTCGCGCTTGCCGTTTATCGAGGCCTCAGTCAGTACCCGGGTGGTTTCCTGGAAGGAAGCAGCCGAGATAAATGACTCGGTGGACAGGGATGCCTTGGTGATGCCCAGCAATATCCGGGCATATTCAGCAGGCTCTTCACCCTTGGCTTCTAATTCCTCATTTACACCCAGTAGCGTGGCCCATTCTACTTGCTCGCCTGGCAGAAAACGGCTGTCGCCAGGTACTTTAATATCAACCTTGCGCAACATTTGGCGAATAATCACCTCAATATGCTTGTCGTTGATTTTCACACCCTGGAGTCGATACACATCCTGAATTTCATCAACAATGTAATTGGTTAACGCCTCAACCCCCAGTAACCTGAGAATATCGCCCGCAACCGAGGCGCCATCGACAATGACATCGCCCTGTTCAACAGTTTCACCCTCAAACACATTAATGTGCCTGATTTTGGGGATCAGCCATTCATGCTGGACCCCGTCAGAATCGGTAATCACCAGGCGCTGTTTGCCCTTGGTCTCTTTACCGAAAGACACAACACCGGCAAGTTCTGCCAAAATAGCGGCTTCTTTGGGTTTACGTGCCTCGAATAGCTCAGCTACCCGGGGCAAACCACCGGTAATATCACGGGTTTTAGAAACTTCCTGCGGTATACGAGCGAGTACGTCACCGATACCTACCTTGGCCCCATTATCGACCGTAATCACCGCGCCCGGTGGTAACATGTACTTGGCCGGGATGCTGGTACCGGGGAAAATTATTTCTTCCCCCTTTTTATCGACAAGACCAATCACCGGCTTGGCATCTTTGCTGCTACGACGCTCACTGGCTTCCATAACCACATAGGTCGACAAACCCGTTAAATCATCAGTCTGTTTATTGACGGTGACGCCTTCATCAATATCGGTAAAAGTAACAATACCATCCAGCTCGGTAATGATCGGGTGTGTATGGGGATCCCAGTTAGCAATCATCTGGCCAGCTTTGACCTGGTCACCGTCGTTTGTAGACAGGGCGGCACCATAGGGTACCTTGTAGCGTTCCCGATCTCTGCCAAATTCGTCCTGGACAATGACTTCTCCAGAGCGGGAGACCACCACAGAGTGGCCGCTTGCGTGTTTGACCAGTTTCACGGTCTTGAGCCTGACCGTACCGGCAGTTTTTACATCTATATTACTGACTGCTGCGGCACGTGATGCGGCACCACCAATATGGAAAGTACGCATGGTCAACTGGGTGCCAGGTTCGCCAATACTCTGGGCAGCAATGACGCCAACCGCTTCACCCATGTTAATCAGGTGTCCACGACCCAGATCACGGCCATAACATTTGGCACAAACGCCAAAGCGAGTTGCACAAGTGACCGGCGAACGGACATCTAACTGGTCAATATTATTATCTTCCAGCAAGGTCACCATTCTTTCATCAAGCAATGTGCCGTCGGTCATCAAAACATTCTTTTTATTGGCCGGATCAATGACATCGCCAATAACCACACGACCGAGGATACGGTCTCGTAACTGGATCACCACTTCACCACCTTCTACCAATGCCGACTTGGTGACACCGACCTTGGTACCACAATCATCTTTCGTGATGACCAGATCCTGGCAAACATCCACCAGGCGTCGTGTTAAATACCCGGAGTTCGCGGTCTTGAGTGCGGTATCGGCCAGGCCTTTGCGCGCGCCATGAGTGGAAATAAAATACTGCAACACATTCAGGCCTTCACGGAAATTTGCCGTGATCGGGTTTTCAATAATTGAGCCATCCGGTTTCGCCATCAGACCACGCATGCCGGCGAGCTGACGAATCTGGGCGGGGCTACCACGTGCGCCTGAATCTGCCATCATATAAATAGAGTTGAAGGAATCTTGCTTAACCATCTTGCCTTCAGCATCCTCAACTTCTTCGGTACCAATCAAGTCCATCATGGATTTGGCTACACGCTCACTGGTATGGGTCCAGATATCTACAACCTTGTTGTAGCGCTCACCATCGGTCAACAGACCTGACTGGTATTGCTCGGTAATACTTTTCACTTCAGCTTCTGATGCAGCCATGATTTCTGCTTTCTCGGCAGGTATTTGCATATCGTCGACAGCAATGGAAATACCGGCACGGGTAGCATACCGAAAACCTGTATACATCAGCTTATCAGCAAAAATTACGGTGGCCTTGAGGCCAACCTTGCGATAACAGATATTAATTAACTCGGATATTGCCTTTTTCTTCATTTCACGATCTAACACATCAAACGGCAGGCCTTTTGGCAATATTTCTGACAATAGTGCACGACCGGCAGTGGTCTCATGCAGCTCAAAGCGTTCCTCGGTATTGCCATCTTCATCCAGAATGAATTCGCGGATACGAACTTTTATGCTAGCGTGTAGTGATACATAGCGTGACTCATAGGCGCGATGCACTTCTGCCACATCAGAATAAATGTGACCTTCGCCCTGGGCGTTGATACGCGAGCGTGTCATGTAATACAAACCAAGCACGATGTCCTGGGAAGGCACAATAATGGGTTCGCCATTTGCTGGTGACAACACATTGTTGGTAGACATCATCAAGGTACGCGCTTCCAGCTGGGCTTCCAGTGAAAGTGGAATATGGACAGCCATTTGGTCGCCATCGAAGTCGGCATTGTAGGCAGCACAAACCAGGGGATGTAACTGGATCGCCTTACCTTCAATCAATACCGGCTCAAATGCCTGGATGCCCAGTCTGTGCAATGTCGGTGCCCGGTTTAACATGACCGGGTGCTCACGAATAACTTCTTCGAGCACATCCCAGACTTCCGGGGTGGCGGCCTCCACCATTTTCTTGGCGGCCTTGATGGTTGTGGCCAGTCCGCGCAGTTCCAGCTTGCTGAAAATAAAAGGTTTGAATAGTTCAAGCGCCATTTGTTTTGGCAACCCGCACTGGTGCAACCTGAGTGTTGGACCAACCACAATGACCGAACGGCCAGAGTAATCAACACGCTTGCCCAGTAAATTTTGACGGAAACGACCCTGTTTGCCCTTGATCATATCGGCAAGAGATTTTAATTGTCGTTTGTTGGATCCGGTAATCGCTTTACCGCGACGGCCGTTGTCCAGCAGTGCATCGACTGCTTCCTGCAACATGCGCTTTTCATTACGAACTATGATGTCTGGCGCATTAAGTTCCAGTAAACGTTTTAACCGGTTGTTCCTGTTAATAACGCGACGGTACAAATCATTTAAATCAGAGGTGGCAAATCGTCCGCCATCCAGTGGTACCAGTGGGCGTAATTCAGGTGGCAAAACCGGCAGGATTTCAAGAATCATCCACTGGGGTTTGTTACCGGAATTAATAAAGGCTTCAATCACCTTCAGGCGTTTTGTCAGTTTTTTAATCTTGGTTTCAGACTTGGTCGCACCCAGCTCTTCGCGCAAAGTCGTTCTTTCTTCATCCAGGTTAACGGCCTTTAACAGCGCCTGAACAGCCTCGGCGCCCATGCGCGCATCAAATTCATCGCCGTATTCTTCTATAGCATTGAGGTAGGCTTCTTCGGTCATGAGCATGCCCCGCTCCAGCGGTGTCATACCTGGCTCAACAACAACATAACCTTCAAAATACAGGACCCGTTCAATCTCACGCAGTGTCATGTCGAGCATCAGGCCCATGCGTGACGGTAACGATTTCAGGAACCAGATATGGGCAACCGGGCTGGCCAGTTCGATATGTCCCATACGCTCACGTCGTACCTTGGAAATAGTGACTTCAACACCACACTTCTCGCAGATGACCCCGCGATGTTTCAAACGCTTGTATTTACCGCACAGGCATTCGTAATCTTTTATCGGCCCAAAAATTTTGGCGCAGAATAAACCGTCACGTTCCGGCTTAAAGGTACGATAGTTAATAGTTTCAGGTTTTTTAACCTCACCAAAAGACCAGGAACGAATCTTCTCAGGCGAAGGTAATCCAATGCGTATTACATCGAAATCATCCGGTTTTCCCGGCTGCTTAAACAGATTAAACAGATCTTTCAATGTTATCTCCTCAAATCAGTAACTGTTACAGGCCTGACTGTTGCACCCGCCGCGGCCAGTGCCGGCGGTATAAATTAATTTCACTTAATTTCTTTAGCGACGCTTACAATTAATTGTCGCTAGTTCTGCTCAAGATCAATATCAATACCCAGCGAACGTATTTCCTTAACCAGGACGTTAAATGATTCCGGCATACCTGCTTCCATGCGATGATCACCCTTGACAATGTTCTCAAACATCTTGGTTCGTCCCTGGACATCATCCGATTTAACAGTGAGCATCTCCTGCAATGTGTAAGAGGCACCATAAGCCTCCAGTGCCCACACTTCCATTTCACCAAATCGTTGGCCACCAAACTGGGCCTTGCCACCAAGTGGCTGCTGAGTCACCAGGCTGTATGGCCCGGTTGATCTAGCATGCATTTTGTCATCCACCAGGTGATTGAGCTTGAGTACATACATGTAACCAACGGTCACGGGGCGATCAAATTTCTCGCCGGTACGGCCATCAATTAATGTGGTCTGACCTGATGTCGGCAAGTCTGCCAGTGCCAGTAAACGCTTGATCTCATCTTCAGTAGCGCCATCAAAAACCGGGGTTGCCACCGGCACGCCGCCAACAAGGTTATGGCATAACTCGAGTATTTCCTCGTCGGTCATTTCCTTCATACCGGACTCGTTACCCTCAAAATCATAGACCTTGCCGAGAAAATCCCGAAGATCAGAAACTGCTTTCTGTTCCTTGAGCATTTTATCAATTTTCTTGCCTAGACCTTTGGCCGCCCAGCCAAGATGGGTTTCCAGAATCTGGCCCACGTTCATACGCGAAGGCACGCCCAGGGGATTAAGCACCACATCAACCGGCTCTCCATCTTCTGTGTAAGGCATATCCTCAACGGGAACAATGCGTGAAATCACACCCTTGTTACCATGACGTCCGGCCATTTTATCGCCCGGTTGCAGTCTACGTTTAACGGCAACATGTACCTTCACCATCTTCAGGACGCCAGGCGCCAAATCATCACCGGTGGTTATTTTGACTTTCTTTTCTGTGAATTTTTCATCAAATAAATCTTTTTGCTGCTGCAAGTGAGACTTGATTTGCTCCATGGCTTTACTGGCATCTTCGCTATGCATACGAATATCAAACCACTGCTGGCGACCAGTCTCTATCAGGTAATCCTTGCTGATTTTGTCGTTAGCCTTGAGGCCATTGGGCCCACCATCGGCAACCTTGCCAATCAACATTGACTCAAGACGGGCGTAGATATCGTCTTCAACAATCCTGAATTGATCATTAAGATCTTTCTGGACTTGTCGTAAATCATATTCTTCATTGGCCTTGGCGCGGGCATCTTTTTCAACACCATCACGGGTGAACACCTGGACATCAATAACCGTCCCGGTCATGCCTGATTTCAGGCGCAAAGAGGTATCTTTAACATCAGATGCCTTCTCACCAAAGATTGCACGGAGTAATTTTTCTTCAGGCGTTAATTGTGTCTCGCCCTTGGGTGTGACTTTGCCCACCAGGATATCACCGGCATTAACTTCAGCACCGATATAAACAATGCCAGACTCATCGAGCTTGGACAATGCTGCCTCGCCCACATTGGGAATGTCACGGGTAATTTCTTCCGAACCCAGTTTGGTGTCACGGGCAACAGTATTTAAATCTTCAATATGGATAGTTGTGTAAACATCCTGTTCGACGACCCGCTCGGAGATAAGGATTGAATCCTCAAAGTTGTATCCATTCCAGGGCATAAATGCCACGAGTGCATTTTGCCCGAGCGCCAGCTCGCCCATATCGGTTGAAGGACCATCAGCAAGCACGTCATTCTTGGCAACCACATCACCAACCTTGACCAGGGTTCGCTGATTAATATTGGTATTCTGGTTTGAGCGGGTGTACTTGACTAAGTTATAAATGTCGACACCAACATCACCGGTTGCCGTCTCGTCATCATTAACCCTGACAACAACACGACTGGCATCGCACGATTCAACCTGGCCACCACGCTTGGCAATCACTGTCACACCGGAATCCACGGCAACGACTCGTTCAATGCCGGTACCAACCAGTGGTTTTTCACTGCGTAATGTTGGTACCGCCTGGCGTTGCATATTGGAGCCCATCAAGGCACGGTTAGCATCATCGTGTTCCAGAAATGGGATTAATGAAGCGGCAACCGAGACCAGTTGCGATGGCGCCACATCCATATATTCAACCTGGGCCGGCAACGACAAGGTAAAATCATTTTCACAACGACAGGACACCAGTTCATCGGTTAGTTTGCCCTTGGCGTCCATATTACTGTTTGCCTGGGCAATAACATATTTACCTTCTTCAATCGCTGAAAGGTAGTCTATTTGATCTGTAACCGCGCCCTTCTCGACCTTGCGATAAGGTGTTTCCAGGAATCCATACTCATTGGTGCGCGCATACACAGCAAGTGAATTGATCAATCCGATATTAGGACCTTCAGGTGTTTCAATTGGACAAACACGGCCATAGTGAGTGGGATGCACGTCACGTACTTCAAAACCGGCGCGTTCTCTTGTTAAACCACCAGGGCCCAATGCCGATACCCGACGTTTGTGGGTGATTTCTGACAGCGGGTTGGTTTGATCCATAAATTGCGATAGCTGACTGGAACCAAAGAATTCCTTGATCACCGCAGACACGGGTTTGGCATTTATCATTTCCTGGGGCATCAGGCCCTCAGACTCTGCCAGGGTCAGTCGTTCTTTCACCGCCCGTTCAACCCTTACCAGGCCAATACGAAACTGGTTTTCAACCAGCTCGCCAACTGAACGTACACGCCGGTTGCCGAGGTGATCAATATCATCCACCTGGCCCTTGCCATTCTTCAGGCTGATAAGCAGTTTCATCACATCGACAATATCTTCTTTGCTGAGGATGCCCGCACCCTCATCACTATCCCGATCCAGGCGGCGGTTAAATTTCATACGCCCTACTGCAGACAGGTCATAACGATCTGGCGTAAAGAAAAGATTGTTAAATAAACCCTGGGCCGCGTCTTTTGTTGGTGGCTCGCCCGGGCGCATCATTCTGTATATTTCAATCTGAGATTCCAGGGCATCACTGCTTGGGTCAAGGCGCAAGGTATCAGATATGAATGAACCGGCATCCAGGTCATTAGTATATATAGTATTCAATCTGCGAATGCCCGCGGCAAGCAGGCTCTCGAGCAGTTCTTCTGTAATGACGTCGTTGGCCTTGGCCAATAATTCACCCGTCTCGGTATCAACAACATCTTCTGCCAAAGAACGCTCCAGCAGGTATTCGGCCGGCACAATTAAATGCTTGAGACGTGTTTTCTCCAGCTCTCGGACATAACGAGCGGTGACGCGTTTGCCTTCAGGAATGACAACCTCGCCTTTGGCATTTTTTAGATCAAATTCAAACTGCTGGCCACGTAAACGCACAGGCACCAGTTCGACCTTGATTTCTTTTTCGGAAATCGTGAATGAGTCAGCTTCAAAAAAGACTGACAACATTTCCTGCGCAGACATACCCAGGGCACCCAACAAAATAGTTGCTGGTAATTTGCGTCTTCGGTCAATACGGACATTGAGGATATCTTTAGGATCAAATTCAAAATCCAGCCAGGAACCACGGTAAGGAATAACGCGGGCAGAAAATAACAACTTGCCCGAGGCATGGGTTTTACCGTTATCGTGTTCAAAGAAAACACCTGGTGATCGATGTAATTGTGAAACAACAACACGCTCAGTGCCATTAATGACAAAAGTACCGTTATCTGTCATTAAGGGAATTTCACCAAGATAAACTTCTTGTTCCTTAACATCGCGCACAGACTTGGTGCCTGCTGAATCTGTTTTTTCAAATACAACCAGGCGAACCAGTACCCGAATTGGAGCAGAATAAATTAATCCACGTTGCTGACATTCGCGAACGTCAAATGCAGGTGTGCCAAGCCGATAACTGACAAATTCAAGTGCGGCATTGCCGTTGTAACTCTCGATAGGAAAGACTGACTTGAACGCGGCTTGTAAGCCTTGATCAATACGTTGCTCAGGCGGTGTATCTGCCTGCAAAAATTTCTTGTACGAGTCCTTCTGGATTTTCAGTAAATAAGGTGCGCGCATTGCGCTTTGCCGCTTGCCAAAGCTCTTGCGGATGCGCTTTTTCTCGGTAAATGAGTAACCCATTCTTCGTCAGCCTCTCTTGTTCTATACTGGTCAGAATTATTCTGATCAGACACACTGCGGCAAACAATATGCCGCTAAAAAAATAGACAAGCACAAGCTGACAAGTACGGAATACCTGTCAGCCTCGCCTGTTTATGCCCTGCTTGTTATCACAAAAAATCACAACAACCAGGACAGGATTGCCCCGTCAAGATGCTTACTTAAGCTCGATCTTGGCGCCAGCTTCTTCCAGTTTCTTCTTCATGTCTTCGGCTTCAGCCTTGGCAGCAGCTTCCTTAATTGTTGCAGGTGCTGATTCGACCAGCTCCTTGGCTTCTTTCAGTCCAAGTGAGGTCAGGGCGCGAACTGCTTTAATCACTGATACCTTATTAGGACCAAGCTCTGCCAGGACAACATCAAACTCGTCCTTTTCTTCTGCAGCAGCGGCTTCACCACCACCAGCGGCAGGGGCAGCAGCAGCGACAGCAGCAGCGGCAGACACGCCAAATTTTTCTTCCATATCCTTGATCAGCTCAGACAGCTCCAACACGGTCATGCCGGAAATTGATTCAAGAATGTCATCTTTTGATACAGCCATTTCGGTTCTCCTGAAAGAATTTATTTAAGATTATCTTAAATATAAAACTAAAAAAAATTATATGAGTATAAATGTAACTAAATTACAGGTTCAGAATCATGCAGCTTCTTTGTTGTCACGGACAGCAGCCAGAGTACGAACAAACTTGCCAGGCACTTCATTAAGCGTCTGAACAAATTTTTGTACCGGTGCCTGCATCGTGGCCATCAATTGCGCCAACAATTCATCACGGCCTGGTAACTTCGCCAAAGCCTTGAGTTCAGCGGCTTCCATGAGCTTGCCAGCCATGGCGCCCGCCTTGATTTGTAACAAATCATTATCTTTGGCAAAACTATCAAACACCTTGGCAACTGCTACCGGATCTGAAGAAATACCGAATGCCAGGGGACCAACAAACAGGTCCTTCATGCATTCAAAATCAGATCCCTCGACGGCACGTTTGGCCAGGGTATTTTTGACAACACGCAAATAAACATCGGCGTCATACGCCTTGCGACGTAATTCGCTCATTTGCGCGACTGTCAGTCCGCGATATTCAGCGACAACTGCCGCCTGGGCGTTTTTCAACTCACCAGTGACTTCGTCAACTACAGCCTTCTTCTGTTCCAGATTTAGACTCATGTGAGCCACCTCCTTAAATTGCTTGCGATGACCCCCGTTCAGGAAAACCTGTATTGGGATAATCGTCTACGCTGGTTAGCAATCTTTACGACTACTTATTAAATGCCATGCATACCTGCGGTCTATGACTTCCGCTTTGTTGCTTTTAAAAAAAATGTATTAAAAACAAGTCAAAACGGTTTCAGCAAAACAGTAGTAATCACTTATCAATAGATAACTATTACTGTTTTATCTGATTCTTTGTTTAATTACAGTTTCATGCTGGCCTGATCAATAAAAATACCAGGCCCCATGGTGGTTGAAACTGTAATTTTATTAAAAAATGTGCCTTTAGCGCTTGCTGGTTTGGCCTTGCGCAGGGCTTCCAGTAATGCTTCCAGGTTTTCCCTGAGATCACCTGCTGCGAATGAAGCCTTGCCAATTGAGCAATGAATAATGCCTGCCTTATCAATACGAAATTGCACCTGGCCCGCTTTGGCATCTTTAACGGCCTTGGCCGCATCCGGCGTTACCGTACCCACTTTCGGGTTAGGCATAAGGCCGCGCGGTCCCAGTACCTGGCCCAGCTGGCCAACCACTTTCATGGCATCCGGCGTTGCAATAACAATATCAAAATCCATTTTGCCTTTTTTCACATCTTCGGCAAGATCGTCAAAACCCACTATATCTGCACCGGCTGCCTTGGCCTTATCGGCCTGTTCACCCTGGGCAAATACTGCTACGCGAACTGTTTTACCGGTGCCTTTTGGCATTAACGTGGCACCGCGCACGGTTTGATCTGATTTACGTGCATCAACGCCCAGGTTTATGGAAACATCAACTGATTCATCGAACTTGGCACTGGCCGTTTCTTTTAAAAGATTCAGCGCTTCATCAACCGGGTAATATTTACCAGTCTCTACCTTGGCCCAGGTGGCCTTTTTTCTTTTAGTCATATGCACGATGTTATGCCTCCTCGGTCTCAATACCCATGCTGCGGGCACTACCGGCAATAATTTTTACGGCTGCATCCATATCATAGGCATTCAAGTCAGCCATTTTTGTAGTGGCAATTTCTTCCAGCTGGGCGCGATTCACTTTGCCAACCTTGTCGGTATGGGGAACACTAGAGCCCTTCTGCAGGCCAGCAGCTTTTTTCAACAAAACTGAAGCGGGCGGCGTTTTGGTAATAAAGGTAAAGCTCTTGTCACTAAAGACAGTGATGACCACAGGAATTGGCATGCCTTCTTCCATGCTCTGGGTCTTGGCGTTAAAAGCCTTACAAAATTCCATTATGTTGAGCCCGTGCTGACCCAGGGCTGGGCCAACTGGTGGGCTCGGGTTGGCCTTGCCGGCCGGCACCTGTAGCTTAATATAAGCGTCGATCTTTTTTGCCATGTTTTACTCCGGTGGGTGCAAACGCCTTCACAGGCTCCCCTTTATTTCAGTTAAACTTAATTAAACTATCAATATTATGTCTTCTCTACCTGACTAAAATCCAGCTCTACTGGCGTCATGCGTCCGAATATAGACACCGACACGCGTAATTTGTTCTTCTCAAAATTAACGTCTTCCACCATGCCGTTAAAATCGGCAAAGGGACCGTCAACAACACGCACTTCTTCTCCAGCCTGAAAAGTAAACTTGGGCTTCGGCTTTTCCGCCCCTTCCTGTACTTGTTGCAGAATTGTCTGCGCTTCTTTCTCGGTAATGGGTATTGGCTTATTGCCAGTACCGCCAATAAAGCCGGAAACCTTGGGTATGTTTTTGACTAAATGCCAGGATTCTTCATCCATGACCATTTTTACCAGGACGTAACCCGGGAAAAATTTGCGCTGAGTGGTGCGCTTCTGGCCACCACGCATTTCCACCACTTCCTCGGTGGGCACCAGTATTTCACCAAATTTTTCATCCATACCGGCATTCTTGATATGTTCTGCCAGTGAACGCGCCACCTGCTTTTCAAATCCTGAATAGGCCTGAACAACAAACCACTGCTTTTCCATTCAAAAACCTCTAACTGGTCAGTGCTGCAACGCCCTGGGCCAACATCCAGTCAATACCCCAGAGATAAATTGCGATCAACGTTACAATTACAAAAACGCTCAAGGTCACCTGAACAGTCTCTTTATTACTTGGCCAGACAACCTTGCGCAGCTCGACCCGCGAGCCTTTGGCAAATTCCCAGGCTGCCTTACCGGGTCCTGATGTCGCAGCAATAATCACGGCAACAATAAAGGCACCCAACAGACCGGAGAGGCTCATCCATTCAGGTCGGTCGGCTAAATAATAAAATGCGACAACGCCAGCGAGTGCTATTAGTGCTGACAGTATCAATTTAATCTTGTCTATCACAACTACTACAACCTTTGGTTCAGTAAATCATCTATATAATGGCAGGCCAGGAGGGAATCGAACCCCCAACCTACGGTTTTGGAGACCGTCGCTCTGCCAATTGAGCTACTGGCCTATAATCTGCTATTCAATCCTTACTCTATTATCTTCGCCACCACACCGGCACCCACGGTACGACCGCCTTCACGAATCGCGAAGCGCAGGCCATCTTCCATGGCGATGGGGGCAATGAGTTTGACCGTCATTTTAATATTGTCACCGGGCATCACCATTTCTGTGCCAGAAGGTAATTCAACGGCACCGGTGACGTCCGTGGTACGGAAGTAAAACTGGGGTCGGTAGTTACTGAAAAAAGGCGTATGACGGCCCCCTTCTTCTTTGCTCAGGATATAGACCTCGGCTTCGAAATGGGTATGGGGGGTAATGGAACCCGGTTTGGCCAGGACCTGGCCACGTTCGACTTCTTCCCGTTTGGTGCCCCTTAGGAGAATGCCGACATTGTCCCCTGCCTGACCTTCGTCGAGCAGTTTTCTGAACATTTCCACGCCGGTACAGGTGGTGGTGGCGGTATCTTTAATGCCGATAATCTCGATATCATCCCCGACTTTGACAATGCCACGCTCAATCCGACCGGTGACCACGGTGCCGCGACCGGAGATAGAGAACACGTCTTCGACGGGCATCAGGAAGTCGCCATCAATGGCGCGTTCCGGTTGTGGGATATAAGAGTCAACGGCTTCGGCTAATTTGAGAATACTGGCCTCACCAATATCACTTTTATCCCCTTCCAGGGCCTTTAAGGCAGAGCCGATAATAATCGGGGTGTCATCACCCGGGAAATCATAGGCATCGAGTAATTCCCGTACTTCCATTTCCACCAGTTCTAATAATTCAGCATCATCGACCTGGTCGGCTTTATTCAGGTAAACCACGATATAAGGGACGCCGACCTGACGGGCCAGCAGGATATGCTCGCGAGTCTGGGGCATGGGGCCATCGGCGGCCGAGACCACTAAAATAGCGCCATCCATCTGGGCAGCACCGGTGATCATGTTCTTGACGTAATCCGCATGGCCCGGGCAATCCACGTGGGCGTAATGACGGTTCTCGGTTTCATACTCCACGTGGGCGGTGGCAATGGTAATACCACGTTCCCGCTCTTCCGGGGCATTATCGATGTCGGCATAGTCCTTGAACTCACCGCCATGTTTCTCGCCCAGGACCTTGGTCAGGGCAGCGGTTAAAGTCGTTTTACCATGATCGACGTGACCGATGGTGCCCACGTTACAGTGGGGTTTGTTGCGTTCGTATTTTTCCTTGGACATCGTGGGTGCCTCTAATGCTTATATAATGGTTGTATATAAAGTATTTAAAATTAGTTAAAAACCGTGTTAACTGAACAAATAAAATCTTAATTTAATATAAATAAAGTACTTCTAATCAATAACTTGCCCTTCACTTATCGCTTTCTCAAGCTACAGTAAGTGGAGCCCATAACCGGATTTGAACCGGTGACCTCTTCCTTACCAAGGAAGTGCTCTACCGACTGAGCTATATGGGCGAAAAACAGTCTCTAGTGGCTAGTAGCTTCTTGGTCGTGCCCCAGCTTTTACTAGTTACTCATCCCTAGCTACTCGTCCCTTCATTTTGGAGCGGGTGATGGGGATCGAACCCACATCATCAGCTTGGAAGGCTGAGGTTCTACCATTGAACTACACCCGCATTTAAACAGTGCCGAGGAACAAGTATTTAGGGTCTGCCCACTTGCAACTCGAAACAAATACACGTGTCGCCAACCCAGGCTTCACTTCTATTACTGTTGGCCTACTTCCCTCGCCCCTCGAACCTGTATTTCTGGTGGAGGGGGGAGGATTCGAACCTCCGAAGGCGGAGCCGTCAGATTTACAGTCTGATCCCTTTGGCCGCTCGGGAACCCCTCCCAAAAGCAAGCCGCGAATTGTGATGAAGGGCAGGCCTGATGTCAATGGTAAATCGACCACAAACTGTTGAAATTATGGGTCTGGTGGTGATTATATTAAAAATATTATGGTTAAGGTTTCAATCCAGTCATAAATCCCGCCATAAGGTCATCTGGCACCCTCATTATTACTCGTTTTCATTCTCCAGCTGATGCTCCTCGTCTTGCTCTTCGCCTTCCCTAATAACCACCCGGCTCATTCTGCTACCGACAATGGCATGGGCATGGGCAGTTGGGTGGATTTCATCAAAGAATACAAAGTTCTCGAAATTACAGGCGGGATTCACCACCAGGGTAGCACTGCTAAAACAGGCGTCGGTGGCATTATCAAAACCATATTTATCGGCATGTTTTATCAATTTGCCAAAAAATTTAAATAAATCGAATTGCTCAATTTCGACTCCATGAAGTTGATGTTCAACGATTTCTAGCTGCCTTTTTAGCTTTTTATTGTAGGCTCGGGTTAGCGCACTGGCATACTCTTTTAAGGTCGGCAGTCCCAAAGCAGCGGCCAACAGGCCAGATTCAGGCATGGCCCCAATATCCGGCACATTGATGACCAGAATGTCACGGGCGCCAGCCGTAGCCAGTGTCTGGATGGCAGCAATTTCCATGGCCACTGCCTGATCAATAATGGCCATAGCCGTGGTTTGATCTGCCTCGCCGCGAGCATCCCGCACATCATTGCCGCCAATAAATACGATATACAAGAAATTTGCCGGCGCCACGCCACTATTGTTAGCCAGGAACATGGTGACCTGAAAACCCAAATCGATCAATTCACTACCACGAGCACGGGCACCGGCCACGGCATAATTTGATCCTCGGGCGGGTCCAATCAAATGCAAGGAAGGCAAGGCGTTCAGATTAAGCCTGTTTGCCAGGACCTCTACCGCAACCGGGCCATTACTCACCCTGTTCATATAATAGGGAGGGCTGGGAAAATTACCGATAACTGATGCCAAATTTCCAGTATCAGAAAGACTGTCGCCAAAAACAACTACCCTGGAATAGGGCTCGGAATCAGACGGGTCTGCCCAGAGAAGGTTGGGTGAAAAAAATAACGCGGTTATTAAAATTATGTGACTGAATAAGTGATTGGGTCGGATATTCATATACTCCCCCTCCTTTGGCGTTCAGCCAGGTATGAATGACCAGATATTGGCAAATACGAGACCGTCATTGTACGCCGACTTATCAGGCGATTGAATCAAAAAATCACAGTTGTATTAAAACATTTTACGAATTGAGACGTAATTTGACTGGCATCAAGGACAAATCGGACAACTTAAGCCAAGATAGCAATTGAGGTTAAATCAATGAACTGCGATTCAAAGGAGGCGTGATATGGCCACACAAGTTCCGCTTAAAAAACAGGGTGCAATTAGTGAAAAAATTGGCAACCCACAGGGTGTTTTGGCAGACATGGAGCGTTGGGCTGGCAACTGGATGAGCCCGTTTCATCTATTTGACAGGTCAACTTTACAGGAAATGTTGCCTTGCTGTGATGTCCTTGACCGTGACAATGAAATTGTTGTGCGGGTAGCTTTGCCCGGTTTTAAAAAGAAAGACATTGAAGTCTCGGCCACTGACACAACCCTGACCATACAGGGAAAATCCAGTGAGCAAATTGAGGAAGGCAAACTGGCAGGTGATTATTATCGCAAGGAAATTCGCAACGAGAACTTTATGCGGACAATACGTCTGCCCGCTATTGTTGAAGACCAGAAGGCCGAGGCTTGTTTCAAGAATGGTCTGCTGGAAGTAAGCCTGCCAAAAACAGAAGGTGGGAAAAGACATACCCTGGAAATCAAGGACTGAGTACTTCCCCAAAATTGGGCCCGGGTAATCAACCCCGGGCTTTTTTTGCGCTTGAACCCGTGCGCACCTCACTCACCAGAATCATCATAAATCCTGTCGTTCCGTTTTCCAGGCCCCGTTTAAATTGCCAGGTACTGGAGAAGAATCCCGGAAGAATCTCGAAGAAATACTGCTATAATAAGGACTTATGATAACTAACTGAGTCTCTCAGTAATAATAAGCATGAACCCGGTATCCAGTATGCCCAAAACCGAGACCACGACCCAATATAGTATTCTTTTTGCCGACATTGCCGGGAGCACCCAGCTCTACGAGCAATTAGGCGATACCAAGGCACAGGCCTGTATTAGCGATTTACTGGACCTGATCGGCGAAACCATTGAGCGCCACCAGGGCACGGTCATTAAAACGATTGGTGATGAAATCATGTGCCGATTTGACGACCCCAGCCCTGCTATTGCCGCGGCTGCCGATGTCCAGACCGAGATTGATCTCCAGTCAAAGATTAGCCAGGCCAACCTGTCAGTACGCATCGGGCTCCACCACGGACCGGCGCTACTCAAAAATAATGACCTGTTTGGTGACGCGGTCAATGTAGCTGCGCGCATGGCAACAATTGCCAAGGCTAACCAGATTATTACCACTGATGATGTTGTTAACGCCCTGCCGGAGTGGCAGGTAGACAAAGCCAGAAAATTTGATCACACCATTGTCAAGGGCAAGAAAGACCCCATTACAATTTATGAAATTGTCTGGAAAAGTGACAACCTCACTGAACTCCAGTTCACCAGCCAACTCTCCCATACATCGGTCGCTTCACGCCTGATACTAACGCATGAAAATGAAAAATATGAAATGACGCCAGTGTCCGCGCCTATCACCATAGGTCGTGACAGGACCTGCACCATTTCTATTAATTCTGGACTGGCATCACGCAATCACGCCAGGATAATTTATCAACGGGGGAAATTTGTACTCGTTGACGAAAGCACAAACGGCACCTATATACACATGCCAGACATGAACAACATGTTTATTCGCAGGGAAGATTTTCCACTAATGGGTTCAGGCAAAATCTGCTGCGGAGAAAAAGTCGTGGATGAACATCCAAACCTGATCCAGTTTAAATGTGAATAAAGATAACAACTTTTTCCCTGGAATATAAATTTTAAGATGCCAGGTTACTACAAAGAAAAATATATTTATTGCTGTTAATTATTTTTTTGCTATTCTTCCCCCCCCCCGCTTCCACGGACACTTTAATTAAGACACTTCTTTCATTTTTTATATTGTAGTGGCGCTTCATAGCCTAATGTAGAATGTAATCGCCGGCGGTTATAGTACATTTCAATATATTTAAATATCGATTGTTTAGCCTGTTTCCTCGTTTGGTACTTCGCATCAGTCACCAGTCAGACTCCACCGAGACCGCACTCTTTTAAAGAGAACGATGGCGGCCCACCGAAAAAAAGATAGCCGGCTTCAGTCATCATCCTTGCCCTTAAGCTGCTTCTCTATATATTTCAGATCAAAGAGCAATACCTTGGCGGCAAGTTTGGTGATAAGACCGGTTTTGTCCTTGTGGTTATCGTTGTCGTCTTCGTTTTCCTGCTCCTGGCCCTCATGCTCCTCGTGAAGCAGTCGCTTGAGTTCCTTGATGTCACTTTTTGCGGCAACAAGATTGCCCTGATTCACGGCCGCGATGGCAGTTTCAAATAATCTGTCCAGTTGGGATGCGAAGATCAGATCGACCTGATCCATCCTGACCAGATCCTCTTTCACATGCTCCTGAAGGCTAGTTAGCACCGTTGCCGCGTCGAAAGGGTCGGGGACGGGGATCTTTGGGATGGCGGCTGGGCGCTTGACACTATCAACCTCTGGACTTTGTTCTATGACTTCGAGTTTATCACTAATCTCTTGGCTCGGTCCGTAACCATCAAATTCTAGTACAGGAGTAGCCCCCCTTAAACGAACTAACCCAACGCCGGGAAGGTCTGTACTGTCAAATCCAAAACCGTTTTGACTGCTACCTGGAGCTAAACCATCAGTAGCCTGTTTTCCTTCCCAAAATCCCCAGCCTGTCAGATCACTTAGATTATTTAAATATGGCAACACATTTTTCCGCCAGCCCTTTGGCGTTTTAAAGCTACTTGCGATTACACTGCTTACTTTTACATCCATTGAGCCAATGTATTGTTTACTTGTTTTACTATTTTTTACTTTATATTGGTAATTAATTTCGCCATTTTTAGCCTCCTTATACTTCGATTTAACAATGGGATCTATCTTGTTAGGAGGAATAAATATTGATTGTTTAAATAGCCCGGCGTGCTTGTAGGTAATCACATAATTACCTGTTTCTGAGTCAAATATGATCCCCTCACCGGCGGAGACCGACAAGGCTGGCCCAAGGAGAAATATTAGAACAATCCAGATCTGTGTAGTTTCGCGTAGCATATTCCTTGCCTCACTCAAAATTTAACATGGAAATGTTGATTGCTTGTGCCGGGCGAGTGAACTCTTGCTCTCCCGCCGATACTCCTGACGAGTTTCGTAAATTTTGTGCGGTTTACCTCAGGTATCGCCGTATCAGGGTTATAATTTGGATTAAATCTAATATCGATAATATCCCCACGTCGATGTGTTCCATGAGGCGGTACCCAAGATTCGCCCTGACTAGCTTTGATGTCGAACAACCCACCTCGCTCCAAACTGGCATCATTTAAACGTAACACGGGATCACCTGGGAATATTATCGAGTATAAGCTTACCAAGGAGGTAACTTTTATAATCATTTCTGATGTTAAATAGTGATTATCAGGATGGATACTTGTGCTACCGATATATACATCGTTACTCTGTAAAAAATAGCGAATCTAAATCTTTAACATCAACCCATGAAAAATAGATTACAGCAGAAAATTCCCCTCACTCCTATTAAATAAATTTATTCCTCTAGTTGATCTATCACATATTTAATATGAAATTTTAGAGCCCGTGCTGCAAGCTTAAGAATTTCTGGGCGCACTCCTGTTACAGATTTCTTGTCTTTCATTGACCACTCTGATTCTTCTAAGCCTTTTTGTTCTTTCTTTAAGAGATGCAATGCGTTTTCGAGGGCTGTTTTGGCGCTCCTGATGTCATCCAAATCAATGCTGTTCTTCGCGATAACCAATAAATCTGAAAGGGAGTTTTTTAATTCCTGTGACAAGTATCC
>CAJVXY010000006.1 GCA_913009895.1 uncultured Acidiferrobacteraceae bacterium | reverse complement strand
CATTCGTATGATTTTCCGACTTGGCCCCTGGGCACCGATCAAGGCACTTATAAGGACGCTGGTATCAATAACTACTGTGTCAGTCATGGTGTTATGATAGCATATATGCAGTCACAATCAACCGCAGGCTAACAAGCTCATCCAGCAGACTGCCAAAAGTGTCGCGATTTTTGCTGTCGAAAAAATGCGCGCCACTTTTGCCAGCGGCTGATGGGAGACGTTATAACTCAAAAACGGAGAAATTAAATGTCATACATTGAAGAATCATTATCAGATGGTGAAGAAATTAAAGAGCTATTCAAGCTGCATTGGTTCTCAAAAATTCCAATGATTATTTGGGCGATTTTAGCTATCCCAACCCTCGGCATTACTTTAATCCTCGTCTTATGGGAATATTTAAAACTAAGAAGCATTGAACAGGGCATAACGAATAAACGAGCAATATTAAAAACTGGAATTATCAGTCGAAAATCGGAAGAAATGAAAATGTCCTCTATTGAAACTGTAGAAATAATTCAAGGCGTCATTGGTCGAATGCTTGGCTTCGGTTCAATAAAAGTAACGGGTAGAGGAATCAGTGATCTTGTTTATAAAAACATAGACAACCCAATGGAAGTAAAAAAATCAATTGAGAGCATTGAAACAGCATGAGCTATAACAAGACGTTGAAACCACCGTGCATTACCATGCACGGCTCGGAAAATTACCCGCGCGCTTTGCTTGCGTGTAATTGCCGTTTAACTCGTCGTTAGTGTTCAAAACAAAATTTCAGAAAAGGAGGATTTATGAGCAATATTCCAACAGCAGTTGTAAAACGGTTAACAAGCACAGTACCAAAGTTCAAGAAAATATTGGCTAAAGCCAAGGAAAGAGATGTAAACGAATCAGATACTGTAACAATCATAACAGACATGCTAGAAGAAATTTTCGGATTCGATAAATACTCGGATATAACAAGAGAATATGGCATTCAAGGCACATACTGTGATCTTGCTATTAAAACAAATAAAAGAATTGAATATTTAATTGAGGTTAAAGCTATCGGTCTTGATCTGAATGACAAGCACCTAAAACAAGCTGTAAATTATGCATCTAGAGAAGGCATTAAATGGGTTGTATTAACAAATGGTATGAAATGGGAAATACATCGTGTTAGCCTAGAAAGCAAAGTACAAAATCAAAGAATTTTCTCTATTGATTTCACAGAAATAAACCCAAAACAGAAAGAGCAACAAGAACTATTGTTTTTGCTATGTAAGCGCGGTGTCCAAAAAGATCTCATAGGTGACTATTATGAGTATAGACAATCTGTAAACCGCTATACTGTAGCCGCATTACTACTAACTGAATCCGTTACTAATGCTGTACGCAAAGAGCTACGCAAGCTAAAGCCAGGCATAAAAGTTGATACCGAGGAAATCAGCAACCTCATTAAAGGCGAAGTAATAAAGCGCGAAACACTTGAAAGTGAAGCAGGTGTTGAGGCGATTAAGCAAGTAAATAAATTTGCTAAAAAACAAGCAAGAGCTAAAACAAAGACTAAAACTGTTAAACCACAAATAGATGATACGCCTACATTTGAACACTAACAAATAGCTCCAGCGGACAATTCAAAGCGGCATTTGTTTTGCTGTCGCAAAAACGTGCCACTTTGAATTGCCGCTGAGCAAGGCGTTAGCTGAGTGTTTGTAACTTAGAGGAAAATAAAGATGGTTCAAATGGCCAATAAATCCATGATGTTGATAACAATATCAGCTGTTATGATTATTACTTTGATTCCCGCAATTTCGGTCGAAGCAGATAGTGACAAGGGACTGGCTAAGATTAAAGAAAAAACTCAGTCCTATAGTGATATAAATGGCCTTGAAGTAGCACGGATGAAGCTAAAAATCGCTATTGATAATTACAAAAATGGAGACTTAGATGCTGCCAAGCATGACTTGGAAGTCGCAATTGAATGGCTAAATAAGGCATCACAAAATAGCAAGACTGAAAAGTCCCGAGATGCGTCCCGTCAATTGGCTGTCAAAGTAGATGCATTTAAGCAACAGTTAAAACAATCGTCAGCGGAAAATGAAAATATATTAGTTCGTTTTTGGCATCAGTCTACTGCAATAATTGGGCGAGAAATAGATCATCTAATTTATAGTTATGTTGAATTAGCAGCTTCCGAAAAAACACTTAAACATCTTCTTGATGCAAAAATGCACCTATATACTGCGGAGTATGATCTACTTGTCAGTCATAGTATTAAAAATTCTGCACAAGAATTAGATAGCGTGCTTAAATACCTGGACATGGCCGGTCAGGTTGCTAAAAAGCCCTTAAAGAAAAAAATTATCGATTTAAGTAAAAAAGTATACCTATTAAAGGAACAAGTAAAACAAAGTCCGGAGGCATGGAATGTTAGTGATGAAATTTCATTTCTCAACCAGGCAAAAGAGAGTCTAACAAAAGCTAAAGACAGGGCGTCGCCACAAATTAGATTGCGAATTGAATCAATTGAAGCCGATGTTCAAACATTATGGACAGATATTGAAAGAAGCAACATTAAGAATAACTATGAATCTGTTATGGCAACGTTGAGGGGTATAATAAACGAACTATAAGTATAGAGGACTCAAGTCATCAGCTAACAATGCCTTCCAGCGGACGCAGTCGCTAACGCGTCTGCTCCGATGAAGTTAACGTTATGCCATACAAAGGAGAATTCTATGATTAAGATTCTTTTAATATTTGGGGCAATCATGCCAAACTTGATGTTCCATCTGTCTACCAAAGGAGGATATACCGATGCAAGCACTTAAATTGTCAGTTACCGTGATTTTGGCTTTAGCTCTTGTGGCGTGTGTGAGCACTAGCCACGTTTTGCTCACGAACAAGACCTGGCCACCCATCCTTGATCCTATGCAAGTCCAAGTCTTTATGTCGGAACAGGAAGTTAAGAAGCCGTTCGAAAAGATTGCAATCATCAACGCAAAGGGAGGGCACGCTCTTGAGCGCACGAAGTTCATCAAGGCGATAAAAGAAAAAGCCGCCAAGTTGGGTGCGAACGGGGTCATCCTAGGCCAGTTCAAGGAAGCCACCACGGGAGACAAATGGCGGGGCGCGTTGTTTGGGGGAGCCGCAAATGACGAAGACGAAGCTATCGCTATTCATCTGAAACAGTGATTGTCCCCAATGCCTTGTGCCTTGCGATAAATCAAGGCATAACAAGGCCAATTAAAGTGGATCAAAATAAGCGCCGCGAAAAAGACTCGCGGCACTTATTTTGCCCAGTTATTGGCGACGTTATGAGTAAAAAAGGATAAGAAATATCATGGCAAAAAAGCGCATTTCAAGACTTCTGGTCGTATTTGACACTAATGTTCTATACACACAGGTGGCGGCAGATTTAGTGCGTTCTGAAGTCCAAAGAATAGTTGATGAAAATTCTAACCATCCTGATCTAACTATAGAGTGGTATTTACCAGATGTCGTACTAGGCGAAAGAA
This sequence comes from uncultured Acidiferrobacteraceae bacterium, assembly GCA_913009895.1. Lineage (GTDB taxonomy): Bacteria > Pseudomonadota > Gammaproteobacteria > Acidiferrobacterales > SZUA-150 > SZUA-150. The sequence goes on along the minus strand of CAJVXY010000006.1, from coordinate 95,960 downwards.
AATATCAAATGCTGTTAAAAGCAAATGAGCTCCTGCCTAACCTTTCAAAACTTGAAAAACTTCTTGGTCATTCATTTGGGGTAGGAGAGGATACGCTTGAGCTTCACGTAGAGAATGCGATAAAAAGCTCTATGCAAAAACATAATTTTAAGACTGCTCAGTGTAATGTGAGCGAAGTAGATTGGGCGGATCTTATATCACGTTCAGTAACCCGCGCCTCGCCATTTGAACCAAATGAAAAAGAAAAGGGCTTTAGAGATTCAATCATCGCTCAAAGTTTTGTGCAGCTCCAGAATGCGTCCCCAACCACACCAAATGTATGTAGGTTAGCATTAGTATCAGGCGACCAGAAATTACGTGAGTATGTCGCAGAATTAACGCAAGATGTTAAAAACGTTCGTATTCTATCTAAACTTGATGAGCTAGAAAGCTTAATAAATACTTTGGTATCCACTGTCCCTGAAGAATTTGTTGTTGAGCTGACTAAAAAGGCAAGTAAGATTTTCTTTGAAAAGGAGAATGAAAAAACATTTTATTACAAAGAATGCATCCGTGATAAAATTAAAGAGCAATACGCTACTGAACTAAATGACACAATACTTCCTAGCCACGTTAGAACTGGAGGAACATGGTGGATATCAGAACCTATATTTATCAAAAAAGAACGTCAAAGAATTCACTGGGTATCAACAGTCGAGCCAGAATTTGAAATATCACATTATGAACGTGAAGAACCTCAGCAAAATGCTTTGCTTGGGTTGGCTGACTTAGGTTCACAAGCTTCAGCGGCTGGTTTGACCGCAGCTCAGAAAAGTCTCGGGTTGATTGGGAATGCATTATCTTCAAAAAAAGTAGTTGATATAAAAGGGAAAGAAAAATTTGAAGTGCATTGGAGTACAAATCTTTCACAGGCACAAAACCTAACCTCGCCAAAGCTCGAAAAAATAACTTATGAAGGTAATGACATTGGCGAAAAAACTCATAACAATTAGCTCCAGCTGACAGTCAAAAGCGTCACAATTTTTTGCAAAGCAAAAATTGCGCCCCTTTTGCCTGCCGCTGAGCAAGGCGTTATGTTGCATAAAGGAAGATTGGTTGGCTTTTAAAAGTAAACTTCGTTCGCTAGTAGATGACACTGATTCTAAATCAGGAAAAGCCTTCGCCCTATTAATACAATCACTCATTATTGTATCGCTGATTTCTTTTTCAATAGACACATTACCAAACCTACCTCTAGCAACCAAAGAGTTACTGTATGCAATAGAAGTAGTAACAGTAACAATCTTTACATTTGAGTACGCTTTAAGAATCATAGCCGCAGAAAAAACATTAAAATTTGTCTTCAGTTTTTATGGTTTAGTGGATTTGGCAGCAATACTACCGTTTTATATATCTACAGGCTTAGACCTACGCGCTGTCAGAGTATTCAGACTTCTTCGTTTAATTCGTATTCTTAAATTATTTAAATACAACCAAGCAATTAATAGGTTTCATCGAGCAATTGTAATTGCAAAAGAAGAACTTATTCTCTTTGGGTTTATTTCAATAATAATGCTGTATTTATCTGCGGTAGGGATATACTATTTTGAAAACGCGGCACAACCAGAGCAATTCAAATCAGTATTTCATAGTTTGTGGTGGGCGTTAACAACTCTAACAACGGTTGGTTACGGAGATATGTTCCCAATAACAGCAGGTGGTAAACTTTTTACATTCTTTGTTCTTGTAATTGGGCTTGGTATAGTTGCTGTGCCAACAGGTCTAATTGCATCAGCTTTATCACAAGTGCGTAAGCAAGATGCAACATAACAAATCGTCCAACTTGACCGGCGCAAAAAACGCGCCGCCTAGTTAACTCAACCGTTATGCATAAATAAGGGTCCACATGATTCACTGGTTTTTATCCGTCAAAAATACTTTGCGTGCAATTGAGCAAAAAGCAAGGGATGCTCTTCCTCTTTATGAGCAAGGTGGTAAAGATGCCTCCGCCGCAATTAACGGATATATGTCCGCTGACTACGAACAGCTTTGGGATTTATGGAGGCAAAAGTTTCCTGAAGAAAATCTAGGAAACTTGGGTAGGCATATTCACTTCGGAATGGACTGTGACTATGAAGACATAATTAAGCATGACTTGCCAGAGCTTGAAAAGCGCGCAGAAGCGCACCTCCTAAACTCTGTTGGCGAAGAAAAACAAGAAACTGAACTTGGGTTCGAAATGCTCCTTCACCCAATTATCGTTGAACATGCATATCAGCTATATCGTAACGGTCATCTACGTGAAGCAGTATTAAACTCTGTTACCGCTGTCTATGATTTCATAAGGGCTCGTACTGGGTCAGAGGAAGACGGAGACCGCCTCATTGGTCAAGTCCTATCCCCAAATGCCCCACAGTTAATTTTGTCCGAGCTTGAAACTGAGTCGGGACAAAATGACCAGAAGGGTTTCATGCAAATATATAAAGGTGCTTATCAAGGCATACGTAATCCCAAAGCCCATAGTCTTACACATGATCTTACTGAGATTAAAGCGGCGCAGTACCTTGTATTTGCAAGCTTGCTGGCTCGCAGAGTTGAGGAAGCAACAGTAAAAAATGCATAACAAGGCGCTCGTTCGGACGCAAACTACGCTGCGCTTCGTTTGCGCCGCACAGCTTTGTCGTTATGCGTTTAAGGAAGATATATGCCTAGTCTAAATAGCATTCTATCTTGGTCGTCAGCAATAGCTTTGCTAGTTATTTCGTCTGTCTTTGGCTTCCTGGGCATGCCAACAGAGATGGGTCTTTCTATTTTGGCTGGAGCATTGGGGTTGGCCTTTGCCAATATTGAAAACATCGCAGAATTTAGCGGCGCCGGTTTTAGTGCAAAAATGAAACACCAGATTCAAGCTGTAATTGAAAAAGAAACTGAGCCAGAAGACATTGCCTTAACCGAAAACGATGAAACAATACAAGATCCAGAGAAAGCAGTTATTAAAGCACTAAACAACCCAAAATATACTTGGCGAACACTCAGTGGGATAAGTAAAGAGGCATCAACCCCGGAGAAAGAAGCTTGGAAAATACTCGTCTCACTTATTCAAAAAGGGCTGGTGAGAACAGGCAATAAAAACAAAACAGGCGAGATGATATGGTCACTTACTCAACAAGGGCGAGCCTATGCCAGTAAAATCGCATAACAATGCGCTTGTTCGGACACAAACTACGCTGCGCTTCGTTTGCGCCCCTTAGCTCAGCCGTTAGAGCGAGATGATTCAGGAATTCCTTGATAAAAAAGTTGTCCGTAATATTATTGGTGGTCTAATCGGCATACCAGTAACACTGATATCACTTTTTTTAGGATTTCACAGTTTGATACTTGGATATGGGGGATTAGTTAAAGGTAAGCCGCTATGGTTTTTGGTGGGTGTCTCGTCCGCTCTCGGAATTATTGGTCTGGGAGGTGCCTGGATTAGGTTGTCGGCTTCTAGCCTGCATATGCCAACTAAATTATTGCAGCATACAAGAGTTATGCTGTACTGCGGATTATTATCATCTCTGATGTTGAGCGCTATGTCTGTTTTGTATGCTTATATGGAGGCATTGTTGGTAACGGTTCCGCTGCTTGTTATCGGAATATTTTTCTTGATAGCTACTCCAGCCAGCTCTAACAAGTCGCTCAAGACCGGGACGCCGCAAAGCGGCGCCCCTTAGCTCAGCCGTTATGTGCTACAAGGCATTGTTTTCGTGCTAGAATGAGCAAGATAGTGAATTAATGGGTGATACTGATATGTCCACGAAAATGAAGCAAGTTATTGAAGAGATTAAAGATTTAACCGCTCAAGAAAGAGCATTGGTTGCTCATTGCTTAATATCGTCCCTTGAAAATAAGTATGACGAGGGTGTTGATGAAGAATGGGCTGAGCTTGCTGAAAAGCGATATAAAGAGCTTGATACGGTGGCAGTTCAAGGTGTTACGTGGGAAGACTTAAAGAAGGAGATTAAAGGCTAGGATGCCTAAATTAATTTTCCACCCAGATATTGCATTAGAAGTAAAAGAATCCTATAAATGGTATCAGGAACAAGCCAGTGGCTTAGGCGATGACTTCCTTCATGAGCTTGAAGGAGCTTATGAAGCAATTGAGGAGTTACCTGAAACATGGCCAAAATTTCAAAGAGGGTTTCGAAGATTTTTACTAAGCAAGTTTCCATTCTCAGTCATTTATAGTTCAAAACAAACTCCACCATATGTTGTTGCAGTAATGCATAACAATAGAAAACCAGGCTATTGGATAGATCGCACATAACCAGTCGTTCGAGTTGACATATTTTTCTTTGCTTCTTTTTGTGCAGAATCGCACAAAAAGAAGCAAAGAAAAATACGCAACTCAACTCAATCGTTATGTGCAAAAAAACTTCCTGACCTGTGTAACTATCTGATTCTGCGCAAAAATAATGCACTTGAGTATTCCTGTAAAATGCCTATAATGAGTAGACATTTTACGTACTCCGAGAGCAATTATGAAGGCATCAATAGTAGATTTAAGGTATAAAACAACCGATATTCTAAAAGCACTTGATCGAAATGAAAGTGTCACTGTTCTGTATCACGGAAAAATAAAAGGTGTGATTAAACCTGCCAGGGAAAAGACAGTATCAAAAATAAAAGATCACCCTTTTTTTGGTATGACTAATGATTCTAAAGAAACGGTATTGGAAGAACTCGCCAACTTAAGAAAGCCCCGACATGATTTATGATACGGATATTTTAATTTGGGTTCAGCGGGGAAATGAAAAAGCCGCGAAGTTGATTGAAAAAGATAATGATAAATATCTCTCTATTCAGAGCTATATGGAATTACTTCAAGGGGCAAAGAATAAGACGCACCATAAATACGTAAAAGATTTTATTGGTGAATTCGAGTTTGCCATATTACCGCTTACTGAAAATATAGGGCATAGAGCACTAATATATGTTGAGGAATATGCGCTATCTTCAGATATGAGGGCGGGTGATGCAATTATTGCTGCAACCGCAATAGAAAATAACATCATATTGGTTTCTAGTAATGTAAAACATTTTAAGGCGGTAAAAGAATTGCAGCTCAAAACATTTAAACCGTGATGCAGCACATAACAAATAGCTCCAGCGGACAATTCAAAGCGGCAGGAACCTACCCCAGTTTTGCATTCGCAAAAAATCGCGCCCCTTTTGTCTGCCGTTGATGAGGGCGTTATGTGCAATAAAACATGACAGCTCAAGACACCATTCGCAGAGCATTTAAGCTCATGCTTGTTCTATCTATCTTGACTACCGGTGGCGCCTTTTTATATGAGCGAGGGTTTGCGGAGAATGCCATCGAGACTACTGGCGAGATCATTTCATTTAAGAAGAAGAAATTCAGTTCCGCACAAGAAGATTCAATTGAAATGGAAATTAAATATACTATTGAGGGACAACAAAGAATATTTTATAGCAGCAGAAATGTTGTTGAGAGCACTATCGGAACTTATAAACCAGGCGATACTATTCCTGTTGCATACAATGCTGACAAGTATCCATACGAAAAAATAGCCTATCTACAACATCTATATAGCATTACGCTCACTTTTCTAGTCCTGTGGGTATTGTTTTTCGTAGGTTTGATATACGCATGGTACAAAACTGCACATAACAAGCCTATTCAGCTGACGCGAAAAACGCGCTGAAGAAAGCCGTTATGTGCGCAGAGAATAGGAAGGTATATATGAAGATGGATTTGTTGCGAAAAATATTACCAAATGGGTTGTAGTAGCTCAGACCTTTGGCAATGGCCAGGAACACCACACATTATAGCCTGTATTAAATAGTATACGTGAGCGATTCAAACGACTCGGCATCGAACAAGTCCACACGATCATTAGGAAAAACTTAATAAATTATTAAACTAAAAGAGAAAATCACACATGAAAAACAAAATTATTTTTTCAATATTGATTTATTCGTTTTTGAGTGGCTGCGTTACTATGAGTAATTTAGATAAATCAGACACCACAATCAGTAAAAGCAGTGGCATCATAGTACTGGGGGTTAAACCTGATTACCGAGTTGCAATAAAACTGGGCGATATGGACGATGGTAATTATTTATATAGTCCCAATTTGCCAGCATCCGCCAATATCATACCGGACGACTCTGGTTATATAGTAGTTAAATTGGAGGAGACAAAAATACATCAGAGATATGGTATAACACAGTTGCTCCCTTCTGGTTTTACTGGTCCACGCATTGGGCCTTGTGATGGCGCATCTACAGTCACTTTTAACGTAATAGGTGGCCAAATTACATATTTGGGAGATATTGATTATGGGCCGGTTAGTTCTCAACCAAAGGCGCAATATACTTCAAATATGGAGAAAGCTACCGATTATATAAAAAATAACTATCCAGCTCTGGGTGTCAAATTAAATAAAGGTGCAATCATTTTTGCTAAAGTAGTAAACATGCCTTGCAATGAGGGGCCTGTAAATGTGCCCATCTACATGCCTTAAATTGCCTAACAAAGGCTTACTAACTGACGCGGCTATGCTGCGCGCTTGAAACCCGCCGTTAAGTATTGAGGGAAATTCATTGTGCATCTGGATATCTTCTTATTTCTTGCATCCGGCTGAACAGATCATGATGTTTAAAAAAATAAAAAACCATACAACACTTCTTGTCAGTTTTATTTTTTTTGCATCTTTTCCTGTTGTGGAGGCCCAAGAAGATGCCAATATAATTAACTGGTATTACTCAACCATGTTTGGTACAGGTTACTATAAAGTTGGTGATACCAGGGTCGGCATTATACAAATGCCTTTTTCCTATACATTTAAAACCACGAGGGAAAAGCAGGATGACTATGGTATTAAATTACTGGTACCAGTCTCTGCGGGTTTTCACTCGTTCGATTTTAACGATATATTTGACTTGCCAAATAACGTTGCGACACTAAGTATTGTGCCGGGCATTGAACTTGAATATTTAATCAGCGAGTCCTGGGTTTTAAAGCCATACATTAATGCCGGTGTTGGCAAGGAATTTACCCAGAATATCTGGTCCTGGATCTATGGTGCGGGTATTAAAAGTCGCTGGATCCTGCCCTTTCAGGAAGGTGAATTTACCCTGGGTAATTCGTTGAATTATGCCGGTTATTCCGCCAGTGAAGGTTCTACTCGGGCGATGATCTCCTTTGTGACCGGATTAAATTGGGTAACGCCATTAAATTTCACGTTGTTCAATCGCAATACAAATCTCGGTACACATTTTGTTTATTACGGTTATTTAAACGAGATCGATTTTGTTGAAGAAAACAACGAATCATTTAAAGTCAGGAACGAATTTGAGATTGCGTTAACCCTTGGCACTCATAAACCCCGGTCTTTTTTAGGATTTGATTACGCGCGATATGGCCTGGCCTTTCGTTATGGAGAAAATTTACGTGCCGTGCGCCTGGTCTCTGACTTCCCGTTTTAGAGGCCTGGTATGTACAGGCCGCCAAAGGTGGTAAAATAAACAGTATCAGGTTTCCAACGTTTGCTGATATGAATTAACTAATACAGACTGACATAATGGAGGTAACGATGCGACTGATCGGAATGCTTGATTCACCTTATGTCAGGCGAGTCGCTGTCTCTCTGGAGCTGCTCGGCATTCCATTTGAACACGAAGCGGTATCGGTGTTTAGCACTTTCGAAAAATTTAAAAATATTAACCCGGTCGTAAAGGCCCCGTCACTTGTATGTGGCGATGGTGAAGTCCTGATGGAATCGTCGTTGATTCTGCAATTTATTGAGACCACCATTGCAAGTGGCCGGTCTTTGTGGCCTGCAAATCCTGTCGAACTGCAACACGAATTCCGGGCGTTAAGTCTGGCACTGGTTGCCTGTGACAAGAGCATTCAAATAGTCTATGAACGAAATCTCCGACCGAAAGCGGCACAATACGAGCCCTGGATGGTGCGCGTGACCGGTCAATTATTAGCGGCCTATGAGGCATTGGAGTACGAGGTCCAGGACAGGCAGGCCTCGTTTTCAGTTTCGCACAGTCATGCAACTATCGCGGCAGCTATTGCCTGGCAGTTCACCCAGTCAATGCTGGGCTCAATCGTATTGGCCTCGGATCATCCCGGCCTGACAAGCCTGTCATCAAGGCTCGAACAAACACCCGAATTCCGGAAGTATCCCCCTGTTGGCCCTGGCGTGTAGGCAGTTTACAATTCATTCAGGGCCCACGGCCCTGATGGGTTGCAGGTTTGACTCTGGAGTAATGAAATGAAATCAATAAAAAGGTGAACTATGAATATTCCTATTCTCATAGCCGGAGTTTTATCGTTAATTGCTTTTTTTGCTCATGCACTTGTAGGTGACTGGGAACACAGAGTGTTAAAACCAGCAATAAACAGCCCAAACAAAAACAAGGAAACGTGGGTGCAAGCAAGAAGTGGCTGGCATTGGGTAAGTGTTGATTTATTTCTCGCCGGGACTGTGCTGCTATTAATAGCCACTACCGAAATAATAAAGGCAAAAGCAGAAATTTCTCTTTTGCTAAGTATTTACTTTTTGGCATGCGGCATTGTATGGCTTGGTACTGTTGCTCAATCAAGAACCAACAACAAGCAAATTCTGGTTCTTGGCCAGTGGATGTTCTGTTTTCTAATGAGTGGGTTAATTTTCATTGGAGGCCAGACAGGTGTTTAACATGAAAACAGCGCAAGTGCCTGGCGAATAGCCCTGTATGTGCTCCTGATCATGACTGATAAGATTGGCAGTAGAACCAGCAATTGAGCTTATGAAAAAATTAGAAAGATTAGGTTACAGCAATTGGTTTCAGGATCATGTTGATACAGAAAAATTGGCCAATCATGAGATTGCGCGAGTCACTGCAGTGCATAAAGACAGGTATATGGTCACTAAAGGAGACGGCGACGTATTTGCTGAAATTACAGGTAACCTGATGTACGCAAAGAATTCCGCTGTTGACTTACCAACAACCGGTGACTGGGTCTATGTAGATTTTCTGGAGAATGATGATCATGCAATTATTCATGATGTAGCTGACAGGAAAACATTAATAAAAAGAAAGAAATCAGGGAAAACAACTGATTGTCAATTGATTGCAGCAAATATTGATGTCGCGTTCATTGTTCAGTCTGCAGACCTGGATTTTAACCTTGGTCGGTTGGAAAGATATTTGGTAATGATAAAAGAAAATAATATTAAGCCGGTTATTTTATTAAGCAAATGCGACCTGAAATCTAAACAGGAAGTTAAAAAAATTATAAAAAGTATAACCAGTATTGCTAAACAAGAGACAGTATTACCATTTAGCAACCTTGACGGGATGAATCTTGATGTTATCAAGGAATTATTATTACATGGGCACACCTATTGTCTGCTAGGCTCATCCGGTGTCGGTAAAACAACGTTGCTTAACAATATTATTGGCAGCGCACGCTTTGAAACTCAACCCGTAAGGGAAAGAGACAACAAGGGACGGCATACCACTACAAGACGCGAACTAATACAGCTGAAAAATGGCGCAATGATTGTGGATACGCCTGGTATGCGGGAGCTTGGCAATATATCAGTAGATACTGGCATTGAAGAAACTTTTTCAGACATAGTTGAGCTATCGTTACACTGTAAATACAGAAATTGTGGGCACGTAACTGAAAAGGGTTGTGCGTTACTTGCTGCCATCAATGAAGGTGAATTATCAGAAAAAAGATACCAAAATTATCTAAAAATTAAAAAAGAATCTAACTTTAATGACATGTCATCTTTTGATAAACGACGAAAAGATAAAAACTTTGGCAAGCTGATTAAATCTGCCATAAAGAAAAAAGACAGGTGAGTGCCTCTATGATTAATTTTATTCGGTTGTTTATACGATAATATGGCAAAAATTTATCTTGAAAAATTGTCCAGCTTAATCATTAAGCTGAATATAGAAAAAGAAATCACGAAAAAAATAGAGGCTAAACATTTTTTTAGTGGCGCAGCGCTCTACATTAATGACGTGATATGTGTTTCCTGGTCTCCCGTCGGGCTGGCATTTAAGCTGCCAGAAAAAGAAGTTGAGAAGTTAATAAAAAGTGGCAAGGCTATACCCTTAAAGTATTTTCCAAAAGGACATATTAAAAAAGGATATGCGCTTTTCAAAAGTCCAGACAGCGAAACGAAAAATTACTGGAAAAAATACTTTAAATTATCAGCTAAACAGGTTTAATCATGGAAAATTTCGTGATTAAAAATGTAATAACCGATCTGAAAATGGGTTTTGTTTAACAAGCTATCATTTTAACGAAGAATTAAGAGATTAATAAAAACAGCTTCAGTATAACGATATTTTACCAGGGTTGGGGGTCTATGAGATATATTTCATTACTTAGAGGGATAAATGTCAGCGGCCAGAAAAAAATAAAAATGAGTGACTTGAAATCGCTCTATGAAAAACAGAGTTTCCAGGATGTTGTAACTTATATCCAGAGTGGCAATGTAATATTTGACTCTGATATCAGGGACAGGTCAGAAATAATTAAAATCATTGAAAATGAAATCACAAAAAAGTATAAATTCAATGTCCCGGCCATACTGCGTACTCACCGTGAAATATCAGATATTATAAAAAAATGTCCTTTCGGATCAGTGGATATCGCGCTGGAAGGGACCAAAGTATTGGTAACCTTTTTGTCCGCCAGGCCGACAAAAGACAAGTTGGGATTAGTAAAAAAACATGTTGCAGCGTCTGAAAAAATAGTCCTGAAGGGAAAAGAAATTTACCTGTATTGCCCGAATGGATATGGCAAGAGTAAACTATCCAATACCTTGCTGGAGAACAAGATGGGGCTTGCGGCGACCACCAGGAACTGGAAGTCAGTGCAAAAATTAGTTGAGTTGTCAGAATAGTGCTAACGCCATAAAAGTAACTTAAATATGATATTTAAAAGAACTGCTTCTCCTTTTTAAAGTACCGCCTGTCCCAGAGAAATAATTTATGAACTACTTGCCAGTCTCGTCAAAAAAGATTCCAGAACCGGAGAAAATAACGAGTTATCCCGAACCATTTGCTTCCATGGTTAGAGGCAGAACTAAAAGAAAACTGGGCAATTATTTTGGGTTAACAAACTTCGGTGTCAATTTAACCCGCCTTGCACCTGGCACGATATCTGCGCTATTACACAGTCACTCGAAACAGGATGAGTTTATTTATATCCTGGAAGGAAACCCGACGCTGGTGATAGGTGATGAGGAGTTTCAAATGGGCCCGGGAGATTGTGTGGGATTTCAGGCCGGGTCAGGTCTGGCACATCAACTTGTTAATCGATCAAGCTTAGTCGTAACTTACATAGAAATCGGAGACCGCACCAGGGGCGACAAGGTGGTATACCCGGACGACGATATAGCTATAAAGTTTGCGCCAAATGGGGATTTAGGGTTCACTCACAAAGATGGATCACCTTATTGAAAAAGGCATGACAATATTTAATACTCATACATCTGCACCTGGCACACTTAACTGATAATGGCGAATATTAAAATAGAACCCGGCAGTGATTTGGCAAATGAACAATATGCCATTGTTTATGCCCCCGGTCGCAACAGGGACAGGTTTCCGGAAACATGTGTTGAAACAGTAGCGTCAGAAGATCAGGCAATGACCGGATCAAATCCCGAGTTAAATCAATTTCCAGCGAAGGTGGTTGGGCCATGCCGATCATCGGAAGGCTTCAGGATTTACTACCTTGTAAACTGGTTGTGTGACCAGCATAAGAATTGACGGTATAAGCGGTGCAATTATGAATCTTGATAAAACGCCTTCATATTACCTGCCACTACTGGTTTTGTTTGTATCAGCCAGTCTTACTGGCTGCGAGAAGCATATCACTGGAGAACGTACCCAGTCAGATTCCGGGTATAATACCGGAAAAACACCAGCTAAATGGAACACAGCGCCAAAGTTAAGTAGTTTCAATAGCTCCAAAAAATAGTTTAAAAATAATATATGAGCATTGCTAAAATTATATTATTAATGGGTAAAAAATTATGACTACTGCAAAATCAAAAATTCTGTTTTATATCGGGGTTATATTAATGATCTCAACAGTGGTGCTGGGAGAGTTTATCCAGGATTCGGTTGAGACATTGGGTTTGAAAGGTTATATGGAAGCGGGACCTGAGGAAAATAAATTCTTTATGTTATTTTTCGCGTTTGGCTTTCCATTGGGGATTGGCCTTGTCATGGTCGCAAGCATTATGTCCGGGTTGGGAAGTAAAACAACCATTCGCTGGTTCCTGGCCACTGCTTTCACGGGCGTGTTTTTAACTTTGTTAATACATGTCGTGCTGGGCACTTCCCATAGCCCAGTTTATTTTGGCGTGGGTGGTGTTATTATTATGGCGCTAATTATTGCCTATGCCTGGTACTGGTCGGCCTATCGTGCCGGTCTTGACGACAAGTTACGCAGGGCATCGGATTTCCAGGCAATGGGTTATCTTTGTTTTGCCCTGGCAGCCTGGAATCTTTGTGGTGTCGGCTCAATTCCTGGTATGGCGATGTACCCGGAAAAAATGTTGACCCTCGAGCCACGGTTTTTTGCAGTCGCCCAATTAAAAGCGGTAATGGCATTTTTTGTGTTGGGCTGGTTGTTTACCGTAATTGGCGTCAAACAGTTTATCACTGCAAGTAAAACTGTAAACCATGAACAATAAAGTGACAACACTACCAGGCGTTGACCGGGTTTTACCTGGCCGGGATACATTGATGCAGGTCAAGAATAAACATTTTGTTAATGACAACCCTGTTTGTGAACCATTTCCCGGGCATTTATCAAAGGCCGTATTTGGACTGGGTTGTTTTTGGGGTGCGGAAAAAAAGTTCTGGGAACTAGCGGGTGTTTATTCGACTGCCGTGGGTTATGCCGGCGGTACTACACCAAACCCCAGTTACCAGGAAGTGTGTAGTGGTAAAACCGGTCACAATGAAGTGGTGATGGTTGTTTATGACGAAAAAATATTGAGCTATGAAAACTTGCTAAAGACTTTCTGGCTGGCCCATAATCCAACCCAGGGCATGCGCCAGGGCAATGATATCGGGACCCAGTATCGCTCCGGTATTTATACTTATAACGAAGGTCAGTTATCTATGGCTCACGAATCAAAGCTGGTTTTTCAAAAAGCGATCCAGCAAGTCCCGGAGACCGGGAAACTGGTTATAACCACTGAAATTTTACCCGTTCAGGAATTTTATTATGCGGAGGATTACCATCAGCAATACCTGGCAAAAAATCCAGGCGGGTATTGCGGCCTTGGTGGCCTGGCAGTGGTATATCCCGAATAATTACCAGAATAAAGACGGGAATAAAAAAGAGAAAAAGAAAGAGAAAAAGAACGAGAAAAAGAAATTTATTGCAGGGTTGACTGGCATCGACACAGTTGCGCGCTGACAAGTTTGATGAGTTGTTCTACAGTCAGGTCGTCTGGTACATTTTGAATATCCGAGAACCAGATATTTTCAATGCTTGTATCGGGTTGGGATTCATTGGTGACCAATGGCACGCCGACGAAAATCCCTTGTTTGCCATCGTCCATGCCCAGTGTAATTAACTGGAGCGGCACAGTTTTATTAAGTGGTATTTTTTTCATGATTACCCTCCATAGTTGAGATAGCGAGACCCTCGGCTGCGATTACGCGAGCAATCAATACAACCCGGCTGTTATTCCACTAAAAAGGTTAACCCTTGTCTTTAAGTATAGTCTGTATTTTGACCATGCAAGCGTATAAATTAACTAAATAAGTAACTTTCATAAATAAGACTGAATATATCGTATAAAGTTCTTCATTATTTCCGTATAAACATGCTTATGGTAAGTCTGCAACTCAATGCAAGCAGTGATAAGATTCAACTTTCCCGTCAAATGCTCAGGTAAGGCATATTTATTTCATGGCTCAATTTCACGTATCAAGAGAAGAGTACACACCAAAATCAGAATCACAACGTAGCGACTGGCATAACTTGCGCTCGCTTTTGCCCTACTTATGGGAGTATCGTGGCAGAGTTTTGTTGGCATTGTCATGTCTTATCCTGGCAAAAATAGCCAATGTCGGTGTGCCACTGGTCCTAAAAGAAATTGTTGACAGCCTTGATGTTGCGCCGCAACAAATATTAACAGTACCCGTCGCTCTGTTACTGGCCTATGGTGCGTTAAAATTAACCAGCGGGTTTTTTAATGAGCTGCGGGACATATTGTTTACCCGGGTTCGATATCGCGCCATGCGGCGTTTGACCCTGCGAACCCTGGCCCACCTGCATCAGCTCCAGTTGCGTTTTCACCTGGAACGCAAGACCGGTGCGATAACCCGGGATTTGCAACGAGGATCGGCAAGTTTAAGCAGTCTGCTTAATTACATGGTTTTTAACCAATTGCCTGTACTGGTTGAATTAATACTTGTTATCACCATTATGGCCGCAAATTACGATTTCGTTTTTACGCTGATTATTATTTTAAGTATTTTCATTTATGTTGGTTTTACATTCGCAATTACCAACTGGCGCATGGAGTATCGCCATAAAATGAACAGGCTGGAATCAAAGGCAAATAATGAGGCGGTTGATAGCCTGATTAATTATGAGACTGTGAAATATTTTAATAATGAGAGCCTGGAAATAAAACGCTGTGATGAGTCCTTGTCTGGTTGGGAGGACAGCGCTGTTTTGAGTCGTTCATCTATGGGGCTGTTAAATTTTGGTCAGGGCGCGATAATCGCTATAAGTGTCACCGCGGTCATGTTTTTTGCAGCCTTGCAAGTAACACAAGGGATTATGACACTGGGCGATCTGGTTCTGGTGAACGCCTTTTTGTTACAACTGTTTATTCCGCTGGGATTTCTCGGTGTCGTGTATCGGCAAATTAAATATGCTTTTGCAGACATGGATCAGCTTGTCAAACTCCTGGAAATTAAACCTGAAATAGAAGATGCAAAAGATGCCAGGCCGCTTGTAACAGGTAAAGGTGAAGTGCGGTTTGCGAATGTAAATTTTGGCTATCAAGCAGAACGTAAAATTCTGCACGACGTTAATTTTGTCATTCCATCCGGGAAAAAGGTCGCAGTGGTGGGCGCCAGTGGCGCCGGCAAGTCAACCCTGGCCAGGTTATTGTTTCGTTTTTATGACCTGGATGCAGGTGTAATTTCTATCGATGGACAGGATATCAGCACGGTAACCCAGGAAAGCCTGCGCCGATCAATCGGCATCGTACCCCAGGACACGGTGCTGTTTAATGACACAATTTATTATAACCTGATGTATGCCAAACCTGACGCCAGTGATACCGAAATTGAAAACGCTGCCAAAATGGCTCATATCCATGATTTCATTATGAGCTTGCCGGATAAGTACCAAACAGTTGTTGGAGAACGGGGTCTGAAGCTTTCCGGGGGTGAGAAACAACGGGTTGCCATTGCCAGGACAATCCTGAAGGGCCCGAAGATATTAATTTTTGATGAGGCAACCTCGGCACTGGACAGCAAGGCAGAGCAAGCCATTCTGCTGGCATTACGCGAGGCCGCAGTCGATCATACTACCCTGGTAATTGCCCATCGCTTGTCTACCATTGTTGATGCTGACGAAATTCTGGTGCTTGATCAGGGGCGCATTATTGAGCAAGGAACCCACAGCCAATTACTTGCAGGGAAGGGCAGTTATGCCCAGTTATGGGAAATGCAACAAAAACAGGCCGCAGAAAAATTGCTATAAATTTATAACAGAAGTATCAGGCAATAGCTGTTTCTTGCCTTTTTGTTTTTGCATCAGAATCACTTTCTCCCAGCGATCCAACCCAGAAGGCCAGATCCTTTTCAAGAAATTCCTGCACCGACATATAGTGCGAGCCATCACAGGAAAAAGTCAGGCCAAGCATGCCGTTCATGGTATTGACCGATGCAGATCTTAAATAGATCGTATCATCGGCAAATCTGAGCTGCTTGAATTGTTTAAATACTTCGCGTAGTTCAGCGGGTGTTACCTGGGCATCCTTTGGGTAGTCGTGCATGGGGTAGGCCAGGCAAATTTCAGGATTAACAATTTCATCCACGCCATGTATACGATAGTTGTAGGGGTCGTCAAGCATCCAGAATGAACAACGACCACTGGAGAAGTGTATTTTACTGTGGAAGACACCGTGTTCTGTCATTAAGGAGTGAAATGTATTCAGAACCTCGTCCATGTGTTCATCCAACAGGCTTTGCGTGCGTGTTTGCATGAAAACAGTGCTACGCACTGCGGGATCACCGCGGAACTGTTGCCAATGCATATCAGGGGCAGAGAGCTTGGTGTCTTTCAGGAGATCATTAACTGCAAAATCAGCAGCAATAAAACCAACAAGATTTTCATTCCTGTTTATTGCCTGGAGCGCAGTAATACACTGCTTTTCTGTATACATGCTCCAATAAAGGGATGACAACATGATGCCCTTGAAAGGTAAATTATTTTTCAGGTATGGCCGCCCTGACAAATCCTTGCCACGCCAGTTTTTATCAGTTCGATCAGGCTGGACCATGGATGAGACTTCGATGCCATCGACATCCCAGGCATAAAGTAAATGACAGTTAGGTATATGGTTAATATTTTCTTCCAGGGCATGGTCAAGCCTGTCTGCATCAGGCCAGACATTAGCGCAATCAATAGCAAGCCTGGCAAGCTTGTCGCTAATTGCCTCAGCAAGCGCCGCCTTTTTTGCCAGTATTGTTTGTTTTAGTTCGCTCATAATTTTTCTAAATCCATTATTTTATAAAATCCGTTTATTTTTTAAACCTAATAACTGGTAATAATGTTAGTTATTTATTTTTGCAGTATAACAAATCAGAATAAATAACACAGAGAAACATACTACGACTATCAGTGTGGCTACCGCTTTTGTCGGCAGCATGATGAATAACCTTACATTACGTAACTCGTCAGTAAAATAGTTACGTTGATCAGGCTGAAGCAGGCTTTTTCTGCGGTGCACCGATATGAATTGTACCCCGTTCTTCAGCCAATTCCATCTGGTGCTGACGTTCCCTGTATGCCTGTTGCTGTTTTGGTGTTTGTTTGTCAAAACACTTTGGACAAGACACCCCAGGCTCAAATTCAGGAGACTTTTTATCTTGCTCACTAAGGGCGTGACGACATCCGTGACAAATTTCACGATGGCCTTCACCCAGGCCATGGATCAGGGAGACCCGGTTATCGAACACAAAACATTCACCTAACCAGAGACTTTCTTCTTTGGGCACTGTTTCAAGGTATTTTAGTATGCCGCCTTCCAGATGGTAAACATTTTCAAAGCCCAATGAACGCAGGTAGGATGTTGATTTTTCGCAGCGAATGCCACCGGTACAGAACATAGCGACTTTTTTGTGTTTGTTTATATCCAGGTTATTTTGTATATAGCCGGGAAATTCCCTGAATGTTTTAATGTCGGGGTCCAGTGCGCCCTTAAAAGTACCCAGCTCATATTCATAATCATTACGCGTATCAACCACAAGTACATCGGGATCAGAGATAAGCTGGTTCCAGTCTTCCGGTTTGACATAAGTGCCCACTTTTTGATTTGGGTCTACCCGGGGTATACCCATTGTGACAATTTCTTTTTTTAGTTTTACCCTGGTCCGGTAAAAGGGTGCTTCTGCGGCGGTGGATTCTTTATGGGCCATGTCAGAAAATCGTGGATCCGATCTTATATGGGCCAATACTGCATCAAGGCCGCCGCGACTTCCCGCAATCGTACCATTCATGCCTTCCTCGGCCAGCAACAGGCTGCCAGCCACTTTATGGCGTAGCATGCAATTCAGCAGCGGCTCACGCAGGTTGGCATAATCCGGTAAATTGACAAATTTATACAAGGCGGCAACTATATATGGTGACATGGCAGTATCTGTTTTAGGAAATCAGGGATTGTACAGGCCAGCCAAACGGGATTTGCGGCCAACCACGACTTTCTGCCATTATACCCCTTATATGAGTATAAATAAAAAGGGGAATTACTATGAGCACTGAAATAGAAGATTTGACCGTCGATTACGAAGAAGACGGTAAACTGGTGTCGCGCCAGCTGGACAAAATAGTGCTCACCAAGGGCGCCTGGTCGACCATCATTTATCGCTACCAGGACTGGAACCGGACAAAAGAGGAATATGGGCCGGATAAGTACAGTATTCGCCGTTATCAAAAACGCAATGGCCAGTATATGCAGAAATCAAAATTCAATATCTCCAGCCGGGATCAGGCCACCAAAATAATCAATGCCCTGGAGACCTGGATTGGCGACGTAGAAAAAGAAAAGGATGCAGATTAATCCTGGCTGGCGATCCTGGTAACTTGCTGATCCTGAAATTCTGGACGTTTTCCCCCGGGGTCGGCTAAGGTGAAACACCTCAGACACAAGAAATATATTTTTCCCTGGCGGGCCGGTAATCATTTCAGGTTGCTCGTAGATGCCGATGCCTTTTTTCCGGCCATGCTCGCCGCAATAAACCAGGCTGGTAGCAGCATTTGTTTTGAACTTTATTTTATAAAATCCGGCAACGTTGCTGCAGAATTTATTATAGCACTTGTGGCCGCTGCCCGTCGTGGTGTCACAATCAGAATCCTGTTTGATGATTTCGGTGCTCGTGGCCTGACAGCGGCAGACCGTATTCGTTTAAAACACGAGAAAATTTCAGTTCGTTATTACAACCCGATTAAATGGGCTGCCCGGACCGACAATATGGTTCGTGACCATCGAAAATTACTAATTGTTGACAGCAAGACTGCTTTTACAGGCGGTGCCGGCCTGGCAGATGAGTTCGCACCAGCTGATGCATCACAAACAGGTTGGCGCGAAACCATGCTGGAAATCTCCGGGACCGTGGTGGCCGATTGGCAAACCTTGTTTAACCACCAGTGGCAACACTGGAGTGGTGACAAAAACAGATTGAGACCATTGCTTGACAAGTCCGAACCGGAAGCTGAATTACCAGGCAGGGTCACGATTTCACATGGTATTGCCAGACAAGAAACCAAGCGTGCATTAATACAACATATTCGAAAAGCACAGCACCACATCTGGATTGCCACCGCATACTTTGTTCCCTCCTGGCGCTTGCGTCGGGTTTTGCGTCATGCTGCTCATCGCCAGGTTGATGTCAGATTGTTATTGCCCGGCACCATTACCGATCACCCGTCCGTTCGTTATGCCGGCCATCGTTTTTATGCGCGTTTGTTGCGTGCCGGTATACGTATTTTTGAACTCGAAGACAGGATGCAGCACCAGAAGGTGGCCACATGCGATCAATGGGTATCAATTGGCTCATCAAATTTCGATCGCTGGAATTTACGCTGGAACATGGAGGCTAACCAGGAAGCAAATGGTGAGCCCCTGTCGTCAGAGGTGATGGCCATGTTGCAACAGGATTTTGAAAACTCCCGTGAAATTCAATACCAGCGCTGGAGTCGCCGACCCTGGTATCACCACTGGCTTGAATACTGGTGGGGCTGGGTTTCCCGCCTGGTAAGCAGAATAGGTAATCGCTGATATCCGGGTTTTTTGTCAACCAATTTTGCTCCGGTGCGTTATTGGTAGAGACAGTGCAAAAAATGGCAATGTCAGAATCTAACCAAAAACCGGAGATGAAAATGAAAAAGACTCAAATATTATTAGCCGTATTACTGGGGACAGTGCTAACCGCCCCTGTTATTGCGGACGAAGGCGAACGCGGCGATAAAATTGAAAATCGTTTTGATGAGCGCGGCGATCGGATTAATGAACGCCTGGATGAGCGGGGCGAGGCTATTCACGATCGGCTTGAAGGCAAAGCTGAAAGAGTAGAAGCACGTTACGATATTTTAGCTGAGCGGGCCCGGGAAGCGGGCAAAGATGAGCTTGCTGATCGACTGGAGCAAATCGGTGAACGGAAAACTGCCAGACTGGAAAGACGCGGCGATGTTATCGAAAAACGTCTGGACAAAAAAGGCGATCGCATTGATCATAGACTGGATCACAAAGGCGAACGTCTGCACAAAAGGTATGATCGCAGGCAAGCAAAACGTAGCTCGATTCAACGTGGCAGTTAATTCAGATCATTCGGGAGATGACCGCTGCATCAGTATGTACGGGGAGAGTAATACTGGATTCTTTACAGGCGCTGGACCAATTTTTGGCCGAAGTCGAGAAACGCGCCTACCGTATGGCGGTTATCGCAACGGGTAATCGGGAAGATGCGCTGGATATTGTTCAGGACAGCATGCTTAAACTGGCGCAGTCTTATCACGATCGCAACCCGGAAGAATGGCCGCCCCTGTTTTACCGGATTCTACAAAGCAGGATTCGTGACTGGTATCGGCGTAACAAGGTAAAAAACAAGTGGTTACGTTTATTTTCAGTCAGGAAAAATGAGCAAGGACTGGATGAAATTGAAACAATACCTGACCCGGTTAATAACCAGCCGGATCAGTCCCTGGTAAACAGCAGGGCAATTTCAGAACTGGACAAGGCACTGGGTGAATTATCACTACGACAGCAACAGGCGGTATTATTAAGGTTATGGGAGGGGCTTGATGTGAAACAAACTGCGAATGCGATGAATTGTTCTGCTGGCAGCGTCAAGACCCATTATTCCCGTGCTGTCCATATGTTAAGAGAAAAACTTGGAGATCACTGGTCATGAAAAAAGATCAAAACGACGAGGTTTTGTTAAAGCAGGTTAAAGCAACCCTGGAAACTGCGGCCAACGATCTTGATCCGGCGCTTGTTACCCGGCTGCGGGGAATACGTCGTGAAGCGATCGCCCGGGCAGGTAAACGACAGTTTTTCCGGGCCTGGCAGTGGGGCGGGGCGGTGACTGCAACCGTGCTGATTGTCATGTTTTCGCTAAATTTACAAAATGACAATGTCGAGAACAGGATAATCGAAAATGTGTCCGGGTTGGATGATTTTTTGATGTTGAGTGCTACCGAAGACCTGGAATTATACAAAGACCTGGAATTTTATAGTTGGCTGGATGAGATACAGAAAACGGGCTGAACAATGGACAGTAATTACTTTATTTTTATTCGGCGGAATTTCAATAAGTTCCGCCGAAGAGGTAACTGATGCCAGTTTATTACCCGATCTTGAATTGCTCGAATACCTAGGGGCCTGGCAACCAAATGAAGATGAGTGGCTTGATCCCATGCAGCTGTTTGAAATTGCCGAGAATTCGATCACTGTTAAGGTTAAGAATGAAAAAAGGCGCGACAATGATTAAAAAATTACTGACTGTATTGGTTTTATCGTTTTACCTGGGCCCCGTTTTGGCGGGGGAGGTGCTTGAGCCCACTTCATGGAATGCATTAAGCACAGATGAGCAACAAATCCTGTCACGTTTTGAATCCCAGTGGGATGGTTTTGCGGCCTTAAAACAAAAACGGTTACAAAAAGGTGCGCAACGCTGGCAGACAATGTCAAGCGAGGAAAAATCCCGTTTCAAAAAACGTTTTCAGCGCTGGAAAAAGTTGTCCCCGGACACCAGGAAAAAAATAAAAGAGCGTTACATCCGGTATCAGAAATTACCACCAGAAAAACAGGCGGCTATACGCGCTCGTCATAAATGGTTTCGGAATCTGGAGCCAGAGCAGCGTGCCAGGTATCGCAAAAAATGGCAATCAATGGACCGGAATGAGAAAAGAAAATTTTTAAAGGGACTCAGGGATAAAGAGAGACCAGCAAATAGTCAGAAATACCCGAGACGACAACGACCGGCTCCAATTCACTAGGAAATAAAATAATGTTTGATATCTGGTTGCGTATGCAGGTAACGCGCGTATTGTTTTTTTTGATTATTGGTTTAGCGGGCTTGAGTTTAACTAATGCAGCTGAGTTAAGTGATGAAGAAAAACTTCTTCAGAAAATAGATGAAATTTTATCCGAAGATATCAGGAAACCATTTCCGGCTTCTATCTCTGTCGATCTGGGCTGGGATAGCGAATCAGGCAGGAATTACTATTCCGGCCTGGATCTACCGGTTTATGACCTGAGATTTTTATTGTCTGGCGGGAAAAATACCTCGTTAAATTCTGTAACAGATGAGGAGGAGAGCAGTACTTCCTATGCAATTGGTTTTTTTAGTGATAGCAGGGGCAAGTTGGGACTGGGTCTGGAATATCGATCCTGGAAATTCGAGGAATTTGTCGAGATAAACGCATTAAGAGGCACTGTCGAGCTAAACTATCCGGCAGTTTCACTGTCGTTTACGCCACAATTTCGTAATATTGCTTTTAACGATACCCTGGACACAGGTGTCGGCCCACGTGATATAGAAGTTCGCATTGACAGCACCGGCTACAATGCGAATCTGACAGTTTATTTGCCGGGTGATGTCTGGGTTTCCGGTTTATATGCCTCTCATATCTATAATGATGAGATCGGCCTGGGCAGGTCATTCTTTGACTTTATTCAGACAGACGCTTCACAGATACGACTTTCTCCTGGTGTATTAAACCAAACCTATGGCCTGGAAAAAAATCGAACCGGTTTTAATGCGGGTATGGACTTTGCGACAATAGGACTGTCTGTTCGTTGGTCGGAAAGTCTTTCCGCTGTGGATAAGGAAAAGACCACCACCACTGACGGCAGTATTTACTGGTACCTGGATAAACACTGGCGCCTGGGACTCAACGGCGGTATCCAGGGTAATTCCATCAATAGTGATCAAATTTCCTTCGGTAGTATTTCCCTGAAATATCGATTTTAGCTTTAATTCTGATTATTAAATAAACCTGTCAACCAAATCCGTTCTCCTGCGTTAGTACTTGTATTGGCACATCCCTGGACAGGGGGTGCCTGGATAATAAGTAACCAATAAACAGGAGATTTTAACGATGCACACCCCTAATTTTTTCCCACTATGGCGCCAGGTAACAAGGTTGTTTTACGGGTTATTGCTGGTGGCTGGATTTGCTTTTACCACTGCCTGCAATGGCACATCTGGTAGTAGTGACAATGGCGCGGCCAGTGGCCCTGGCCCGCTAATGATTGCACTGGCCGATGCCCAGGGTGATTTTCTTTCCTACGATGTGGATATCGTGTCGCTCACCTTAACCCGGGCTGATGGTACCGTAGTGGAAACCTTACCGGTGAGTACCCGGGTAGATTTCGCCCAGTATACCCAGCTAACGGAATTCCTGACCGCAGCGACAGTGCCGTCGGGTAAATATGTCAAAGCCAGCATCACCCTTGATTACCAGGCAGCCGCAATTGTAGTCGAGGATACTGTGGGCAATCCTGTCACTGTCAATACTATTATTGACGAGGCAGGCAATCCTGCTGGTGTTATGGAAATGAGCGTCGGCTTGAGTAATACCAACTCACTAGTGATTGCCCCGGGTATTCCGGCCCACTTGTTACTGGATTTTGATCTGGCTGAAACCAATGCTGTAAGCTTTGATGCAAGCGGTGTGCCTTCGGTGACCGTGACACCAAGACTGATTGCCGAGGTTAATCGGGACAAAAGCAGGTTGCACCGGGTTCGCGGCGCCCTGAAAAAAGTTTTTGTAGACAGGAGTGGATTTCTGATGGCGGTTCGTCCATTTCGGCACCTGATCACGGATCCGGAAGATCGATTTGGTTTATTGCCAGTTAAAACCCATGACAGAACAATTTTCAAGGTTGACGGTGTTCGTTACCTGGGGGTTGCCGGTCTCGAGGCCATGTTAGTTGTGCCAGCGATGACGCGTTTGATCGTATTGGGCGACTTTAGGCTTAACCCGAGAAGATTTTCTGCCCGCGCTGTTTACGTGGGCTCCAGTATGGTTGGTGATGGTCTGGACATGGTAACCGGCAGTGTTATGCGACGCGCTGGTGATGTCCTGACAATTTATGGTGCCAGTTTTGCCCAGGGCGGTGATGGCTTGACGCGCAGGAGTATTGTCGAGGTTTTGCTTGCTGAAACGACAATTGTCCAAAAACAGTTATCAGATGAGAACTTTACCATTAATGACATTTCGGTAGGTCAGCGCTTAACGGTGTTTGGTGCATTAACTGGCGAGACTGCAACTGCATTAACCATGGATGCCACCGACGGTCAGGTACACATGTGGTTGTCCAGTATTGGCGGCTTGCGTGTCGGTGCAGCTGGTACCCCCCTGGTATTAAATCTCAGGTCCATCAATGGTCGACCATTCAGTCTTTATAACTTTGCCGGCACGGGTATGGATATGACGAGCGATGCCGATCCGGCCAATTACCAGGTTGATACGGGTGTACTGGATGTTTCGGCAATAGGTGCGGATGCCGTGGTCAGGGCCCGTGGTTTTGTCACACCATTTGGTTCGGCTGATCCTGATTTTACGGCTATTACCGTGATTGAGGCACCAGCTCCAACGAACCCTTAATCTTAAGTTAGTTAACCAAACAAACCCCGGGTAGTCCGGGGTTTGTTTTATTTATAATTTGTATACTTCTTAATCCCGAAAATTTTCATACTGCAACGGTATCTCCAGTTTGGCCTCTTTTAAAAACTGCATCACTTCCTGCAAGTCATCCCGTTTTTTGCCCGTTACCCGTACTTGTTCACCCTGAATCTGGGCCTGCACTTTCAGTTTTGAATTTTTAATACATTTTACAATTTTTTTTGCCATGTCCTTGTCGATACCCTGTTTCAGGGTAACTTTTTGAATCATGCGTTTGCCGCTTTGCCGGGCTTCCTCGGTTTTGAAACTTACGAGGTCAATGCCGCGCTTGCTGGCCTTGAGAAACAGGATATCCAGCATTTGCTGACACTGTAGTTCACTGCCTGCATCGAGGGTGATGATATTGTCTTTAAATTCAAATTTGGAGTCAGAGCCCTTGAAGTCATAACGTGTCGTTACCTCACGTCTGGCCTGATCCAGGGCATTATCAAACTCATGCATGTCTATCTCGGATACGACATCAAATGATGGCATCAAACGCTCCTTTTCTAAAAAGTGGGCTACATCTTGTTTGTGTGACAATAATAGGCTGGCCCACAATCGTCAATATCCAGACGTTTAACATCAAATGTCATCGCTAAGTGTCGATTTCGGCACGTATATTGCTCGTTTACACTGCTTATAGAGTGAAAAAGTCCTAAAAAAGTAGTTAAATGGCTGTATTCGAAAAATAATTAAAACTGCTGCCATAACAATCAATATATCCCATGAAAAAGAAAATTGATGTTCGCGATTTACAGAAGGGCATGTTTGTCTCTGACCTTGATCGTCCCTGGGTGGAGACCCCGTTTATGTTCCAGGGTTTTGAGTTAATCACGGATAAGGACGAAGAAACCCTGCAGCAACACTGTCAATATGTCTACATTGATACCGAAAAGGGTCCTGATTATATCCCCAAACAGCGTGGTTATGATGATGGGGCGCGTCGAATGGAAGACCTGGCAGAAAAAGATCAGCGAATAACACACCAGGTACAAACCCTTGCGGAAGGTAAGATTGAGGCTGATCCTGAAAACAAGGAAAAAAAAGTTTATCCCGACCAGGTACCGGTTGAAGAAGAGCTAAAAAGGGCGCGAAAAATAGAACTCATGGCCCGGGCGCTGGTGCGGGAATCCTTCAAAGACATACGAAGTGGCAAGGACAAGGTTGATCTGGTCCTGGCAAGGAAGGTCAGCGACGACCTGGTGGATAGTGTTATTCGTAACCCCGATGCCCTGGTTTGCCTCAGTCATTTGAAGGATGTTAGCGAATACACCGCACTACATAGCATCCGTACAACCACACTGGCCCTGGCATTTGCCCGCCACCTGGTGCTGCCCCGTGATCACATGGTGGTTATTGCCATGGGCGCGCTGTTACACGATATTGGCATGATGCGTGTCCCGGAAGAAATTCTTGAAAACCCCTCCGGCCTGACACCCGATGAATTTAACACATTAAAAAACCATGTTAAGTGGGGTGTCGAAATAATAAATAATTCCGGCAAAATACCCCGTGGTTCGATGCAAATTATTCAGCAGCATCACGAACGTGCCGATGGCAGCGGTTATCCCGGCTCAAAAAAGGCTGGCAAAATTTCAGATCCTGGTTCATTGGCCGGTATGGTAGATGTTTATGATGCCATTACCAGTGATCGCGGTTATGAGAAAGGCATGTCGGCAGAGGATGCACTGAAAAGCATGTACGAATGGCGACATAAGGATTTCAAACCCAAGTTCGTTGAAGAATTTATCAAGTGTATGGGCGTATTTCCCATTGGCAGCCTGGTTGAGTTGAGTACAGGCGCGGTCGGGGTCGTGATTACTGTTAACAGGGCGCGGCGATTAAGACCCAAGGTAGCAATGGTTCTGACGGCACAAAAAACGCCCATGACGCATGATCTCGTCACCGACCTGAGCGAGCATCATCTGGACAGGGGTAAGGAGTTAAAAATATCCCGTGTACTGCCATCAGGTAGTTATGATATTAACCCAATGGATCATATCGCCCTGTTCTAGGCGTACCATACCCCGGTCATTGTCTGTAACAGATGCGGTAAGCATCAAAATATATTAGTATAGGCGTATTCAGGGATGCCGTTGACGTGCACAAGACAGTCACGCATCGTTAGATCATTTTCATTCTTTTAAATAAATATTTAGGCCTGGTAAATATACAGGCCTGGTTGAGGGTTGCATTTTCGATGGCCGCGAAAAAATTTTCCTTTTCTGCATCAGCAAGTTATTTTATTCCTTTTCTAAAGTGGTTACCTGAGTTAAAAAATGGCACGACACTTCGTGCTGATATTATTGCCGGCGTTACCGTTGCCCTGGTGCTGATTCCCCAGTCAATGGCTTATGCCCAGCTGGCCGGTTTGCCTCCGTACTTCGGTTTGTATGCTGCATTCCTGCCACCCTTGGTAGCCGCAATTTTCGGTTCTTCACGTCAATTGGCAACCGGGCCGGTAGCGGTGGTGTCCTTGTTAACGGCTGCCGCACTTGAGCCACTGGCAACCACAGGCGGTGAAGGATATATAGCCTACGCTATTCTGCTGGCGTTCTTTGTAGGCTTGTTCCAGTTATCCCTTGGTTTATTACGACTCGGTGTGCTGGTTAATTTTCTATCTCACCCGGTAGTCATGGGATTTACCAATGCTGCTGCAATTATTATTGCCACATCCCAGCTAGGAAAAATATTTGGTGTTTCAGTGCCCAAGGCAGCACACCATTATGAAACGGTGTGGAATACGATCATTCTTGGGTTGACACAGATTCACTTGCCAACTTTTGGTATGGCAATTCTTGCTTTTGTCATCATGGTGGTGGTTAAGCGTATTAATCCCAAAATACCCGGCGTCTTGCTGGCCGTTGTCATTACAACAATTCTGGCGCTGGTTACAGACTTTCAGACACTGCAAACTATTAATAAGGATCAGCTAATTGATGATTCAACTCATGACATAATTGCTACCAAATTAAAATTACCCGGAAAAATTGAAAAATTTGACAAACGTGTAAGCTCCGCACAAAAGAAACATGTTGCTGCTGTGGAAAAACACGGTGATGACAATAGGCGCACACTTTCTGCTCAGTTAAAACTGGAATCTCTGAAACGGCAACGTGATCGTCATGTGGATGGTGCTGATGCCGATTTTAAGCGAATGAAAACCTTGTTGTTTAATAAAACAAAATCCAAAAATGACAAGACAGCTAAATTTTACCCTGATGGTGAGGCGCCAAATGGTGTTGAGGTGGAACCTGACATGTGGCGAATTTCATCGCTAGATAAAGACGGTGCGTTGGTAATGCATAGTGGCGGCCGGGTAGTGGGTACCATTCCGGAAGGGTTGCCGACAATGTACCTGCCAAATATTGATTTAAATGTCATTGGCCAGTTATTTTTCTCGGCCGTTGCAATTGCGCTCATTGGTTTTATGGAGGCGGTCTCTATTGCCAAGGCCATGGCGGCACGTACACGACAAAGACTTGATGCCAACCAGGAATTGGTGGGACAGGGCCTGTCAAATATTTTTGGTAGTTTATTCCAGAGCTACCCGGTATCAGGGTCGTTTTCCCGATCAGCAGTCAATTTGGAAGCAGGTGCGATAACCGGATTTTCATCAATAGTGACGACTATTGTTGTTGTGGTTACCTTATTATGGTTAACCCCGTTGCTTTATCATTTGCCACAAGCAACATTGGCGGCTGTAATCATGATGGCTGTAATAGGCCTGGTTAATTTTAAAGCCTTGCTGCATACCTGGCATGTACGGCGTGATGATGGCATGGTGGCCGTGATTACTTTTGTGCTTACCCTGGTACTTGCACCACATCTTGATCGCAGTATTATGATTGGCGTGATTCTATCGCTGGCAATATTCCTGTACCGAACAATGGAGCCGCGCATCGCAGCCTTGTCACGCCATCCGGACGGTTCTTTGCGTGATGCCAGTTTATACGGCCTCGGAACCTGTGAAAATATTTCAATCCTGCGTTTTGATGGCTCTTTATATTTTGCCAACATTAGTTACTTTGAAGACAAAGTACTGGGCATCGCTGCCAGCCATCCTGATCTGAAATATATTATTGTTGATGGGCCAGGTATTAACCAGATTGATGCCAGTGGCGAGGAAATGTTGACATCATTAACAGAACGGTTACAGGCAGGTGGTGTCGAGATTTTATTTTCAAGATTCAAGAAGCAGGTCATGGATGTTTTGCGTAATAGTGGCTTTGTTGAACGTCTGGGCGGAGACAGGTTCTTCAGAAAAAATGAAATGGCCCTTGAGTATGCGTGGAAAGGTCTCGAAAAGGATCATGAAATTGAATGCCCGCTAAATATTGTTTGTGCAGTGGAAGAAAAATAAAAGGTAATTAAAATTATAGATATTGAATGCCATGCCCAGACCAGTTCGGTCCAGTCCAGTCCAGTCCAGTCCAGTCCAGTCCAGTCCAGTCCAGTCCAGTCTATTAATCACCACTAACGAGTTTTTAGACCGGTCAAATATTTCCAGACCGTCCCGCTCGGCAGCTCTTCACCTGTCCGGGCATAACTCAGTGTATTATAATTTTGAATCATGTAATGCATATTACTACTTGCAGTTTCGTGGCCACAAAATAATATTTGATCGCCGATACTCAGTTTTGTGTTTTCTTCCGGTAATAAAGTCTGGCTTTGATTATGTTTAATCATTAGTGGCATACATTTAAGCTGTGCATCTCTATTTTTGGGGTCGCGCCCCAGGTCCTTTAATGTAACTGACAGATTTTCATTTATTGATTCACAAATAGCCGGGGCGCTGGTTTCATCAACATTAATTTCCCAGGTATAAGGTGGATTATTACCTGTTACACCACTAATACGACTAATCAGGATATTGGCCCACTGGTTGTTGTAGGGTTTAGAGAATTTAAGAAAATCTGCCAGCAATGGCGTAATGATGAGCGCAGAAATTTTGCGGGCAATAATGTTGCCTCGCTCGACTACAAGATCGATAT
Organism: uncultured Acidiferrobacteraceae bacterium; assembly: GCA_913009895.1. Taxonomy (GTDB): domain Bacteria; phylum Pseudomonadota; class Gammaproteobacteria; order Acidiferrobacterales; family SZUA-150; genus SZUA-150. The sequence goes on along the minus strand of CAJVXY010000006.1, from coordinate 66,518 downwards.
TGGCTGCGTTAAAAATTGCATCATTGCGCGTTTCATTCTGGCGGGCAACAGTAAACAAGTCCGGGTTTAGCGCCTTGGCCGTCATTATGATAGATAAGTTATTGGCATCATTATCTGTGCCAGCGATGATACCCCCAGCCTTTTTAACGCGCGCCTTTTCGAGCGTTTCAGCCTCAGTGCCGCGACCGACAATAATATCTGCTGGTGCCCTGGTCCCTTTAGGGTCGGCTTCAATAATTGTGATTTCCATGTCTTCGGAAGACAGGTATCGCTGCAGTGCTTTTCCGAACCGGCCATAACCGCATAATATCCATTTACCACTCGGTGGTGACAAGGGCTCAGTTAAAGGTGTCTGGCGTTCACTGGTAAACCAGTCATACAAAAGATACATACTGGGCGAATGAATGGCCATTGCAAATCGTTCGGCAAAACTATCAAAAGGGTTGAGTGTGTAATCAGTGCCAAACGAAGACATGTTGGCTGCGATGTCATGGGACTCTGCACGACAGAATACACGGGTTTCCGGTGCGATTAATTTTCCGGTTATAGCAATCGTGAGATTTGTTTTGTCATTATTTGTTAGTGCCACTACACCGACGCAGTTATGGTGTGCCAGGCCGGCACGGTCAAGAACCTCAGGGTCAGCCGAGTCGGCGACAAGACCTGGTACGTACAATGGCAGGCCTGCTGTTTCCAGTGTTTCGATTCGTTCATGGTTATTATCTACTACGACAGCATTTAATCCTCTTTCTGTCAGGGCGCGTACCAACAGGCTGCCCGTATCGCCATAACCGCAAATAAGGAAAAAAGGATTCCGAATCCTTCGTACCGCACGGGTAAAGCTGGCGTAATCAACCAGCCTCCTGAAGCCGGAGTCCTGGAATATCCTGAGCAACACACCAATGGTGTATAACCAGGAGATCACAGTCAAATATATTGATACCAGTGTCCATGCACGTTGGGTATAGGTAAATGCATAAGGTAGTTCTCCAAAACCTATTGTTGTGCCCATGAATGAGACAAAATAAAAGGCGTGAAAAAAATCCATGCGCCAGGGTCTGCCCTGGTCATCTACGCCCGGAATCAGTGTCATGCCAATAATTGAGATGGCATAAGCGGAAACAAGCACAACTAACGGTGTTCGCAAACGCCGCAGTAAAACATAAGCTATAGATGTATTGGTTTGCATTAACGCTTGACTTGTACAGTTTCAGTGACGAGCAGGACGACAGAAGTGATGTTGGCAAGCAGGGCACCACCTGATAATGAGGCAATACTGGCCATGGTTGCTGAGTTAATACCTTCGCTGCCACCGGCGCTTGTTGCCCATCCCCAGACAATAGCCGCGACAATCAGCTGGAGGTCAGCCACTAAACTGGTGGCCAGTAACACTGCCCCCATGTGGGTGCGATCACCGAATTTCATGACAGTGGCAATCAGGCTGACGACTAGTGCAGCATAGAGCTCATAGACATTGTGGTGTTCCGGGTTGTCTATCTCACCAACAAAAAACCCAAAATTCAAGGTTAATGCCAGGACAATAAAAAATGCGAAAACTACCTTTTCCAGGTTCATGGATGTTCTCCTTTGTTCTTTTTGTTCGGTTTGGGCTCCCTGGGTAATTTCTCGGTCTCCGTTCCTGACTCGATTCTACCGATTTTTGCCAGTGTTGCCGTAGTATCTTGCGAAAGCCACTGGATCGCAAGATGATATTCATGATTTGTTAGTGATATTCAGTTGTGATGCTGTGTGAGCAAGTACGACCTCTACCTGACACTTACAACCGTTGAATTCGGTGATTGCATGGCGCAGAATCCACAGGTGAAAATATGTACAATTCATTTAAGAACAATAACAAGCATAGCAGCGACTAATGACAGTCTCAGATTCTCCTGGCAAGCATCTGCTTTTATCCATTGTCGAGCTAGGGGGATATCCTGATTTTAAATCATTGTATGAGTCTCTCGGATACCAGGTGCTCCATGTCACTACCGTGAGAAAGGCGCTGGCTTTACTTAAATCCTGCCAGCCGGATGTCATTGTTGCGGAGTTTAATTTTCAGTCTGATTTTCGCGACCGTACCAGTAGTCTGGAGTCACTGCTTGCGGTGATACAGCGTACCGGACATGGTCGTGTCATCGTTTTTTATGACAAGGAACAGTCTCATCAACTAGTGCGGCTCACCGATGCCTATCCATTAATCGCGGCGACTTTGCCGTTTCCTGTTACAGGCAATGACGTAAAAAAAGCAATTTTAAATGAGTAGAGCCTGGTAAATGTCAGAATATCAAATACGTGAATCAAAACGGGCCCGAAGAATAAGGTTACAGGTTACGGTGAATGACGGCCTGGTAGTGGTAGCACCAAAAGGCGTCAGGCCTGAGGAAGTTGATATCCTGGTTCGTTCACAACATCAATGGATAAATCGGGCCCTGAAAAAATTGTCTGATCGTAAACAGTACCTGAGCCAGCAATTTGGTGAAGGGCCGCCGACAACTATTTCACTCCCGGCAATAAATAAAATCTGGCGTGTTAGTTATTTTATAAATTCTCACCTGCCTGCCGGCTGGGACGTGTCAACACATAATAGTTTGAATATTTATAGCGAGCCTTCCCGGGCGCAAATGTATATTGAAAAATGGCTAACTTCAGTTGCCCGGGATCATTTTCAGTATGAATTGTCAGTGCTCAGTAAAAAAACAGGATTGACCTGCAAAAGAATGCAAGTAAGGGCACAAAAAAGTCGCTGGGGGAGTTACTCGGCCCGGGGCACAATCAGCCTTAATAGAAATATTCTTTTTTTTCAGCCAGCGGTTGTTCAATACTTACTGATTCACGAACTTTGCCACACAAAACACATGAATCATTCCCGGGATTTCTGGAAGCTCGTGGAAACATTTTGCCCGGATTATCGGGCTCTGGATAAATCCCTAAAAGATGCCTGGCGCTTATTACCGCCCTGGTCTGTTAAATAGAGCGCTGCCCTTGCCAATTTTGGGTGACTTTATATATTAATAGACTAATTTATTCTTTGACCTGGATCAATCTCGCCAAAAATATCTACGATACACTGCTCTAACCCACTTTAGTCTTGTAAAACAATGATTATTGTCAGAAATTTTTTTGTATGAGGGATGTATGGTTTGCAGTATTACCAAAAACCAGCTAATAGATTTGTTATCTTTTCCGAGTCAACTTATTGAAGAGGAACTGGAAGATCTTACAGAGGATTGTCCCCATGAACTTCGTTTTGCCGGCGAGGATAAAAAATGTCTGGCATGTGATTTTGAAGATGAGTGCCAGTGGTTGAGCAGGAATGATGATTTTTCACCGTTAAATTTACGATCAATACCCGAGTTGGTCGATGCCCTGGACACTGCAATCACCTACGTTCGTGGCGATGTTATTGCCTGGGGTCATGAATCAGGGTGTGGCTGCCAGGTGTGTGACTGGTTGAGAAAGGCCCAACAGGTTTACGACTCTATAGATTTGAATCACTTTCAGGTAGACAGTACCGAATTAACCCGAAAGCATCCAGATATTCGTTGAAGACACTGGTCTTGCCTGTCTTGTTTCCCCAAAATTACGCTCTGTAAATAAACCAACATTGAATAATTAAAAAGTGTTATCTTGAATCACCAAGGGATTTATTCCCCGCAGTTTGCAGCGAACCAAACGAGGGAAAAGTTTTGTATGACACGCTATGAATACATCCCTGTACGCTCGACGGCAGCTTCCATGCTGCCGACGGTCATAAAAAACTTTTCCTTCGTTTGGTTCAATACCCCGTAAGCTTGCTGCGGGGTTGTTTTTTCACTAACAGGTAATGTTAAATTATTTTACGAATTGGGAAGTTATGAAAATCAGTGGTCACATCAGAAAAATGAAAACAGTGCTCGAAGACGTGGTCCAGTATCACCTGCCACTGGGTGATCAGCGCATTTCGCTGAACCAGCATCTGGGCCAGAAAATTACTTTAACTCACACCGGTAATATCCATTGCATAAACTGTGGCAGGAAAACAAACCAAAGCTTCAGTCAGGGCTATTGTTTTCCCTGTATGCGCAGCCTGGCGCGTTGTGATAGTTGCATAATCAAACCGGAATTATGTCATTACCATGAGGGCACTTGCCGGGAACCGCAATGGGGTGAAGAAAATTGTATGCAAACTCATATTGTATACCTGGCTAATACTTCGGGGATCAAGGTTGGTATTACCCGGGGTAGCCAGGTACCGACACGCTGGATGGACCAGGGGGCAGTGGCGGCCCTGCCAATATTTAAAGTCAGCAATCGTTTGCTTTCAGGCAAGGTTGAGGTTTTGCTGAAACAGAATATGTCCGATAAAACAAACTGGCGCGCTATGCTCAAGGGCCATATCGAGCCGGTAGATTTGCTTCAATTTCGCGATCAGGAAATGACCGTCTGGATGGAACAGCTGGCACCGGTTTTTAAGCAAGAAGGTGAGCAGGCGATAACAGCCTGTGAAGAACAACAAGTTACAACTATTAATTACCCCGTAAATAAATACCCGGAAAAGGTGACATCTTTTAATTTTGATAAAACGCCGCAAGTCAGTGGGTTGTTAAATGGTATCAAGGGCCAGTATTTAATATTGGATGGCGGTGTGATTAATATGCGCAAATTCGCTGGTTATGAAATTGAACTTGAGATAAAGCCTTAACAGATAAAAAAATTTCATGGGCCATGGTGATTCAATCGGCATATTATCAACGAATAAATGATCTGTTTTAAGGGGGCTGGATATGAACAATCAGAAATCGGATAACGGCGAACATATTAAATGTGAAATTTGCCTGAAAGAGGTGCCAAAGTCCGGGGCCCAGAGTTTTGAGACCCAGGATTACGTTGCGCATTTCTGCGGCCTGGAGTGTTATGACAAGTGGCAGGCAAAACAAAAAAAACCTCAACGGGAAGAATAAGCTGCACTTTTTTTGAGCCCCGTTTTAAATGTGCACTCTTAAAGTACGAAAAATTCACCACTCATTATATCCTCTTTTTCGCAGCCATGAATAACTTGCGCAAGTATATTGCCGAGTTGCCCGGCACTTACATGCTGGTTTTTGCCGGCACAGCCGCAATTGTTGTTAACGACTTGTATGGCGGTGTGATTACCCATGTGGGTATATCCATGGTTTTTGGCATGATTGTAACAGCCATGATTTATACATTTGGCGATGTTTCTGGTGCCCATATCAATCCCGCTGTCACCCTCGGTTTTTGGCGAGCTGGCAGGTTACCCGGCAAGGAAGTCGGGCCTTACATTTTTGCCCAGCTCGTTGGCAGCCTGTTTGCCAGTCTGAGCGTTTATTTTTTATTTCAACAACACAATACTTTAGGCGCGACATTACCTTCTGGATCAGCCTCCCAAAGTTTTTTCCTGGAAGTTATTATGACCTTTATCTTAATGCTGGCAATTTTGAGTGTCTCCACCGGCGCCAAGGAAAAAGGCTTGATGGCCGGTGTCGCCATCGGTGCCGTGGTGGGACTGGAGGCCTTGTTTGGCGGACCTGTGTCCGGTGCCTCGATGAATCCAGCACGTTCTCTGGGTCCGGCACTGATCAGCGGCCATCTTGAATCTGTCTGGATTTATATTTTGGCACCCATAACCGGGGCTATATTGGCCACGTTTTGTTGTCGGTTTATTCGCACCGAAGAAGAATGTTGTAGTAAATAATTTGTAGTTAAGTATGAAAAAATTTTTATTCGTTTGTGTAGAAAATTCCTGCCGCAGTCAACTGGCCGAGGCCTTTGCCCGGATTCACGGCAAAAATAAAGTAGAGGCCTATAGTAGTGGCTCCCGGCCTTCTGGCAAGGTCAATGAAAAAGCAATCGCGATCATGACGGAACTGGGTTATGACCTGGGTTGCCATCATTCCAAACCGCTAACTGAAATTCCCCAGGTAGAATATGACTACGCGATTACCATGGGTTGTGGTGATGAGTGCCTCTCAGTACAGGCAAAACACCGCCAGGACTGGGCCATTCCAGACCCCAGGTATATGGAGCCGAAAGAGTTTCGTGAGATACGTGATTTGATTGAAAAAAAGGTAAAAGCTTTACTAAGCGAGCTTGATTAAGAACTGATTAGCTTGCAGCTTTTTCCTGCTTGCCCGCCAACCGCCGTTGCTGCACTGCCCTGGCCAGATCTTTGAGCAGTTGTTCACTTTCTGGCCAGCCCAGGCAGGCATCGGTAATGCTAATACCATATTCAAGCTTACCGCCAGGCGAACTTTCCTGGCGCCCTGGTTTAAGATGGCTTTCAATCATGGTACCGATAATGCGTTCATCACCACCGGCAATTTGTCCGGCCACATCAGCACCGACAACTAATTGTCGTTGGTAGTCTTTATTGCTGTTGGCATGGCTAAAATCAATCATTAACTTTGCAGGTCTGCCAGCCGCTTCCAGTTCACAACTCGCTTGTTCAACATGTTTGGCATCGTAATTCGGTTTTTTTCCACCACGTAAAATAATATGACAATCGACATTGCCGGTTGTGGAAAATATTGCCGAGTGACCCGCTTTGGTTAATGACAAAAAATGGTGTGGTTTGCTGGCAGCCCCAATGGCGTCAATCGCAATGCTTAAAGTGCCATCGGTACCATTTTTAAATCCTACCGGGGCCGACAAACCAGAGGCCAGCTCTCGATGCACCTGGCTTTCGGTGGTACGGGCACCAATTGCACCCCAGCTAATTAAATCTGCAATATATTGTGGTGTGATCAGGTCCAGGAGTTCACTGCCGGTTGGCATGCCCATATCATTGATATTTACCAATAGCTCCCGGGCCACACGTAAGCCTTTATTAATGTGGAAACTGTTGTCCAGATCGGGATCATTAATCAGGCCTTTCCAGCCGATGGTAGTACGTGGTTTTTCAAAGTAAACACGCATAATAATGAGCAGGTCATCTTTCAGGGCATCGCGTACCCTGATGAGCTGCGAGGCATAGGCAAGCGCAGCCTTGGGGTCGTGGATTGAGCAAGGGCCGACAATGACCAATAAGCGGTCATCTTCCCCTTGCAAGATTTTATGAACGGCCTGACGGGCCTCATAAATAGTGTCCCGCGAGGTTTCAGTGCTGGGAAAATCCGTATGCACCGCATCAGGCGAGACCACCTTTTGAATGGCCTTAATATGCAGGTCGTCGGTCTGGTGTGTCATAGTTTGTCGGTTGAAGTAATTATCAGGTATCAATTATTGAACAGGGCATGACCTTAGCATAACAGAGATCAAGCCCCTGCAGCCTGTCGGACCGCTTTTTTACGTTCATGTTCAAGCAGTAATTTTTTGCGCATGCGCAAATGACCTGGGGTAACCTCTACCAATTCATCGTCAGCAATAAATTCCAGTGCCTGTTCCAGACTCATTTTTATGGGTGGCGTCAAAACAATATTTTCGTCGGTGCCCGACGCCCTGACATTTGTCAGTTGTTTGCCCTTCAGGGGATTCACCACCAGGTCATTGTTGCGTGAGTGTATGCCCACCAACATGCCTTCATAAACTTCAGTACTAGGTGGGATAAACAGCCGACCCCGTTCCTGGAGATTAAATAACGAAAAGCCAAGGGCCTTGCCCTGACCATTGGCGATCATCACGCCATTCATGCGTTTGCCGTAATCACCTTTTTTCACTGGCCCGTAATGATCGAAGACATGGTAAATGAGTCCCGTACCCTGGGTGGCGGTCATGAATTCAGTGCGAAAACCAATCAAACCACGGGCCGGGATAATGTAATCCAGTCGCACCCGGCCCTGGCCATCAGGCACCATGTCTTTCAGGTCACCGCCACGTTCACCCAGTTTTTCCATAACGCTACCCTGGTGATCCGCTTCTACGTCCACAGTCATTTGTTCATAGGGCTCATGGGCGTGGCCATCTACCATTTTGACCACCACTTCGGGTCTGGATACCCCCAGTTCAAAACCTTCGCGGCGCATGGTCTCTATTAATATAGATAAGTGTAATTCTCCACGCCCGGAGACCTTGAATTTATCCGGGTTCCCGGTGTCTTCTACTTGCAAGGCCACGTTGTGCTTCAACTCCTGGTCCAGTCGTTCCCGAATCTGGCGGGAGGTGACGTATTTACCGTCATTACCGGCAAAGGGTGAATTATTCACCTGGAAAGTCATGCTCACGGTGGGTTCATCCACTGACAGGGCCGGCAGGGCTTCAACATTCTGGGGGTCGCACAGGGTGTCAGAAATATTCAGCACATCCAGACCTGTAATGGCGACAATGTCACCGGCATTGGCCTGGTCTACTTCGGTACGTTCCAGGCCCATTAACCCCAATACCTGTAATACCCTGCCATTACGGGTTTTTCCAGCCCCATCAATAACCGTGATGGGCTGGTTGGGCTTGAGAATACCCCGCGTAATGCGACCAATACCGATAATGCCGACGTAAGAATTGTAATCCAGGGAGCTGATTTGCATTTGTAGTGACCCATTTACGTCAACATCCGGTGCCGGCACCATTTTGACAATAGTTTTTAACAAGGGGTCCATATTTCCCTCGCGGTGGTGGTCGTCGAGCGAGGCATATCCCTGCAGGGCCGAGGCATAAACCACGGGGAAATCCAGCTGATCGTCATTGGCTCCCAGACGATCAAACAGGTCAAAAGTCTGGTCCAAAACCCAGCCTGGACGGGCACCGGGGCGGTCTATCTTGTTAATTACCACAATCGGTTTGAGACCCCGGGCCAGGGCTTTTTGTGTCACAAAGCGGGTCTGGGGCATGGGGCCTTCAACCGCATCCACCAGTAATAACACAGAATCCACCATACTCAAGACGCGCTCAACCTCACCGCCAAAATCTGCATGGCCCGGAGTATCGACGATATTAATGCGATAATCCTGCCACCGGATCGCAGTATTTTTCGACAGAATGGTAATGCCCCGTTCCCGCTCAAGATCATTGGAATCCATGATGCGCTCGGTCTTGGGCCCCCGTTCACTGAGGGCGCCAGTCTGTTGCAGCAGCTTGTCTACCAAAGTGGTTTTGCCATGATCTACATGGGCAATAATTGCGATATTACGGAGTTTTTCAGTCATCTTGAGCTTCTGCCAGTGCGTAAAAAGGGGGCGATTGTACAGATTTAGACTGGCTGCGCCTACTTAAATGCAAGTATTGATTATTTCCCTTGAGGCCAATTAAGGCCTGTTCCGGACATAAATATTAATTTTTACCTAATATGCTGATGATGGCATATATCTTGCAAAATTTGAGGGTAATTTAACTATTTACCGCGGTGAAAAACCAATCACCAATCCGCTTGTATTTGATTTTACTATGAAATTTAAAAAAATAGGCCTTTTCATGCGTATGGGTATTAGGCAGAAGGTCATTTTCGTGTTGGTTACTGTGCTATTGACCGCGTTAAGCGTCAGTAGCTGGATGACTTTGCAGGAGGAAAAAAAAGGGCTGCTGGTAGAAATTGATCGTCGTGGTACCGATATCAGCCGTTATGTTTCCAAGTCTATCGCTTTTAGTGTTGTAGGTTATGACTACCATACAATTCAGTTGTTACTGGACGAGATTGTCCAGTCCAGGGATGTCAGCTATGCCAGGGTAATCAGCCGCAAAGGCAATACCATGGCGGAAGCGGGAGATTCTCGCAGTTTATCGAACAAAGACCAGCGGCTGGTTCTGTTTGAACGGGACATACTTATTCTAGGAGACAAGGTAGGACGGCTTATATTGGAGCTGGATACCAGTACCACCATTGCCCGTCTCGAGTACCATAAACAGTCAATGATGAAACGGCAGGCCATTGTCATATTATTGATTGCAATTGGAGAATTTTTGGCACTTTCATATCTTATTATTCGTCCTGTCCGCATTATGTCCAGATCGCTTAACAACAGCGTTGACGATAACGGGAAAATCATTGGCGAGATTCCAATCAATTCTAATGATGAATTCGGTATTTTGGCTAAACAATTCAACGTACTTCGAAGCCGGCTGAATCAGTCTAATGCAGCCTTACAGTCCAAGATTGAGCTTGCAGATGCAAAACTCATGGAAAATAACAAGCAATTGATATCCCAGTCAGATGAACTTAGGAAAATGAACGAGGAGCTGCGCCGTCTGTCGGTTACGGACTCCCTTACCGGGCTCTACAATCGCCGTTACTTCGAGGATTTAATGGAAAAAGAAACTGCCATTGCTATCCGCCACGGCGAGATCTATAGCGTGCTGCTTGCCGACATCGATCACTTCAAACGCATTAATGATACTTACGGACATCCTGAGGGTGATATTGTGCTTAAGGAGGTAGCGAAAATTCTTTCAGAGAATCTGCGTCAGACAGATATTTTATGCCGTATTGGTGGTGAAGAATTCATCATACTGACAAAGAGAACAGGAAAAACTGACGCCATGTCCCTGTCAGAAAAACTGAGGCTAGCGGTCCAGGCGCGTACCTTCAAATTCTCTGGTGAAGCAATTCACCTTACCGTAAGCATCGGAGTCTCGACTTACAATAATGATGGCATAGACCATACCAGAGAACCTATTAAACGCGCCGATAAAGCACTGTACTATTGCAAGGAAAATGGTCGCAATCAGACAGCCCATCACGATAACTTGCCAGCGACATTTAGCGAAAACCCCGATTGTGGCGGTCGCGGGGCCAGTGTTCATGAATTTGCACCTAAAGACAAAGGAGAAATCAGTTCATGAGTCGACATCAGTTATTGTTTGTATTCAAGACAGCCATTCTTTTCTTTTTGGTAGTTCCGGGGATTGTGTTATCAGGGCAAAAGTCCGGGGAATTACTTTTCGGTTCTGTGGCTATGGATATACCTGCGGTCATGCACAAACGGCTTAAGCCACTGACCACTTACCTCAGCAAAACACTGGGCCGGCCAGTCTCCCTTAAACTTTCACCCAACATGGGCACTGCAATCAGGGAAACTGCCACAGGTGCTGTCGACATGGCTTACCTTACGCCGGTTGCCTATATAAATGCCCGCAAAAAAGGTCAGGCAAGAATTATTGCCAAGACAGTGACCAAGGGTAAGGCATCGTTCAAACTCATGATTGTAGTGAAACAGGACAGCCCGATAAAAAGCGTCAAGCAACTCGTTGGCAAGAGTTTTGCTTTTGGCGACAAGAAGGCGCTCTTACAGCGTGCAGCTGTGGTGGGTTCGGGCCTGCCTTTGGAAAAACTGGGCAGCTACCAGTTTATTGGCCATTATGACAACATTGTCCGTGCCATCATGATTGGCGACTTTGATGCCGGTATTTTAAAAGATACCATGGCATATAAGTGGGAAGGAAAAGGCGTGCGTATTCTGTATGCCACACCGGATTTACCACCTTATAATATTACTGCCAGTAAAAATGTTGATAATGCCACCTTTATGAAACTTCAGAAGGCGTTTCTCGATCTCGACCCGAAAAATCCGGAGCATTTGAAAATTATCAAGGCCCTGGATAAAAAGTATGACGGTTTTGCCAGAACCAGTGACGAGGAATACGATATTGTCAGAGAGCTGATTAAACCGTTTAACTAGGCAAGAGATTTTGGTCGCCGAGGCCATGTTTTTCACCCCATGCCCGATGTATTGGCAAAAGAACACAGTTAAGTGGACCTGAAAGTCGTTCTGTCCGAAGTATTTTTGCCCTGCCCGGTACTTATTATGTCCAACCGCGATGCCTTTTTTTGCTATCAGAAAGGCTGAATCTTGCCCTGGTTTCATAGTTTGTCGCGTTTATGGACATTTATTAAAAATTTTTATTACTTTTTTCACCAAAAATGGATGAAAATAGCCAAACGGTTACCTGTATATATTAAAGAATCATATTTCACTATTGATAGGTGAGCGTCATGGAAAGTATAGCTGTCGAACATCGAAGCGGTCCCAGAAGGCACTTCCCACAAGAGGTGATGGCCATTGCTGGCAATGACCATCGATTGTGTCGTATGCATAATATTGGTGATGGTGGTGCCTTGCTGGAGGTAAGTTGGGGCAGATTAACCCATGATGTTGAGGTTGAAATCATTCTTGATTTGCCAGTAAATAATATCCTGACCCCGCACCATTTGTTTGGCAAAGTTGCCCGTGTCACACCTGTGGGTACTGCGGTTCAATTTACTATTATTAATAGTGAAGCTCAGAAGGCCTTGCAAACTTATTTAACCGAAAGAATGAATTAGTACTCAAGCATGTTACAAATTCCTGGTGCCAGGGTGTTGGTCTATTAAAAGTACCGCTTGTCTTATCATCTACATGCAGTTATCTAATTTAATTTTACAGCTAAGATTCTGCTGGCCAGCATGTAGCGTGCGCTGTGCGCACGTAACCGTATGAAAACATGACATACAATTAATCGTGCGCACAGCGCACGCTACATTATTTATAAATCCAGACCTTGATCTACCCAGCTACAAAACCCAAATCCCGTAAAAATCCATAAAACCGGCCCTGAGATAATAATTTTTCAAAAATAAACTCATCATCAATATGTAGTCATCTAATCTGGTTTTATTGTTAAGATTCTGTTGGCCAGTATCCAGTTGAGGAGAAGTTTTATGTTGCTTGCAGGCAGTTGTCATTGCGGCGAGGTCAGGTTTTCACTTGAGTCGCCCCATCCTTATCCCTTTAACCTTTGCTACTGTTCAATCTGCCGCAAGACTGCCGGTGGCGGCGGTTATGCCATTAACCTGGGCGGTGAGCACAAATCACTCAAAGTGGAAGGCCAGTCAAATATTGAGATATATCAAGCAAAGAAGCCTGATCCTGAGACCGGCGCGATGGAGAAAAGTCCGGCGTTACGTCATTTCTGCAAGTTGTGTGGATCAGCATTATGGTTATGGGACCCGCGCTGGCCGACATTGGTACATCCATTCGCTTCGGCCATTGATACCGAATTGCCTAAACCGCCGGAACGTACACATCTAATGATTGAATCAAAGGTTTCCTGGGTAAAGATTCATGCCGATGCCCAGGATAAAATATTTGATCAATATCCGGACGAGACCATAGCACAATGGCATCAGCGTTTGGGTTTGGGTGATTAACGCTAGCCTCTTTTTAACAAACTGATTGGGTACACTTATGTAACGACGGGCGGTATTTTTATTATTCATAAGCAAACTAAAATCAAATTCGTACTTAGGAATTATTTTTAGTGAAATTATGGAGTAGTTCGTGAAATTAAGTGACAAATCTTCCAGATCTTCCAGTTATTTCAGGGTCACGGCTTATGATAGTGCCAGCCCCGCAAATGAAAGTGTCGCTACTGTTGAGGTCAGCAAGACCATTCAATAGTTTCTTTTATTAAAGTTTCTGGTTCCATCAACCCTGGTATTTTTCTCGGGGCATCAAGCATTATTACAGATACCGTGTTCTGTCAGTTTCGCTAGATTAATATATAATCATCAGGCGCTAATAAGTCTGATTAATCAGACTTGAATTATTCTTGAATTAAACAGGCCTGACAGAATAATGAATGTGTTAATGCTAATGCGAACTGGATATGTTTTTCTACTGGTATTTTTAGTATTCTTTACTGCTATTGATGTCCGGGCCGGCACAGCCGCTTTTTCCTATTACCAACAATCATTAGTTGTCGAGGGTGAAACCTATCAGGTTCGGATTCCAAAGGGCTACAAACTGGAATTGTTGACCAATGAAATGGAAGCGCCGCGCCTGCTTAGCTTCCTGTCAAATGGCGATTTGTTTGCCGGCTCTGGATCTGACAATGTTTATCGAATACCACCTCCCTACAATAATCCGCAAGTGCTCATAAAGCTTGACGATTATCCTCACAGTGTTGCTTTTCGATCTGACAAAATATTGATTGCCAGAACCAGCGGTCTTTACCAGGCCCCTTATAAACCTGGCCAGAAAAAATTAAGTAATCGTGCCGTAAAATTACTGGCAGCCTTACCGGGCGGCGGCGGTCATAACAGCAGGACTGTAAAGGTAGGACCAGATGGTAAAATTTATCTGGGCCTGGGTATATCAGGCAACTGCAGTAACCAATATTTAGGCAATAAGTATTCATTTAAGGATCGCCGTGGTGGTGTGCTGGTTCTAAATGAGAAAAATAAAAAACCTGAGTGGTTAACTTTCGCTTCCGGGTTACGAAATCCTGTTGGTTTCGACTGGCACCCCGGGACCCGTGTAATGTATGCCAGCAATAATGGACCAGACCATCGTGGCTTTGAGCAACCACCGGAATACTTTAGTCGTCTCACCAGGGGATCATTCCATGGTATGCCCTGGTATCAATATGACGGCAAAAAAATTCAGCGTGATGATTGCATTACAAAACCAGCACCAAAATCAATAAAATCAGTTGTTGCTCCCGTACTGACTTTCCCGGCACGTAATGCGCCTATGGCCGTGGCTTTTGTGCCAACTAGTGCCATGGACAAACGATTCCAGCACGATGCAATTGTTGCCTTGCGTGGCTCCTGGGGCACACGGCCCAGCGGCAGTTACTTTGGTGACCCGGCCTCCCGGCGATCACCAAAGCTGGTAATTGTCCGATTTAAAAACGGGGTCGCTATACGGGTAGATGACCTGGTAACCGGTTTCCAGTTAAAGGATGGCAGTCGCTGGGCGCGGCCGGTGGGAGTTGCAACAGGGCCTGATGGCGCAGTTTATTTTACCAGCGACAGTGGCATTAACGGTTTGTTTCGATTGCGCAGGATAAAAAACAGCCAGTAAGGTACTACTGTCCCGCACAACACGAACAAAGGATTCCGATATTGTCGTACTTTTGTAGGTTGGGGTGAAGCATGAAGCCAAACAATAGGACGTGTAAATATCTACTGCTGTTGGGCTTCGTGCCTCAGCACCAACCTACGACACGGTCTCTTTTCATGTCCAACTTAACTTGATTGCCATAAAGGAACAATAGTTATTATGTTTAGTTTATGGGACAGCAGTGGCCAGTAGGGTGCTTTTATATTTTTGACCTAGTGTATTATATGTTTTTAATTCAATAAGAGGCTTGTCGGTTATGAATAACCCCGATCACTACAAACTTATGTCAGAATATAATCAATGGATGAACCAGGCCCTGTACCTGGTTTGTGAGGCTATTCCGGACGACAAGCGCAAGCAGGACCTGGGGGCGTTTTTTAAATCTATCCACAGCACCCTGAACCATATCCTGTGGGCCGATGAAATCTGGCTGGGTCGGTTTGCCGGCACCATTCCTGATTTGCCGAGTTTGGGCAAGGATTTGCACTCTGATTTTAATGAATTGAAATCAGCGCGTAGCCAGACTGATACCAAAATCGATCAGTGGCTCAATGGGCTCGATACTGAGTGGCTTGCTGGCGACTTTAGTTTTATCAGCGTATCCGATCATAAAACCCGCAGCGGGCCTGGCTGGGTTTTTGTCAGTCATATGTTTAATCACCAAACCCATCACCGGGGTCAAATCACTACCCTCATCAGCCAGTTGGGAATTGAACCGCCGGTAACAGATATTCCCTGGATGCCGGGATTGATAAAAGTGAGTTAGAAGTAATACCGCAGACGCAGGTTAACACTTGCTGGCACATGGCCGAATTCTGAGCGAGGCAGACCGAAGTTATTCAGACCTTTGCCCGCGCCATAATGAAATGCCAGCAGGGCGTCGGCCTCATCGGCAACAGAATAAGTAAAGAAAACCTGGTGCAGGGTTGACCAGCTTGTTTCCGCATCTGCGGTTTCCAGGGACGAGGCAAGAAAATTGTAATTTCCGGTCAGCAGGGGAGTGAGAATCTTTGAAAATGCAAAACCGAAAACGTTTTGCCCAAGATGTTTTTGTTGGCCATTGATGTATGTTGCCTGGCTGGCACTCTCTAACACGTCGTTTTCTTTATTTGCGCCCAGGGTATTGTAATAATATTCAAGCCCGACTATCAGGCCATTGGAAAACTGGTAATCAAGACCGGCTATGGAGAAATTATCATACTTGTCTTTTTCAGGCTCTTTAAACAAAATACTTTCCAGGCGCCAGCCTATACCTAACCAGCTGGTTTCTACACTGCCACCAGCCGTGACGGCACCGGCAATTTTTCCGGCCAGTAAGGTAATTTCTGAATCCTGCCCTATGGTAGTTCGGTAATTCAGGGCAGCGCTGTCTTCAAAATCTTTCTCATCCCTGTTTCCAAAAACATAAGCCAGGGTTAGGCTGGATGCATAACCTGGAAAAAATTTAAATTTTAAGGCATCGATCCCGGGTTTGTATTCACGATTCAGTTCCAGTGGTGAGAAAGCACCATACACGTCTGTGGGCTGCCAGAATCTTCCGCTGCCCCAGGTTATGGCCTGCCTGCCAACCACTGCAGAATAGTTGTCATATTCATATTTAGCAGACAGTCGATCAACTTCGTGGTACCAGTTGCTTCGGTTATCTCCTTCATAATCTTCTACGAAATAATAACGGCCACTTTTTATCCTGAATAAACTGGCACTACCGGGTGCCGATGGTACGGGTAACGTACTGGCCTGGCGTTGGTTGAAGTACTGTGCTTCCCAGGTAAAACTGGAATTTACACGGCCTGATGATATGAGCCGGGCTGATTGCTCATCACTGGTATAAATATTTATTTTATCATCCGGGTCAAAACCGGCATCACCTTCCTGTGCAAATAACAATCCGCCATCAACAAGCAGGACGCCAGTAAACTGAAAATTTTTATTTGCCTGTTCGTCGGCAATCAATTGCCCTGAAACCAGCACAAATATTCCCAGCGTGATTAATCTTGCTAAAATGTGGGGCGCACCGCACTGGAATTTATTGGTGTGTTTGAACGGTTTCATCACTCTCAATACTGCCATCACGCAAGGTGATGATGCGTTCGGCACGGGCCATTACCCGCATATCATGTGTTGAGAAAAGGAAGGTAGTTTTTTCCTCGTGCGAGAGTTTATGCATGATGTCCAGCAATGCCGTGGCATTATCGGAATCAAGATTAGCCGTGGGCTCATCAGCCAGTACCAGCCTGGGGCCTGCCGCCAGTGCCCGCGCCACGGCAACCCGTTGTTGTTGACCGCCACTTAAGGCGCTGGGGCGACGATTGATCATATCCTGCAGGCCAACCATTTCCAGGAAATGCATGGCACGTTTTCGCCTTTCGACAGCTAACCTGCCTTGTAAGACCATAACCAGCTCAACATTTTCCAGGGCACTGAGTACCGGCACCAGGTTGTACGCCTGGAAAACAAAACCCAGTTGCATTAAACGGTAATGAGACAGGCTTTTTTCGTCCATTTGGGTCAGGTCATCACCATTGAGATGGACAGTGCCCTGGCTTGGTGTATCCAGACCGCCGATAACATTAAGCAGCGTGGTTTTACCGGAGCCAGAGGGACCAACCAGGGCGACAAATTCTCCCTGTTCGACAGTTAGCGACAAATTTTTTAGGGCATGAACCTCAAAATCACCCTGACGGTATATTTTGCTAACTTTTTTTAATTCCAGTAGTGCCATATTTTTTTTCCTACTTATGTTTTCAGGGCCTGGACCGGGGTAATGCGTGCAGCCTTGATGGCAGGATAAATGCCCGATGCCAATGTAACAAAGAAAACGATTCCACTAAGCTGAAGAATTCGATCAAGCGACAATTCCGGAATAATGACAGGGTCCATAACAGTACCGGCGATTTGCGTACCTTCTTCCAGCCATTCACTGAAATCAACTCCAGTGTAGGCAAAGTAGGCATGGACACTGCCACCCAGTAACCAGCCAACCACCAGCGCCATCAGGCTGAGCAATAAGGACTCGAAGAATACCAGTGTTAGCAAGTAATTTTTACTTAGACCAAGCGCACGTAACAAACCGAATTCACGGGTGCGCTCAAGCACGCTCATTAGTACCGTATTGACAATGCCAAATAAAATCACAATAAGAATCAGTACCAGCATGACATATGAAAACGCGTCATCAATCACAATATACTGTACCAGTTGGGGTAACATTTCCTGCCAGTCAAGAACCGCTATATCATCTGATTGAATCACTGAGGACAAGGTTTTTTTAATAAAGCTGATATCGTCTATCTGTTCAACAAAAACAGCAATTCTTGTTAGCGGCTCACGAAGCTCATCTCCCCCCTCGGACAGCAGAAATTTTCTGGTAAAACTTAAATCACTAATCACAAGAAAACTATCCAGTTCAGTAACGCCCGATTTGAAAATGCCCCGTACCCGTCCCAACTGGGCCTCGGTATTGCCGTCCTGCTTGCCAGACATAATGACTATTTTGTTACCAATATTTGCCTTGAGTTTACGGGCCATGCCGGTGCCGATGAGTAAACCTCGACCGTCTCCCTCTTTTAACCAAGCACCCTTTATTATCTTAGGGGCAAGTGTTTCTCGTCGGCGGTCGTCGACCGGATCCAGTCCTTCCAGGGCAACACCGACAGCGTTACTGGCGGTGCTGGCCAGTACGCGCAAGGAGATTCTTGGTGCAAAACTGGCCTTGAGTTGTAGTTTTTTTATATCTGCAAGCAGGCCCGCACCATTTTTAATAAAAATATAATTTGCCGGAGAGGCCAGGTAAGCGCTTGGCTGGATTGTGATATGACCCTCACCCATACTAATGGCGTTTCTTATCATGGAGTTGTGGCCGCCGTCCTGCAATCCAATACTGAAAACAGCCAGGGCAAAACCTGCCGCAATGGAAAAAAGCGTGATTAGTGTTCGCTTTGTGTGTCGCCATAAATTTCGCCATGACAACTGCAACAGTGTAGTGAGCGGTAATTTGTTGATATTAATACTCATCTCTATCTCGTTATTTCCGCAGGTTTAAGACGAACAGTGCGCCATGAAGGGATTAATGATGCCAGCATGGCGATACTAATCATTATAATGATCCCGATGAAGACACTGTCTGGTGTGAAACTGCCCAGCCAGACCGGCTCCCAGAGGATGCCGCCGATGTCAACGCCATCGGGCAAGGAGCCGGATAAATCGATGCCGTAACGCTCAAGGTAAAGCGAGTAACCAATACCCAGCAGGCCACCGGCGATGGCCGAGACCAGGGAGAGAAAAAATGATTCCAGTAGCACCATGAACAAAAGCCAGAAGCGACCCATGCCGATTGAAAGCAAAATACCAAATTCATGAGTGCGTTCGTGTATGGCCATGAGCATGGTATTCATCATGCCCAGGGACGCCAGGCCAATCATGATGCCACCAATGACATAAATAATACTTTCATTGATATCCAGCATGTCGGCGATGGACGAAACAATGTCGCGCCAGCTCCTGACTACAATCGGATCACCGTTCTTATATTTGGTTATTTCATTGTCTTTTGACCATTGCGATACGTCTTCCTGTAGCGATTTTTTTCTCTCAATGAGGTCGTCTTTTTCGTTAATCGAAACCACAAGTTCGTGGAAACCATTTTCCAGGTACAGTAATGACTGTATTGCCGGAATCGACATAAGCACACCGGTGCGATCAAAGTTAGGCTCAATAGGTTTCAGTATGCCGGATACCCGGAACAAGCCATTGCCAATACTGCCATCAACTGCCTGGGTAATAATAATCAGTTCATCGCCGGGAGATATTTTCAGATTTTTTGCCAGTTGCGCACCAATAACAACGCCATAGATAACCAGCGCAGGGTCACTGGAGTCGGCATGTTGGACCTGGCCCAGGTCAGCTTTGCCCATGCGCACATGATTAAGAATAGTCGTGACCTGTTGTTCTTTTTCAGGGTCAATCGCCTTCAACATAATTCCGGTTGACAGTTTACCGGCAGCCCCTAGCCCGGCCCCATAAAGGCGGGGGGCAAATTTGTATTCCCGTTTTTTCTCAAGATAACTAAGTAAATCCCAAGGCATGGTGGCGTAGATATCCTGATCATTTATGTATGATTGTCGGTGAATTTGTAAATGGCCAATGGATATATTGGTTGCAAAATTAATCATTTGTTTGGACATGCCCTGGATGAGGGTGGTGTAAACAATCATCAGGGCAAGGCCACCAGCGAGCGCCGAGATTGTCAAAATACTGCGTATGCGATTGCGCCATAAATTCCGCCAGGCAATAAAGATAAGCATGGGAAATCGACTGCCCAAATTTTTATTTTGAATGATCATAACGAGGACACTGATACCGTCATTGGCGCCTCTGCAGATTTTGCAGGGAAAAAATCCGGTCCGGTAAATTCATATCAAATTTTATATCGTGGTAGGTGATGACTGTTGATTCATCAGGTTTGTCTTCGGGGGTGAGTACCAGCCGCATCGGCACATAACGGGATGCTTTTTTTTGCACATTTCCGAAACGCATTGTTCTTGCAAGGCGATCATCCTCGTCATAGTAAAGGGCTACGAGAGGGGTTAGTCGGGACTTCTCAATTTTCGTCACCACCTTGCCCCAAACAACCGGCGCATTCGGGCGTGGCGTTGATGTAACTTCATAAATAGCAATCCCGTCCCGTTTGCCGGAAAAACTGATTTTGCTGACGTAGTCATCTTCGAATGTATTTTCCTTGACCAAATCATCATTGGTAAAGTGGCTACCCATCCAGGAGCCCGACATCATGCTGGGCGGCACCTTGGTCACCCGGTTTATTTTTGGCAGGTAATTCCAGATATTTTCTTTTACCTTGAGTGTGGCGATACCCCTGTCTTTTTTTGGCGCACGGATAATGATCAATGACATGTCCTTGCCCTTGGACCATGCTTCCATTTTCATTGTTCGTTTGTAGTGGCTTGTTTGTACAGTCATGGACAAGCTGGCCTGGGACGAGTCGCTACGCCACAGTCGGTCAATGTGGCGCATTAATGTTTTGGCGTCCTTGAATTCTGCACCGGCTACCGGTTGTGTGAATAGTGAAAACAGCATTAACGGGAGTATTGCCATCACCCTGGTTAAGAATCCATGTTGAGAACTTGCCTGCATGAGAAAGGGTGCTCCATTGTCAAGGTGACTGTTTGGTTCTTGTTATATTATCAGCCAGGCAACCATTAAGTTAGCGATATTCGGGTCAGTTATTGTCCCCCGGTAGAGGCGTCATTTCCTTGTTTTGGCGCAATATTTCAGAGTTGCCCGGCTTAATATCAGTGTTTTAACCTGTTTTTCGGTAATAGTTGAACCCGGCCTTTGAAGCTGTAATTGAACAATGGTAAAAACACAGGCCTAGAAAATATAAAAAAGCAGGCCCACCTTGGACACATTATTTTTTGAAGATTATGGTCAGATTTTTTTGCCATTATCTGTCTACCTCGTAGTGGTACTTGCCGCATTAACGTATTTTGCGTTTCGTCGTGATATCGGCCACCGCTTAACCCGGTGGCGCTATATTTTATTATTGTTACTGGTCTGGAGTTACCTGGGTAATATGCCGCTGGTCGCCAATAGCCTGGTCAACTCACTGGAGCGCCAATACCCGGTCGCGGTCACTGAAGTCGCCAAATCGACGGGCGATCACATGATTGTTGTTTTATCAACAGGTGATTTCCGGCGCACAAAATCCGGCATTGCGATCAAGTTAAATGCCGCTGGCTGGGAACGGACCAAGGCCGCGGTAGATTTATGGAAAAGGATAGGTGGCACCATTGTATTTACGGGACTGCCGATTGGCGAGCAGCGTTCCGCCGTGGCCAGGCAAATGGCCTATATCGCCACCACCATGGGCGTTAACCCGGATAATATCCTGGTAGAAGAAGAGGCCAGGAACACCTATGAAAATATCCAAAATGCCGTTGCCATGATTAAAAATCCGCCTGAAAATGTCTGGCTGGTAACCAGTGCCATAAATATGCCCCGGGCCATGGGCGTGGCTAAAAAACTGGGCTTCAAGGCCAAACCCTATCCCAGTGATTTTCATGGCCAGTATAATATGGGCTGGACATCTATATTCCCGAATAATAGCGCCGCCGCCAACCTGCAACTGGCCGGCCACGAGTATATTGGTATTTTTTATTACTGGCTCAGAGGCCGCCTTTAAGAAAGGCGCCAGTATATTGGACAAAATTAAAGACATACTCATGAAACTGGAGCAGGCATTACGTGCCCAGGGCCAATGGCAACCAGTGCCGCCGCCGTTACAAGCACTGGCCAGCCAAATGCCATTTTGTTATGACACCCTTGAGTTTAATCAATGGCTGCAATGGGTGTTCCTGCCAAGACTTAATACATTGGTTGAAGCAAACGCTGCCTTGCCGAGCGAGAGTGCAATTTACGAATACGCCGAAGAAGTTTACCAAGGCGCAGAATATAATACAGCGGAAATTTTGCTGGCGATAAAATCATTCGATGAAATGATTTTAGCAAAGAGTGGAGCGGGTTAAACTAACAGTTAGTTGACCAATTGCTGCCGGAATTGATCGCTGGACTAACAACTTCATATATATAACTGTAAACCACATTGATCCATTTAATCACGGGTGCCTGTTTCAAGTCTCTTGTGGCAGTAAAGCACTGACACTGTCTGCAAAGCCGACGCCGGCCTCGGCATAAAGGTTAAAGGCGGCATCAACACCTGCCTGTTGTAGTGCTTCAACATCATCCGGGTATTTGGCAACTGCCGCCACCTTGCCCCTGTAACCGAGATTTTTGAGTTGTTGAATGGCAAACAGGTTTTCCCGAATATTTGGCATTGCCAGCAAAACCAGTTTGATGCGTTTACCACCGAGATCAATCCGGTCCCAGAAATCCGGATCGGTGGCGCTGCCACTAATGACCCGCCGCCCAAGGGTTACCTGGGCCGAAACCGTCTCAGAATCAACATCCACTCCCAGTACGCCTTTGCCTGCGCGCTTGCAGATTTCATCGTAGGTGCCGCTGCCGACGCGCCCCATGCCAAAAATGATGACCGTTGCGTCACCCGGCACAATTGCCAGCTCCTCCGCGAGTCGTTCCTTGCTTTCAAATCTCGCAAAGCCGCTACGCAGTTTTAAATAAAGGATATTGGAAGCGGTGTTTAAGGGTGCGGCAAGTAAAAAAGACAAGGACAGGGAAACGGCTAGCACAATCAACCACTGCGGGCTTATCCAGGCATTTGATACACCGACTACCGCGACGATTAAACCAAATTCGCTGTAGTTGGCCAGAGAAAATGAAGTCAGCATCGATGTTCGTACGCGTAACCTAAACCACGATAACAATAAAAAGAACAACAGCATTTTGATCGGCACCACCAATATCAGCAACAGACCGATTCCCGCTGCACCCCAGTCCAGGGGCCCGGAAAGCCCGATGCTCAGGAAAAAACCGACCAGGAACACATCCTTGAAACCAAGCAACTGGCGCGATAACTGGCTGGCCTGGTGATGGCTTGCCAGCAACATGCCCAGGATCAGGGCACCCAGATCTCCCTTGACACCGGCCATCTCAAAAATCTGGGCACCACCGAGTGCCAGTGTCAGCCCGAATAGCACCCGTAATTCGCCGTGTCCCGATTTTTCCAGGATACGTTGCAATAAAGGCCGCAGCGGAATCAGCGCCAGCAAAGCCAGCGCCCAGATCGAAGGAACCTTGCCTGTTGAAACCGCCAAAAACAGCACCGCAATAATGTCCTGGATAATCAGGATGCCGATGGCGAGACGCCCGTAGAGCGAATACATTTCACCTTTCTCTTCCAGGACCTTGACCGCAAACACAGTACTGGAAAAACTCATGGCAAAGGCGATCAAGGCGACCACACCGGGTTCCATATCGACAAACCTGGACACGCCGATTATCCCGAGCAGAGAAATAAACAGCGCAGCGATGATCACGATAATCAGCATATGGAGGGCGGCCACACCCCAGATCTGGGGCATCAACAGGCTTTTAAGTCTCAGCTTGAGACCAATGGTAAACAGCAGCAGGGTGACGCCCATTCCCGAGAATTCCCGGAGCGTCTCGGTCAGTTGACCACCGGCGGCAAACAGTACAAAGCCGGCAATCAGGTATCCCACCAGTGGCGGCAGACCAATAAGCCGCGCCACTAAGCCCAGGGCGAAAGAAAAACCAATTGCGATAATGTCTGACTGCATAAAAATATTCTTTAGTTCATTGTTTTAAAAATACCAGGCCCGGAATCTGGGGGAGTTTGCAACATTATGAATAAAATGAATTTTTAAATGAAATAAAATAAGCAAAACCCGGGTTTTTATCTGAAAATCAACAATAGGTTGACAAAGCATTATATAAGGTTGACAATATATCGCAATAAGGTTGTCAATTAACCGGGCTAAGTCATTGATATGGCAGGAATTAGAAAAAGAGGGCAAGAAATACGCCAATTTATCCTCGACAATGTTGAGCACCACCCTGGAGATATCACGTCCCTGGCGGCTCGTAATTTTGATATATCCAGGCAGGCCGTCAATAAACACGTTAAAAAATTAACTGAGCAGCACGCTTTGCTTGTTAGGGGCGCGACTCGAAATAGGCATTATTTACTTCACCCGTTAGAGAAATGGGAGCACATATATAGTCTTGACGGTACTTTGGCAGAAGACGTTGTTTGGCGAGAAGATTTAGCCGGCTTCGTCGGAGATTTGCCAGGTAATGTTATTGATATTTGGCATTATGGGGTCACGGAAATAATTAATAATGCTATTGATCATTCATCCGGGCAACGTCTGCATATCCAGGTGACTAAAACTGCTACGAATACCGAGATAGTCGTTTACGATGATGGCGTGGGCATATTCAAAAAAATTCAACGAGCATTAGACTTGCTGGACGAACGCCATTCTGTGTTGGAGTTAGCCAAGGGTAAATTAACAACTGACCCGGATAATCATACTGGCGAGGGTATATTTTTTAGTTCACGAATGTTTGATGATTTTGCCATTTTATCAGGCAGTGTTTATTTCTCACATAAACATGATGAGGTTGAAGACTGGATTATGGAGCGGCAGCGGTTTCAATCAGGCACGGGCGTATTCATGAAAATAGCCAATAACGCCTCAAGAACTTCAAAAGAAATATTTGATGCCTTTACAACAGGTGATGATTACGGATTTAACAAAACAGTAGTACCTGTCAGGCTAACACAATATGGGGATGAAAAACTTGTATCGAGGTCACAAGCAAAAAGGTTATTGGCAAGAGTAGAAAAATTCAAGACAGTTATATTTGATTTTGATGAGGTTGAAAATATTGGACAGGCATTTGCCGATGAAATATTTCGAGTATTCAAGACTCAGCACCCAGAGATGGATTTGATTTATTTAAAAGCGAATAAACAGGTTCAGCAAATGATCGCGCGCGCATTAACAAGAGAGTAGGGCTAACATTTTTACCCTGATCTAACTATTTTTGGGAAACCGTGGTCTGTCCCGAATGGCGATGTACATTCTGGATAAATGTAGCGTGCGCTATGCGCACGATTCCTTATTTGTCCTGTTTTTATACAAGGACGTGCGCACAGCACACGCTACCTCCTTGCCATTGGGATCTGACCCAGGGTTCCTAAATATTATTGGGTATAATAGCCACTTGACTTAGTTGCGTTTTGCAACCATAATGCAACCATGAGTAATTGATGGAGACTGTACTATGCCTGCCTTGACCATAAAGAATATCCCGGATGATCTCTACGATGAGTTAAAAAATATTGCAAAACAACACCATCGAAGCATAAATAGCGAGGTTATTGTGTGCCTTAAACGCTCTTTATTTCCCAGGCGAATCAGCCCGGATGAACGACTCAGCACGATTCGCGCTATTCGCTCCCAGATAAAACCTGGCACCATTACTGCGGAGGATATTGACCAGGCTATAGATGAAGGCAGGCCATGATTATTACTGATACCAATATCATTTCTTACCTTCTGCTCCCCACTTCGCATACAGATTCAGTTGAAAACATTTACAAAATTGACCCTGACTGGTCAGCACCCATACTTTGGAAAAGCGAGTTTCGTAATGTTATGGCGCTTTACCTTAGAAAAAAAATTATCACTCTGGAAAAAGCGATGCAGCTTCAAGATACCGCTGAGTCAATTATAATTCGTCATGAATATGACGTTTCATCGCCACAAGTGCTCGCACTCATAGATGAAAGTAACTGCTCATCATACGACTGTGAATTTGTTGCACTCGCTCATCATTTTGATACAAAATTGGTTACCCAGGATAAAAAAATATTAAAAGCGTTTCCAGCTACTGCAATATCCGTGTCAGATTTCCTCTCTCAGTCATAGAAGGACTTTTCTCGTATTTAATACAGGTATTCATATTGCTGAGGGCAAGAATATTTTGTTCGTAGTAAAAATTTAATGAATAGTTTTTGCTCTTGCTACAAAAATTCTTTTAAGGGTAACTGTGGTCTGTCCCCAATGGCACTGACTTAAGCCTAATATCTGGTTTAAACATGGTTTACCGTAGGTTGGACTGAGGAACGAAGTCCAACGCAAGTGTTAAATAAAGCGCCACTGTTGGACTTCGTTCCTCAGTCCAACCTACAAAAAGGACTTATTGGGCTTAAGTAAGTGCCATTGTGGTCTGTCCCCAGTTGTTACTTTTAGTTCGTAGGTTGTTAACTTCATGCGACTGCATGAAGTTGGGCTATGGTTTTTTCTTTTATTTTTGTGGATGAAGTTTGAGGGTGATAACTTACTTGAATAACAGACTTACCAGCTGCTTTTAAGAAAGATTCAACTTCAAGATTGTGCGGAGCATTTCCCCAATCCTCGCCGATAACAAAAATATCAACCCCCAGCTCTCTACAAGCAGATGTGTACTCCAAATCATGGTAAGGGCGTACAATATCAACACATCGTAACGCTTTTAACATTTTCATTCTTTGTTCAAGCGGAACAACGGGACGATTTTTTTTATAGCTTGCAACAACATCATCTGAAGCAACGCCAACCGCAACTGTACCACCGAGCGTTTTGCAATGTTGGAGTATCGCCAAATGACCTACATGCAATAAATCCCAAGTTCCTACTGTGTATACAAGCATTATTTGCTTTTCTCCCGAATAAACGAGATATTGTATCACATTTTTCTCCAGGGTGATGTTTATTACTGGTTCAAAGCCCTCTTTAATAAATTATCATAGAAAGGTAAAACAATGACCGCTGAAAACGCTAAATCTCAAGACTTACAGCCTAATTCTATTCTCTCCTATGCTAAAGACCTGCCTAATATTTGCTCGCTTTCTGGATTGGCTTTCACACTTCTTGCTATTTATTACAGCATTTCAGGGCTTTACGCAGCAGCAATGATTGGCATGATTTGGGCGGTTGCTTTTGACTGGGCAGACGGTCTCATTGCGCGCAGGATGAAAGGACGTACCGATAATGACCGAATTTTTGGAGGCCAACTTGATGTTTTAATAGACATTGTTAGCTACGGTGTCACGCCTGCCATTTTGCTTTTAAGTTATGGAAATTTCGAGCTTATCTATCTACCCGGTGCATTTCTAATACTAGCAGCCAGTGCATTACGGCTAAGTTATTTTAGTACCTACGGCCTTGCTGACGGAAGCAAATACACGGGACTAGCGCTTGATAACAACAATATATTTCTTGTCTTCATGTTTTTATTCGAGGGTATTTTTAGCCATGGTATTTTTTCTGTCATTCTCTATGCTAGCGGACTAGGACTCGCAGCCTTAAATGTGTCACAAATAAAAACACCCAAGCTTTCTGGAAATCCTATCAATGTTTTTATTCTCGCTGCCTACACTATTGGAATGACAGTTATTTACGGCTGGAAACTTCTATAGAATAATTAATAAAGGTGAATTGAGGCATAGACATAATGACTTTCCGCTTCTGGCGCCGACCTCCGTCCCAAGCGTGGATTAACGCAGTGCGTCAGAGCCATAATGATTAAGGACAAAGCCATTAATTAACGGGATCGGAGGTCGACATGAACAAAAACATACTCTTCATAGGTATGGATGTACACAAAGACAGCATCGAAATCGCCATTGCAGAGGGGTCAAATACTGAAGTACGACGCTACGGAAAAATCGGAGGAACCCAGGATGCGACGCGTAAAACCCTGCGTAAACTGGTTTCACTGGGTAAAACGTTGCACTTTTGTTACGAAGCCGGGCCGTGTGGTTATGAGCTGTATCGCTATCTGGTCTCAGAAGGTCATGATTGTTGGGTCGTGGCACCGTCGCTCATTCCCAAGAAGGCCGGTGACAAAGTAAAAACCGATAAACGCGATGCTATTCAGTTGGCCCGGCTGTTTCGGGCGGGGGAACTGACCCCGGTCTATGTGCCTGACCGGGAAGATGAAGCGATTCGAGATTTATCCCGCGCAAGAGAAGATGCCATGCTGATACAAAAGTCAGCACGACAACGATTAAAATCATTTTTACTGCGTCACGATATTCGTTACCAGGGCAAAACCTCCTGGACGGAGGCACATTGTCGTTGGTTGGCCGATGAAGTGCGTTGTCCCTCTGCCGCGCAACAGATTGTATTTCAGGAATATGTGAATGCAGTGACTGAAGCGCAACATCGACTACAACGAATGAATGAACAAATTGAAATATTTGTTAAACAATGGCGACTCTATCCCGCCGTAGTGGCTTTGATGAGTCTGCGCGGTGTTAAAATGGTGGTGGCTGTGACCGTCATATCGGAACTCGGTGATCTGAGTCGATTCGATAACCCAAAACAGCTAATGAGTTTTTTAGGCTTAACCCCCTCGGAATACTCCAGTGGACCACGACAATTACGCGGACGTATCACCAAAACCGGCAATGGCCATGTACGCCGTATCCTGATCGAAGCGGCCTGGTGTTATCGCTACCCCGCTAAAGTCAGTCCTGAAATCCAGAAACGACAAGAAACACTACCCCTATCGATACGGAATATTGCCTGGAAGGCCCAACTGAGACTCACCCAGCGGTATCGACACATGCAACGCAAAGGCAAACCCCACAATGTGACCGTCGTGGCGCTCGCGCGCGAACTTGCAGGATTTATGTGGGCCATTGCCACTGAAGTGAAGTACCCGCGTTAGAACCAATTAGATTGAAAACCCCATCTATTTTTAAAAGGAGTCGTGTAAACAAAAGAACAACATCACACTGGAGTAAGATTGCGTGTGGGCACGCCACCACGGTGAGAAGCATCCTCGAAAACGTTAAGTGCCTTGCTTTGTTATAACAACAAAACAATGATGCACGTACCTAGAGAGAGGTCTCTTCGCGGCGTACACAAGTAAGGCGGTAACCAACCCGCGCATATCAGCATGACAACCGTCGTTATACTGGTGCCGTGCTCACACCTAATCTTAAATCGGTGAAGGGGGTCTAATTTTTATTGGAAGGAGATCGGCTGTGCTATTGACAGCGGAAAGTCATATCAACGTTTTAGCTAATTGACGATGCCAGCCGCGTCCAGTTGAGCGATTTGATATGCGCATCTTATATGCGAACTAAAATACTATCCAGGCTACGTCGTGACTTGGGAAGTTTTGCGTTGTAGTCATCTTTGGGATGATGATACCCAATAGCCAAAGCCACGTCACACTGATAGCCATCAAGCTCCTCTTTAAACTCTTCGTTGACTAAATCAATGTCTATTCCTTCCAGGGGTGTCGAATCTATTCTGAGGCGGGCCAGGGCATGCAAGGTGTTGCCAAAAGCAAGATAGGTTTGTGCTTTTGTCCAACAACTTGTATTTCCTGTTTCATCGGTATTAAGCTCGGCAAAGGTAAAGGCGCCAAAGGCACTCTCACGATTCTCTGGTTTGATTCGCCTATCCTCAATCCCTTTATCTACTACTTGAGCATAATCATCACGCGTGTAGTGTGTGTTGTATGCAAAGAGAATAATATGTGAGCTATCAAACACATGAGGCTGGTTATATTGATGTTTATAAGCAAATGTCTTATGCATACGTTCCTTTGACTCACTGCTCTCAATAACTACAAACTTCCATGGTTGCGAGTTAATGGATGACGCAGAGAGGCGCATCGCCTCAAATAGCACATCAAGATCCTCTTGAGAAACCTTCCTTGTTGCATCGTACTTTTTTGTGGCATGCCTCCAAAGGAGATCTTCGATAATTGGATGAACCATAGATAACCCTTAAAGTTAATTTGATATTGTTCGTTTTTTACACATAACAGATTGTCTCGCTTAAGCACCTTGTTAGCGGGCACCACGATATATATTTTTTCTATACCCCACCTTCATCACGACGACAATAAGTTCTTTATCTTCGAAGCTGTAGACAATTCTATAAGATCCTTGACGCATACGATACTTATCGTGACCGGATAATTTTTTCGCACCTGGTGGGCGGGGCGGTCTGATTCAGCCATCAAGCGAATGGCTTCCAGTTTAAAGTATTTTGGTAGGGTTAGCGTTGGGTCATGGGGATACTCCTTGATTAAGGCGGATTGCGTCTGATTAAAAGTATCCGTTAAACTGGGGTAGGCCATACTGACCCCTTTTCCTAATCACTAACCCAGTGACGTTTAAATGATTTACTAGTTTTATCCCATATAAATATAGATGCCGCACTTTCAAACATAAAGTATGCAATTGCGTGTGTTTTTATATCGACCTGAGGTGGATCTTCATGTGTTGGCGGCCTGTACCCTTTGCCTGATGCGGTTAGCAACACCCCTGGTTCCTGGGTTGCAATACCCATTTCATAAATATGAGAATCACCAAGTATTATTGCAACATAATTATTATCAGAAGATAGGAATGTTATAAGCTGTTTTTCATTATTTTTACGGCTGATTAAAATATAGGCATAATCTATTTTGTTATCCCCGTTAAAATCGCCTTTAGTCCAATATGGTGCCTTATATTTCCCGCTACTATCTTTTGTTTTATAGGGATAACCTTCTTTCTTTTTCCAGTCATATTTCATATCACTAGA
Source organism: uncultured Acidiferrobacteraceae bacterium (assembly GCA_913009895.1). Classification (GTDB taxonomy): domain Bacteria; phylum Pseudomonadota; class Gammaproteobacteria; order Acidiferrobacterales; family SZUA-150; genus SZUA-150. The sequence continues at coordinate 35,713 of CAJVXY010000006.1, read as the reverse complement.
AATTGGAAGCCTGTAGTCTTTAACCAGCCCTTCTCCAATTGATTTAAAAAATGAAACATATTCATTCTCTCCAGCCACAACAGAGAAAGAAATACCGAGTGTTACTACGAACAATATAAAACGATGCATATGCTTTTCTTTTACGTCCAACGTCGCAAATCAGCCGCGCGGCTTTTTTGCGTCGGCTGAATTTGCTTTGTTAGATTCGTGGTTTTCTATTTTTCCAATGATTAGGTTCGCGATGAAGATTTGAAACTGAAATTATTAAGATTCCTTCATCGATTTCTGTGTATATTAAACCATAAGGAAAACGTTTGGTTTGACATCTCCTTATATTTTCCGAGAGCGGATGCCACGCATCTTTAAAGTTTGCTATACGATCAAGTGCACCGAGAACTTCATGCAAGAATTCTTCGCCAAGCCCTGGTGATTCAATATTATAGAATTCAATTGCATCATCTAATTCGAATTGCGCTTCCTCAAGAAATTGTATTTTCATTTATATTTAGATAACACTTCTTCCAATGAAACTGCTTTTAACTCGCCACTCTTATAAGCAGCTAATCTTGACTCGGCTTCCTCTGCCCACAATTCATCTAATTCGATATCAGGTTTATCTAAACTAGTAATAAGACAGTCCACCAATTCCGCTTTCTCTTTAGGCTCAAGAGAAATTGCTTCTTTTAAAATATCTTTTGCTGTAGCCATAAATCACCTTTGAAAATAGATGCTAATAAAATTATAACATAAATTTAAGCTGTTGAATCCAAACGAATCTAACGTATAAGCATTTATACCCCGTGCGCAGTTCAGCATGGGGTATAAATGTCTGTTGAACTATGCCGCCCTGATGCGGACTCTATTAATGGGGATTGTATTGGGTTGGGGTGTGGCTGTCTAAGTGAATATGCTGTTTTCTCTTCTGAGAAGGTGTTGTTTGGCGTTTTTTATGTCCTGTTTTTATCATCGTTACCGGCTTTTTCTGTACAATAATCAGACATTTCTGAGTGGGCGCAACAACATACCTCCAGGTGTCCTGACACCTGTTACTGGAACAGCTGTTATGTTTTGATTTTACGTTACATCGTCATCCCCTGGTCAATCGATTCGGCGCAATCTCATAACACACACGCAGTGTGTTCTGATGACATTTCGGACAGCGACAGTTTTTTGCTGGCGGTGCGATCTCTTTCTTCGCTGTGGTTAAATCTGTTTCAAGAGGCGGTCTGTGCAAACATTGCCGAATCAGCTTAAGCTTTTTCTCCCGGCATCGATTGGCCAGGAAGCCATAATGACGAATTCGCATCAAGCCGTTGGGTAACACATGCAATAAGAACCGACGGATAAACTCTTCTCCGTCCAGAGACAGGGACTTCTCTTTGCCATCTCGATAGTCATGCCAGCGAAACACCACATGTTTGTCATCCATGGCCAGTAGACGGTGATTGCCAAAGGCGATCTTATGGGTATAGCGGCTTAAGTATTTCACCACCGTTTGCGCGTGATGCAAGGTCGCTTTGCTGTACACCACCCAGTCTTTACGCATTAATTGATTGAGCATGGCATCCACATCGTCGCGTGTTACCCGCGACAACTGATCCGCCTGCCAGGCCCGGCGCAAACCACTGACCATCCTGGCCCGATAGACCCGGGATAAAGCTTTGACCGGAAACAAATAGGTGCTTTTGGCCCGATGCCACTGGTTATGATTGTGACTGAGTGCGCCACCGGGGACTAAACAATGCAAATGCACATGCCGGAACAGATTTTGCCCCCAGCTATGCAGTACTGCTGTCATACCCATTTCCCCGTGGAGTCGTTTTTGATCCGCACCGAAGGTTTTTAAGGTTGACCAGACCGCATGAAACAACACCCGGTAGATCACCTCCGGATGCAGTTGTACCCACCCGTTGAGTTCATGCGGCAGGGTAAACACCAGATGAAAATAGTCCACCGGCAAGACATGTTGACACTGTTGGTCACACCACTGTTGGGTTGCCTGTTGTTGGCATTGCGGGCAATGGCGGTTACGGCACGAATGATAGCGTGTCTGCGCAAATCCACACTGTTCACACTGCACGACGTGGCCACCCAGTGCTTCGGTACGACAAGCTCGAATGCTACCGATGACTTTACTTTGTTGCGGGCTCAAGCGGTGGTGTTGCCGGTAGGGTGTGAGGAATCGATCCATGACTTGTTGCATCCCTATGGCGGCGCTCATGACCCATCCCCGGGTAATAAATCCACGCCCACGCCTTGGGGCAAGGTGGGGTTCCAATGCACATAGTGCAGAGTCGAATGCAGGTCCTTGTGCCCTAACAGATGTTGTAACTGATGGACCGGCACACCCGCCTCGAGCTGGTGCGTTGCATAGGCATGGCGCAGGCCGTGGATACCGCCGATCTTTTTTATGTTCGCCGTCTGCTTGGCCCGGGTGTATATCTTCTGGACGGTGGACACACTTAATGGCTTTTGATGATGTAATCCATAGAACAGCCATGTTTGTGGGCGATACGTTTGATAATAGCGCCGTAGTAACAGGATCAAGTGATCCGTAAACAACACCTGCCGGTCTTTTTTGCCCTTGCCCTGCTCGATGCGCAGCACATGGCGGTCACTGTCCAGATGGTGGAGTTGTAACCCCACCAATTCACTCACCCGTAGCCCGCAGGCATAACATGTCGATAACAGGGCATGGTGTTTTTGATTGCTGCATGCCGACAATATTCGTACCACCTCTTCATGGCTTAATAACTCAGGTATACGTTGTTCTTTCTTCGGGATCACCAGATTCATCTCGTTGAACCAGGTTTGTTTTAATACCTCGACATAGAGAAACTTCAAGGCATTGAGACACAAGCGACAACTGGCGGGGGATAAACCCCGTTCCTTGATCAAATACAAAAAATATTGTTGGATCTGTTCGGGGGTTAATGTATCGGGTGACTGGTGATAATGTTTTGCTAAATAAGTTACCGTATTCAAATAGGTTGATTTGGTTCGTTCAGCAAAACCATGCAGTAACATCTCATCAATCATTTTTTGGCGTAATGGTGTCATGACTTATCTCCTCAATTTACAGCCAACAGTGGCTGGAGATAGTATGCGCTGAGTATTTTAGGGAAGGTCTTGAATTAGTATATAAGCTACCGCGAAGCGGTTTAGTTCAACAGTCTATTAGACAGCGCGGCGCATAACACCCTGATTCGGCGTATTAGGCTGCGCGCTGTCTATCTCAGAATACATAGCCATTTCCAGCATTTTGCCATGCAGTCATTAATAACTACAAATATAACGTACGCTATGGCTTATCACCATCATATACCTGCTGTAGTTTTTGTAGATCACGAAGTAACAGCTCATTCTGCTGCCCAACATTGACCCGGCGGTATTGTTTGGCGATTTCCCCGCGAGGATTAATAATGAAGGTTTGCCGTCTGGTGATTTTGATGGGCCCGAGGGAGATCAGCGCGCCATAGGCCCGGGCCACCCGGCCCTGGTGGTCGGCCAGTAGCGGAAAATTGAGCCGGTGATGTTCAGCAAATTGTTGGTGTTTATGGGCACTGCCCGGGTTAATACCCATGATGCGGCAATTTAGCTGGTCAAAATCGGCCAAATTATCCCGAAACAAACAGGCCTCGCGGGTGCAGCCAGGGGTATTATCCCGGGGGTAAAAATAGAGTATCAGCCAGCCGTCGCGGTAATCAGCGAGTTGATGTACCTGGCCCGATTGGTCCGTGAGTTTAAAACCGGGTGCCAGTTTTTTATTTTTCATTGTTTTGGCTCAAAAAATGTCACTTTTTGGTGCAATGTAAATAAGAATATTAGCAATTAACGTAACAGAATCATTAATTTAGGCGAATTTTTTCTAGCACCATGACCGGGATAATACTATAATTCCCGGCGCTGCCCGTGACTGGTTCCAGCAATTCATGGATTACTGGTAACAAACTGGCAGCAAGCAGTAATACGCAGTAATTTAAGTATAAAGATAAATGCAGCAGGGGTAAGTTATGCAAAGTGGTAAAGTAAAGTGGTTTAATGATGCCAAGGGATTTGGTTTTATCTCACCTGACGATGGCAGCAGTGATGTGTTTGTGCACTTTTCTGTGATTAAGGGTGACGGTTTTCGCTCACTGGCAGAAGGCCAGGCGGTTGAGTTCGAAGTCGAACAAGGACCCAAGGGATTGCAAGCTACAAACGTAAACGTAAGTAGCTAGGACCAGTTTTCCCGCACTACCTGCCTGTTTCCAGGCGCTTTTTACTTGATCGTTTTTTAGCGCGGCGTGTATGACGCTGCGTCGGTGTTATTGATACTGTTTTGAAATATTTTTTATTTGGTTGTTTTTGGGTGATGTGATGGCGAGTTTGGTTGATGAGATAAAACGTCGAAGGACATTTGCGATTGTCTCGCATCCCGATGCCGGCAAAACCACCTTGACCGAAAAACTGTTGTTGTTCGGCCGGGCTATCCAGTTGGCGGGCACGGTCAAGGGCCGCAAGGCGGCGCGCCATGCCACCTCGGACTGGATGGAGCTGGAAAAACAGCGGGGCATCTCCGTGACCTCGTCGGTGATGCAGTTTCCCTACCAGGATTGCATGGTCAACTTGCTCGATACGCCGGGCCATGAAGATTTTTCCGAAGATACCTACCGTACCCTGACCGCCGTGGATTCGGCCTTAATGGTAATTGATGCCGCCAAGGGCGTTGAGGCCCGGACCATCAAATTAATGGATGTCTGTCGTATGCGGGCGACGCCGATTATGACCTTCGTCAACAAGCTTGATCGTGAGTCGCGAGACCCCATCGATTTGCTCGATGAAATAGAAGCTGTCCTGAATATATCCTGTGCCCCGGTGACCTGGCCTATTGGCAGCGGCAAAAGATTCAAGGGCGTTTATCATCTCGTCAACGACTCGGTGCATTTTTTCAGCCCCACCCATGGCGGTAAAATCCAGGAAGGGCAAGTGATCAAGGGTCTGGATAATCCCGAGCTGGATACTATGTTGGGTGACTTGGCCACTGAATTACGGGAAGAAATTGAACTGGTCAAAGGCGCCAGCCACAGCTTTGCAATCGAACCCTACCTGGACGGCAAGTTAACGCCGGTATTTTTTGGTTCGGCCATTAATAATTTCGGGATCCAGGAATTGCTGGACAGTTTTGTTGAGCATGCGCCTTCACCTTTAGCGCGCCAGGCCGAGTCTCGTATTGTTGAGCCAACCGAAGAAGATCTCTCGGGTTTTATTTTCAAGATCCAGGCCAACATGGATCCCCAGCACCGGGATCGTATTGCCTTTATGCGCATTACCTCTGGTAAATATACCCGTGGTATGAAAATGCAACACGTGCGCATTAATCGTGATGTCCAGATCTCAAACGCCATTACCTTTATGGCCCAGGATCGTGACCACGTTGAAGACGCCTATGCCGGCGATATTATCGGTTTACACAATCATGGCACCATACAAATCGGTGATACCTTTAGCCAGGGCGAGTCGTTAAAGTTTAAAGGCATTCCCAACTTTGCTCCTGAATTATTTCGCCGGGTGATATTACGTGATCCCATGAAAATGAAGGCCCTGCAAAAAGGCCTTGACCAGTTGAGCGAGGAGGGCGCGACCCAGGTATTAAGACCCCTGGACCGGAATGACCTGATCCTGGGTGCGGTGGGTATTTTACAATTTGACGTGGTTGCCTATCGCCTCAAGGATGAATACGGGGTCGAGTGTAGTTATGATCCTGTTAATGTGAACGCTGCCCGCTGGGTTGAATGTGACGACGAAAAAAAACTGGACGAGTTCAGGAAAAAGAATGAGCAGAACCTGGCCCTGGATAGCAGTGGCAGCCTCACTTACCTGGCGCCGAGCAGGGTGAACCTTGATTTAACTATTGAGCGCTGGCCTGATGTAACTTTTCGCGATACCCGTGAGCATTAATTTTTTTCTTTCCTGTTTTATTTCGAATCTTCAGATTCTTTATTGATTAAAACCGCCAGGGTTTCATTGGCGGTGGCTTGCTGTATTCCTGCATTTGTTTTATTCATTACAAGATTGACACCAGCAGAGTTATTTTTATCAGAAAAAGTATTGTCTGATTGCTCGCGAATAATATTTAAAACATCGGTAAGGGGCACTGTCTCCGGCGCCTTGCCGGGTAAATAAGTCGCTGGCACCTGGTCTGTTTTTTTAATAATTTCTTCTTTCTCCAGGGGTGCCAATATTGCTTCAATACTTTCGGGTGTTTGATTCTGGGATTGGGCCAGTCCGGTAAGAGTGGGTGCAGTTAACCCTTTGCTGAACTTTTCCAGGATAATGCTGATAACGGTTAATGCCAGTTGTTCACGCCTGAATATGGACAAGCCTGGTTGTGCGGATCTGCGACGAATGTTTTCCGGGTACTGTGCGTAAAATGCGAAACTGGAACCCAGCAGCAGGATGGTCCAGCTTAAATAAAGCCAGATAATAAATAAAATTAGTACCGCCAAACCCGCGTATATTGCCGCGTAGTTTGTTGATGTCACGATAATGGTTGCAAAAACCCGACCCGTACCTTCCCATAAAAATCCTGCCAGCACCGCGCCGAACAGTGCCGGCTTGAGTTTTACGCGCGTGCTCGGTACAAACATATAAAAAAATGTGAATGCAGCAATGATCAATATATAAGGGATGGTTTTGGTGATGAGCGTTGTCCAGTCAGACAATCCAAGGGTGTCCATAAAATTTCCAATCAACTCACCGCTCGACAAGGTTGCGGTAGCAGCTAGTGCCAGGCCGATGAAAATCGGGCCGATCACCAGCACACTAATATATTTGCTGATTCTCTGTGCCCATGATTGTCTTGGTCTTACATGCCATGTTTTGTTGAATATGGCTTCTACCTTGCCAAGCAAGGCGATGGATGTATAAAGTAAAACCAGTACGCCCAGTACGCCCAGTACACCAACCTTGATATTTTCTACGGTCTCAACAATTTGTGCAGCTATGACCCCGGACTGGCTACCCAGTGGACTAAGCAGGCTTAACAGGACAGGCTCAATGTAATTATGTAGTCCAACCCCTTTTAGAATGGCAAAACTGACAGCAAGAAATGGCACCAGCGATAACAAGGTTGTATAGACGAGACTGGTTGCATGCAGACTAATATGACCTCTGGATAAATCGTTGAAGGTTACCAGTATAATCCGAAGAAATTTTATGATGAATGCAGGAATCGCCGAACCGGTATTGAGATCGTATTGCCAGATAAAATCCGGGACTTTAAGAAAATAATTTTTCAGGATGATAAGCATTATTTTATTTATAGCAGATATTTATATCTAAACTATATAGGATAAATTCTGAACAATAAAAAACCCAACCTGCAGCATGCAGGCTGGGTGTATGGATATAAATCATTTACGAGTAGTTATTTTTTACCGCTCTTCTCGATGCTCAGCAACTCAATCTCAAAAATGAGTGTTGAATTAGGGCCAATCATGCCACCCTGGCCACCTGGGCCATAAGCCATATCAGGCGGCACCGCAATATGCCATTTTGCACCGGTCTTCATCATAGGCAAAATTTCCTGCCAGCCTTTGATGACACCACGAAGCGGAAACTTTGCTGGTTTTTTACGTTTGTAAGAGCTATCAAACTCAGTGCCGTCAATCAACGTACCGCGGTAATGTACTTCAACGGTGTCACTGGTTTTTGGCTTCTTGCCCTTACCTTTATTAATGACCCGGTACTGGATGCCGCTCTTAGTAACCTTAACGCCTTCTTTCTTTTTGTTCTCTTCCAGAAAAGCAGCGCCATCGGCTTTATTTTTTTCACCTTTCGCTTCCTGTTCCTTCATTTTAGCGCGCTGAAAGCCCATGATGGCGTTTTTCATTTCTTCATCGGTTAAACGTGGTTCTTTGCCACTCAGCACATCATCGAATGCGGCTGCTAATGCAGCAGTATCTAGTTCCAGTTTTTGTTGTTTCAGGTTCTTGGCAATGTTATGGCCAATGGCATAACTAAGCTTCTGCTGCTCGGTATTGAGCTCTGCATCTTTTTGCGCACAAGCTGAAACAGTGAACATGGTAACCAGTAAGGTAATTATCAGTCTTAATTTCATTTTTAGTCCTTATTATTCCTATGGGAGTGTTGGCGGGCCATGTAGAAAAATGGCTAAATCAGGCTGGCAATAATGTCCTAACCAGAACCGCGCCTAATATCCCATAAATATTGGTGGGAACCAAGGGATTTGATGATAAAAGGCTTATAATAGACGCTGAAAATAGCTTAAAAAATAATACGACACGTTGCTATAGCGCAATTGCCGGGTAGAGATCTGGATATTATGAATGGCACTATTTTAACCACTTTGTTGCTTTGATAATAATCAAAAAAAGGGTTCTTACCCTGCGGTTATTAACACTTGTGAATAGAGGATAAATAATGAAAGAGCTGGAAATCGAGGATATAAGCTTGGGTGAGGGCCGGGAGGCAACGGGCGCCGGCCAGACTGTGATTGTCCACTATACCGGTTGGCTTGTGGACGGTACCAAATTTGACTCCAGCCGGGACAGGAACGAAACCTTCCAGTTTCCCCTTGGAGTCGCTTATGTCATAAAAGGCTGGGATCAGGGTGTCGTGGGAATGAAAGTGGGCGGGAAACGAAAATTAACCGTGCCACCCCATCTTGGTTACGGAGAAAACGGGGCGGGTGCCATGATTCCCGGTAACGCCACCTTAATTTTTGATATTGAATTACTTGAGATTACTTGAGATTACTTGATTATTTGTTGGCCTGATTATCTATTGGAGTAAAGACCTATGGTGTTAACCCCTTCTACCATGCTCAAACTTGGCACAGCGGCGCCTGATTTTTCCTTGCCTGATACAACCGGAAAAATAACATCACTGGCTGATTTTTCTGATAAAGAAGTGTTGCTGGTCGTTTTCATGTGTAACCACTGTCCTTATGTCATTCATTTAAAATCTGCCCTGGCGGTATTCGCCCGGGACTATGAATCTAAAGGCCTGGCAGTGGTTGGTATCAACAGCAACGATGTGGAAAATTATCCCGACGATAGCCCGGAAAAAATGGCGCAGGATGTTGCTGAGCAAGGTTATGGTTTTCCCTACCTCCTGGATGAGAGCCAGGAAGTCGCCAAGGCTTACCAGGCCGCCTGTACGCCAGATTTTTTCCTGTTTAATAAAAACAGGACGCTTGTTTATCGCGGCCAGTTTGATGGTAGTCGTCCAAAAAATAATGTACCAGTAACCGGAAAAGACCTGCGCCATGCAGTCGATGTTTTGCTGGCAGGACAGCCTGTTGCCAAAGAGCAAGTTGCCAGCATGGGTTGTAATATTAAATGGAAGCCCGGCAATGAACCGGATTATTTTGGTTAGGTAATACGAGCGCAATAAGCAGATAATAAACACCATGAAATACTGCAATCAATGTGGAGCCCTGGTTGAGATAAAGGTGCCCGAGGGCGATAACCTGCCCAGGCATGTGTGTGTTTCCTGCGACCTTATTCACTACCAAAATCCAAAAGTGGTGGCGGGTTGTATCCCTGAAATGGATGGAAAAATACTTTTATGCAAACGTGCAATTGAACCGCGCTATGGGCTTTGGACCTTACCGGCGGGTTTTATGGAAAACGATGAAACCACCGCCCAAGCTGCTGCCCGCGAGGCCCTTGAGGAAGCAAATGCCCGGGTTACCATCCTTAGTCTTTACACAATGTTCAGCCTGCCACATATTGATCAGGTTTATATAATGTACCGGGGTAAGCTGGAAAATACTGATTTTGGACCGGGCAGTGAAAGCCTGGAAGTTAAGTTGTATGAAGAAAAAGATATTCCCTGGGAGTCACTGGCGTTCCCGGTCATTACAGAAACATTACGTTTGTATTATCGAGAATCTGCCGCAGGCCATTTTTCAACACACACGGGTGATATATGGAAAACATCGCGTGCAGCCAAAGACTATCAGCTCAAGATACTGGATAAAGATAAGCTGGATAAAGAGAAAACCAGAAATAGATAAAACAGAAACAGATATGCAAGCAGTCAGAAAACGAATGCCAAATTAAATTGGTTATACCGGCAATATGTTTGTCCAGAATTCAACATCAGATTTAAACTGGATATATAACCAGGCCTTATTTGCCAGGTAGCTCACAACTGAAATCGTTGACATTGTTATCACGATTAACATGGCAACCTGGTTGAATTCATTGGCAGAATTACCAAGTACCCAGAGAAAAGTATCATATTCTTCTTTTGACATAGATGTGATGTATTGATCAGCTGTTTGATTCCAGAGTTTTAATTGTAACGTTATTATCGGGTATGGTAACAACGAAAATCACAAGGATCGATAAGCTGTATAACTACTGCGACGAATGACCATGTAACCCTGAAAATATTGTGCGAAAGGCAGCAAAAAAATTCAGAAGAGAGATTTGAGGGCGGAAGGTTTGGCTAATGAATTACTCCGGGTATTTCTGGCCAACTCCTTTTGGCCCTGAATAAATCTCGAATAAATTATATTAAACCAGGTAAATGCCCAGGCTAAATCCAGGCTTAATTCCAGAATGTATGACCACCTGGTACATCTGTCGGTTTTGCTTTCGGCTCTTCAGGCATTCTTAGTGCCGCTTTTGACATCCATGAAAACATCAGGTCAGCCAGCAAATCAAAATCTTGGGCATTCATATTAATGAACTGGATGCCGCATCCCTTGTCTTGCGTATAAGTGATTTGCCCCTCGAGTGCGATCACAGGCTGGCCATTATCGTCAAGAATACTAAGATTGATAATTGAATCAGCCGGTGGCGGACTAACCGGCATATCAATATATCCGCCGCCAAAGCCAACATTACGCGTGGTACAGCCTGATACCGGCATATTATTAAATATAATCGCCGCTTTCATAGCTGTAGCCCGACGCGGGTTTTGACGACGTTCGCCGCCAGTGAATCTTGTCATAAATACCCCCGTGCACTTTGCAATTACACCCGGCTCTTGCTTTAGTCACTGGTTTAGCAGTCACTACACCCGTTTATTGTGTACTTGCGCCCCGAATTACAAGATGGTTTAGTAATAGCACTCCCATTGCTTGATTTTTCCACCATCCACCCCACTTTCAGGCTGAATAGTATCACAGCCAACTTACAGCAAGCTTACAACTATAAAAAAAATTTGATTTGATATAGATCAGGTAAATTTGCAGAGCCACAGAAAATCAGTCTGTTATAATCGTTATCCAGACGAATTTGTTACATTTGACTGTGATCGGGATCACAAAGAGAGTGCATTTTATGGATTATTTAAGCAAGTTTCGTACTTTGAGTGGTTGGTCGGGCCTGGTCCTTGGCCTGGTTTTGCTTGGTTCAGTCCTGATTGTGATACTCGGCTGGTTATGGGGTAGCGAACCTGATGCCTTCGATGTCCGGGATTATGCGATCCAGCATGCGGGCATTACCGAAGAAAAACTGGTGTCGGGTTATATACTGGGTGCAACATTGTCCAGGGCTGCCAGCACCATACTTGATAAGTCAGGGGGGTACATAAGTAATGACATTTTCCCACCTGGGGTTTTTCTCGACAATATCTCCAACTGGGAGTTTGGTGTACTGGTCCAGGTCAGGGATTTGGCCCGTGTCATGCGCAATGATTTTAGTCGTTCACAATCCCAGTCTGTAGAGGATCAGGATTTGGCCAAGGCTGAGCCCTTGTTTAATTTTGAAAATGACTCCTGGATTTTCCCGGCCACTGAAGACGAATATCGCAAAGCAATTAAGCTGCTTGACAGGTATCTTGGGCGCTTACAAACAGGGGATCAGGGCCGCGCCCTGTTCCATGCCAGGGCAGATAACCTGCGTGATTGGCTGGGAATTATTGAGAAACGATTGGGTAGTTTATCGCAAAGACTTAGCGCCAGTGTTGGCCAGGTCAGGGTAGATATGGATGTAACGGTAAAGGAGGGTACTGGTCAGCCCAGCCTGATTGAGGTTAAAACACCCTGGCTGGAAATTGACGACGTATTTTATGAGGCCCGTGGTACTGCCTGGGCCTTGATACACTTTCTGCAAGCTGCAGAATACGATTTTGGAGACGTACTCGCGAAAAAAAATGCCACCGTCAGCCTGAAACAGATTATCAGGGACCTGCAGGCAACCCAGGATACGGTATGGAGCCCCATGATTCTCAATGGCAGGGGTTTTGGGCTGGTGACCAACTACTCGTTAATCATGACCTCGTATTTATCACAGGCCAATGCGGCGGTGATCGATTTACGAAACCTGTTGGAACAGGGTTAGCCTGTAATTGGCCCAGGCGGCCAGAAATGGTGACGGCTATTCACTGGATCTAATTGCCCGCCAGTAGCAGGTTACTTGAAGATTAGAAATTCTGAGAACGTGGTAATGTAAGTATGTGGATGTAAGTATGTGGCGGTGTGACCATCATAATCAGACCAGGCATAACCAGAACAGGGAGTTTTTGTGTTTTCGTAGGAGTCACAACACGGCACTATCACTGATAATGCTAGCAGTAACAAAAACTGTTACAGCGAATTACTTTGTAAGGTGGCTATGCTCTCCACCGGCAGCCCGGGTGGTGATTTCGCGATCAGTATAATTACTCGATCTTCTGGCCATGCTGCCAAAAATCATGGCAACCAAGAGTGCGACGACAAGCCAAATTGCTATAATCCACATGTTATACCTTCCTCATTTTCTTATTTCCCTATTTACCCATCATTAATGATCTACCCATTAACATTGGGCCATTTATTTTTTTATAAATGCTCCAGTCCCTTGTGAGGGGAAAATACTCCCTTTTCTGGGATAATTCCAACTTTTTAACCATAAAAAACCGCTGATTTTATCTATTTTACCTGATATGTGATTAGTGGGTAATGCGGGCAGATCAGTGGTAAGCATTAAATCTATAATAAACAATATGTTATGTAATGTTTAATCAATTTCACAGGGGTTGTACTGTAGAAATCATCAATTTTCTCATTATTTAGCCATGCCGACTGGATGGCTCTGGCAGGCTCGGGTAAGGTTGTGGCGAATCTCCGGGGACTTGAGCCATGCAACTACATCTGCAATTTATTGAGACCGCCAAACGTTACGGCAACAAACTGGCGTTTATAGATCGGTCCAGAGATAAACGGGTAACATACCGACAGGCGCTTATTGGCAGCCTGTTACTTTGGCGTCATTTCAAAAAATTCGATGAACGTTATATCGGCATTCTCTTGCCGAATTCTGCTGGCTGCGGTATTTCGATCCTGGCCGTACTCATGGCAGGAAAAATACCCGTCATGATTAACTATGCCACTGGTGCCCAACAAAACATTAAATTTGCCAGGCGCAAGTGTGGTTTTCAAACCGTTTTAACATCGGGCGTTTTTTTGGAAAAAATCCAGTGTCCAAAAAGTGACGGCATGGTTTTTGTTGACACAATAGCCCAGGGGGCAGGCACGCTTGAGAAGCTCAGGGCAGCAGCGTTGAGTTTGATGCCCACTTCTCTGATTAAACGAAAAGTTTACGCTGGATCCGATGACGATACCCTGTTGATACTGTTTACCAGTGGCAGTGAAAAAGAGCCGAAAGCGGTGCAACTCAGCCATCGAAATATAGGCAGCAATATAGACGCCTGTACCAAGTTGTATACGTGCACATCTGAAGACATCATGCTTTCAGTGCTGCCAATGTTTCATGTCTTTGGGCAATCGATCACATTCTGGCTGCCGATTTGCATGGGCATGACCATTGTCACCTATGCCAATCCGCTTGATTTCAAGACTATTGCCGGAATTATCAGGGATGATCATCCGAGCATTGTTGTGGCGACGCCATTTTTTCTGGCTGGATTTGTTCGCCAGTCACAAACGGGTGATTTTTCGTCCATTCGTTTTGCTATTGCCGGTGCCGATAAACTTCCCGACTGGTTGCGGGAAGAATATAGAACCAAGCACCAGGTGGAACTATTTGAAGGTTATGGTGCCACGGAAACTTCACCTGTCATCACTGCCAACAGCCCGGGATTCAATAAACCTGGCAGTATTGGCAGGCCCCTGCCAGGCGTACAAGTCAAAATTGTCGACATTGATAGCGGCAAGTTACTTGGACAGGGCCAGGAAGGGAAGATTCTCGTCAAAGGCGATCTTGTCATGAAGGGTTACCTGGGCGATGTTGAAGAAACTGCTTTGCGAATCGAAGATGGCTGGTATGAGACTGGTGATATGGGCGTGGAGGATGAAGAGGGTTATTATTGGCACCGCGGACGGCTAAAGCGTTTTATTAAAATCGGTGGCGAAATGGTGTCCCTGGTACAGGTAGAGGCAGTACTGGAAAAGATATTACCAACGGCGTGTGAATGCTGTGCCGTGGAAATACCGGATAAACGTAAAGGTGCCATTGTCGGGGTCGCGTTATCTGAAGCCATTGATGAAAAAGCGGTTCGCGATGCTATTGGTAGTTTATTGCCGACGATTGCAATACCCCGTCATTTTCTGGTTATGGAAGAATTGCCAAAAATGGGTAGCGGTAAAGTGGATTTTCGTACAACCCAGATTTTGTTTCAGAAAAAACTCACTGGTTAGCGGCCGGGCTTATAAAATTACCGGTAATCTAGAAACCACGGGCCTCACGAATAGTATTATAGGCGACCTTGATTTCATGGGTCTTTTGGCCTGCGATTTTCATCATTTCTTCCGGTAAGCCTTTCGCTACCAGCTTGTCCGGGTGATGCTGGCTCATCAGTCGACGATACGCTTTTTTGATGTCAGCAGGGTTACTGGTTGCGGTCATGCCCAACACATCGTAAGCCTCCTGGATTCTGGTTTTGGATGGTCTTCCCGCTGGATCCGCACCGGCAAAATGTGACTGGGACCTGACCATGGCCTCGAGATGGGCCAGATCCTGCTGGCTGAAACCAAGCACATCGCAAACATCCCGCAGTACTTTTCGTTCAGCCGGATGAATTGAACCATCAGCATAGGCGGCATGGATTTGTATTTCGAGAAACATTTGCATAAGCGTATGCCGGCGCCGGCATTCCCTGCGAAATTGCTCCAGCACTGCTTTAAATGGAAATGTTGATGATTTACCTTCATTAAATAAACGTTTGGCAGCCACTCGCTGGTCTGGCGACAATTGCATTTGATCCATCACGGATTGCGCTAGCTGAATTTCGTCCGGTGTAACTTTGCCATCTGCCTTGCAAATATGTCCCATAACAGAAAATGTTGCGGCAAAAAAAGCACTTTGAATGCGTTCACGATTGGCAGGTCCACCCAAGCCTTCCTTGCCCTGACTGCTGTCAAACTGGTGGCCAAGTGACGCACCCAAAAGCGCACCAAGTGGCCCACCCAGCATGAAGCCAAAAGTGCCGCCGAGGATTTTCCCCCACCAGCTCATTGGCCGTACTGCTGTGTTGCAAGATTTTTATAAACAGGCATATTAACAGGCATATTAACAGGCATAAATTATTATCCAGGGCTTGTAAATCAACGGAGAAGATACCATATTCATCACCCATATATCCCCGTAAATATTGGAGCACATAATGGACAATGAATTAAAACAAAATATTGCCGAACACAGTACCTGGATACGTGTTTTTTATATGATCATTTTTTTTATTATCTACAGAATCGCTGAAGCAGTATTGTTAGCTGTTGTTATATTCCAGTTCCTTTCCAGGTTATTTACGGCAAAAGTTAATGAAAAGCTGCTTGTGTTTGGTGCAAACCTGAGCAAGTTTGCCTATGAGATTTTAATGTTTTTGACTTATAACTCAGAGATAAAACCTTTTCCGTTTGGTGAGTGGCCAAAAAATACCAATACAACTAAAAATAATCCTGTCAAAAAACGCAGTAAAAAAGAAGCTAAAGTTACAAAAATTTCAAAACAGGAACCCGAAGATGATGCCGGCCCGAATAGTGATATTCCTGAAAAGTGATAATAGTGATAATGTAAGAATAGCGGCATTTAGCGGGGTTGCAAAACACCGCGACATTTGGATTTAGTTAGACTTCAATTAACTCAATGGTATTGCCATCAGGGTCAGCACAAAATAATGCCGGTCGCCCGGAACGACTAAGCGAATATTTGATATTCTCCTGTTCTAGTCTTGCCAGAAAAACAGCCAGATTTTTTACCGCCAACGCCAAATGAGATCCATGCCCCGGGTGAGCCTTTCGGTCCTGCCCGGTATTCAGTTTTGCGGCCTGTTTCGGAAACGCCATCAAATGAAGTTGTTGTTTGTTGTTATTACCGATGTTTAACCAGGCGCCCGGATAACCAAGATCTGGCCTGTCTGGAACTACTTTCAGACCAAGAATATCAACATAAAAAGAAAGTGATATTTCGCAATTAGTAACAACCAGGCTGGCATGATGAATGGCATGAATATTGTATATTGTTTGTGACATGAGGCATTAATTGCTGGAATTTTCAGGTGTTATATCGCAATAAGTTACCTGCCATTTGTCTGTAATTCAAGTACTTATGGGACATTGTGCTGGCACGCGTTTAGCCTGTGACCTAGACTTAAAGCGTGAGTGGTTTATTCATACTGTTAATATTGAGCGTGGTATTTTATTGTTAAATCACTCATCAGCGATCATATGTTTTAGTCATCAGGGTTTATCATTTTGTACATGACAATCACTAACTCTCAGGAATTGCTAAAACGCTCCTTACTGCGCGCAGCCAATGCGTTGGTCATACCGTTAGTCCTGGTTTCCCTGGCCTATGTTTTTTCTCCAAAAATTATTGTGACCCAAAAAGTCCTGCTTGAGCTTGCTTACTACGTGCCTTATTTATTTTTATTGCCTGCTGCCGGTCTGGCATGGCGCTTTAACAGGAGTCGGGTATTTTTTATTGCCCTGATGTTTGCGGCCGCACATTTTTTATTAAACGAGCCTGTGCTGGCAGGTTACAAGATCGAAACAGCCATTGTTGCACTTTTTCTTTCATACCTGATCCCATTTAATCTTGCCTTGCTTGTATTTTTGAAAGAGCGTGGGATATTTACCAAACATGGATTAATTCGATTCTCGATATTTATTTTCCAGGGCTTGCTGGCCGTTTCTTTGGTTTACTGGGATCAGGTCATGACCACGAAAATTCTGGCTTCCCCGTTAATTTCAGAATCGATATTAAAATCGTCACCGGTCCCGCACGGCGCCATTGTGATAAGTTTTATTTCAATTGTTTATTTATTTACAAATTTACTTCAACATCCCTCATCACTGGCTGCCAGTAAAGCAGGAATACTGGTGCTGTTTTTGCTCGCCATTATAAATATCGATCAACCATTAAGCGGAATTATTTTGTTTTCAGTGGCAGGCATATTAATCGTTTTGGCGTTGATCCAGGATTCCTGGTTCATGGCTTACCATGACCAGCTAACCGGCATGCCAGGCAGGCGCGCACTTGATGAACAGTTATTAAAACTCGGTGTTAAATATGTACTGGTGATGGTGGATATTGATTACTTTAAAAAATTTAATGATCGATTTGGCCACGATGTTGGCGACCAGGTATTACGTTTTATTGCGGTCAAGCTGGAAAGTATTGCAGGCGGTGGTAAGGTATTCAGGTATGGCGGTGAGGAATTTACAATATTATTTCCTGGCAAAACCATGTGGGATGTTGAGTCACATTTGCAGGTTACTCATGAAATGATTAGCAACTCAAGAT
Source organism: uncultured Acidiferrobacteraceae bacterium (assembly GCA_913009895.1). Classification (GTDB taxonomy): domain Bacteria; phylum Pseudomonadota; class Gammaproteobacteria; order Acidiferrobacterales; family SZUA-150; genus SZUA-150. The sequence goes on along the minus strand of CAJVXY010000006.1, from coordinate 18,008 downwards.
TTTATGTTCGTGATCGCAACCGGCCTAAAGATGTACCTGATGAATCCGGTCAGCCGACCAATCGAAAATTAAGAAAAGTCAAAATCACAGTCAGCATGGGTGTCGCTGAAAAATCTGATGGCCATGCAAACCCCGCTGATGTAATGAAGCAGGCAGACAAGGCGTTATACCGCGCCAAAAATAAAGGCCGCAACCGAATCAGTACTTGACTGCCTGATTGCAGGAAAAATACCCGCTAGTTTTTGTTTTGATGGGATTATTATCAAACAGGTATGGGCAAGCAGTTTCCGGATAAAGAACAGGCGGAACCCCGGTAAATCACCCCTACATTTTATAGGACCTCTACCGTATTGTAATCTGGCCAGTTGCCCCTTTATACTGCCCCTCCTGAAAATTACCAGCGAGTGTGTTTATGTCAGTGTCTTCATTTAACCCACCAGTACGAACATTAATGGGCCCCGGTCCTTCAGATGTGCACCCGCGAATATTGTCGGCCCTGGCTAGACCGACTATTGGTCATCTTGACCCGGCGTTTGTGCAAATGATGGATGAGCTTAAATCACTGCTGCAGTATGCCATGCAAACAAAAAATGAATTGACCATTCCTGTTTCGGCGCCCGGATCTGCCGGCATGGAAACCTGTTTTGTCAATCTTATCGAGTCCGGGGACAAGGTTGTTGTTTGCCAGAATGGTGTTTTCGGCGGCCGCATGAAAGAAAACGTCGAGCGTATTGGTGCCACAGCTATTATGGTGGAAGATGACTGGGGAAAAGCTGTTGACCCGGATAAGCTGGAGTCAGTATTAAAGACAAATAAAGATGTCAGCATTGTTGCTTTTGTCCATGCCGAAACATCGACAGGTGTATTATCAGACGCTAAAATCCTGGCCGCTATTGCAAAAAAATATGGTTGCCTGACAATTGTTGATGCGGTGACATCTCTGGGCGGATCAGAATTGAGAGTCGATGAGTGGGGGATTGACGCTTTATATTCCGGTACCCAAAAATGTCTTTCCTGTACGCCCGGTTTGTCTCCCGTTACTTTTAGTGACAGCGCTGTCACTCGTATAAAAGAGAGAAAATCCAAAGTACAAAGCTGGTTCCTGGATTTAAATCTTGTCATGGGTTACTGGGGTGAGGGCGCAAAACGTTCTTACCATCATACGGCACCGGTTAATGCGTTATATGGATTGCACGAAGCATTGGTATTATTAAAAGAAGAGGGACTGGAAAATGCCTGGATGCGTCACCAGCTGCATCATCTGGCACTAAGAGATGGTTTTGAGGCCATGGGTTTGAATTTTCTGGTTAAACCCGAGCATCGTTTGCCGCAACTGAACGCAGTGAGCATACCTGAAGGCGTGGATGAGGCAGAAGTCCGTAAAAGACTGCTTCTCGATTACAATCTTGAAATTGGCGCTGGATTGGGTGCCCTGGCAGGTAAGGTATGGCGCGTCGGCCTCATGGGTCATGCCTGTAATATGAAAAATATTATTTTCTGTCTGGGCGCAATTGACAGTGTCTTAACTGATATGCAGGCGCCTATCAATAGCGGTGCAGCGGTGAGTGCTGCAAAATTGGCAGTTAGTTAAAGGCTTATGGAAAGGCCTTCATTCCAATCGGCGATCCCCAAAAAACGCTATCAAATTGGTGAGTTTACTGCCGTGGTGCTCGGGGATATTGAAAATGAAAGTAATAAAAAATATATCTACATCATGGCAATTGTAAAAGAGGGTGCGAAAAACCCGGCACTTTATGTCACCCTGGAAAATAATAACTTGTATGTGATTGGCGAAAATATTAATGAGAACCTGGGTACAGATTCGAAATGGCGGGATCAAAAGTTGTTTACCGCATCGGCTATGAATATCGTCATCGAAGTCCTGGGCTTAAAAGATGAAATGCCTGTTCCGCTATCTTGATTGCTGGCGATTAAAAAATGATTAGTCGGCTGACCGTCAAAACCACAGGCCAGGGGCTGTATGATTTTAGCAATGAATTAAACGGTATTGTCATGGATGCAGGCATCGACCAGGGCTTATGTACGATAATGGTGCAACACACGTCAGCCAGTCTGGTCATTCAGGAAAATGCTGATCCCTCAGTCCAAACCGATCTTGTGTCATGGTTTAATCAATTGGTACCCGAAGGCGATAGCCATTACACTCATGTTCAGGAAGGGCCTGATGATATGCCTGCCCATATTAAATCTGCACTGACTACAACCAGTTTATCCATACCGGTTATGGATGGGAAACTGGCCCTTGGTGTTTGGCAGGCTATATATCTTTGGGAACATCGCAGGATTGGCAGTTCACGTTCCATGGTCGTGCATATTAGTTCTTGACTATAATATTAAGAAAACTCTGATCAATATATGCTTATCATTCCGACATATATTTGTCATCTCGACCGCAGCGGAGAGATCTCATACCACGGAACTTCAGTAGTCTCAGGAAGTGACAAGATTCCTCCACTTCGGTCGAGATGACAATTGATCAGAGCTTCCTTAGATCTTAATCGCATACTTGTTTTTAATCTGGCGGGGAAAATATGTCCAAAGAAATTTGGGAATATGATGATACCGGATTGGTGCTGAAGGCGCTGGCATTTGCTGCTGAAAAACACCGTGATCAACGACGCAAAGGCGTTGAGGCATCCCCCTACATTAATCACCCTATCGACCTGGCCAATAAACTTTGGCATGTGGGCGGTGTGACTGATGCGGTTGTGATCGCTGCCGCCTTGCTCCATGACACCATAGAAGATACCAATACCACACCTGATGAGCTCCAGGAAATATTTGGCGAACAGGTAAGAAACATCGTGCTTGAAGTAACCGATGATCAATTGCTATCACCCGTCCTGCGAAAAAGATTGCAAGTTATCAAGGCGCCCCATAAGAGTCACATGGCGAAGCTGGTCAAACTTGCAGATAAAATTTGTAATATTCATGACGTTCTCCACTCACCACCAGCAGGCTGGGATTTAAGGCGCAAACAAAAATATTTTGATTGGGCAAAAGAAGTAGTCGATGGGGTTCGTGGCACCAATTCCCGATTGGAAAAGGCCTTTGACGAGGCCTATGCAAAAAAGCCTGAGTGATTCCCCGGCTAATCTTCAAGCATTCCACATGAAACCAAAAAAAACAGCACCCTGCGGTAGTTGGTGCTCACCATTATCGGCGCAGGAACTGGCATCGGCATCAATTTCCCTTGGTGATATTGTGCTGGATAGTGAAAATATCTACTGGAATGAGTCAAGACCATCGGAGCAAGGCAGGTCAGTAATTGTTTGCCAGGATGCAAACGGCATGATTTACGATATTACACCTGAAAAATTCAGTGTCCGAAGCCGGGTGCATGAGTATGGCGGTGGTGCATTTACTGTGGGTGACGGTAATGTGTACTTTGTTAACGATCAGGATCAACAGATTCACAAACAAGGGACAGGAGGTCAGGCCCAGGTCGAGGTTCTTACGACCAGAGAAAATTGCCGCTATGCAGATTTACAATATGATAAAAAACATAAACAATTAATTTGCATAGAGGAAGATCATGCAAATAAAAAAACAGTTGTTAACAAACTTGTCGCAATCTCTCTGTCGGCAGGTTATGAAATTACCGTCCTTGCCGGCGGCTGTGATTTTTATGCCTCGCCGGCCCTCAGTCCCGACTGTAACCAGCTGGCATGGCTCACATGGGATCATCCCGACATGCCGTGGGAGAACAGTAAATTATGGCGTGCCTGGTTACTGGAAAATGGTTCTATTGGCGAACAACGGCTGGTTGCAGGCGGTGACAATGTATCTATCTTCCAGCCACAGTGGTCACCAACAGGCGAACTGTTTTTTGTTTCTGATGAGTCGGGCTGGTGGAATTTATACCGGGAGACCAATAAAGAAATAAAAAACCTGGTACCAGTACAGGCAGAATTCGGATTACCACAATGGGTTTTTGCTATGTCGACTTATGCATTTCTGGATTCAGGGTCAATTATATGTTGTTACAATAAACTTGGTATTTGGCAACTTGCGACAATAAATTGTAAAAATGGAAAATTAACAGAAATAGATTTCCCGTTTGTGGCTATATCGGGCATCAGGGCCCGCCAGGGTCGTGCTGTTTTTGTTGGCTCTACCGCTGACAACGTACCTGAGCTGGTTAAGGTTGATGGCGACCTGAAAAATTTCAGTGTCATCAAAAAATCCAGCAACAATGATTTACCGCTAGCTTATGTATCCTTGCCGGAACAAATAAGTTTCGCCACTGGCGCCAAATCGCAGGCACACGGATTCTTTTATAAACCTGCTAACGGGGAGTTTTCTGTAGCAGATGATGAATTACCGCCGTTGCTTGTTAAATGCCATGGCGGACCGACAGCCGCAACCACCGCTGCCTATAACCAGAAAATCCAGTACTGGACCAGCCGGGGTTTTGCAGTTCTGGATGTTAATTACCGTGGTAGTACAGGTTATGGCAGAGCGTACCGGTTATCTCTTGCGGGCCTTTGGGGCCTGGCGGAGGTAGAGGATTGTGTTCGTGGTGCACAATACCTGGCCGATAAGAAAATGGTGGATGCCAATCGACTGGCCATTAGTGGCAGCAGTGCCGGTGGTTATACTGTTTTATGCGCGCTTACTTTTTACGATGTATTTAAAACTGGCGCCAGCCTTTATGGTATTAGTGAGCTGGAGGCCCTGGCAAGAGATACGCACAAGTTTGAATCCCGTTATATGGATAAACTCATCGGCCCATATCCAGAAGCGAAAGAAGAATACTTCAACAGATCGCCCATTAATTTTACCGAAAGGTTGTCCAGCCCTATTGCTTTTTTTCAGGGCAGTGAAGACAAGGTGGTACCACCGAGCCAGGCAGAAATGATGGTTAATGCCCTGGATAAAAAAGGATTGCCCGTAGCCTACGAATTATATAGTGGCGAGCAGCACGGCTTTCGTAAGGCAGGTAATATTATTCGGGCCCTGGAAGGGGAGCTTTATTTTTATGGAAAAATATTTGGATTTGATATTTGTGGAGAAGTGCACAAAATAAAAATCAGAAATCTTCCCCAATAAAGTCTGACTTTTGCCAGAATAGTAATTTCCGCTGTTTAATTTAAATTACCGGTTAAATCCCCAGAAGTCTTTTAGCAATACTTCCAGTCCTTTATAGGATTTTACCTTGACTGATTGCAGGTTTTTACCTTTTGCGTATCTTTTTAGAAATGCCTGCATGGGCACAGCAGCGTCTGGAGATAACAAGGCTTCTTTTATTTTTCTGACATTATCCTTGCCAATGCGCTGGCTCACGGAAAATGCCTGGCTGGGCAATGCCCTGGTTTTAAAAATTGTTCGGGTAAGATTTTTACTGTCAAACTTTTTTATCATTACATCGCGTAAAACTGCGGCCACGCACTTTCCTTCAATTAACTTTTCATAACTTTCCTTAAAGCTGTTAGTTTTATACAAAGAAGGTTCCCGGTAGGCACCAAACTGTGCATTCACGGACAGGGTTGCCAGGTTAGGCGGCGCCAGCCCGCAGAGCCTGCGCCCGGCAAGTTTTTTAATATTTTCTGGTGCGGATTCATCTCGACGGGTAACAATGACAAAAGAAAGACTTCCCGGGAGCCTGGCAACAGGGACATGATCAATTTTTGCCATACGCCAGGCGACAAAATGTGGACCATCGAAAATAATATCGTACTTCTTTTTTTGCATATAAGCCTGATAAATTCCCCAGGAACCTGCATGTTTATATACAACTTTCTGGCCCAGGACTTGTGAAAGATACTCCGCAACCGGTTTGTATATTCTTTTGCCTTCCTGTTTCGATTCCCGCGGCGGTGACGTAAATGTCAGTGCAGCTATAGCCTGGGAGCTGATCATAAATAGTGCTATTGCCAGAAACAGACGGACCGGCACGAAATATTGTTTAACTCCATTTTTATTTTTATAATTTTCCACTATCTTACTCCATCGTTTTTGAATCCATAAAACCATATGTAGCATACTATCGGGTATTATTCGTTAGCCTCAGCCATTTGGTACCATTTTTTTGCCTCGACACTGTTTTTTTCCACGCCAGTACCTTGCTCGTACATCATGCCCAGAGTCATCTGCGACCCCGCAAGCCCTTGTTTAGCGGCGAGGGTAAACCATTTTATCGCAGCTTGTTCGTCTACCGGGACTCCTTCGCCATGCAAATAGGTAAAACCCAGGCCGTGCTGGGCCAGGGCGTGACCCTGGTCGGCAGCCAGTTGCATCCACTGCAGGCCTTTTTCCTTGTTCTCAGCGGCACTCAAACCATTCTGGCAGATAATCGCCAGTCGGTACTGGGCTTCGGCATTGCCAGATTCTGCCAGCGGTGAAAGTAATTGTTGTGCCCTGGAAAAATCCTTGGCCTCAAAAGCAGCAATTCCACTTACTAAATCAAGCGCAATATCATTCATAGATTAATCTCTAATTCCGGATTGAAATTGGTTTATTTCGAAGTAGTTATTATTTTCGCACACATTGAGATTGGATTACAGAATGGCACTACACTGTTAATGTTTTTTTGGGAATGTTAATCTGGCCCGAACAAAAATTTATCGGCAGAAGTTAATCTGCTGGTATAAAAAGTGACTCAGGCCTCTAAAGCAGTAGGTAAATATTTGTGTGGGTTAATGTGGTATTTTTCTGCCTCAACCACAGCGCCAATATCAAATAATTTACCTTTTTCTGAACGATCTTTTGTTAAATCAACGATTTTGGCGGTTGTGTAGGGTTTGTGATCAGGTTTCAGGATAAGCCTGATTTTGGGTTTCAGGCGTCTCTCACGATTGATATTTGTGACTACACCAATATCTCCGGAGTTCAGTTCCACGACACTACCGATAGGATAAACGCCAATGCACTGGATAAATTGCTCTACCAGATGTGGATCAAAAGATTGGCCACGTAATTTATACATTTCACGCAACATGACATGGGCGGCAATGCCTTTTCGGTAAACACGATCACTGGTAACGGCATCGTAAAAATCAACAATACCACCTATAAGTCCAAATTGGCCGATGGTGTCGGACTTAAGGCCAGACTTGTAACCGGTACCATCATAGCGTTCATGGTGACAACGTACGACCTCCATAGACGGATCAGGGATGCCACCTGAATGTTCAAGAATCTGAACGCCAAGGGGAACATGATCCTCCATAATGTGTGCTTCTGCCTGGGTCAACTCACCTGGTTTGTTGAGAATTTCCAGCGGGGTTTTCATTTTACCAACATCGTGCAGCAAGCCGCCTGTACCTAACAGTTCAAGATGCGCCTTATCCATTCCCAGGTGGCGCCCAAAGACCATTGCCAATATGGAAACACGCATACTGTGTTCGGCAGTGTACTGATCGTGGTTTTTTAATTGGGAGTAACAAGTAAGTGCATCCGGGTTGCGGATGACACTTTCTGCCATCTCGGTTACGACTTGCCTGACCCCGCCAATATTGACGCTGTGACCCAGACGGGCATCGTTCATAATTTCAGATATCAGGCCTTTGGCAAATTTGAATGTACCGGAAACACGGCCGACTTCTTCTTCCAGCGTGGTGATGTCCTGGTAGGCCTGATCCTGTTTCGGGGCAACTGATTTCTTGAGAATCTCGAATTCAATTTTCTTATCCCGTGTCGGACGAGCCCCTTCTTTAAGGGTGCTTTCGGGTATTTGAGCCTGGGCCTGGGCATGGGCGTGGGTTAATGAGCCAGGCCTCGACTGGTCGGCATCAATAAAAACAAACTTACAGTAACGGCCCAATTCCTCTATGTCGGAATCATCCATAATTTCGAAACCCTGAAACAGGAAGGGTGTTTCCAGCCAGGGACGATCCAGTTCGGATACGTACATACCGATGGTCAAATCTTGTATATTTATGCGCATAGCGGTGCTCTTTTAAATTCAATCCATGATTTGCCTATTATTCCATGCAATAAATACACCATCGTTATGTCGATGAGCATAATTTTTTATAGAAAATAACTATAAAATAATTTTATTATTGTATACAATGAGTTACCGCTCTTCGTACCAGCTCGGTAATAACAGCGTTAGCTAATGTTCTGGCAAAAAAACAGACGCTAAACGTCAATAAATCACCATACTGCCAAAATTCGGGTCTTAATTCACCTAAACTTTGGCTGTTTTTTAGGGTCTTGTATCGCAGGAACATCCGGGCTAGCTTATGCCGGTATTCAACAGGATAACAAGATAATTCATGCAAAATTCATATCAACTGGTAAAAACCCATCTTCAGGAGAAGCTTGATAACGAGGTCGTACGCTGTCATTTATGCCACTGGCGCTGCAAGCTGGTGCATGGCCAGCGGGGGTTTTGCCAGGCCCATGTGAATCGCCATGGCACCTTGTATAACCTGTCTTATGGCATCTTATCTGCAATAGATGTGGGGCCCATAGAAGACAAACCTGTCAAACATTTTCGCCCTGGCAGCCAGTTACTTTCTGTCGGTAGTTATGGTTGCAACTTTCGTTGCGGCGGTTGCCATAACCTGGAAATATCCTGGGGCGTAGAGGCGCTGGATGAGCTGGCTAAAGGAGAATCCAGATCCGCCTACGCGAGCCCGGCTGATTTGATAAAAAGCGCAAGACGTTTGAATGTTGATGGCATTGCCTTTACCTACTCCGAACCGGCTGTTTGGCTGGAGTACGTGCTTGAGGTATCACGCCTGGCCCGGGAAGCCGGCCTGTTCACGGTTTATGTTTCAAATAGTTTTGTTACAAAGGAAGCGCTGGAGCTCATGGCGCCCTGGATTGATGTTTTATGTTCTGATATCAAAAGTTTTGACGATAAGTTTTATAAAGACATTTGTTCTGTTGCCACCGTAGGCCAGGTGTTAGATTCAATAAAAATGGCATACGAGCTAGGTATCCACGTGGAAACCCGCACCAATATTATTCCGGGGAAAAATAATAACCCGGAAACCTATCGCGCCATTGCCGGCTGGATAAAGCAATATTTGGGCGAAGACAGTCCGTGGCACATTACGCGTTTTTTTCCAGCATTCAAACTGGCGCATATACCACCGACATCCTTATCGGATCTGACCCAGGCAATTGAGGTGGCAAGAGAGGTGGGGCTCAAAAACGTATATGTTTATGGGGACAAGGGTTGTGACTGTGCTGAAGAGAATTTACCCGTGTCCAGTTACCTGGCTGCTGACGAAAAAACAATTAATGAAATTAAAAAATGTGCAGCGTCTTGTTGTGGTGAAGAGGGTGTGCTGTTAAAAAAATATGAGTAAGCTGGTTAATTTTGCATATGATTCCATGCATCCAGGGCGGCAATTTTATAGGCGCCTGCCAATGTTGGATAGTTGAATATATTGTTTAAAAAATAATCGAGCTTGCCCTGTAGCTTGATGACAGACTGGCCAATATGGACAAGCTCAGTAGCACTATAACCCATGATGTGGACACCGAGCAGATGACGGTCAGTGGAACTAGCCAAAAGTTTAAGCATGCCCGATCGTAGTCCAAGTATTTGTCCTCGTGCTGTTTCCTGGAAATTGGCTTTGCCTGTGACGTAAGGAATATTTTCTTGCTGTAATTCAGCTTCTGTTTTGCCAATCATGCTAATTTCCGGCACCGAGTAAATTCCATAAGGAATGTTTATCATGTCGCATACTTTTTCATAACCAAATGCATGTAGTGCGACAGTCCTGCCTTGTTCCATTGCTGTGGAGGCCAGGCTGGGGAAACCAATGACATCTCCGGCAGCAAAAATATGTGCTACGTCCGTCTGGTAATTTTCGTTAACCTTTATCAGGTGGCGATTGTTTGCAGTAAGGCCGGCATTCTCAAGCCTGAGTGAAGAGGTGCAACCGATTCGGCCAGCCGTATAGATGAGTACTTCACACTCATGTTTTTCACCGTTTTCCATGGTGGTGATAACTGTTCCTGTTGTCGTTTTCAGGATTGACTGAATTTTTGTTCCTGAATAAAACTTCATGCCACGATTTTTTTGGTGGCCCAGGAATTCAGTAATTATTTCCCTGTCAACAAATGGCAGAATGTTAGCGCTTTCATTAATGAGTGTTACATCGATCTCAAGGGCATTGAGCATGGTTGCATATTCAATGCCAATGACTCCGGCCCCGATAATAGTGACAGATTCAGGAAGACCTGTTGCATTTAAAAGGCCATCTGCATCGGTAATAGAGATATCGTCAAATTCAATATTATCGGGACGACGGGGCCGTGTTCCCGTGGCAATCAGAAAATAATCGGCTGACAAGTTCAGCGAGCTGCCATCCTCCTGGTGCACGTTAATTGTATTTGGATCGGTAAATGATGCGGTTCCATGAATTACGTCAATATTATTTCTTGACAACTTCCTGTGAATAATTTCCAGCTCGTGTTGTATGGTTATGTCCAGTCTTAGCCGCAAATCTTCGGCAGTAATCTCTGACTTCAGGCGGTAATCATGGCCATAAAAACCACGCTGATCCCAACCAGTCAGGTAAAGAATGGTTTCGCGTAATGTTTTGCTGGGGATAGTGCCAGTGTGCAGGGCCACACCACCGATAACATTATTTCTTTCGATAATAACTGCACGCTTTCCCAGCTTGGCTGCCTGGATGGCTGCACGTTGTCCGGCGGGGCCACTGCCAATTACTATCAGATCAAACCTGGATTGTTGTTTCACTTGCAAGGTCGGTTGCAGTGGAATAGGGGGAAATAACTAAAGCCGGGCTTCGGCATTTATTTTACTGCCAATTAATCCTTGCTGAATCTCAAACCAGGGTGAGTCAACGGTATCGATGAGTTTTGAGAGCGCTTTTGTAAAATTTTCATAGGTTAAATTTTCCATTTGTTTTAATAACAATGATGCTATCTGCAAAAAATCTATCAGCGATTCAAGTGTGCGTGATTTCAGGGTTACATCGCGTATGTGGTGATAATCAGACTTTGTCTGGAAATATGCATCGGTGTCTCCGACAATTGATGCCAGTGAATTATTAAGGTTATACAAGTCATCAAGAAAAATATTGTGTGAGTGCTGGAACAACCTGAATACATGTAGTAAATTTTCTTTTCTTTTGGCAATAAACGGGAATTCTTCTGTTGCGTGTGTGTATTTGGCGTGCAGATCCTCGTAGGGTGCTTTATTATAATTTACCAGGCCTTCAGGCCGTTCTCGTAACGATGGATGAGTGACCATCTCACACATCAATTTTATATCGTTCAGGATATCATTAACCCGTTGTGTGTGGTGCTTTAGTGACTGGCTTGCAGACTGGTAGCGGGCGTCAATTTTAGCAAAATCAAGTTCATCAATGACCAGTTCACTTGCATGTGCCTGCTGAGTTGAAATCATGCCCAGTTGTTCCGACAATTTCTCCTTGATTAATTGACGCTTCTTTAATGCCCCATGGTATTGGTTGGCATATCGTGATTCAGTTTCCCTGGCCTGTACGTACAGAATGAGTTCTGCCTGAAAGCCTCTGATTTTTTGCTTGAAGTCCCGGGAAAATGAGAACAGGTCACCCAGGAACCCGGCGTGGACATGTGCAGGCGGGTTGTCATCCAGTAAGGCCTGCTTTGCATTGTTAATTTGTTGCTCAATGTTATTGATACTTGTATCAATCTCATTGAGATTGTTATCAATTTTTATATAGGTCAGGTTCAAGCTGCGGTTGACCTGCAAAACATCTGATAAATGCCTGAGCGCCTCGTGAATGTGCATGGTATGTTTTGTTAAGGCTTTAAAATCTGCTTTTGCCTTAGCCAGTTGCTTGGTCCCCAATAGCTCCTCATCTTCAATAAACAATAATGCTGTTAACAGGATAAGGGATTCGCAACGACTGGCCTCTGTATCAACCTTATTGTCGGTGACTTTATGGCCACGTTGTTCAGAAGATTTAGAATTACTCATAAATAATTGTAGTACCCGGGTTTACTGGGAAACAATGTCGGAGACAAATGCCCTGTCTCAACAATGCCACTGTCGCAAGCTGTTGCTAAAAACATGGCAGTAATAACTGATATAGCTTGTAAATTATTCCTCTCATAAACTAATTTTGCCGTGATAATGCAGGCTATTCTAGCTCGAAGTCAGATGCGAGCGAAGGAATAAAGTACTGACGACATGATGATAAAATCTGACAAGTAAGACTTAACTGCAGTCGCCTGTGGCAGGTTTGTTGTGAGTGACAATGTCGGCACGTTCTTACAAGGTTTTAGTCTAGTTATCAAATAGTTATCAGGATTTCTTTACCCCAGTTGTTATAAACCAATTTTTTATTAAGTACAACTCATTGAATATAAACAGAAAACTATTAGATTTTTTAATATATCTTCCCAAGAACTAAGCAATTGAGAACCAGTTCACATAATACATAGCCAAATTAAACTAAAATTGTAAGTCAGGTGTAAGCCAGCTTTGTTAGCATGGCGCGTCTATAGGTGGGATTCTGAGGCGCTAACAGGGTAATTTATAGAAATTTGCTGTCAGAATGGAATTTATTAAATTTTTAAAGGTAAATACGTTGCTTAATGGGCTGTTTGCCATATATTTAATTAGTATATAGAACAGAATTTGGCTCAGGATATTTTAACGAGAGCCTCCGATGGCAATAATTAAGGCAGTACTTAGGGGTATTAACAGTATGACAACAGATAACAGCAGCAATATAGCAATAGTAATGCGAATGGCTACCGGACTGGCACTATTCATATTAGTGGCAGGCTGTTCACCTAACCCAGAAGGCGACGGCAGCGTCAGTGGCGGTGTGTCTGGCCTGGAAATGGCCACCACCATGAGCGTGGTGGCTCCGACAGGTGGATTTAATGCCAGTCCGGCATCAATGAAGACACCCAATCTAACCATATCGGAATTGAGCAATATTGTTGGTAAGGTAATTAGCGGGCAGGTTTTCGATCCTGAATCTGATTATGAAAAAGATAAGGTCGATGTTTCTGTAGCTGAAGACTCTAACGAGTCTTTGCAATTTGTAAATTTACTGCTCTGTTTTGTAAAGCAAGCACGAATCGCTGATCTTGTGAATACTGGTGGTTATACAGCTTATCTCAATCCTAGTGAGTGTATTGCCGGATTAAGTAATGTGGGATTTTTCCGCGCTGTGGTTAAATCAGATCGCGCATTCGAGCATTCTCCTCAATACGTTAAAATATGGGTTCCATTTGCTGATTTTCTTGGAACTGATTGGAGTGGCGGCCTGGTTATGGAGCTGATTATTTTCTCAGAGGCAAATTCTACAAACCCTGTCGGGCAATTTGAAATGAAAATGTCTTTAGAGGTAACGCCGCCAGTTGGTGAGGAAGGAGATATTCCGCCATTCCTTATGAACACAAGAACCGTACAAAGGAATGATAACAAAGTGGAATTTTTATCATTTGTTGAGTCAGGCGACCCTTTTTTACAAGATTATGACAGGTATGAGCTTGGGTCGGCTAGCGTGGTAATGGATGATGCTCAGGGTAATAGTGGTGCCAGTGTAAGTTTTAACAGAGAGCTAAAAGTCAGGTGTGTTGATACCGATGGCTTCACTCCTATAGATCCTTGCGTCATAGATACTACCCAAGAAGGTTTTGAGGTCGTGTATAACTTAACACATCTTTTCAGGCGTAATATTGGATTGTTAAACACTGTTACTGAAGCCTGTTTTGATCGTACCAACCCGTTCTTAGAAGCCAGAACATATGGTGTTTATTATGAGCAAAATGGAGTGGTCAATGGCTACCCAGTGTCTGCCGGTCAAAGAGTAGACAATGAAAAACGATTTGGCTTTGAGTATTTGGGGTTGAGTGGCTGGGCCAGTAGTTATGGTTTGAATTGGTATTCAGGTGATAGTTCAATTTACATGCCCGATCAGGCAGTAATTACTACTACCGACTTAGCGAGTGATACTTATGTCGTGCACCGATCTGAAGGAGAATTATCCAGAATCATTGGCAGGACAGTAAGTATTGCCAATGTTGGCGGCGCACCGTTTTCATATTATGGTAATTATTCAGGAACTCCTGGTCTGATCGCAACCTGGGACGGAGCGGGAAGGCAAGCATCAGATTTCGGATTTGATCGTTGGCGTATTGTGATCAATCCTTCGACATTTAACTTTGAAATAGTGGCTGGCCTCGTTCAGGATCCAGTTACCAATGAATACTCCATTTCACCGGAACCGGTACCAGTAGAAACAATTAACCAACCAGTTGACTCTGCGGGCAACCCGCTTAGCTCCCCCTTGTACCTGTACGCATTCAGCACAAACATGGGATATGATCACAGTCTGACCGGGAATCCAGCAACTGGCTCATTAACTTACACAGGCAGGTATGAAAATCTTTTCCCCTGGCATAGTACTCTATATACTGCTGCGACCGAAACAGGCTCGACGACTACCCTCTATTGTTACAGCAACTGTTTGATAGGTGGTGTGTCTGCACCGACTGGCGCTTCTGTGATTACCTACCCGAGCTTTAATACTGCAGCACCCAGTGCCGTCGGAGGGCTGATTACAAATGCCGTGAATTTACCAGCAACAGAAGGCGGACTACGCACTTATACGCTTCAATCTACTGGTAAGAAATACATATTAATCGATAATACTGTTGGTAACGGTTTGGAAGTAGCACTACTGGATACAAGTGCTGTCAGTTTTACTTCCCAGTCAATGTCTAGGCTCAGGGATGTCCAGATTCCCCTTAATACACTCTTCCATCCAACACTTGCAGGTGGCGGTATAATCAGTGCAACTAATTTACCAGTATTAAAGCAGAATGAATCTGAATATACATGGGGTACCGGAACAAGGGATTACTATAAAACTTACACTGTTTCACTAAATACGGCAGCAAATCCTGTTGTACCATTCAATGAGCTAATCCAGTTCCTTTATCAACATGACCTTGCAGATGATATCAACAATACGCTGGGTTTTCCTCAAGCTGATATATGGGGTGGACTGTTGACGGTTTTTGATACTTATGACGGTGATATGTACCCCTATCTCCCGGATTTTAAATGGCCTTACACTTCAACCAGAAACTGGAATATTAGCTCGATAAACATGACTAAAGGCGTGGTGCTAACGGATTTCAATAACACTAATTATGTGATCAAACCTCTGGGCATAGAGCAATTACTTATTGAATATGAGGCCTCTCCAGGGGTATCTGATACATTACCGTGCACCAGCATTCTTGAAGAAGACAGAGCGAAAAATGAACTGAATTTGCCCACAGTTGATTCAGTTAATCCTATGATTATTAGCTTCAGCGATATTCCAATCTCAATTGATACCCCGCCAAAAGTAATTGATGGTGAGCTTCAGTAAGGACTGAAGTTAGTAATTTGAGCATAATGGCAGAGATTTTTCTCTGCCATTATCTCGTTATCCGTCCGTTACCCCAATCCGGGAGGAGGCGGAACTGTAGGCTGTGTATCCAGCCTGGAAATGCGACAATAATTATCTGATAAAGATAAATAATATTCACGGAAATGACCTATTGTAGGGCAGATACTCAAAAAAATATTTTCAGTCAGATAGTCATGGTTGTACAATAGTAGCAATGTTAGAGATAAAATTAGCGGCTGAAGAATTTACAACAGCTAGAAGTGATATGGTGGACTCCGATGATAAAATATTTTTTTACTAATCCGTTAAGGATTGCACTTATTTTTTTATTGACAGTACCACTGTTTTCTTGTGCAACTGATGACGGCGATGATCCTGTTTCGACGACTGCCGCATCAGCAGCTACGGTTGTTTTGAGTGCAGAATCAACTTCTACAACCATGGTTGACGTCACCTTTGACCGGGATATTAATTCAGCCAGCATTATCGATGCATCTGTTCAGTTTATAATTAACAACGGCTTGACTGTTTCTGGTGCCAGCGTAACGGGCCCTGTTGTGACTCTGACCACAAATGCCCAATCTGCTGGAGCTTCTTACACTGTTACCGCCCATTTTACGGTTCAGGATACTAATGGCGATCCCATTGATGACAACAGCAATGCCGCTGTTTTTTCCGGTTTTAACGCGCTCACCTATGTCGTTTCTGCCGGTGCTGTTGATGCAAATACCGTTGAGGTTCTTTTTAGCCGTGACCTTAATGCCGGAAGTATTTTCTCTAATGGTAGTCAGTTTACAATTGATAATGGCCTCACAGTCACCGGAGCCATCATAGCTGGCAACAAAGTTATACTCACAACTACTGCACAGACACCTGGCGCAAGTTATATGGTGACGGCCGATGCCATAACCATTCAGGACATCAATACTAATGCTATTGATCCTGCTGCCAACACGGCAAGTTTTACCGGTTTCCTGGGCGCACTCGGTTTGATTATTAATGAAATCGATTATGATAATCTGTTTACTGATACTGCAGAATTTGTAGAAATACTGAATACCAGCGCATCGCCAATAAACTTAAGTGGCGTCATACTGTCTTTTGTGAATGGTGCAGATGGTCTTGTATACAGAGTGGTTTTCCTTGGGTCAGCAGGAGTACTTGCTCCTGGCGGTTACCTGATTGTAGGTAATATTTCACCACCTGGAGGCGGTACGCTTTTTGTAAACATCGGTTCCCCCAGTAGTGCTATTCAGGATGGGCCGGATGGAATAAGACTGGAAACTTCTACGCTTGTTCTGGATAGCGTGGCCTACGAGGGAACGTTTGCGTCTACACCGCCAACTGGAGAAGGTAATGCCGCACCAATAGATAGTAGTTTAAGTAACAAGTCGATTTGCCGTATTCCTAATGGTGTTGATACAGACGATAATTCAGCAGATTTTCAAACCTGCACCATAACGGCTGGCACAGCAAATACACCTTAAATTTAATCAAAAAAGGCAGAAACTGGTCTCTGTCTTTTTTGAACTTCGCCCAGAATTGTCTATGCTTAACAGATGGTGTGGGAGTTTTTCAAATGATCAATTTAAGCAAGAATCTAAGGAATTTTACGGTTTTACCTGTTCTGACAGGCATCCTGTTAGTCTTATCTGGCTGTTCACCCAGTCCCGAAGGCGATGGCGGGGTCAGTGGCGCGGTATCTGGTCTGGAAATGGCCACCACCATGAGTGTCGTGACGCCCACGGGAACAGGCGTCACCGGCATTAATCGGAAATTTTCTGCCAAAAGTAATCGCCGATACTACTGCAATACCTGCGAATTCAGATTATTTCCTAGACCTTGTGAACACAAGTGTCTGGGATGAATCCATGGGACCGCTGAATACCGTGAACACGATTCTTTGTATTGTTGCCCAGGCCCGTGTTGGTGATATGGTCAATACCGGCCCTTATGTCGCCCTGATTAATCTTGACCGCTGTGAGCAAGGCCAGGGTCAGACGAGTGCCAATGGCGCGGCTGTATTGAAGTACGAGAAATGGACTGTTGAATCAGTCAGGGCATTTAGTAATAGCCCGCAATACGTCAACATCTGGTGGCCCAATTTTGAGGATTCCATGTTTCCAGATAGCGCATTAATGGCGCAGGCTGTGATTAGTTCAGAAGTGAGCAATGACAATCCCTTCGGTAGTTTTGAGTTTAACTTCAAGCTCATAAATAAAATTATACCCGCAGACCCACCTTACTTTAAAGGCACCCTCAGGACAGTTGCGCGCAGTGACAGCAAGCCGCAATTTGAATTTATTAGCGAGGCGGGTGATGCCTTCAATCAAGCAGCAGGCTATAACATCGAGGCAGTCAACGCCTTGTTTGATGATGCATCGGGCACAACCGGGGTTGCAAAAACATTTGTCTGGAACAGTAGTTTGCAGACGGGTGTATTGGTGACACAACAGGATACTTACCGGCTGGCTTTTGATGTAAATAATTTCTTAAGATCCAAAAGTGAATTCGATGGTGTGACTGTAACCAATGTTGATACCTGTCTTGATCGAACCACATTCGATACCCAGGTATGGCGTTACAATGTTTATGACGCAACCACAGGTAAACGAACTGAGTTAAACAGTAGTTTTTCTTTTAGCT
>CAJVXY010000005.1 GCA_913009895.1 uncultured Acidiferrobacteraceae bacterium | reverse complement strand
TACGCTCACTTTTATAGTCCTGTGGGCGGTGTTTTTCGTAGGTCTGATATTCGCGTGGTACAAAACCGCACATAACAAGCCCATTCAGCCGACGCCAAAAAGCGGCGCGGCTGATGGGTAACGTTAGCCTATAAATAAGGGTCTTCATGCATAAATCAAAAAAACCAGTTGGATTCTGGTCAGCTGTTTCAATGGGTATAGGTGCAATGGTTGGCGCAGGAATTTTTTCTCTGCTTGGTGAGGCGAGCGCTATTTCTGGAAGTGCTGTTTATATTTCATTTATTATTGGCGGAGTTATAGCCCTATTTAGTGGCTATTCACTTGGAAAGTTAGGAGCTCGTTATCCTTCCTCTGGGGGAATAATAGAGTACTTATCCCAATCTTATGGCGTTGGGTTTTTTACTGGCACGATGGGGATTATGCTGTATTTTTCAGCTATCGTTTCTTTAAGTTTAATCGCCAAAGCGTTTGGAAATTATGCAATTACATTTATACCTGTTAACAAAGCATCACAAATATGGCATCATTTTTTTTCAATCGGAATTATTGTTTTATTTGTTTTGATTAACCTTAAAGGGGCAAAAGATGTTGCTGTTTGGGAAAGAGTCACGGTTGGAATCAAATTCGCTGTATTAACGGTTTTATCCATAACAGGAATTGTTTTTCTTAATCCAGAATTATTGTCCCCCAACTATTACCCTCCAAGTAACGATATATTTTTTAGTCTGGCGATTACTTTTTTTGCTTTTGAAGGTTTCCGAGTTATCACTAATACGGCAGAAGATATGCCTAATCCTTCTGAAACACTCCCTAAGGCAATGATGACCGCTATTTTATTAGTCATGGTACTTTATGTTGCTATAGCATTTGCTGTCTTTGGTAACTTGCCTGTTGAAAAAGTCATTGAGGCTAAAGATTTTGCTTTAGCAGAAGCGGCATTACCTATATTTGGTCATATCGGTTTCACAGTTGTAGCAATTACGGCATTAATTGCTACTGCATCTGCTATTAACGCTAATTTATATGCTGTAACAAATGTGACTTATCAATTAGCTAAAGACGGTGAGCTTCCTGCTCAATTTGGGAAACCCATTGCGCATAGTAGGGAAGGGTTAATCATCAGTGGTGTTTTAATTATTGTCTTATCCCTCTTGTTTGATTTATCTGAAATAGCCGCTATTGGCTCAATATCAATTTTGTTTGTTCATACTGTTACACACATTGGGCATCTAAAGATTATTTCTGAAACAGGCGGTTCTTTGGTATTGGTTTTGATTGCCGCTATATTAAGTTTAATTGCAATGATCCTTGCTCTTATATATGTAAGCAGGGGATCAGGTTATGTCGTATACATTCTTGTTGGGTTCATTTTGGTAGCTTCAATCACAGAAATCATATTGCAAAAAATAGCAAAAAAAGAAATAAAACCAAGAGTAATATGATATTAACAAGGCTAACAATTGCTTGCACGCGGACTGCCGTAAGCGTCACGCATTTTGCAAAAAAGCCGCAAAATACGCGCCACTCACGGCAGCCGGTGAAGCAGGCGTTGAAGCTGTAGAAAAACCTCTAATTTTTTCGAATTATTTCTTAGAGAAGAAATAAGGGCTTAAAATAAGCATTTGAATGGTTCTGTTAAAGCTTACAATAACATTTCACATAGAGTCATATGTGAACGCATGAGCAAATTATTTGATAGACCAGAGAAAAGCCAATTGCCTCGAAAAGCTGAAAAAAGGCAGTTTTTCGAGGTTTTTCTACAGCCTCGTTATGTACTATAGAAACTAAGGACTAATCATGAGATTGGAAAGTGTCAAGCTTAGTAACTTCAGAGGTTACAAAACTGAAACAATAATTCCTTTATCTAATTTAACCGCATTTATTGGGAAAAATGATGCAGGAAAGTCATCAGTTTTAGAGGCACTTGAAATATTTTTTAATAACTCTGTGGTTGTTTGTGAGAAAGATGACTTAAACATTAACGCCAACAACAATAAAATAGAAATTAGTTGTATCTTCACTGATCTGCCAGATGAAATAGTTATTGATGCTGCCAACCCCACCGCATTAAGGGAAGAGCATTTACTAAACGTAAATGGCAAGTTAGAAATCAAGAAGAGTTTTTCGGCAACTGCTGCAAAGCCAAAAGATAAAGTTTACATAATTTGCGAACATCCCTCGGTTAATCAAGGGCAAGACTTATTGACACTTAAAAGGGTTGAGTTACGAACAAGGGCAAATGAGCTGGATATTGATTCTGATACATATAATGCCAATCTAAATTCTTCTATTCGACAGGCAATTTGGGCAAGCCTTGGTGACCTTAATAACATCACTACTGAATTATTGGTTGATAAGGAAGACACTAAGAAAGTATATGACACGATAAAAACATACCTGCCTCTCTATGCGTTATTTCAATCAGATAGACAAAGCAGAGATGATGATAGAGAAGTGACTGACCCAATGAAAATTGCTGTTCAACAAGCTCTTGGAGAACTACATGACGAACTTGAATATATTAAAGAACAAGTCAGGGAAAAAGCAGTTGAAACGGCGAATAGAACACTAGAAAAACTTCAAGAAATGTCACCTGATCTGGCTAGCCAATTAATACCTGACTTCAAGTCAGAACCAAAGTTTGACTCACAATTTAAGCTTTCTATAAAGTCAGAAAATAATATTAGTATCAATAAAAGAGGTAGCGGTGTCAGAAGACTAATTTTGCTTAATTTCTTCAGGGCTGAAGCTGAAAGAAGGCGAAGTGAAAGCCAAAGTAATCAAATAATTTTTGCTTTCGAGGAACCTGAGACATCACAACACCCCGATCACCAAGAAATGTTAATTAATGCATTCCTTGAATTATCACACACAGAAAATAGCCAAATACTTCTTACTACTCACACTCCAGCACTTGCAGGACTGCTTCCACTCGAAAGTCTGAGGTTTATTGAAAAAGACGGTGAAGAGATAAATGTTGATTTAGGAACTGATGAAGTATTCGAGAAAATAGCAAACTCGCTTGGGATATTGGCTGATCCAATTTCTCAAAATGCTACAGCCTTGCTCCTTGTGGAGGGGAAAGGTGATGTTGCGTTTGTAAATCATACTGCATCTCAACTGAAGGATGCGGGTCATTTAGCGCATACATTTGAAGATAAGCGCATTGCGATTATACCCATAGGAGGTTGCGGAAACATCAAGCACTGGAGGACTATGCAACTCGCTGATCAATTCAATATACCTTACTGTGTCTTGCTGGATTCAGACAAGGGAACTAGAGAAGAAGAACAAAACATACGAAATCTAGCCGAGCTTCACAATGAAGATGTCAAGGCATACTTAACAAGGCGCAGGGAACCTGAAAATTACATTCATATTGACTGCCTACAGCTTCCTGAAGGCAGTACATTTTCGTTTAATGATAACGATGATGCTAAAGCACTTATCGGGCAAGAGAAAGGAATACGGCAATCTAATGTAATAGAAACCTATTGGGTTTTAATGAGTGCGGAACAAATAAGAGAAGTTGAAAAATATACCGAGGACGGAGTAGAAAGATATGAGTTTACGGATATGTTCCAAGATTTTCTTGGCATGGTAAATGTATAAAGCAGCACATAACAAGGCGCTCGTTCGGACGTTCACTACGCTGCGCTTCGTTCACGCCGCACAGCTTGGTCGTTATATTTTGTTTAGAAGTTATAAAGGGCAATCAGGGACAGACCACCATTTATTTGATGCTGAAGTTCAGAAAAAAAGTCCTGGGTTTATTTTGAAGCGTGGTGATAGTGCTTGAATGTGTTTTTTATTCAGGCTTCTTTCGCCTGATAACACACGGGAGACCATCGACTTCGAACCAATCTCTGGCAAATCTCCTGTGCCAAGATCGTGCTGATCCATTAGCACGCGTAACATAGCCAGATCCGCAGGTTGTCCCATTGTACGAGCCTCAAATTCAGCTAACGCGTCATCCTTGTTTTCGTAAGCTTCGATGGAATGGCTGAGTAGTTCAATGACGGCGTTCATCGGATCGTCTAAAGAGTCTTCGGTTTCTTGCAGGAGACTTTCTATCAGAAGCAATGTTTCTTCATAATGCTTGTCATCATTAATATGCAAATAAGGCGCTGCAACTTCTGCAAAATCATGACAGGCATTTTTTAATGTTACAGTGTTCATTGTCAGCCACCTCTCGCGTATCGTTTGCAAACTTTGCCATTAATAGCCAACAGTTGCCAATTAGTCAACTATTAGGAGCACTCATTTAGCTGGGGTTACCGCCCCCTGTTTGTGTTTCTGAAAAAGGCGCTTACCTGCCCATAACCAGAACAGGCTCTTGATTCCCCTGACTGCGACTTTGCAGTCGTTTAATGTTCTCAGTGCCAGTACTTTTCTGAGTAAAAAAGCCGGCCGGGAGTAAAAGCGTCTAAACGCCAGTTGCCGCAGGGTCAGGATTTCATCGCGGGTCATGGAGTAGGGGACAAACGCTGCTGATTGATAGTTACGATCCGAGAGGTCGCCGGAGACCGACCCGAACTTGTCCAGGTTGTCATAAAGATAAGTGCCGGGGAAAGGTGTCAGGGCATGAAAGTTTGCCAGGTCGGCGTCCAGCTCGATGGCAAAGTCTATGGTTTTTAATCCGTCGGCAAACGTTTCTCCCGGTGCGCCGAATATAAACGGGGTGCTGACTTTTAATCCAACCGCTTTCGCTGCCCGCACATCCCGTCGTATCTGTTCGAGCGTGGTGGCTTTTCGGAGTGCGTTCAGGGTTTTCTGGACACCACTATCGGCACCAAACAGAATGGCCCAACAACCCGCGTCCTTCATGGCCTGGAGCAGGGTTTTGTCCACCTGGTTAATACAGGCAGAGGCGAACCAGGTGAAATCAAGTCGCCGCGCTTTGATCTCCCGGCATATGGCCATGGCCCGGTCATAATCGGCGGTAAAGGTATCGTCAATAAACTTGATCTCACGGTAACCCTGCTTGAGGCAAAGTTCGATTTCCAGCAAAACATTTTCAACACTACGGAAACGGATGCCACGCTTGCCACTGTTTCTTTCTTTATCTATTTGAAAACAAAAAATACATCGTCTATCGCATCCCCGGGAGGTAATCAGAATGGTCACTGGTTTTCGTTTGTAGGTTGCCGGCGGTGGTATATATTGATTCATATCACCTAACAACTCGCGGGCGGGGAAGGGCAGTGCGTCCAGGTTTTCGTTTAACGGCCGCGGCGGGTTTTTAATGATATTCAGACCTTGCCTGAAAACCACGCCCAGTACACCTTCGAGATCTTCACCATGCTGTAACCGGGCCAGTAACTCGACCATAGTTAGTTCTGCCTCGCCCGTGATCACCGCATCAATGTTTGTACTTTCGTCGTTTAGACATTGCTCCTGCATGGCGATTGGGTAAGGCCCGCCGACACAGGTAAATATTTTTTTATCAATCTGTTTAATGGCATCGGCAGTTTTTACGGCCTTTGGCCAACCGAAGGTGGTCGAATAAAGACCGGCAAAATCCGGCTTGAATTCTTTTAGCTGTTGTAATAATTCTTCATGGGTCATGAATGCGCCGTTAAAAAATTTTACTTCATGACCGGCCCTGAGCAGACTGGCGCCCACGTACAGGGTACCCAGCGGTTGCCAGTAATTGATTTGTGAGGCAACGGTTTTGGAAGGAAATATTTCTTCAGGCGACCATGCCGGATGGATTAATGCACATTTCATGAGCCCGTGCCTGTCTGGGAATATTCATTTAATGCCCGGGTGAATAATTCAGGGTCGAATAACTCGGGCCTGTCGGCCATTAACGATTCGGCGGCGTTGATACCAGACTCAAGGGTATGGTCCATGTTGTAGTACCGGAACATGCCACCCCGTCCAATCAAGCGCAGGTTGCGATAATCATCGAGATACCTGCATATCTTTTCCAGTTGCCTGGTGTAGCCGACTTCGAATAACGGGTAAGCCCTGGGGATGCGCAGCACCACCTTGTCCAATACCTCGTGTCTTTTGATAAAACCCAGCTTGATCAGATTACTAATGGTTCTTTCCGCCAGCTCTCCGTCACTGGCACTCCAGGTCTCATCACCCCGAAAACAAAAATATTCGGTGACCAGCAAGGTCTTGCCCTGCGGTGCCATTTTGTTGCTCCAGTTGGTTGGTTCGTGAATCCTGCCGAAGGGAATTTCTTGTTCCGGGAGATAAATCCAGGTTTGGTCGGTGACTCGCTCGCGGTCAAGCATGATGGTCACGATGACCAGGTCCCTGTATTTGAGTTTTGATGCGGCTTCAAGTATCTCTGTCGGTGGCCTTGGATGTAACAACTGCACCAGTGTGGCCACCGGAATACTGGATATGAATTCATTACCGCTGTGATCACAGGTCTGGTTATCCGCTCCAGAGCGAGTGGTCACGTTTTCAATTCTGTTGCCAATATGATTTATGCGCACAACACGGGAATGGGTGAGTATACGATTGTTTATTTCGATTTCTTCTTTCAACCTGTCGGATATGCGGCCGATGCCCAAGGAGGGATAGAGGAATTCACTGGCCAGGGTATGCATATCCCTGCTGTTGTTTTTAAACAGTGCCTTTTTAATGGCCTTGCCAAGTGAAAGTTTCTGAATGCGTTGTTCCATCCACTCCATGCAAATCCGGTTGCAATTTATGCCCCAGACTTTTTCGCTGTATTCCCTGAAATAAATATTGAACAGGGTACGGCCGAAATGGCGGACAACCCAGTCTTCAAGAGAAACAATCTTTTTGTTCACGAAGGGTTTTTTTAATTGTCCGGCTGAATATTCCAGGATGATTTTTGCAGTCGTCGGAATGCCAAAACCGGAAATGGCATTAAGCGGTTTTAACGGGTAGTCAAAATATTTGTCGCGCAGCAGGATTTTGCTGGATCGTTTGACGACAAGTAATTCATCTCCCAGGATATTCCTGACTAACTGTTCTATTTTTGGCTTGCTGGTTTTAAACCGGTGACCCCCCAAATCAAATCTAAAACCGTGATGGTTTTTTGTTATTGCCAGGCCACCGACAGTTTTACCTGCCTCGATGACCAGAACATTTGTTTTGGGATTAGAAACGGGACTGGAATGGGACAGGGCATAACCGGCGCCGAGACCCGCAAGGCCTGCGCCCAGGATGATCACATCATTTGTCTGGCCACTGGTGGCGTCCATGGAAACCCTGGTATCACTCTTCCTGTAATTTACGGTAGTACTCCTGGTCTTCCGCACTCACTCCCTCGATAGTTTCTTCGCCACCACCACCGCCATAACTGCCTGTCTCCACGGCCTCAAAAAACCCCGGCTCGACTCCAGTGGTTGACGATATACTGTAACCAGCGAGAAAACCCAGCAGCCCCGTTACCAGCGCTATTAACGCCCAGATTTTATTATTCAATATTTAACTCCTTTATCCACGGTCGTATAGATTTGGGTTATCTTATTCATCCTTAAGCAAATCGCGGTAATACTGCGCCATGTCCTTGTCCAGATTTTGTACCGCCTGGGCCTGTCCACCTTTACCGGTTAACATGCCTGTCTCGACCAGGGGCGGGAGACTGTAGCCCATCAGGAATCCAATGAAACCCAGCGTAATTATAATTACAACCCAAAGATCACTTTTCATTGCACGTTACCTCTCTAATTAACATTTTTCTATCTTCCATATAAATTGACCGCCTTCTTTTTTCTTGTCGACAATCTCATCGCCCGTATTTTCACACATGGTTGAAATCGATTCTCCGGAAGACGGGTTATCGAAAAACACCTCTAAAACATCGCCTGGCTCGATTCTTTCCAGTGCCTTCTTGGTATAAATCTGCGGGTGAGGGCAAACATAACCTGTTACATCCAACAGGTAATTGCCTTCATTCACTTTCTCGAATTTCATAGCCATATTGCCTCCTTTGGTTTTTTAGATTACAAACCAAATCCTTGTTTTTCCATTTTTCTTTCGGTCCACCAGTTAAAGAATTTAACTGCTACATACGCGCCGGGAACCATGCCGATACCAAATAACCACCCGGAGGGATCACCATTCGCGACCCGGATAAAAAAGGCGCCGATGTTGCAACCGAGCGCCAGCCGTGCACCAATGCCCATCAATGTGCCGCCGATGATCGCCCAGGTGGCAAGCTCAAGGGTGGGTTTCTTGAATTTAAATTCACTGTATAACAACGCCATGATGGTGGCCCCACCAATGGTAGCGAGGGACATCCAGTCCGCTGGATTAACGGCAGGATTGGGGATGCCATTCACGTAACCGAAAAATACGTTATCCATATAATTGGCACCGGTAAACTTCTGCAGCATCCAGCCGACCCATTGCGCCTCTTGCGTTGTCACATACCAGTAACCGGGATCGAAGACGGTTCCGTTCACCGATATGCCGTAATCGAAACCCATTCTCTCCAGTAGTGCGCCTGCGTTTTTGACGCCAAATTTAACCCGCGCCCCTTGCAGTACCAGCATATGCAGCCCTGCTGCGACACCAATAATCAGGCCCGCGATTGCTGTTCGTTTGGAGGCCGACAACATCGCCCAATAGCCCTTTACTTCATCAAGCAGTGTCATCTTATCCTGGCCCGCCTTGACTCTTTTCCTGACAAAGGCCTTGCGCGACCAGACAAAATAGACCACGGCCAGCAGTAATGCCGAGGGCACCAGGACGCCAAGGAAGAAGTTACCCACGATTGCCCCTAAGGCCGAGGAATTGTCCCAACCCAGCATTTTTGCGAAGGTTGTCACCGGGTGGTTCCAGACATAACCAGCCAGGTACTGATCCATCCAGCCGTCGCCCACGTTGATTGATGCAGGCAGTCCTTTAGCAATCGCCGAGTGATGCCATGACTCCGGGACAAGATTGTTGGCCCATCCACCGACATCGACAAATAAAGCCTGGGATACACTGATAGATATAACCACGATCAGGGCATTCATATTGCCTTCGCCGGTTTTATATAAAGAGCCCGAGGCACAACCACCGGCAAACACCATTCCCATTCCAAAGATAAATCCGGCAATCACTGCGTGGATACCCGAAGGCGCAGGATGAAAGGTGCTTAAACCCTGTGCCGTGACCAGGGAAGCAACGAACGCAAAAAGGACAATAGCGATGGTGATGCCAACCGCCATCCTGGCAACGCCAACTGCAAACAAGTCCCGGAAAGCGGAGGAAA
This sequence comes from uncultured Acidiferrobacteraceae bacterium, assembly GCA_913009895.1. Lineage (GTDB taxonomy): Bacteria > Pseudomonadota > Gammaproteobacteria > Acidiferrobacterales > SZUA-150 > SZUA-150. The sequence continues at coordinate 122,094 of CAJVXY010000005.1, read as the reverse complement.
AACAGAACCGGCCATACTGCAAGGCCAGTCCATAAATCAGGCCAAACCACAGGTAAATGGAAAGATAAATGTAATATTCGTTATAGGCGAAGGTCCCAACGCTAACCAGGACAAAAAAGCCCAATACGAAAAAGGCCCAGAACCGATTTTTTCTTTCACCATTTTCAACTACATGATTATTAGCCATTTAATCAACTCCTGCAGTGGTTAGTTTCACTGGTCGTTACTGGATAAAGTCTATACTGGTTGGTAAACCCGAATCAGTGTCTGATACTTAAACACTTTATCGAGTACCGTTAACTCTTTGGCCAGGCGATAACCCTCTATCCGTTTAGTTATTTGATCCGGAATACTCTGCGAATTAACCTGGCTGGTGTTACCAAAAATGATAACCACTGGCGTACGTTTTTTTAATACGCCTGGGGATATGTTGGTATCGGCAGAAAAGAATTCTGGATTCCTGTATGCCCATGTAAATCTTAGTGGCGATTTTGCAACCGATCGCGGCCTTTGAATCAAATCTTTGTCATAGCGATACACGAGTGTCTTTTGGGTAAATAAATCGAGAACAGGAACTGACACCGCGGGGTTAACGATGGAGCCTGGTTGTGGCAGCGTTATCACTTCGATAACTTGTCCATCCCCGGTATTTATGGAATCGAGATATTTCCCAGCCTGGCTCAGGTTAATTGCACTGGTGTTTTGTAAAAAAGGCAGGTATCCGAAGAACGTTATTACGAGTGCAGAGGCGACAGTAGATGAAACAACAAACCTGCTTATTTTTACATTCCTGATTTCATTAATCCCGTAGGCCGCCATCAAAACCAGCATCGGAAAAATCACAACGAGATATCGCGCTCGATTGATCTCCAGCACAATGACGAGCAGCAGTAACCAGCCAATAATTAAAAACTTGAGATCTTTTTTCCTGAAAGCTACATAGGTTGAAAACAATGCGGCCAGAGTTATGAAGGGATGTACCTGGAAGAAAAAGGTCGAGGTCAGGCTCTCACCCCAGCGTTTAAGCCCGGGCACCTGGTAACTCAGGAGAAACTTCAGTTGCTCTGCAAATACATTAAAATTCCAGAGTAAAACTATCCCGATCAGGAAAACCGTGACCAGTGTTATTACGGTTGCACGTCGGAGAAGAATTTTTTTCCCGTATTCAAAATGAGATACAAAAACGACAGGAAGTACACTGAGCATCAGCCAAACCGAATACTTGGTTAACATCGCAAGCACAATCGTGACTGATGCTAATAACAGCAGCGTCGTTCCCCCTTGTTTGACGGCCTTGATAGTCGTGAACAGGGCGAGGGTAAAAAAGAACATGGTGGCAACATCAACCAGCATGAGCGGTACCTGGGTAAGCAAAAAAGGTATGCCGAGAAGTAACACGCCTCCGTATAAACCAACAGTTTTATTCCATAATGTCTTGCCAACCAGGTAGGTCAGCACCACCGTTCCGGAAAACAGCAAGCTGTTTAATAACTGGATGCCGATCCTGTATTCACCGAAAAATTTAAAAACGAGGCCGTAAAGTAGTGGCACGAGTGGTAGATCCGTCCACACCATGATTTCGTTGCCCCACTCCTTGAAGAAATATCCAATGCCATACAGTTCGAGAGACTTGGCTTGCACGAAATACCTTGATGCATCCACGATCACCTCTGGTTCTGCCCAGGAGAGTGCGGAAACAAGAAACGAGAAAATAAAAAGCCAGCTCGCCGGTTTGCGTATTGGCAGGGAAATACTGGCAACTACATAGGCAAGGAAAACACCGACAACAAGTATAAACACAACTTTAAGCGCATCATTGCCGGCGAATACCCACTGCCAGCTTGTGAGGCGATTGTCATCCAGTGCACGAAAGACAAAAAGCGCAAGAAATACCGTAATGGTTAACAGGGAGACCAGGACAACCAGGAGCGTGTCGATATTTTGTTCTGGCTTGCTTTTGTTTAAACCAAAAATGTTGTGGTCAACAGGAAAAGAAACACCGGCCCACGGCCGCCACTGCAACCAGGGGATCGAATCACCAACATGACTTTGATCGGTTCCGCTCACTAATAATATACCTCCGATTCTCGTGGTACATCTTCCCGTCTTTACTCTTTCTTACGAGTACGTTTCGAAACTATTCTGTGACCCATTACCAGGAGATGACCCGCTCGCTGGAAAATATTTTGTCGACGAGCTCGTCATAGGAGATTTCCTTTTCCCCGAGATTTACTATCTCAACCTGGCATTCCCCGGAATGTACATCGATCATTTGATCGGACAATTCGGTTGGACCATCATTTAAAATATGAAGTATTTTCATTTTCATACTACGCTACAAAACAATCATCCTGTCAGCATCGTGGTTCATCATTGCGTTGTTAAACTGGCTGGCACAACTGATGTCCTCCGATAGGTTTTTTGTATTAATGCCGTAACTTTTTGCACTGTGCTCGCAAAGCGTTACCGACACGGCTGGCAGTTTTGCCAGCGCAACAAATAAATCATTTTCCAGTAACCTCGTTCCCTCATCCATGACAAAAATGCTTGTCTCGTGATTTTTGGCTACGGCGGCCTTTGAAATTCCCAGGATGTGCTCAAGATGTTTATCCGTATTTACCAGGATTCCCAGTTTCATTTTCAGCCTCGTAACCAATGACAGCCTGCTTTTGCGGACTTATTGCAGATGCACAGACAACCCTGACTCACAAACAAACGACTTTGCCAGCCCCTATAAACTATGAAAAATACTAAAACGAGAAGTTGGCCAATGAAATGATGCATTTGCATCATTTTTGCGGGAGGGTGGTTTTGGGTTAATAAGGCAAAACATGATCGTACTCGGGCAGTTTATGCGCTATTTCCCGGGTTGCAAGGTACTCCACACCCACATTATCCTTGTCGTTAGAGTAAATTTTCATATCCAGCTCTTTCATTAACTCAAGATTGAGGTGGTCCTGTTCTGTCTCCGTAAACTTGCCATTAAGCATATATACGTCAATGATGTCGTCCACCAGGGTGAGTCCAAGTGCCATCCTGAGCGCTTCGCCCTGTCTGTCCCTGACAAGCACGGCAATCTTTTTTACCATTGTTATCTCCTGTTAGCGGTTACGGCTAATACTGGACCAGGTTATGTCGATATGCGTAGGCCACGGTTTCTGCCTGGCTATGTACACCGAGTTTCGCCTGGATATGTTGCAGGTGATTCCGTACGGTCACGCGACTGACGTTCAATAATTCGGACATTATCGAAACGGCAAGGCCTTCCGCCAGCAACTGGAGTATCTCCTGTTCCCGTGCTGTCAGTGATGAGATCGTAAGGGGAGCCGGGTGACTGCTGTTATTTGAATTGTACTCCAGCATATCAAGGGTATTTGCTGCGCCTTCTCGATGAAGCAGGTGTACACACGTCCATCGATCCTTGCGGCGGGACGGTACTAGCACGATATTTACCGAGAATCTCAATTCTTCGTTTTTGTCGTTATATACCCGCAGTGGAAATGTTCCGTGAATATCCTCACCATGACCCAATCGCGACATGCAACATCCCCCTCCGCAAAAGGGTTGTCCCGTGGGATCTTTTCCCCGCACAATCTGGCAACACGGGCGACCGAGGGCTTCATTGGCAGGCGTGCCAAACAACTGGGCGCAACCAGAATTCCAGAAAACGATTTTCTGCTGGGCATTGACGGCAAAAACACCGTCTACTGTGCGAAAAAGCAAGTCTGCAAGGTTAGTCATAGTAGATCTCCTACGTTACGACCGTGCGCCCAAAACCCTCGTTCAAAAGAACCGCCCCAGGATACCGTTGTAGACTAATGATGCAATAACATCATTGATGTAGATCAATATTTTTAACTATTTGTGTAATTTTTACAGAAGTTGATCAAATGAGTCATCATTGCAGGTGGAAAACATCGATTATTATTGGCTCAATATCCTTGGCCAGCGGTCGTGTACCGCATCTTCCATTTCCGGGGTGACCGTGACCACGTAAATACGCTGTTCGTGGTCGTCTCGTGCAATCAGTCCCTGGATAAACTGCCCCTTGGTCAGATCAAACCAGTGGCTGTGTCCTTCAATGTCTTTTTCCATAAAACTTTTTACCACCAGTTTGACCGGTACCGGGAACCAGCGATCCCAGCGTCCGGCATAAATAGAATCCAGCCTGGCCCAGCCACCCAGCGGCAGGTGACCGGCCTGTTCCTTGCGCCGACCCCAGGGCAATAAAGCAATTTTGCCACGCTTTTTTTTGACCGGTAATTTGGCCGACGGATTGGGGAAATAAACCCGCACATCCTGGCCTTCAATGGTGTAATAAACGCCGCCACACATAATTATATAGTCTGACGATGGCCAAAGGGTTTCCAGGCCGGGGCAATGACATTGGGCATACTTGAACGATTCAGTAATCGTGCCGGTGCCAGGGTAAACTCGCCATAACGCTGGTTAATCATGTCCATGACCTTGTTGCTGACTTGTTTATCGTGCCCCTTGTTATCAATATCATCTGTAAAAAACTCAAGCTGGTTATTGATCATGCGCGGACCAATTGCGGTCACCTGTACCTGGCGAATACCTTCACCAGACCAGTAATCACGCAATATTGTTCGGCACAAATCAAAAATCACATGGCCGTCATTGGTAGGCAGGGCAGTCCGTAACTTGTCGCCAATCCAGCCCTCGGAGCCCAGCACACCGACAAAAAATTTGCCCGCCTGCATGTCATGTTTGCGCAGGCGTGCGGCCACTTTTTCGCTCATGTGTAACAGGTAAGTCAGTAACAGTTCGGTGTTTTTGGTATTGGGCGGCACTACCTTGCCATGACCAATAGACTTGGGGGCGGCAACATGGGTTTGCAGTGGCTCCGGATCCTGTCCCTGGCACATATACCAGATACGTCGGCCCGGATTGCCAAAACGTTTTCCCAGTGCGCTAATGGGCAGTTTTTGCATGTCACCACAAACATGGACGCCACGATCGGCCAGGAAACGACCAATGCCTTTGGCGATGCCGCATAATTCGGTAACCGGCACATTTTGTAAACGTGCTTTTGCTTCCCAGGGAGGAATCACCGTGAGGCCGTCTGGTTTGTTTAGTTTGGCGGCATACTTGGCGGTGGTTTTATCGCCGCTGACGCCAACCGAGCACAATATGCCCGAGCTCTCAAAAACTTTTTGTTTGGCCATTTTGGCGATGTGTGCCGGTGGACCAAACAGGTTCTGGCAGTGGGTCACATCAAGAAAGGCTTCGTCAACAGAAAACACCTCCAGGTCAGGGGTGATATCAACCAGGGCCGACATGATGCGCGATGACACTTCGGCATAACGTTTTGGGCGGGCCGGGCACTGGATCAGATCGGGGCACAATTCACGCCCCTGTTTCAGGCGCATGCCCGTTTTGATGCCATAGGCGCGTGCTTCATAAGAGCAGGTGATGATGCAGGTGCCGATTTCGCCATTGGTAATGGCCACCGGCCGACCACGCCATTCCGGTTTATCGTATTGCTCAATAGAAGCAAAAAAGGCATTCATATCTACCAGGATAATGGCCCGTTGCCAGTGTTGGTCTGGCCCTGTTGTGGTTTGGTATACATTCATAAATGTTCTCATTTTGTTCTCTATGATAGAGTGCCGGCCTGTTACGATCAAGCCAGGTTAAGTACGGACATGCCTATAAAACAGGCAAAGTAACACTAAGTCTTTGTTGCTGCTGTTTTAAATATTTACAGGTTATCCAGTAGTGACGAGTTTCTTATAGGTATATATCGGTATATACTATTAATATGTTTTTGCACCGTATTGTTGAAAGCTTGGTAAAGCATGGCGTGGTTTATACGCTCGTAGGTGGTTATGCAGTGTCGTTGCATGGCGCTGTTCGCGGGACGGTTGATATTGATTTTGTCATTCAGCTGGATAAAAAAAGTTTTATTGCCGCCGAGGCCGCATTGTGTGCAATTGGGCTCGAACCACGCCTGCCGATTGTGGCAAAAGAATTGTTTGAGTTTCGGGAGGAGTACATCAAGAACCGCAATTTGATTGCCTGGTCATTTCAGAACCCAGCCAATCTGGCGGAAGTTGTAGATATATTGATAACCGAAGATGCGCGCAAATTACATAGCGTCACCAAAGAAGTGTACGGTCTTAAAGTTAAAGTTATTTCGATCAATGATTTGATAACTATGAAGAAAAAGTCAGCACGCCCACAAGACCTGGAAGATGTAAAAGCGCTTGAGAAAATAAAATGAGACCGGTACAGTATTTTTCGTCTGAATACCTTGAGAACTGCCGAGCCATGTCGCCAGATGAGATTGTGCAATTTCTTGAAGATTTCAGAAAGTTGCAAATACCTCATGATAAGTCACGACTAATTAGCATTAAAGTTCCGGAAACATTATTACGCACATTTAGAAAAAAATGTGAATTGGAAAATAAGAAATATCAGACCCAAATTAAAAAATTAATGGCTGCGTGGCTGCAACAAGATCATGATTGAGTTGTACAAAAAATATAAACATGAAAAATGAAATCACAGCCCTGATCCTGGCGGGCGGCCGCGGGTTGCGTATGGATGGTGCCGATAAGGGCCTGCTGGTTTTATCCGGGCGGCCACTGGTGGAACATGTGCAGCAAAAATTATTGCCCCAGGTCAGTACGTTATTTATTAGTGCCAATCGTAATGCCGAACAATACCAGCCCTATTGTGAGCGCGTGATCAAGGATGAGATGGGTGCGTACTGGGGGCCACTGGCGGGCATTGCCAGTGTCCTGCCTTATTTAAAAACAAAATACCTCATGGTGGCACCCTGTGATGCGCCGCTATTACCCGATAACCTGGTAAAACGATTGTTTGATGGCTTGCATGACGGGCAGCAACTGGCCGTAGCATTCGATGGCAAGCGCCTGCAAAACACCGTTTTGTTAATGACGGTCACACATGCAAGAACCATCACGGCTTATTTGCAGGGCGGCGGTCGTAAGGTGCAGGACTGGATTCAACAGGCGGAATATTCAGAAATCGATTTCAGCAATGAACCGGATTTGTTTATTAATGTAAATGAAGAAAAAGATTTAAAAAAAGTCCAGAGACTAATTTCAGGACTTACTTAAATAAATAAATAATTAAAAACAGGTTGAGAATAAACAAGACCAGTGAAACAGTGCGCCAGAAGACGATCGGGTTGCGTTCCAGGAGCGGCAGGGTGTCAGTATTAATTAACGATGTATTGGGTTTGGTCAGGTCCTGGATAAATTCAGAAAGTGTGTCGTAACGACGATGATTATCAGGGTCAACTGCTTTTTTCAGGGCACCATCAACCCAGTCACTGACTTCCGGGTTGTGCTCGGCAGCTGGTATGTAATCCAGGCGGGTAATTATTTTCCTGAACGATCTTTCTTTATAGGGCAGTTCACCGGTCAACATTTCATAGGCAATCACGCCCACAGAAAAAATATCTGAACGATTAGTGGGCATTTCATTGCGTGCATATTCCGGTGCCATGTAGTTGACGGTTCCCAGTAAACTTATCCGTTCAACCGGCGAAGTGATTTCTTCAATGCCCGCTATTTTGGTGGAACCAAAATCAATAATCTTTACCACGCCATATTGATCAATCATGATGTTTTCAGGCTTCAGGTCCTGGTGAATCATTTCCAGTCGATGAAACGCCCTTAAACCACGGGCAATTTGCTCGATAATATGACGCACCTCAACAATTGTCGGTCTCGGGTGATCGCGCATCCATTGGCGCAAGGTTGTCCCGTCTACATATTCCATGACGCAATATAAGAATTGCCGTTTGCGCATATGATCGCAAATCTTCAGTACGTGGGTATTATTCAGTCGTTTGCCGACCCATTCTTCATGTAAAAATAAATCGATATAAGCAGGGTCATCCTCGTAATTTATTGATGGTGTTTTCAGTGCCACCTGTTTGCCGGTCTCCTGGTCCACGGCCAGGTAAAGTTGCGTGCGTTTGCTGGCATGAATTTCACGGAGGATTTTATAACCATCGAGTATCATGCCCGTGTCCAGTGCCGGCGGGAAAGGTAGTTTTGTTAACTCCTGGTACGCGGCATCATGGTCCTGGTCAGGCAGGGAGTCGATGCGAACAAGCTGGCAGGTGAGGTTGTCGTGACTTTTATTGTCAGCCGCACTGGTGATTAGTATTTTGCAGGCTTGATCCAGATCTTTTGTTGATTTTAAAGTTTTGATCATGAAATCGTTGCTGACAAAATCATGAACACCGTCTGTTGTCATTAGATATAAATCGTCTTTTTTGGCGGAGACTTTGCGATAATCAATATCGACATTGATATCAATGCCCATGGCGCGACCCAGGTATTCCTTGTCATTGCCAACTCTTACCTTGTGATCACGGGTCAGGCATTCAAAATCATTATTACGTAAGCGATAAATGCGAGTATCGCCTACGTGGAATAGATGGGTGGTGGTGGACTTTAATATCAGTACGCTCAGTGTCGTGACCATGCCACGCTCAGAGCCATAGAGTTTGTGCCCCTGGCCATGCAACCAGCGATTGAGTGCGGTCAATACTTTGTGGGCCGAGGTTTTAACGGTCCAGGAATCAGGGGTGCTGTAATAATCAGTCAGGAATCCTTGCACGCAGCCATCACTGGCCTCCTTGCCGGCATCGCTGGCGCTGACACCATCGGCAATGACCGCAACAATACCCTTGTTTATCAGCTGGGCCTCATCGTCAGGCACATGCAAACCACAGGCATCTTCATTGCCGGGTTTGATACCTGCTTCACTGATGTGGGCAGTTGATACCTGGAGTTGCCTTGCCATGACTATCCTCAAAAACTCGTAATTACTGAAGGTGACGCCAGTATATCGGTGTCACCGTTGTAATTGCGAATTATGTCGCGCCTGAACGATGCAGATCAATGAACATCAATCATTTGGACAGTACCATCAGGCAAAACTTCCGCCATTTGTCCCCTGGGTTCATCCATAAAAAAAGCGACGACTAGCAAGGAAAACACCGAGGTGCCTGCAATGACCAGAAAAAATACCTGTGTCGGCACAAACGAGAGTACGGTCAGAAATGCTACGGCACCAACATTGCCATAGGCGCCGGCCATACCGGCAATCTGGCCAGTGAGGCGTCGTTTCACAAGTGGAATGACAGCGAACACTGCGCCGTTACCAGCATTAACAAACAGTGAGCTAAAAATCGTCACCGCAACGGCGCCCAGTAATGGCCAGCTACCGTCCATAAAACTCATGAACACATAACCCACTGCCAGGCCAGCCAGTATGACGAGCAGGGAGGATTTACGACCGTACTTGTCGCTAATCAAACCACCGGCAGGGCGCATGATTAAATTAAGGCCGGCAAATATGGATGCGATCAACCCGGCCGTGACCGCTGATAAATTAAATGAATCCATAAAGAATAATGGCAACATGGATACAACGGCCAGCTCTGAGCCAAAGGTCACCATGTAGGCGATATTCAATACCGCAACCTGTTTAAATTTATAACGCTCTATTTCCGGGACCGGTGCCTTAAATATATGCCGGTTAATCTGGTATATGCGAATAACCTGGAATATATAAATAGCCAGCAAACTGGCATAAATAAGATAAGTCGTATTGGCGCTTAACATGGCCAGGTTTGTCGGCCCCAGCTTCCAGGTCAGTACGGCCAGGGCGGCAAACAAGGGCACCAGTACAACCAGGTACAGGAAAAAATCACCCGGACTGGAAATTTCCATGGCACCGCTTTTTTTGGGTTTGAAATAAGTCGAGCCCTTGGGTGTATCACTAACTGAAAAAAACCAGATCACGGCATAGATGGCAGCAATGACACCGGTACTGGCAATGGCATAACGCCAGCCATTTTCACCGCCGAACAGGAGCGCGAGCGTGGGCAGGCTAATGGCCGCTGCCGCAGATCCAAAGTTTCCCCAGCCACCGTAAATGCCTTCGGCTAGCCCAAGTTGTTTGGCCGGGAACCATTCGCTGATCATGCGTATGCCGATGACAAAACCGGCGCCGGTAAATCCCATCAAAAAACGCATGAGCGCCAGCTGTTCATAATCCTCGGCAAAGGCAAAACCAAAACTGATAAAGCTGGAGATTACGAGTAACAATGCGAACATGCGCCGGGGACCAAAGGCGTCCACCAGCATGCCGACAATGATCCGGGCGGGAATGGCCAGCGCCACATTCAGGATCAATAAGGCCTTTACCTGTTGATCAGTTAACTGCAGTGTTTCCCTGATCGATGCCAGTAGTGGTGCATAACTAAACCACATCACAAAAGTCAGGAAAAACGCAAACCAGCTCAAATGCAAAATGCGGATATTTCCCGAGAATGAAAACAAATTTATTTTCTGTACTGACACCAAAACTACTCCTGTAATTTGTTAGAGAATAAAAGCACTCAAACCGTTGTTAGCAATCGCCGTGCCAAGTTTTTTATTGCTTTTTTTTTCGGCCACTGCAGATAAATTTATTGTAAGAATTTTTATTTGATGCTTTGTATTGCGCATAAAAGCAGCGCCATCTTTTTTGGTATCCAGATTAAACTCAAATAGCGCCAGGTTGGAGGACCGGTAATTTTGTCCGGTCAGGATGCAAAAAATCCAGTATTGCACCTTAATAGTGCATAAGCACCTAATACAGCAACGATATTTACTGAAATGTCGTGATTAATATTAACAAAAACAAATAGTTATTGGAATATCAGGGTTTGATTAAATACTGGCACGGTGGTTGCTTATATATGACCAATCTATATGATGCCCAACGCAATCTACATTTGTATTAAGCAATTATTTAAGCATTAAGCGAGGCCTTAAATGAAGGAAAAACTTGTTTTAATAGGAAACGGCATGGCCGGGGTCCGGACCCTGGAAAACCTGCTGGAGCTGGAACCTGATATGTACGACATCACGGTTTTTGGTTCCGAGCCCTACGGCAACTATAACCGTATCCTGTTATCCCCGGTTTTAACCGGCGAAAAAACCATTGACGAAATCATGCTTAATGATGACGCATGGTACGCGGAAAACAAGATCACCCTGCATAAGGGCAAGACGGTCACCAAGATCGATCGCAAGCAGCGAAAAGTGATTGCCGATGATGGTACGGAGGTTGAGTACGATCGTTTATTAATCGCTACCGGTTCCCATCCTTTTATTATTCCAGTGCCTGGCCATGATCTTCCCGGCGTGATTGCCTTTCGTGACATTAATGATGTTGACTTCATGTTGGCAGCCGCTAAAGAACATCGACACGCAGTTGTCATTGGTGGTGGCCTGCTGGGCCTTGAGGCCGCTTATGGACTAATCCAGCAAGGCATGAAGGTCACGGTTATCCATTTAATGGATACCTTAATGGAACGCCAGCTTGATAGTGCCGCCGGCAAGATGTTGAAAAAATCCCTGGAGGCGCGCGGCCTGGAATTTTTATTAGCAGCATCAACAAAAGAAATCATTGGCAAAAAACGTGTCCAGGGCGTGTTGCTTGAAGATGGTCGTGAAGCGACTGCCGACCTGGTGGTCATGGCGGTGGGTATTCGTCCAAATATAGATTTGGCAAAGTCTGCGATGTTACATTGCGAACGCGGGTTGGTGGTGAACGACACCATGCAAACCTACGATCCCCGTGTTTATGCCCTTGGTGAATGCGTCCAGCATAGAAACGAAGTTTACGGCCTGGTTGCGCCTTTGTTTGAGCAGGCCAAGGTTTGCGCCAATCACCTGGCCCACCTGGGTTACGCCAAGTATGAAGGTTCCATGACATCGACAAAACTAAAAGTGACGGGCATCGATTTATTTTCTGCCGGTGACTTTCATGGCGATGAAGATACTGAAGAAGTGGTCATGCAGGATGTGGCCGGTGGTGTCTACAAAAAGATTGTTATCAGGGACAATAAAATTATTGGTGCCGTCATGTATGGCGATACTATTGATGGTGCCTGGTATTTTCAATTAATGCGTGATGGCACTGACATCAGCGATATGCGCAATCATTTATTATATGGTCAGGCCCACCTGGGTGATGCTGGCCATGGCGGTGAAAACGCTGTGATGGCCATGAGTGATGACATGGAAATCTGTGGCTGTAATGGTGTCTGCAAGGGCGATATTGTAAAAGCGATTACCACCAAGGGTTTATTTACCCTGGATGACGTCCGTGCCCATACCAAGGCTTCCAGTTCCTGCGGCTCCTGCACCGGTTTGGTCGAGCAGCTACTAGCCACTACCCTGGGCAGTGACTACTCGGATGCACCCAGGAAAACACCCATGTGTGCCTGTACTGATCATCCCCATGACGAAGTGCGTACCGGCATCATTGCCAATCAAATAAAAACCATTCCCGAGGTAATGAAGCACTTTGAATGGAAAACAGAAAACGGTTGCCCCAAATGTCGGCCAGCACTGAACTATTATCTTGTCTGTGCCTGGCCTGACACCTATAAGGATGATGGCCAGTCCCGTTTTATTAACGAACGTGTCCACGCCAATATTCAAAAGGACGGCACTTACTCGGTTATCCCCCGTATGTGGGGCGGTGATACCACGGCCAAAGATCTTATGTCGCTGGCGAAGATTGCTGAAAAATATGATGTGCCCACGATCCATGTTACTGGCGGTCAGCGCATCGATTTCCTGGGCATAGAAAAAGAAACCCTGCCCAAAATTTGGGGTGATCTTTCTGCTGCCGGTTTTGTTTCCGGCCACGCTTATGGCAAAGCCATGCGTACCGTCAAGACCTGTGTGGGTTCTGAGTGGTGTCGTTTTGGTACCCAGAATTCAACCCAGATGGGAATTGATCTTGAGAAAATGTCCTGGGGTTCATGGATGCCCCACAAATTCAAGATGGCTGTGTCCGGTTGTCCACGAAATTGTGCCGAAGCCACCATTAAGGATTTTGGTGTGGTCTGTGTTGATTCCGGTTACGAGTTACACATTGGCGGCAATGGCGGCATCAAGGTGCGGGCCACCGACTTTCTTTGCAATGTAACTACGCCAGAAGAAGTGATTGAATATAGTGCTGCCTTTATCCAGCTCTATCGCGAAGATGCACATTACCTTGAACGTACCGCGCCCTGGGTTGAAAGAATCGGACTTACCTCTATCAAGGAGCAAATTGTTGACAATGAAGTTGGGCGCCAGAAACTGGCTGAACGATTTCATTTCTCACAAAAATATTCACAGGATGATCCATGGACACAACGGGCCAAGGGCGCTGAAGCTCACGAATTTGTACCCATGAAACAAGTCGGCTAAGCCAACAGGAGCCAGATAATGCAAACAGCTGTTAAAAAAGAAACAGAATCCTCAGAGTGGATCGAGATTGGCCACATAAATGACATACCCAGACTGGGTGCCCGCGTGGTATCGGCTGGTGATTTTAATATTGCAGTTTTCAGGACAGAAAACGATGAAATATTTGCCCTGCGTGATGAATGCCCGCATAAAGGCGGGCCATTATCCCAGGGCATTGTCCATGGAAAACGGGTTGCCTGTCCCTTGCATGACTGGAAGATTCATCTCGATTCCGGTGAGGCCGTTGCGCCCGATGAAGGTTGTGCCGCCAGTTACCCTGTACGCATTGATGGCGATGCCATTTATTTGTCTTTGACGCCCAAGAAAGGCTGTCCAAATAAATAGTATTGGTAATTGTCTAAATCTAATCTTTTGAAATAAATTATGCTTTTTGGGCGCGGTAAAAAAAACCCGATCAAGATAGCCGACAAGGGCGTCGTTGAGTGGAAATATACCACTTGCGGTTATTGCTCGACCGGCTGTTCTATCGAAGTTGGCCTGAATAAAACAGGCCAGGCCGTCACCAGTCGTGGCGTTGGTTCTGCACCCGTGAACCAGGGCAAGCTTTGCCTGAAAGGTATTTTTGAACACGAATTGTTTGACTCCGCTGGTCGTGGCAGCACACCCTTACTGCGCGATAAATTCCACGATCCATTTAAAGCGGCCTCCTGGGATCAATCCCTGGATAAAGTCGCATCCGAGATTAAACGTATCCAGGCCGAACACGGACCAGATTCATTTGCCATTGTTTCAACCGGCCAGATTATGACCGAGGAATTTTATACCCTTGGTAAACTTTCCCGCGGTGTCATTGGCACCAATAACTATGATGGCAACACAACACTGTGCATGTCGTCGGCGGTCTCCGGCTACAAACGTTCATTCGGTAGTGATGGACCGCCCGGATGTTACGATGATTTTGACGATACCGAATGCCTGTTAGCCATTGGCTCTAACTTGCCGGAACAACATCCTATTATTTACTGGCGCCTGCAACAGGCCATGGAAAAACGAAAATTTCCACTCATCGTGGTTGATCCCCGGGTCACCATGCTGGCGCAAAAAGCCGATATTCATTTGCCCGTCACCCCCGGCACGGACCTGGTGTTATTGAACAGCCTGGCCCACGTGATTCTCGACGAAGGCCTGGAAGACAGAGCCTTTATCGATTCCCGTACCTCGGACTACGAATCATTTGCCAAACTGGTGGAACAATATGATCCCATCAGTGCCTCGCGCATTTGTGGTATCGATGAAGATTCTATTCGTAACGTGGCCCGCACTTATGCCCGGGCCGGCGCCGCCATGACCATCTGGACCATGGGCATTAATCAAAGTACACACGGCTCCGATGGCGTGGTCGGCATTAATAATCTGAATTTAATCACGGGCAATATTGGCAAGCCCGGTGGCACTTCGCTTTCAATTACAGGCCAGTGTAATGCCATGGGTACACGGGAGTGGTCATCCTGTTCCGGCCTGCCTGGTTACCGGGCACTGGAGAACCAGCAGGACCGAAAAGATATTGCGGATTACTGGGGCATTAACGAAAATTTTTTTCCAGAAAAACGCGGCCTGTTTCAGACCGATATTTTCCCGGCCATAGAATCTGGCCAGATTAAAGGCCTGTGGTTGATTGCCACTAACCCCATGACGTCCATGACAAATACACCGCGTATTCGCAAGACCCTGGAGAGCCTTGAGTTCCTGGTGGTACAGGATGCCTATGCCGATGTTGAGACCAATGAGTACGCACACGCCTATTTGCCTGCTGCCGTGTGGGCGGAGAAAGAGGGCTGTTTTACCAATACCGAACGTCGCGTTAACTTGACTCGTAATGTTGTTGCGCCCCATGCGGAATCCAAACCCGACCTCTGGATTTTTAATCAAATGGCCAAACGTTTTGACCAGGGTAAAAAAATAAAATTCCCGGAAACCGCGGAAGGGGTGTTTCAGGAGTTGCGTGAATTATCAAAAGGACGAATGCTTGATTACTCGGGCATGACTTATGAAAAAATAGAAGCCCAAAGCGGTATCCAGTGGCCGTGTACTGAAGGCGATGAAACGGGATCGCCGCGTTTATATACGGATGGAAAATTTCAGCATGCCGATGGCAAGGCCAAATTAATTCCTTTGCCTTTTGTTGATAATAACGAACGACCTGATGAAGATTATCCTTTCTGGCTCAACAGTGGCCGGGTGGTTGAACATTTTCATACCCGCACCCGTACCGGCAAAATCGGTAATCTCAATAAATTCAGCCCAACGCCTTACATGGAAATGAATCCGGATGCGGCAAGTGAGCTGGGCATCGAACATGGCAGTTATGCGCGCCTGACCTCACGACGAGGTGATGCGGTGGTTTTGGTACAGCTGACCCAGCGGGTGCCACCCAATATGGTTTTTGTGCCGTTTCATTACCACGACTGTGTCAACCGGTTAACGCTTGGACTGCTCGACCCCCATTCACGCCAGCCTGCTTTTAAACAGTGCGGTGTCCACATAGAACCGGCTGCGGATCAACAGGCTGCCAGTGTCCGCAATAAAGCTGCGCGCACTTACTAGGGCAGGGCACAGCATATGTTTAAAGTACGTGATGACGAACCAGATTATGCCTTTGTCCCGAAGACAGAGGCGCCGGAAAAAAATCGTTACGGTAAATTTATTGAACTGATTCGGGAATCAGATGCCCTGGCAGGCAAGAGCCTCAACATTAATGGCGATAACACTGTCAGCAACAATCCTGATCGTTATAAACAGCACGGATTTTATTTTAATGCCGACAACTGCATTGCCTGTCACGCTTGTGAATCGGCCTGTAGTGAAAAAAATAATCTTGAGCCACACCTGGCATTTCGGGCGGTAGGTTACGTCGAGGGCGGTACTTACCCGGATTACCATCGCATGAATATTTCCATGGCCTGTAACCATTGCGACGACCCGGTTTGCCTCAAGGGCTGTCCGACCCGTGCCTATACCAAGTTTGCCGAGTATGGTGCCGTGTTGCAGGACCCGGATATTTGTTTTGGTTGCGGTTACTGCACCTGGGTCTGTCCCTATAATGCGCCGCAACTGGATCCGATCCAGGGCCATGTGGAAAAATGTAACATGTGTGTTGACCGACTCGAAGTCGGATTAAAACCGGCTTGTGTTTCGGCCTGCCTGGCCGGGGCCCTGGATTTTGGTGTCATTGAAACCAAACCCGAGAACCGCGATCAACTGGAAACACAAATACCCGGTTTTCCCACACCGGAGATTACCCATCCTAATATTCGTTTTCAGCAAACCAAAAGCCTGCCCCGTGAAATGACACGACCGGATTCCATGCCCATTCGTTATGAACGTGACGAACAGGGCGAAGGTGAGTACAAGACAAAAGTTCGTGTGTTAAAAAAAGAACGACAGTGGAATATTAAACAACTCAGCTCCCGGGAAAATCCACTGGTATTGTTTACCCTGTTAACCCAGGGTGCAGTTGGAATTTTTACGGTGTTGTTCCTGGCGTCATGGTTTGGCCTGCCAGGTATTTCTGTGACTTCCCATCCGCTGCTTTATTCCGCCGTGTTATTTGGCACGGTCACCCTGCAGGTGATCGCTTTGGCATTGTCTGCCATGCACCTGGGCAAGCCCCATCGATTTTATAGAGGTTTTAATAATTTACGTTATTCACCCGTGAGTCGTGAAGCGGCCGGTATTGTGGTGTTTATGAACTTACTGGGCGCCTACGCAGTACTGGACCTGGCGCCGATATTGTTTCCGCAATTGTTAACATGGTTACCCGTGGGCCTGATCGATTCGACACAAGTGTTTCTTGGTTGGGGTGCATTGATTAGTGGGCCGATATCTATTTACCTGATGTACCTGGCTTATCGCATCAAGGCCCGTCCGTTCTGGGATCACTGGCAGACCTTGACGACTTTTATGGGCAATACGCTTGTTCTCGGTGCGCTGGTGACTGGTATTATTTACGGCGTTACACTTATTATAGATGGTCAACCCCTGGCAGCATTTTACCAGTGGCTGGCCTGGCCAGTTGTTTTTGGTTTGGTGATGGAAGCAATCGGCCTGTTTGTGCATGCGCGCCAGTTAAACCGTCGCGGCGGGGAGGGTGCCGCATCCCAGTATGAACAAACAACCCGTTTTGGGAAATCCTACCTGTTGCGCAATGCCGGCTTACTCATTGCGATTGTTGCCATGATGGTTATTGGTTTCAGTAGCCCGCAAGGTTGGCTCGGACTTGCTTCATGGAGTGTTTTATCATTCCTGATTATTATGACCATGCTGGTTGGTCGTGCCCTGTTTTATGTACTTGTGATCCCCACGACCATGCCCGGTGCCTTCTTCTGGCGCAACCAGGGTTTCCAGGACCATGCACGGGAGACCGGTCTGGCAGACATGCCGCAAGTGGGCGTGGTACCTGACAGCCACTAAAATTACGAAGCTTCACAATCGTGATCTTCTCCTAATGATCTTCTCCTAATGATCTTCTCCTAATGATTTTCTCAGGGTTATTCCGGAGAACAATTTTTATTTTTTTGTTATCAGGCTCGCTGGTAAATATCGCCAGTGCCGAGAATATAATTGATAAAACCAGTCGTTTGCAGGAAGAAAAAATGCTGGCACCACTGGCAGAGCTCCAGAACAACCCAAAGAACAGACTGGCTGAATTTACATCAGACGGCTGTAGCGGCGGCCTGTCACTGACATGGTTATGGTTGGCTGAAACATTTCCCGATTTTAAGCTGAGCTATGATAGTGAACCGCCCTGGCAACATTGTTGTGTCAACCACGACAAGGCCTACTGGCAAGGCCCGGCCGGGGACGGATTCAATTTACGCAAACAAGCCGACAGGGAATTAAAACAATGCGTACTGGCAACAGGCAGGAAAAAAAGTCTGGCACGCCAGAAAGATGTCGATTTTAATCAAATCCTTTTTGACAATGCATTCGAACAAGTGGCGTCGCAAATGTACCGGGCAGTGCGTATCGGTGGTGGCCCCTGTAGCCCGTTTCCCTGGCGTTGGGGTTATGGCTGGGGTAAGTGTGACTCGTCTGAAATTATAAACGACGACGAGTAATTACAGATACCACCTTGCATTGGGTTTTTTTATTTTCCTCGATCACGAAATAATCCCCGGGCATTTTCAAGCCTGATCCTGCGCGCCAGTTTTTCTGGTAAATAACTCAACCAGGTACGATGGAACGCCAGGTATTCATCCACTTTTAACCAGCCGGTATCCGGGGTGTCCCACTGGTGGCGATTATCCACCGGCCAGACCGGGTCCGAACCAATCATGAATCGGTTTGGATAACGTTTAATTAAAGCCAGCCAACCGGGCAATAACCTGCCCTTGTCATCGACAATGGCCGAGTCAATATAACGCAACGAGTCCCTTGCAGAGAACTCCACCCAAACATTATTGCAGGCCTGCATTAATGCAGAAATATTTTCAGCATCCAGCAGGCCACCAGCATGGGCCAGTAAAAAACGCGCTTTAGAATATTTTTTGCACAGGGGTAAAAAATATTTGTAACTGGACGTCTCGATGTGAACCAGGAAGGGCACGTCATATTCAATTGCGAGATCGATCAAACCTGTTAACACCGGGTTAGTGAGCCGTGGACCGAGACCGGCGATTAAATGTACTTCACCAATGCCATGGTACTGGCCGCTTTTAAGCCCGGTCCGGGCCCTGGTAACAACATTTTTATCTGCAAACCAGTCCATGCGATGAGCCGGTGTTAAGTAGGGGGAAAATATTGCCTTTAACCAGCCATCGGTCTGGTTCGATAATTCCAGGGCAAGCTCGGGCGGTGTGCCCGAGACAATGCCAAACACGACATTGTTCTTTTTTAGAATTTTGATGGCATCCTGGGGTGAAGTCTCACCTTGCTGGTCCCAGGTGTAGTGCAAATGGACATCGGCAATATTGCTATTTTCCGCGGCCATGATAGTGCCCGGCAGGAAAATTAGCCCGAAAACAAACAAACTGTAAATTACCTGAAAATAATTTAACCCTTTCATGGTGTCCTCGCGTTACTAGTAACTGAATCCACAATCACAGCTAATTGGAGCACATCATGATAACACCCATAAGAAAACGTTTGTTTGACCTGGTTATTGCCATGACCACACTGGTTTTTGTCAGCACGCCGGTACTGGCCAAAAACAAGGAAATTCGCAGCACCCTGGATGATCAATATAGCGTGGCCGTGACTATATATAATGAGAACCTGGCCCTGGTAAAAGACCAGCGCAAGATATCACTGGAACAGGGTCTGAATTACCTGGCTTTCCGTGACGTCAGTGGTCGCATCCGGCCGGAAACCGCCTTGTTACGTAGCCTGAATAATGCCGGTAGTTTGTCCTTGATCGAGCAGAACTTTGATTATGATTTGCTAACGCCAACGAAGTTACTGGAAAAATATGTTGGCCGACAGGTAGGCATTATCAAAACCCACCCCCGTACCGGCAAAGAGACTCGCATCGAGGCGACGGTACTCAGTGTCAATAACGGTGTGGTGCTCAAGATTGGTGATCGTATTGAGACCGGCGTGCCCGGTCGTATTGTTTTTGACAAGGTACCAGAAAATTTACGAGACCGACCGACCCTGGTCATGAAATTAAATAATGATGCGAAAGAAAAACAGGACGTGGAGCTGAGTTATTTGACCGGCGGCCTGTCCTGGAAGGCCGATTACGTGGCCGAACTCAGCGCCGATGATTCGCAAATCAACCTGACTGGCTGGGTAACACTGAATAATACCAGCGGTACAACTTATAAAAATGCCAAACTGCAACTGGTTGCCGGTGATGTGAACCAGGCGCCTGTTGTACGAGACATGCCCATGGCGCTCGAATCAAGAGCGCCTGTGAAATATGCCCGCGCCGCCAAAATGAAACAGCAGGCCCTGTTTGAGTACCACATGTACTCCCTGGATAAACCCACCACGATTGCAAATAATCAAACCAAACAAGTGAGCATGTTAAGTGTGAGTAGCGTACCGGTAAAAAAAGAGTTTTTGCTAAAAGGTAAGGATTATTACTACCGCAGCAGTTATGGCGATCTTGGCCAAAAACTAAAAGTGGGTGTATTTATGAAACTGCAAAACAGGGAGTCCCATGGTCTCGGCATGCCACTGCCAAAAGGCGTGGTACGGGTTTATAAAAAAGACCAGTCCGGTAACGCCCAGTTTATTGGTGAAGATCGTATTGACCACACACCAAAAAACGAAACTGCGAAGTTAAAACTGGGTAATGCCTTTGATATTACCGCCCATAAAAAACAGACTAAATTTCGCAAACACAAAGCAGAAGGCAAGTATCATTATGCCTTCGAGAGTAGTTTTGAACTTGTGCTCAAGAATGCAAAATCAGAAGCCGTCACCGTACGTGTACTGGAACCGGTACCCGGTGACTGGAAAATGCTGGCCAGCAGCCACAAGTACAAAAGGGCAGCTGCGGGCACCGCCGAGTGGTTCATTAAAGTACCGGCAGAGGGCGAGACCGTGTTGAAGTACCGGGTGCTGGTTCGTTACTAACAGCTTGCAGGGTGGGTAATACTCACCCTGCCTTTATAGCAAGTTTTAAATTCATTACTTTCTGCTCACCAATGCGGCACCGGCAATCACTAATATTATGCCAATAAACTGGGTTACTGCCAGGTGTTCGTCCAGTAAATAATATCCCAATATTATTGTAATAATCGGCCCCGTAGAATTCACAATGGAAGCGGTGCTGGCACCAATTCTTTTAATACCCGCGGCAATAAAAAATGACGGGATGACCGTTGAAAATATGGCCAGAATCGCAGCAATAAAAAGCACCTTGCCCGGCACCAAAATGTCACTGATATCGTTCACCACGAAAAAATGAATGAGTGTCGCGATACAGGCCACGATCATTGACCAGGCAGTGAACTGTATTGAGCCTATTTTATGAATCATTCTTGCACTACCGAGTATAAAAATCGCAAAACTGATTGCAGCGGAAAATACCAGCAAACTACCGGTTTTGAGATTATCAAAATTACCCGCCGTACTGAGTGCCGCATAAGATGAGAAGGCCAGCACAATACCGCCATAACTGATCACCAGGGCCAGCATCGTTTTGCCAGTCAGTCTCGTTTTGTAAACCAGTGCTGACAACAGCACAACAATGGTTGGGTAAGTAAATAAAATTGCCCGCTCAAGACCGGCCGGGATAAATTTTAATCCCCAGAAATCCAGGTAACTGGCCAGGTAATATCCAAGCAAACCCAGCGCAAAAACAGGGACAAGAATGTCACTGGTAAGTTGACCACTGTCTTTACGTTTTAAAAATAAAGCAATCACAACAAAAAAGGGCAGGGCCATGCCCATGCGTAATGCCATCAATGTAATAACATCAATTTCTGGTTGGGTAGCAAAGGCCAGTTTGACCAATACCGCCTTGGCGGAAAATCCCAGGGCGCCAGCAAGCACGAACAGGATGCCCGTTAACCGGTTATCGTAATTCTGCATTTCCATGAGCCTTGTTCTTATTGTTGCCATTATATTGATACCTGCCTGGACCAAAGATTTCAGCGTGAACAGACAAGACGGGCATCACGGTGAGATCCGTGGCCGCTGAATTGATATGTTAAAGTTTTTTGTAATTAATTAACTTCGAGGATGAGATCAAACAGCCAGCCATGATGGTTTCAGCCACCATAGTTTTTTCACTGTTTTTGAATTGATGCTCATGGCGCCAGCATAGAGTTAATCAATGGCCGCTGTCAATGCCCGGTTTACGCATCGGTTTCAATATTCATTGGCCACCATCATCGTTATACTGCTGGCGTGTTTCAATATTCACAATTAGCAAAACTTGGCCCAGGCTCGCTGGTACTTACCGGCAATCTCCGGCTCGCCCGTTTTTTGCAGGAACAATACGGCCAGATCCAGATTGCTGCCGGTCATGAGGCATGGGAACAACCGAAGATTTTGCATTGGCAAAGTTGGTTAAATCAAAGCTGGCAGGAAATTGAGCATTTAAGCGAGGCCCGGTTATTGAGCGAAGCCCAGGCCAGGCTGGTTTGGGAACAGGCCATTAGTGCTGAATCCGAACATTTGTCCCTGCTTAATCTCCACGCCAGTGCCAAATCGGCCCAACAGGCCTGGTTATTACTCCATGACTGGGTCTTAACACTCACAGATTTGGGGACAGCAGCAGATGAAGATGTGCTTGTTTTTAAGGCATGGGCCCGGGTTTATAGTGAAAAATGCGCCCAACGACACTGGCTCGATGAGGCCCGCCTCGCTGAGCACCTATATTATAGTATAGCCGCCGACCAACTCAGCCTGCCCAGCGAGGTTTTACTGGCCGGATTCGAAGAGCCAAGCCCGATCCAGCAAAAAATATTTGACCAGTTCAAGGCCAAAGGTCTTGCGGTCGGTCAATTGCAAGAAAATAATCAACCCGGTAAACAATACCGGCTAAGCCTGCCCACCACCCGGGATGAGATCCAGGCCGCCGCCCAATGGGCCAAACAATGTCTGACGAACGAACCGGCGGCCAAGGTCGCCATTGTTATTCCCCAACTGGCCAGTGTCCGGGCCGACGTGGCCAGGATCCTGGACCAGGAATTATGTCCCGCCGTTAGCTTGCCCGGTAACCAGGATCAAGTCCGTCCTTATGATATTTCCCTGGGCCTGCCCATGAGCCAGTACCCACTGGTGTTTGATGCATTGTTAATGCTCGAGTGTTTGCAACACCGCATGAGCCTGGAAAAAGTGAGTCGTTTACTGGCCTCAGTTTTTATTGGCCATGGGGAACAGAATAGTGAGCACCCGGATGAAACCAATACGGGTAATGAAACCAATGCCCGGGCCTTGCTCGATGCCTGGTTAAGAGAGCAGGGTTCGACCCATGTTCGAATTGACTTACTGGCCCGCCTCGCAAAAGGCCTGGACAAAAACGGTACTGTCGGCCCCCATGCCTGCCCACAACTGGCGACCAGGTTAAGCGCGTTGCTTGAATTAAAAGAAAGCAGCCCAACCCGGCAATCAAGCCATGACTGGGCAAAGCACTTTACCAAAACATTAAATATATTCGGCTGGCCTGGAGACCGGCCGTTAAACAGCGCTGAATTTCAAACCGTTGAACGTTGGCGCAAGCTCCTGGAAATCTTCGCTGGTTTGGAAAGTATTAGTGGCCTTGTTACCTTGCATGAAGCCATGGGCCAGTTACGCAACCTGGCCAATGAAACAATCTTTCAACCGGAGAGTGAAGCCGTGGCCATTACTGTGCTCGGCGTGCTCGAAGCCAAAGGCCTGACCTTTGATTACCTGTGGCTACTGGGCCTGGATGATGAAACCTGGCCCCAGGCACCGCGACCCCATCCCTTGTTGCCCACCCGACTACAACGGGAGTTGGCCATGCCCCATGCCTCGGCCGAACGGGAGCTGGAATTTTCACGATATTTAACCAATGTATTATTAAATAGTGCCAGTGAAGTTGTTGTCAGCTCCCCCGAGCGCGAAGACGATAAAAAACTTCGCCCCAGTCCACTGATCATGGAAATTCCGGAAGCCACGAGAGAAAAAATTATCACATCAGTTCCAGAAGATTATATTCAAACGATTCACAAACAGGGTAGTCTTGAACTACTCACGGAAGATCAACCGCCGCCCTTATCTACCGGGGCCGACGGTGTAAGTGGTCGTGGTGGCACCGGCCTGATCAAACACCAGGCCAATTGTCCATTCAGTGCCTTTGCCCGTTATCGTCTCGGCGCCCAACCGTTCGCGGATAACCAGGCGGGTTTATCAGCCATGGAGCGGGGTAGCCTGGTGCATCGTGTGCTTGAGTTGTTATGGGGCGAACTAAAAAACCAGGCAAATTTACTCAAGCTTTCAGACGAAGAATTAAATACAACAATCACAAGCAGTATCGAACAAGCCATAAACGAACAGGCACGTTTTAATCCGGAAACCTTCACAAAACGATTTGTTGAAATAGAAACAGTCCGTTTAACACGACTAATCAGCCAGTGGCTTGAACTGGAAAAACAACGGCCGCCTTTCAAGGTGGTGGCACCAGAAGAACAACAGTTTGTTACCATTGCCGGATTGACCTTAAAGCTGATTATTGATCGCATTGACGAACTGGAAAACGGCGATCGTTTGTTGATCGACTACAAAACCGGCGCCAATAACAATCTCAACAACTGGTTTGATGAGCGACCCCGGGAGCCGCAGCTTCCCATGTATAGCTACCTGGGCAACGAAACAGGCCAGCCGCCAGCGGCACTGGCCTTTGCCCAACTGGTGCCCGGTGATCTCAGGTTTATTGGCCTCGGTGATCGCGATGGCATAAGCAATGGTATTAAAGACATTAGTAGTGATGACAAGCGCGGCGCTGCCGACTGGTCAACACAAATCAACGACTGGAAAAATGTTCTCGAGCGCCTGGCCCGGGAATACGTCGATGGCGTGGCAGTCGTTGATCCTAAAGATGATAACAGCTGCACCTATTGTCCTTACCCGGAATTGTGCCGCATTAACGAACTCAATCAACGCCTCGGTCATTTGATGGAAGCGGAGCAGCCTGATAATGATTAATGCAAATAATCACCGCCGCTCCGTTAACCCCCTCTCCCTCAGGGAGAGGGTTGGGGTGAGGGGATCATGAAAAAAAACAAACAAGTCGTCGCTAAGGTTGTTGACCTCGAAGCCCGGCAACGGGCCCTTGACCCTGCAACTTCATTTATTGTCCAGGCCCCGGCAGGTTCCGGCAAAACAGAATTACTCATCCAGCGTTACCTGGTTTTGCTGGCGCGGGTACAAAACCCGGAAGAAGTACTGGCCATTACCTTTACCAACAAGGCCGCCGGTGAAATGCGGGCCCGGGTAATCAAGGCCCTGGATTCTGCCCAGGGCGAGCAGCCCGCAAAAGACCCGGACGCCCATACCTGGACTTTAGCCAAAGCCGTATTAAAACAGGCAGATAAAAATGACTGGGCCCTGGCCGATCACCCGGCCCGCATTCGCATCCAGACCATTGATGCATTGTGTAGTGCGCTCACCCGGCAAATGCCCTTGTTGTCCCGTTTTGGTGCCCAGCCCACTATTGCCGATGACACGGAACCCCTTTACAAAGAGGCGGCGCGGCGCACCCTGGCCCAACTGGAAGCGGGCGAATCATGGTCAAACGCCATCGCATTTTTACTCAGCCACCTGGACAATGATTTAGTTCGGGTCGAGTCCTTGCTGGTGAGCATGCTCAAGCGCCGTGATCAATGGTTGCGCCATGTGGCCGACCGGGAAAACCCGCGCCTGGAACGGGCCAGCCTGGAGCTGGCAATGCAGCGTGCCATTATCGATTCACTGCAGGCAGTATTATTAAGTATACCGGCCCCGTTAAAAGCAAACCTATACAGTAATTTGCAATATGCTTCACAAAATCTGGCATTAGAAAAAAGCACTTCGCCTATTGCCATCTGTGCCGAGCTCACCGAGTTACCCGGCGCCACCTTGCCGGAACAGGATTACTGGGCTGGTATTGCAGGGTTACTCTTAACCAAGGATGGAGCATGGCGCAAGGCAATCAATAAATCACAGGGTTTCCCCGCACCCAGTAGCAGTAAAAACAAAGATGAAAAAGCGCAGTTAACCCAGGCAAAAGAAAACATTAAACAATTACTCGGCCAGTTACAGGAACATGAAACACTGCGTGAACTGCTCGACGATGTCCGTTACTTGCCACCGGCCAACTATGACGACCAGCAATGGTTGGCCATCGATGCCCTTGTCGAGTTATTACCCATCGCCGCCGCCCAGTTAAAGCTGGTGTTCACCGAAACCGGCAGCGTTGATTACACGGAAGTATCACAAGCGGCCCTCAGGGCACTGGGCAGCGAACAACAACCCACGGACCTGGCATTGGCACTGGATTATCGCATTAGTCATATCCTGATCGATGAATTCCAGGACACCTCGCTCAGTCAATACGAACTCCTGCAACGGCTCACCGCCGGCTGGTCAGTGGATGATGGCCGCACCCTGTTTGTGGTGGGTGATCCCATGCAATCCATTTACCGGTTTCGGGAAGCAGAAGTGGGATTATATTTGCGCGCCCGCCATGAAGGCATTGGCAACGTCAAACTTGAACCGCTGACATTAAGCGTCAACTTTCGATCTCAGCAAGGCATTGTCGACTGGGTCAACTCGGTTTTTAGTCAAGTATTTCCCGCTGAAGAAAATATCAGCCTCGGTGCCGTCACCTATAGCCCTTCCCATGCCTGGCATGGCCCCGAAACCGGGCAAGCCGTTACGGTTCATCCATTGATTAAATTTAATAATAATCAGGATCAAAATAATCCCCCAAATAATATAAAGTCAGAAGAAGCCAGGGAAATTTTACAAATAATAAAAACTGAAAAAGAAAAGACGCCTGAAAATAAAATCGCCATCCTGGTACGCAGTCGTTCTATCTTGAGTCACATCCTGCCCTTATTACGCAAGGCCGGTTTACCCTTCCTGGCACTGGACATCGAACACCTTGGCGAGCGTCAGGTAGTGCAGGATTTGCTGGCACTGACCCGCGCCTTGCTGCACCCGGGTGATCGCATCGCCTGGTTGGCGATTTTACGGGCACCCTGGTGTGGTTTGAGCCTCACCGACCTGGAATTGCTGGCAGGCAGTGAGGCCAGCAGCACCTTAATGGCGCGTTTGACCAATGCAGAAATAACCAGCCAATTATCAGCCGATGGCCAGTCAAGATTAAAACGCACCAGAGAAATTTTACAAACCGTGTTGCAAAACCGGCAACGGCAAAACCTGCGCGCCCTGGTAACAGGTGCCTGGCTGGCCCTGGGCGGGCCGGGATGTATTACTAACGAGACCGATCTTGAAGACGTGCTTGTTTACCTCGATTTACTCGATGGCGTGGACGAGGCGGGCAGTATCCAGGATGTGTCCCGCTTGCACGAGGCCATTACCAGCCTGTTCGCCCGGCCCGATAACCTGGCCGATGATCACCTGCAAGTCATGACCATACACAAGGCCAAGGGCCTGGAATTTGACGTGGTGATCCTGCCCGGCCTTGGTCAAAAAACACCGCCCGCCAGCAAGCAACTCCTGCTCTGGTCTGAGCGCACCAGCAGTGAACAGCACAATGATTTATTACTGGCACCCATTGCCGCCAGTGAGTCAAAAGAGGATGTGATTTATAATTATTTAAAACGATCCGACAAAGAGCGGGGCCACAATGAAAATGCCCGCCTGTTATATGTGGCCGCCACCCGCGCTAAAAAATCCCTGCATATACTGGGTACAACCAATGCCAGGGAAAAAAATGATGACCTTGAACTACAGGCACCTATCGCCGGCTCATTGCTTAAATTACTCTGGCATGAGTTGGCCCCGGAATATGAAAAAGCGCTGAGTTTACAAACCGAACAGTCTACACAAATCAATCAAGCTCAAAATACCGGGCCAGGGATTGACGCTAATATTTCAAACAACACCATGGATTACCTGCAAGTGCAGGGCATCCAGCGTTTGCCCGCGGACTGGTCAGTACCGCCAGCGCCAGCCTCCATAAAAATAGCTGGCGCCTCACCAGCGACACCAAAAGCAATCCCGGAAATTGAATTTGAATGGGCCAGTGCGACGGCCCGCCACGTGGGCACCGTGGTCCACCGGGTGCTCATGGGTTTATCAAACGGGCAGCACCATGCGCGCGATAGTGAGAGTTATTACGCCAACGCCCTTACCAGTCTCGGCGTACCAGCAGCAGAATTAAAAGCCGCCGTCACCAGGGTATCCCTGGCAATCAGCAATACCCTGGCAGACGAAAAAGGCCAATGGATACTGGACAAAAGTCACCAACAGGCCCGGTCAGAATTTGCTATTGGCGGGCTAGAGGCAGGTAAGATCAAAACCCTAATCATAGACCGCACGTTTATCGACAAAACCAATACCCGCTGGATTATCGACTACAAAACCGCCAGCCACGAAGGTGGTGAGCTGGATAAATTTCTTGATCAGGAACAGCAACGATACCAGGCCCAGTTAAACCGTTATGCCCAATATATGGGTAAAATAGACAACCGCCAGATCAAGCTAGGGCTGTATTTCCCGTTATTGAAAGGGTGGCGGGAGTGGGGGGTGGTATAATTTGATGAGAACTCATGCCCATTAGAGGCTATAATTATACGGAGCTACTATTTTTCGCAAACACGGCCCGCTGCCAACGGGTATTATTTAGCCATCGAATTATAGTTAGGGCAAGCAAGCAGGAGAAATGATTTGCCGGAGATAAGTAGATTCCTGGGTATTATTATTGCTATGTACTACAACGATCATAACCCACCACACTTTCATGCGAAGTACGGTGATTATGAGGCTGTAATAGCGATTGATACGGGAGAAGTTGTCGAGGGCCGTTTGCCGCCACGAGTTTTGGGACTGGTTCAGGAGTGGCGTGAGTATCATAAAAGTGATCTGGGTGAAGATTGGAATTTGGCTCGTGAGAGAAAATCATTAAAGAAAATTGAACCTTTGGAGTAGTGCTATGTTGCCGAAATTACTAGAAGTCAAGTATAAGGGTGAATACCGGTTATGGCTAAGATTTTCTGATGGAGTAGAAGGAGAAGTCGACTTTGAAAAAGAACTGTGGGGCGAGGTGTTCCAGCCACTGAAGGATAAAGCCCGGTTTGCGGAGTTATCGTTGGATAAGGAACTCGAGACTATTGTCTGGCCAAATGGGGCTGATTTTGCGCCAGAGTTTCTTTATCAACAATTATGCCCTAACTATGAGCTCAAGCCGACGCCAAAAAGCGGCGCGGCTTAGTGTCGACTTTAGGTGCCTACTGAGATAATGAAAATACTCACAAAACTAATTCCATGGTTCGTAGGATTATTAGCTTTTATCCTCCTAGTCGGCCATACGCTTAAATGGAAAGAAATACATGTCGATACTGTAACGATATTATTATTAGCAATTGTAGCGCTGGCACCATTAATTGAACTTATTAGAAAAATTAAAATTGGGGAGTTTGAGGCTGAAATAGAATCTCGTGAAATTACAGAGGTCGGAAATAAAATTCAAAAACAATTAGTAGAAAAAGAACATGATCCCCATACCCAAGAAGCATATTCAGATATTCTTGATATCGTAAGAAACGATGCACCTCTCGGCCTGGCAAAACTGCGTATAGAGTTGGAGCGTTTTTTGAGAGCGCTTTATGTAAATGGTTTTCCCGATAAGAAACACAAAAAAATTGTAGGTCTCGGGAAAATGATACATGAACTGAGTAAAGGTGGAATTATTCCAACCTATATTGTTTCAAGTCTTAATGATGTTACTCATCTTGCTAACAGAGCAGTTCACGGCGAATTTATACGAGACAAAGATGCTGAGGATTTAGCTACTATAGGAGTGCGGTTACTTGACGAACTCCGCTATATATATCGAGAAAAAGTAGTAAGCCCAATTGAAACAAAAGTTATAACCCAACAGAAGCGAGATGAATTTGCTAACGCAAAATACAAAGTTAGGACTGTTGTTCCTCTAGTAGATGAGTCTTATACAAATACATACATATTGGAAAAATCAGCTTTAGATGATTTGTTAGATGGTTATGAAGAATATGCAGAATTTATAGTAAGTATCGAACTTGAAAAAACCAAAGGGCAAAACCAAAGGGGTCAGAATGAATTGAAAATCCATACGATATGAACAACCATTGCAATCTCTCCATCCCATTTACGAGTTCAAAGGAGTCAGAGTCGATTGAAAAACCCGGGTCGGATACCAGTTTTTAAATATTGCCTCATATTAAATTAATGATAAGTTAGTATGACGCCCAAAGAACTACATACAATCGAAACGACCACCCTTGGTCATTACAATGACAATGCCGAATCTTTTTGGGATGGCACGAAAGACCACGACGTCAGTCAAAATATTGAAGAATTTTTAGCGCCGTTTCCTGAGGGTATGATGCTGGATATCCTGGACTTTGGATGCGGTCCGGGTCGAGATGTTAAATCATTTAAGTCATTAGGACACCGGCCTGTTGGCCTGGATGGCAGTGAGGTCTTCTGTAAAATGGTTCGGCAATATACCCAGTGCCCGACTCTGCAGCAGAACTTTCTTAACCTGGCATTACCATCACGGGCATTCGACGGTATTTTTGCAAATGCTTCGCTCTTCCATGTGCCCAGCCAGGAATTAGCGGGTGTCCTCAAAGCATTGCATGAAGCGCTGCGACCGGGCGGTATTTTATTTTCGTCCAACCCTCGAGGTAATAACGAGGGATGGCAGGGGCAACGATACGGCCATTATATGGAGCTGGATACCAATCAATCCTTCCTGGAAGCCGCGGGATTTGAAGTGCTTCATCATTATTATCGGCCAACGGGTCAGCCTGTCCACAAACAACCCTGGCTGGCTATCGTCAGTAGATGCCTGTAAGAAGCATAGTCCATGAGGCCATGATCAAAGGCTGTTTAGATAATCGTTTGTAAATATTTATGTTTATATATGATATTTAGTATATTTAAGGTCAGAGAAAAAACTTTATGAAAATACCTATTAGCGTCGTTCTATGAAACCTATATCTAACACAGCTTTCTATTGTTGTGGTGTACGCATGCAAGACAGCCAAGCGGCCAATCCTGTATGTAATGACACCTATGCCAGGCAGTTAATGGGGAAGAAGGGAGAAACGCTTTTTAGTTTATTCCGGTCAGAAAAAAGAGCCAATGCAAGTAATGTTGTCCGCCACCGTATTATTGATGACATTATCAGAGAAGCGTTAGTTGAGAATCCTGATCTTTCTATTTTCCTTATTGGTGCCGGCTTTGATAGTCGCGCCTATCGTTTGAAAGGAGGAAACTGGATTGAGCTGGACGAACCGCAGATCATTCAATATAAAAATGAAAAACTACCATTAGAAGAATGTATCAACCCCCTGAAACGTATCCCAATTGATTATGACAAAGAAAGTCTGGAAGAAAAACTACGAAGATTTTCTACAAATGAAGCTGTGCTGGTTATTATCGAAGGTGTGTTTATGTACCTGCACAGGGAGACTATCAAGACAACTCTGGCAACACTTAGCCGCGTTTTCCCGAAACATGATCTGGTATGCGACCTCATGACAAAAGGGTTTTTTGAAACATACAGTTCCGCCCTGCACCAGGTATTAGGGGAATTTGGTGCTGAATTTCGTTTTACAGCAAAAAGACCACACGATATATTTTCTATATCAAACTATCGCCTGGTAAAACGACTCTCGGTAATTGGTAAAGCAGTGGAGTACAGACTGATTCGGTTGCCGAAACTTATCCTATTCCTATTCTTTCGTACTCTGAGAAATGGTTATTCAGTCAATGTTTTCCGCCAGGACTGATCTAATAACACTTCATCCAATAGCCTAAATAAAAAGGGGCCAGAGCAAATCAAAGGGGTCAGAGTAAATTGAAAAGCCGTGCAACATGAACAACCAAACCAATGGGTTCAGAGTCGATTGAACTGCCACTGGCCCTAATATTATCAACGAAGTATTTTATTATGCCGCTAAACAACAACAAACAGGGAGACATTCCATTGAGAAAAAATGTAGGAAAAGCAATTATATTACTGGTTGGCTTAGTGACTCTTGGCGGTTGTGCGACTCCAAGCTCCCACATGAATACAGTTAGGCAAGAACAACGTTCCTCAAAACCGGCTCCTGGCAAGGCGCTTGTCTACTTTGTTCGTCCTAATACTTATGGTGGTGCGATTCAATCTACCATTTACGATGGCAATGAGTATATTGGGACGGTCTCGGCCAAAACACATGTTGCCTATCAGGCGACACCGGGAAGGCATATGTTTATGGTTGTTGGTGAAAGTGCTGATTTCATGAGCGCAGACTTGAGCGAGGGTAAAACCTACTATGCGCAGGTGTTAGCACGAATAGGTTTCTGGAAGGCACGATTTAGTTTGGTACCGAGTAATGGGCAGTTTACCCAGACGCAGTTGGATAAATGGATTAACACGACTCGCCAGGTTACGGCCAACGAAGAGGGGCGAGTATGGGCGAAAGAAAATCGATCAAGTATTATGGAAAAAAAAGAAGAGTACATGATGGCATGGGATGAAAAACCAGACGAGGATAAGCAAATCTTACGCAAAGAAAGTGGTATTTAAAATGGCAAATCAATGGGATCAGAGTCGATTGAAACTAACATCTACCCTGAACCAGTATATATATTGTCCAATATAGTCAAACAAACCAACGGATAAGGAATACCGCCATGGGTAAGTTGATTCCAATTCTTGTTATTCTAGGCCTCTTGCTTGCCCTTAAGTTTTTTCTCAAAAACGAGAATAATACTGAAAAGCCCATCCTCACTGACAGCAGTTTTCGCCAGCCAGCAGATAATAATTGTGTGCCCATTGACCGTTATATGTATGAGCACCCCGACGCTACAGAAGATGAGCTGATACAAGCAGAAAAATGTAGCAAGGCACGTGCCGCACGCCTGGGGCTGGACAAGGCCAACACCAGCTTTCTTGGCAATACCTATAAACGACCTAAGGGGGCTTTGGCGCATTACGAGAGTGGTGGCGGGGGAAATATTTTTACAGTTTACGATGATTATATTCTGGCCAATGCTTCTGGAGGACCCGAGAGTGAGACCATAATAGAATTTTCTCAGGTAACCGATGTAAAAAGGGGACAGCAATTACCTAACTCTGTCCGCATTGAATATACAAGCCAGGACGGCAGCAAAAAGGCATACGCCTTTCTGCTGATGAGGAATGATGATGCGCTAAAAGCGGAAGGCGCGACGGACCTGGATCGGTTGATTGCTTTACTTGAGAAACAGAAAAATAAATACCGGGAGTAGGGGAGTCAAAAGGGCCTGACTCGATTGAAATGCAAGAGAATTAATGGGACCAGAGTCTAAAATGTTAAAGACAATCATTGAAAATCATCGTTGTTCGGTGCATTTAATGCATGGTATCGAGGGCATTCTGGATTTAGCGCTCCAAATGGTGACAATTGTTACAGAAAAGATTCTCAGAAAGCCTACAATCGAAATAACAGTGTTGATGTGAAATTTCACGATCATCCAGATAATCAAAACCAATGGGGTCAGAGATAACTGAAAATTTTATGGGTAAAATAGATAGTCGTCAGATCAAATTAGGTCTGTATTTCCCGTTATTGAAAGGGTGGCGGGGTGGGGCTATGAATCGTAGAGAACATGCAGGTAATGGGGCTATACTGCGCATTGAGGTACAGAAATTTAATATAAAAAGTCCGATAAAATTAGCTAAATCGTTAATTAGTATCAAGTTAGTTTTTAATAGGGCCTAAAATGTTCGTTACAAACGGGTATTATAGGTTCTCGAATTGTAGTTAGATTAATATGATTTAATAAAACAACTTTAAGGATAGTAATATGAATATAAATAATAAAACACTGTCGCTTTTCCTCGTGCTGATATTTATTGTTTCAATATCAGGCTGTGCAGGCCAACAAACAAGAGCAAGAAGTAGTGTTGTTGATTATTTATATCCAAATGGGTCAGAAGTGATAATTCAACCGTCAGTACCCACACTAAAACTGCCGCTTAAAATTGGTATCGCTTTTGTTCCAGAACAAGAAAAATCAAGTCGAGGTCGAAACATATGGAAAAACATTACAGGAAACAGTATTGCATTTACAGGCGCCACACTTACATCAGCAAATAAATCAAAACTTCTTGATAGGGTAGCAAGCAACTTTAGAGAACTTAAGTTCGTGAGTGATATTGAAGTTATTCCTTCTGACTACTTAACAGCTAATGGTGGATTTTCAAATCTAGAACAAATTAAAACAATGTACGGAATTGATGTGATTGCATTAGTTTCATATGATCAAGTACAGTTTACAGATGAAGGGTTTTTATCATTAACATACTGGACGATTGTAGGTGCTTATGTTGTAGCAGGTGAGAAAAATGATACAAATACAATGTTAGATACTGTCGTATATGATATCAAAAGTAAAAAAATGCTTTTTCGAGCTCCAGGAACAAGTGTAGTAAAAGGTAACGCCACGCCTGTTAATCTTAGTGAGGAACTTAGGGCTGATAGTATTCATGGCTTTGACCTTGCAGCTGATAAAATGACGGAAAATTTAAAAACACAACTTGATTATTTCAAGGAGAAAATAAAAAGAAACCCAGAGCAGGTTAAAATTGTCCGTAGCAAAAATTATTCAAGTGGCGGTGGCGGTGGCGGTATTAGCTTATATGTACTAGCAATATTATTACTTATTGCAGTTGTAAAAAGAAATCTAACAAATAACTCAAGCAGACGAAAAAAATACGCCGCTTAAAAAATAAATGGGGTCAAGTGTCTTTGAACCGACTTGGTCAGACAGACTAACATTACAATTCAATTAAAACCCGGGTCAGAGTAAGTTGAAAAATCGTATGGCTATTTAGCCATACCTAGTCTATAATTATCCCATGAAGGAGCGGAATTTTGAGTGGGATGAAGCCAAAAATAGAGAAAACCAGGAAAAACATAGTGTTACATTCTATGAAGCGCAGTACGCATTTTTAGATGCTAATCGTGTTATTGCTGAGGACATGAGTCATAGCCAAGCAGAACAGCGCTATTATTGTTTTGGCCTCAATAAAGATAGAAATGGAATTCTTACTGTTCGGTTCACATTTCGATCTGGTTGTATTCGAATTATCGGTGCAGGTTATTGGCGTAAAGGTAAAAAAATCTATGAACAAGCAAATTCAATATAGCGAAGAACCTATTGGTGAAATCAAGCTAGTCTCTGACTTTCTGCCATCACCAGAGGAGCTGGCACTTAAAAAGCAAAATACTAAAGTCACTATTTCATTAAGTTCAGAAAGTGTTGCTTATTTTAAAGATGCTGCAAAAAAACATCACATGCAGTATCAAAAAATAATTCGGCAGTTACTTGATGAATATGTGGAGCATCAAAAAAGCGCTAACAAGTAAATCAAACCATTCGCATTGCTGAAAACCCGTAAAACCCGGGTCAGTGGGAAGACTGCTACAACTTCCTGAGATCGCATTCAGCGCACATGGTCAAGACACCTTATGAAAAACTGAAACAACGTATGTTAGGATAAAATCGCAATGATAGTCTGTCAGTCAAAGTCGGATAAAAGACAGAGTCGATTGAAATGCAAAAACCCCAAGGCGAATCATTTAGGGCCCGAGTCAAAATTCTATGCAACAATGAATGTTAGGGAATATTAGGAGATATTATGAAATTGGATACCGGAGAAACACTAGAACTTGACATACAGCCAGATAAATAAATATTAATTATTTGGTTTCTTACAAAAACAATAACTTATTCAGTCGCGACAACGTTTTTTGTTTTTACGGTATTATTTTTTATTAACACTATTAATTTGGTTTCGGGAGACGAATTAGAAGAAAAAAATAAAACCGAAATAAATCAAAACATCACAAAAAAAGAAAACACAGAAGATAAATCCAAAAATATAATCGATTACCCTTTCACCATTATGACTGATTACTGGGTTTGGTCGCTTGCTTTTGTAGGGCTTGCTGTTGTAATCATACAAATATATTTAATTTTTCTTAGGAAGACTTATCGCTATATTATTACTAATCGAAGGTTTATTTTTTTCGGTGGAATTTTAAAAAGAATTGAAAGAACAGTACCATATAAAAAAATAACCGACATTCAAAGGTCTCAAAATATCATAGAGCGCATGCTTGGGATATGGAACGTCCAAATTTTTACACCTGGCACAGCAAGTATGCAAATCGGGCAAGCTAAAGCAAGAGCAGAGCTTAATTTTGACGGTATAATAAATAGTGAAGAATTATATGAAACAGTCAATAAACACACACAGATCAATTGAAAAAAAACCCGAAAAACCCAGGTCAGAGAAAAATATTTAGGGTCAGGGGATACTTAGCGCCTGCGGTAATAGTAACAGTGGAGGTGGAGGAACCAACACTGGGATAAAAGAAATGATTATAACTGACGAAGGTGTTACAAATTCTGTAAAGATATATGGAAGAACTGATAATGGAAACGTTGCCATAGTGCAGAACATTTCATATTGTCAAAGCAGGCTGAACGCGCCGCACGCGCCCATCAGCGCGGACCCGAAGAAGGCAAGACCTGTATCAGCTGCCACAAGGGCATTGCCCACAAGACGCCGGAGCAAGTTGCCAAAGAAGAATCGGCCGCCCGGTCATCGCTCATAACTAAGGAGTATGCCGTCGAGCGATTATCGGGGAATGTTCTGATCCCTTGATTCCTATCGAGAATGATTTATTATGAAATGCGTTAACAGGTAAGTTGAGATCATCAGATACTATATATAAGTGTCAATGGCGGCTGGTAAATTGCTGACGATCAATCAATCATTTAAGGTGTCATGGAAAAACTCATATCAGCGCAAGCAGCTCTCGAGCGACTCCAGGAGGGAAACGAGCGCTTCTCAAATGCCCTTGCGAAAGGTCCCGGCCTGGTCGGATCACGTCATCAGGAATTACTCAAGGGCCAGTGGCCGTTCGCCATTCTGCTGTGTTGTTCCGACAGCAGGGCACCACCAGAGATTATTTTCGATACCAGGCTTGGCGATCTGTTTGTAGTGCGGGTCGCTGGTAACGTGGCAAATGTATCGAGTATCGCGAGCATAGAGTTTGCCGTAGCGACGCTTGGGACAAAGCTCGTGGTGGTCATGGGACATGAAAGCTGTGGCGCGGTCGCCGCAACGATCAAGGGTGGCGATTTGGGTCCGAACCTGAATCGCTTGACAGGGTACATCCAGCCGGCGGTTGAAGGCTCGGATGACAGCAATGTCGTTGTAAGGCGGAACGCGGTGCTTTCCGCCAATCGATTAGTCGAGCAGTCAGACATTCTACGTCAGGCGGTAGACAATAACGATGTCATGATCGTCACGGCATTCCTGCACTTTACGACGGGCGTCGTCGAGTTCGATTGACGACGCTGTGAAAAACCCGGGACAGAGAATAATTGTTTCTAACTATTAGAAAAAAATGTTCTCTGAACTCCCCCTGTTATTATTCTGTTACCATTAAAATAAATTTTTATATTTAATAGCGAGGCAACAACGTGGACAATTGGCAGACTAAACTTGTAATTGCAAGTGTCGTAATTCTTTTCCCTGGCGCAATTCTTTTTGCCAGTCCCAATGAATCATCTTCCGATGTTGAAAAAATCTCATGTGATTCAAAAAAAGCCAGGCTGTCTGTTGCTAAATGTATCAATAATAAAGCGGGACCTAACTCTGCGGAAGTTGTTTTACAGAAACTGGAAAAAATGAGTTTACAATGCCCAGGTAAAGAGAAATACTTGTATCTTCGTGGGCAATGTTATGAGGGATTAGGACGAAATCAGGAAGCACTTAAAGATTATACTGACGCAAATAAGAATCTTCCTGATGATATAAACATAAAACATGCGCTAGCCAGAATTCATTATAAGAAAGAAAATTATGAATTGGCTATTAAATATGCAACTGCTGTAATTCAACTGGACAAGACAGGGTTTGATGGACTTATTTTAAGGGCAAAATTTATGAAGAGAATGACTCGATTAATTTAGCATTAAAAGATTACTGGGAAGCACTTAAAAAAATGCATGTTAGAAACACATGCTCCCGAGGCGATAAATCATGTTATAGCCCTGCCGAGGAAGAAATTTATCTAGATATGTCACGTTTACATACAATCCTGAATGAACAAAATAAAGCAATTAGCATCCTTGTAGAAGGGCTAAAATGGAATCCTGGCTCCAATAAGTTATTAGCAGAATTAAGTGAACTTAAAAAGGAAACCAATGGGTCTGAAATGAAACACCAGGATTATTGTCCTTAGCAGAAATTTTATCAGCGGTTTGACCGCACGTTTATCGACAAAACCAATACCCGCTGGATTATCGACTACAAAACAGCCAGATCAAGTTAGGGCTGTATTTCCCGTTATTGCAGGACTGGCGGGAGTGGGGTATTGATTCATATAGAGCACACGGGCAATATGTCTATATCAGGTTAGAATACAAGATATTGAAACAATCAGTTTTTATGGGTGCTTGCAAACGGACATTTCAGGATCTCGAATTGTCGTGAGCAAAAAAGAAAACACCTATCATTATATATAATGAGAATAGAATGAAAAACAAAGCAGCGCGTTTTGCCAGGTTTTCGTTTGTTATTAGGGGAAATCTGTGATTAACGGCAAGTACAAAATACCTGTAGCCAAACGAGTCAAGTAATCAGCTAACAAACGATTTAGTCTGCGAGGTCAGAAAAGGCACAGGCACCATTATAACTCTCTAGTTTGTATACAATACCGAGAAGTTAGACAAAGCTTCCTGGGCTGCGAAAATGGAAAATAAATAACAAAGAAGGAGTAAACATATATGCTTAACTATTGTACAAATTATCGATCCGCGATAATCAGATTGTCTTCTTTGATCATGTTGCTAACCGCCATTGGTTTACCTATTCAGGTTATTGCGATGGGCGCAATGGGCGATACTAAGAGTGATACAATGGGTGGTGCAGTAGACGTGGACCAGCTCAGTAAGGAGATTATAAACCCCGTCGGACCTAATTGGCTCATCAATACTTATCTAAACGTTACAGAAAAAAAGGGTGATATTACTGGTAAATCGCGCACTAATACGGAATGGTTGATTCAACCAGTAATGCCAATACCATTAGATGATAAGCCGATGGGGCTGACACTCATGAACAGACCCACCTTGCCAATTATACTTGATAATTCAATACCCCAAACAGACGCGCTGGGAAATTTTACTGAATTTGACAATGTTTCAGGTATTGGTGATCTGATGATTATGACTGCAATTGGTAGTATGCCAAAAGCCAGCTTTGGAATGTACATGTGGGGAGTCGTGCGGCATTGATGTTTCCAACGGCCAGTAATAGTAGTTTAGGTTCAGGAAAATACTCAGCCGGTCCGTCGGGAATGTTACTCGGGTTTACAGATAATTATACCTTTGGCGTGGTGGCAAATCATGTATGGTCGTATGCCGGAGATAATAGCAGAGCAGATGTTAACCAAACCCAAATCCAGCCTTTGTATTACATGCAACTTGGGGGTGGCTGGCAAATAGGTGATAATCCCACATCGAGCATTAGATGGGACATGAGCAATCGTGAGAAATATAACATTCCACTTGGTTTGGGTGTATTCAAAACGACAAAAATAGGGAGTACGGCGTGGCGCTTTGGTTTGACTCCCAGGTATTTTGTAAAGGGTAACGAAAACTGGGGCAATAATTGGGAAGTTAGCTTTACTATCACGCCAGTACTAAAGAATCCTTTTTAAATGATTAAATGAATTAGTAAAAGTTATTTTGAACTACCTAAACGCAGTACGTGGAGTTTCGGGTTTCGGTAGTTCACGGTGCCTCGCCCTTGTGCAGGCGTGGTCTCAATGAGTAATCTACCCATGCATATGAAATCAAAATTCTTCATTTCCATTATTTTGCTCGCGGTTCAGGCGTGTTCAACTCAAGTTAATGGTACAGGACAAAAAGCCCCAAAATTAATTCTCCAGATCACTGTCGATGCCCTGCGTGGGGACTTGCCAGGCCGTTTTTCCAACGTGTTGGGTGACGGTGGTTTCCGTTACCTGATGAAGCAGGGCATCCACTACACCAATGCCCACTACCAGCATGCCAACACCGAGACCATCGTCGGTCACACGTCGCTGGCCACGGGAACCGTGCCTGCGACACACGGCATGGTGGCGAACGTCTGGTTCGATCGCGAGCGGGGCCGCCTTGTTTATAACATTGAAGATCCTGATTATTATCTGCTCACAGCCACAGCAGGTATAGACAAGCAGAACGAGATCGATCACACCCAGAAAGCGGCCAGGTCGGATGGTCGTTCGCCGGATAATATCCTGACTTCGACCTTTAGCGATGAGCTGGCAGCCCATTATGCCGGGCAGTCAAAAATTTTTGCTGTCTCGGTGAAGGATCGCAGCGCGGTCTCGATGGCCGGACATGTGGGCAAGGCCTTTTGGTTTTCCAAGGCCAACGGCGAGTTCGTTACCAGCAATTACTATTATGATAAATATCCTGCCTGGGTGAACGAGTGGAATGCACAAAAGCTTGCATCGTCCTACGCGGGCAAGCGCTGGGAGTTGAAACACAAGCCAGCAAGGTATCTGTTCGGTGACGCCGACGACCGCAAGTATGAGATCGACCTCGCAGGTTTTGGACGGGTTTTCCCCCATGCTTATGGTAAAGCAGATGATAAATACTTCACCACCAGGCTGACACTGAGTCCTGTCGGTGACGAATTGACCCTGGATTTTGTCAAGACCTTGCTGGAACAGGAACAACTTGGCCAGGATGAGGTGCCGGATTATCTCGCCATCAGTTTTTCATCCACCGATTACGTTGGCCATGTGTTTGGTCCTTCCAGCCTGGAAAGCGAAGACAACATCGCACGCCTTGATCGTACACTGGCGAACCTGTTTGCCTATATTGATAAAAAAGTTGGGCTGGCCAATACCTTGATTGTTCTGTCTGCTGACCATGGTCAGCCGGAAGCGCCAGGTTATCTCAACAATCTGGGCATTAACAAGGCCCGTTACTTTGACATCAAAACATTGGATAAGACGCCGGCCATGGCGAGACTGAAGAAACGGTTCGGTATCGGTAAGGAACTGATAGAGGCCTACTTCCACCCCTATGTTTATCTCAACCATGACCTGATCCGTGCCAGGGGTCTTGACCAGGCAGTGGTTGAGCAAGCGGTTGTTGCCGAGCTGTTGAAGTTCCCGGGCGTGGCCTACGCGGTATCCAGTACGGTGCTGCGCACAGGCAGTCTGCCGGACACCCCGTTGATGCGTTCGATCCTGGGTAACTTTCACCCCAAGCGCTCCGGCGACATTTACCTGGTGTTTGAATCCAACATATTCATTAACGACTTCGACGGTTTGACGGTGGCCTCGGACCATGGCTCACCCTGGCGTTACGATACTTTCGTTCCGATTATTTTTGCCGGGGCGGGTTTGTCGGCCGCAAAGGTAAGCCGTCCTGTTACGCCCTATGATATTGCACCTACCCTGGCGGACTACCTCAATGTGAAGCCAC
The DNA here is from genome assembly GCA_913009895.1 of uncultured Acidiferrobacteraceae bacterium. GTDB lineage: Bacteria > Pseudomonadota > Gammaproteobacteria > Acidiferrobacterales > SZUA-150 > SZUA-150. The sequence goes on along the minus strand of CAJVXY010000005.1, from coordinate 80,641 downwards.
CCTCCGGTGCCATCGGCGTGCCGCTGCCGGAAGTGCTGAAGCGGTGAGTGAATTTGAACGCCAGGTTTCCCGTATTTATCGCGCTACTGAGTTGGACTATCAGTTCACTCGCGAACGCATGGCAAGCGAATAACTGGGAACAGACCACGGATTACCCTCTGGATTATCCTCTACAAAAACCGTGGTCTGTTCCGAATGGCACTGACTTAAGCCTGCTATCTGGTTTAAACATGGTTCTCCGTAGGTTGGACTGAGGAACGAAGTCCAACGCAAGTGTTAAATAAAGCGCCGCTGTTGGACTTCGTTCCTCAGTCCAACCTACAAACAAAAAAAGACTTATTGGGCTTAAGTAAGTGCCATTCTGGTCTGTTCCCTGTTATCCCTGTATAGTTTAAATTTAATCAATAATGGTGTCCGTAAAAACGGAGGAAGCCCAGGTCAGATAAAAGACAGCCACATTATAACATTGGCCATAGTGGGAAATGTTCAGAGGCACGACCAGACTCCATCGACTTGAAAATACACTAACTACAACAATACGTACCTTCCAGGGGTTCAAATCGTATTAAACATGTTTTTACAGTTAGCTCAATAAGGGGAAAATATGAAAAATAAATATATAGTAATTTTACCACTGGCGCTCATGTCTGTAACCATGACCGCAACAGCAGGGACGCAAGAGGAGGCTAATGTTCAGGCCCAGGCCAATAACCCGCTGGCCAACATGAAGGCATTCAATGTACATAACTACTATATTGGTGATTTAACTGAGTCAAAGAAAGACGCTAACCAGCTCTGGATGCGTTACGCCCAGCCTGTTTCAATTGGAAAAACCAACTGGCTTGTCCGTGGTTCACTACCGATTAATAGTTTTCCAACGCCGCCTGACAACAGAAAAGAAACGGGTATAGGGGATTTTAATATATTTGCCGCTTATCTTCTTGATATCGGTAAGCCTGGCGTCACTTTTGGTGTCGGTCCACTGTTAAACCTGCCAACCGCTACCGTTGATGCCCTGGGAAGTGAGAAGTATTCAGCCGGTATAGCCAATGTTCTGTTTAATGCCTCATCTCGAAAGTTCCAGTATGGGTATTTGCTTACCTGGCAAGGCAGCTTTGCCGGGAACGATAAGCGAAACGATGTTAGCCTCGGTGCTTTCCAACCATTTGGCATGATGCAGTTGGGAAAGGGAACATATCTGCGTACGACCGGTATATGGTTTTACAACTTTGATAGTGATAGCTATAGCGTTCCACTGGGCATCGGTGTCGGACAGGTATTCAAGAAAGGCAAAACCGTATTCAACGTGTTTATTGAACCACAATACTCGGTGTTTGATGATGGGCCGGGCCTGCCAAAATGGCAGGTGTTTGTTGGGCTTAATACACAGTTTTACAAATAGGGAAATTTCCCCATTATGTGAAATTAAGCGGGAACTCGTACAATTCACTGCTATGTTGATGAATCTACGGTTCCCGCATAACAGTACTTTGGTAATCACCCCTTTTTTAACTGACACCAAAAGTAGAGATCATGCTGCTGTCAGCATTCGTTTTGGTGGCAATCCACCATTGGCCTTGTTAGGCCGCTCATGGTTGTAAAACCAAAGCCAGCGTGTGGCAGTGTCCTGTACCTCCTCGATTGAGTCAAACAGATATTGACTCAGCCAGCTATATCGCACAGTTCGGTTGTAACGTTCGACGTAAGCGTTTTGTTGCGGGTTACCTGGTTGGATAAACTCAAGCTGGATACCGTGTTTGTCTGTCCATTTTTTCAGATCATGGCTGATAAACTCCGGGCCGTTATCACAACGAAGTCTGTCTGGCTTGCCTCGCCACTCGATAATTCTCTCCAGTGCGCGAATAACGCGACTCGCTGGCAGGGAAAAATCTGCCTCAATGCCCAAGCCCTCACGATTAAAATCATCCAGCACGTTAAATAACCGAAACGGTCGGCCATCGGTCAGCTGGTCATGCATGAAATCCATTGACCAGATCTCGTTAGGCGCATCCGGGACGGCCAGCGGTAACGGTTTTTCCCGCTTGATGCGTCGCCTGGGTTTTATCCGCAGGTTCAGCGACAGCTCGCAGTAAATCCGGTCAATGCGCTTGTGGTTCCAGTCAAAGCCTTTGACATTACGCAGATAGTCACGGCATAGACCAAACCCCCAGTTTTTTTGGTTGTGTGTTAGCCGAATCAGCCAGTCCGCAATTTCCGCATTCTCATCGGACAACATTGGCTGGTAACGGTAACAGGTTTCACTGACACCAAATGCTGAGCAAACCAGATGAATGCTGAACCCGTGTGCTGACACGGCATCCCGGGCCATCTCTTTACGCCGAGATGGCCTCACCACTTTTTTGCCAGCGCCTCCTTGACCATCTCGGCTTTGAGTCGCTCGTCGGCATACATTTTCTTTGGTCGTCGGTTTTCGTCTTCGAGTTCCTTCATTCGCTTCATCAGCGAGGCATCCATACCGCCGAATTTGGCTCGCCATTTGTAGAAGCTGGCGTTGCTCATACCATGTTCCCGACACAAGGCCGGAACCGGGGTGCCTGCTTCGGCCTGTTTCAGTATCGCCAGGATCTGACTGTCGCTATATCTTGATGTTTTCATGCAGAATCTCCTTCGTTCAGTTTACGGGAAAATTCTACTTTTGAGGTCAGTTGTTTTTGGGGGTGATTACCACACCACACCGGCTGTGATATTTACTATATGGAGTGTCGTCGTTAGCGCTAGCGATGGTTTCTTAAAACCATTATTTTTAGGTCGAGGCATGTCGACACCAATGTTAGTGATTTTATTGGGTGCCATCGGCGGCATGATGTTATCAGGTATTATTGGTTTGTTTATTGGTGCGGTAATTCTGGCTTTAGGGTATGAATTATTTATTGCCTGGCTGGACTACGGCGAGCCGCAGACAAAAGAAACCAGCTAAAAACGAATTAAAGGGGAATGGGTCGGTGACAGGTGTTATTTATTTTCGGCTGTCACCGATAGTTATCTCGAGCAATTAACGACAAACCGAGGGCGCGAATTTTGGACCAATAGTGGTTCGATTTTCGCCCACCTTTTCCATACCTTCGGGCGCGGCCGCAAACGCACAGACCCAGTCAATGGGGCTATTGGGACTGTCTGTAACGACCACGGGCTGGACGCTAATAATTTTGCCATTTAAAACTTCAAGCACTTTATTGCCCATCTCCACATGCATGGCACCTTTTTCCAATGTCATACGAACAACTGCGGTGCTGATGAGTTTATCAGGCAGGGGAATGCCCAGGTCTTCGTTGGAGTCTGGGAACTTGCCACGAATGCGATAATAGGCAGTGACTGCACTCTTGTAGGATTCGGGAATTTCCAGGGCATGAAGAACCTGCTTGCGGCCTTTTGGCAGGATGTTAACCGGAATTGCCATTGCTGCCAGGATTGCAACAATCAGCAACACAACCATTAGTTCTATTAAGGAGAAGCCCTTGATATTCATGGGATATTCATGGGATATTCATGGGGTGCTCATGCGCGCTTGATCGTATTATTATCTTAGCTAAAGATAGACGACATGGGGACATTTAGCTAGTATAAACTGGCTTTAGGTCAATAAGGAGATCCTGATGGGCATTGCACACGAAAATCTTTCAGAAGGTTTTGGTGATTTTGTTGTTGCCTCTGTTGCCATAAAGTCATCACCAGAGAAATTGTATAAATATCTGACTGATATCAAGAATCTTTCACAGTTTTTTCCGCAAGTTGAATTCAAACTGGACACAATAGACCCGATTAAAGTGGGCAGTACTTACTATACTCGTCAAAAAGGCACAAAAAACTGGAGTACTTATCGAGTGCGGAAACTTGAACCTAATGCAATAATGTCAGCAGAGTTGTACGGCAAGGATCCGGTTTTTGAAGCGCTCAGGTATGAAAATAAATTTATAGTTGACGGGGATAAAACGGTTTCATACGAAAAAATAGATTACAAATTTAGATTAGGGATTTTGGGGCGTTTACTCAATTTTATAATCGGCAAGAAACTGGTAACAAAACAGGTGTTGAATGCCCATTTAAAGCTTAAAGAGACAGCAGAAAGATCATAAGCACCAAAAAGACAATCTCAAGGTTCTCATACTTGAGGAAAGTAGATTAATTACATACTGGGATAAAAAAGGAGATAAAAATGAATTGGTATATTGAAGTATTAAAAAAGTATGCAGTATTTCAGGGACGGGCGAGACGAAAAGAATATTGGTACTTCGTATTATTTAGCACGATTATTAGTGTAATTCTTATATTTATTGATGGCTTCATTGGAACACTGGATGTTGAAGCTGGTATAGGTCTCCTGAGTGGAGTATATGGACTGGCGGTTTTAATACCTAGTATCGCGGTGGCAGTTAGAAGGTTGCACGATACTGATCGAAGTGGCTGGTGGATATTGATAGCCTTGATCCCGATATTAGGCACCATCGTGCTTATTGTTTTCTTTATACTGGATAGTAAACCAGAAGAAAATAATTACGGATTAAATCCCAAGGCGGTCACCGCATAATAGCCTAAATTTATTAGCAGGCCCGGTAAATTAGTTTAATTTCCTCTATGAGACATAGTGATGAATTATCGACTACTTTTTATGGTTAGTATCGTTTTTGTTGTTTCTGGTTGCAGCACCGAAACCTGGAACAGGGCGGGTTATGAAACCATGCAAAATATCAAGTACCAGAAATGTACTGAAGAATCGCCAGAGAATTGTACCGAGAGAGAAAGCTACGAATCATACCAGGATAAAGTTAAAGATGCCGAATAGAATCTAAAGGCGACGGAGAGTTTTAGAGCCCGGTTCAATAAACACAAGGTAAAACATAAATGAATCGTTTGTGGTAACTATTATCCTACACAGTGTTAATTCGCAAAACCAGGTAACGGCAGGCCATTTTTGAAAAATATGAGAGCTGTTTGCGATGGATCAATTAGAAAAAAATAAAAAAATAGTAAAAGCCTTTTATGATCTTATGTTTAACCAGTGCAAGCCCCGTGAGGCTGTCGAATTATATGTTGGCCCGGAGTACATTCAGCACAACCCAGCTGTGGCAAATGGTAAAAAAGCTTTTATCGAGTATTTTGAGCTTATGGCGAAGGAATACCCGGGAAAAAAGGTAATATTCAAGCGGATCCTTGCTGAAGGCGACAAGGTGGTAATGCATTGCCACCAGGTGTGGCCGACAGACGAAGCACAGAATTGGGCCGGCATTGATATATTTCGACTGGATGCAAATGGCAAGATTGTTGAACATTGGGATGTCCTGCAAATTGTGCCAACAGAAACTGTAAACGCAAATACGATGTTCTAGCGCTAATCGGGACTATATTTACCGCTATTTTCAGGTTGGAGTGCGTGGGGTGCCAGATTGACAGAATAGCTTTATAATATGAGGCAAGAATTGGTCAATTCTGGAATCAATATGCAAATGGAAAAAGGAAAAATACCCATGGTAAATACCCTGAAAATAACAAGAGTTGTCGGCCTGTCTGTTTTGGCCGTATTGTTTATTTCAGCTTGCAGTACACTTAAAGTCTCCGAGAATTATGATACCAACTACGATTTTAGCAAACTAAAGACATTCAATTTTATTCCATCTGAAGACAAGAAAAATGAATTAACAATAAGGCAAGTTGAAAAAGAATTGAAATCTCAGTTGGTTGTCAAGGGTTTCAGGTTTGTAGACGCTAATCCTGATTTCCGGATAGCAGTGTATGGCGGTTCCGAGGATAAAGTCAGTGTTCGGAATACCTATAGTGGCTACCACTATGGAGGTTGGTACACCGGAGGTTTCGGTGGCGGGGGTTTTGCCGGCAGCAGGGTTGATGTTTACGAATATAAAGAAGGTACATTGGTGCTGGACTTTTATGACAGTAAAAGAAAAGAAATGATATTTCAGAGCATTGCTACGAAAGAACTTTTGCGAAATCCTGGCATGGAGGCTCGTCTGAAAAGCATAAAAAATACTATAACAAATGTTATTAAATCTTTTCCGCCTGCATCGAAAAATAAATAAAATAGTGTGTTTAGAGTATTCACATTTCTCGCAAGCATAATAATATTATCTGCCTGCACTTCAGCCAATAAAAAAGAATATTATTACAACGAAATTATTCTAAGAAACACCACAGCAAGCAATGTTACCGGTGTGGTAATATCAACGAAAAATAATGGCGGTGTCTTTAGCTGCAGTTTTATCGCCCCCCGGCGCGTTTGTTCGAGTAAATTCCCGCCAAAGAAGGTGCTGGGAAATCCAGTCTCTATCAAGTGGTCGATTTACGGGATTAATAAATCTGCAGAAAATATCATTATTCCTGTTCCACCCGGGGCAGATAACACGGCTCCCCTTAGGGGCAAGCTGGATATACTGGGCAATGGTAATATCAGACCGTACCTGGAATAGCATGCTGAAATAACGTGTAATATGGGGTATATTCTAATGGCATTGACTCAAGCCCAATAAGTCTTTTTTTGTAGGTTGGACTGAGGAACGAAGTCCAACGCAAGTGTTAAATAAAGCGCCGCTGTTGGACTTCGTTCCTCAGTCCAACCTACGGAGAACCATGTTTAAACCAGATATTAGGCTTAAGTAAGTGCCATTCGGGTATATTCGGTTTTATAAAAAACTGAAACGGGTAAGTAATAGCAGAATTCTGGAGCTGGGCCAGCACTTTTTATAAGGATTAAATTCATGAGTGTACTAACTTTCAAGACTGTAATTCTCATATTAAGCATCGCGTTGTTATCTGCTTGTGCAGGTAATAAGGTCCGGCCAGATTATGATCCTGATGTTGATTTCAGTCAGTATAAAAGTTATCGCTGGAAGAGTGACAAAGCGAATATCAAAACCCAGGCAAAAAATCCTTTTGTCCACTCAGCGATCGTTAAGGAAGTAGATAACGAATTGATGAACAGGAAATATTTTAAAAAAGAAATTAATGATAAGTCTGATTTCATTATTGACTACTACCTGACGATTGATACCAGGCAGCGTCAAAGTAATACCAGGATTGGTTTTGGAACTGGTACTCACAGTGGCAACACCTCTGTTGGTGTTGGCATGTCCTTTCCATTAACAAGTGGAACCATAGAAAAACAACTTACACTGGTCATCGAAATTTCAGATGGTGTAACAAATACGGTTACCTGGCGAGCCACGAGCACAGATGTTTTCAATACGAATACAGCTGATCAAGACACCAAAGATCGTATTAGAAAATATGTAAATAAAATTCTTGCAGAATTTCCACCAATAAAAAAATAATGTTTCTTTCATATAGAGAAATACTTAATAACGAATTACGTGGATTAATTAAATGAGAAAAATATCAATTATAAATACTGCCTTAACTATATTGGTGTCTATAGGGTTAACAGGTGCTGTTTTTGCCGAACCACCAACAGACCGTGCCGAAACTGCCACTATCAAGCCAGGTTCAAGCTGGTCACCACCAGGAGATGACAAGTCTGTTGCTTTTGCATTTTCTGATGGTGAAGTGACACTACAATCAAATGGCGAGTGGTCAGCAAAAGGCTGGATACGACATGCCGGGATACTGTGTGGCAGGTATAGCATCGGGGTGCAATTTGGCATAGGTTCACCAGGTTGTATTAATGTCGAATGGAAAAATAATCCACAATTCAGTGTACCAAAAAGCCAGTGTAATAATGCTGTTTTAAAACACCTGGTTTATGAGAAAGCACCTGAACTAAAAAAATCATTCGAGAAAATTACCTGCGCCCGTCGGGTCGTCAGGTGTACAGGTAATTGCAAAGGCAGTAGTGGTACATTTACAAACGAGCCCTGAAAAATAAAAATAACAAACAGGATGAATACGCCTGGTAAAATTATTATTTTTCTTTTGACGCTTGCTATTTTGCCGAACAGTGCAAAAGCTGAACAATTAGTAACACTTCAAACAAGACCGGGCGTGACCCAGAATTTTATTCTGATTAAGCCAGAAAGACCTGGATCAGACAAACCAAAAGCCAGTGTCATCTTGTTCGCAGGTGGTAAGGGTAACCTGGAACTTTCATCTGATGGCGGTACGCCAGTGATTGGCTGGGGTAAAAATAATTTTCTTGTACGCTCAAGGGCGTTATTTGCCAAACAGGGCTTCATGGTAGCCGTAATTGATGCGCCTTCTGACCAAAAATTATACCAGGGCATGAAGGGCGGTTTCAGAACAACCAGGGATCATGTTGAAGATATCGACCAGATAATAAAATATTTACGCAAGCTGGCAGCCGTCCCGGTGTGGCTGGTTGGTACCAGCAGGGGAACAGAATCTGCTGCCTATATCGCTTATAATTCAAAGCAACATCCTGATGGTATTGTGCTTACTTCAAGCATGGCAAAAGAAAATAACAACGGCACCGCAGTCACCGATATGGCGCTGGAAAAAATAACAATACCTGTTTATGTGGTTGCCCATGAAAAAGATGCTTGCTGGGTAACCCCGCCCATTGGTGCAGAAATTATAATGGATAAATTAAAAAATACACCACGAAAGGCCCTGAGAATGTTTACTGGCGGCGATGAGCCAATCTCAAGTGCCTGTAAGGCCAGGTCTTATCACGGATTTCTTGGAATTGAAAAAGAGGTAGTCAAACACATAGCTGAATTCATCACAGCAGAATAGGGGTGCAATCATGAAAAGAATTATCTCTGTACTTATACTGGTTTTTGTCACTACCGGCCTGTTAACAGGTTGTCCATACCGCCCAAGACACGGAGGCGCACCCAAGCCCAGGATGCCGTATGTCGAGAACCAAACACCTGTGCCGATTGCACATGCAGAGGATACTGAAATAGCAGAGCCTGTATAATTAAAAAACTTTGCCGATAATTATAATCTCTATTTCATATTTCTTTTTTCAAATTACTGGCAAAGTCATCCAGGCCTTTAATAATTGTTTTACGAAATGCACCACTGCTGCCAGTGCTGCTCTTCAGGCGCGCGTACCCCTTAATGTTCTTACCCTTTCCCAGGTTGCCAATAGACCCCTGGATGTGCATATCGGCGTCAAATTCAAGTGAAACTTTCCAGAAGCCAGGTGAAAACCAGGACCAGAATTTCTCGATATTAACCGTTACCGGGATCGCACGGTCGTAATCGCTGTCTCCGACTTCCAGGACGCGATAACCGGATTCCCTGAATACACGCGTGATCCGCTCTTGTGCAACCATGGTTACGGTTCGATTTTCTGGCAAAACAATATCACCTAATGCCGCGCCAACTGTATTGCGTTTTCGGGCAACTGCCCGACTGGTGATGGCCTTGTCATTGATTTCATCACCCTGCAGGGAAGGGGTAGAGGCACTGCTCGGCGCCACTTCAAATACGCGATTATCAGTGACACTGACGATTTTAATGGCCTTGCCTGACTCCGGATTGGCCACTGGTTTGCCCTTAATGTCCATGACACCACGGGTGAGGGCGCAGCCACCTGTTAACACCAGGGCGCTCAATAAAAGCAATGTTGTAAAGATTCTAATAGGTCGTTTGTTTTTCATCACAGACTCCTTTTATATAAATATACTTGTGAACAATATCTCCAGATAACCATCTTTATTTATTTGCAATCACTCTATCGCCACTGCCTAGTTCGATTGCAATAGGGGCTCACAAGTAAACATATCTATTTGTAATTCTCTCCTTTTACCTGGTTTTTCATGCAAGTAGCCTGCTAAAGGGCGTCTCCTTATTCTGGCCACATATTCGTACTGGAGCCTTTACAGTGGCCACAGCGCCATCCAGCGATTGATCACAGCTGATATATAGGTCGTGCGGTAATCCACTATACCGTCTGCGTTGGTATCCCGTTCATAGAGCGTCTGGTTGCCATTGGCGTCGTAGGAATTAACGTAGCGGGTATTTACCGTGCCATCACCGTTGGAATCGTATTCTGTCAGTGTCAAGCTACCATTGGCGTCATAGGTGTAGGTGTAACGTTGATCAACCGTACCGTCGGCATTGGAATCCTGTTCATAGAGCGTTTGATTACCATTGGCATCGTAGGTGTAAGTCTTGCGTTCATCCACGGTGCCATCTGCATTAGCGTCAGTTTCGGTGAGCGTTTGCTCACCATTGGCATCGTAGACATAAGTCGTGCGGGAATCCGTTATACCATCAGCATTGGAATCCCGTTCATAAAGCGTCTGATTACCATTGACATCATATGTGTAAGCATCACGGACATCTACTGAGCCATCGACATTGGTATCATATTCTATAAGTATCCGGTTACCATTGGCATCATAGGTATAAGTGGCGCGGGAATTTATTGTACCATTACCGTTGTTATCTATTTCTTGTAATGTCCTGTTACCGTTGGCGTCGTAGGCCAGGATTATGCGTTCATCCACTGCACCGTCAGCATTGTTGTCGAATTCCCGTAGTGTCCAGTTACCATTGGCATCATAGGTAAAGGTACTGCGGGAATTTGCTGTACCGTCGCCGTTGCTATCGGTCTCTTCCAGTGTTTTAACACCGTTGGTGTCGTAGGAGTAGGCCATACGAAAATCCACAGTTCCATCGGCGTTGGAATCGTATTCATACAGCGTTGTGTTGCCATTAACATCATAGGTATAGGTACTACGCGAATCCACAGTACCGTCAGCATTGGTGTCGGACTCCTGTTGGGAAATGGCCTGTATCGACGTTGTCAGTCCCAGGCTGGTATACAGGGCATCGAGTGCATAGGCCGGATTGCGGATGGCACGCGACCCACCCCACACTCCCGCAGCCCTGCCTGCTGCCATAAGCTTTCGCAATGGGAAATCGTGTGGGAATCTCACCCACGACTGCTCGAAATTGAGACTTGTCCCTGTAGCGAGACTATGTATGGCTGCAGGAATCTGAATGCCGTTACTAACATCACCATCATTATCCAAAGTTTGCAGGAACACGGCAATGTTAGTAGCTACCCCCAGTGGCGTTCCCGGTTTGAAGCTGTTCATCCGGTTCACAGACCGACGGATATCGGCACTAGTGGTAGGCGGAGTAATGCCAGCGAGATCAAACGGCGACAGTGTTGCCGCTCCACTAGCCTGGCCAATCAGGATATCACCAACATAGAAACTCACTGTTTCTCCCGAATAGTAGAAGAACTCGCCATTGGCATTGGTCTCCCCGGATCGGGTAATCGTTTGGTAGCGTAGACCAGAGACGGAACCGTCGATGAAACGGCCGGTCAGGAGCGTTTGGCTACCACCCTTACTACTGCTATTACCACAGGCAGAGAGCAAGCCCAGTACAATCAGGAGTCCTAACAGCCCCGGTAGTTTCGCGATATGAGTTTTCATGATTTCGTGCTCCTGTCTTTTTGTTCGTGCATATAGTACATAGCGTTAAAAATCCTCGAACAACATTTCAAATTTCAATAACCCTCAAGGCAGCATTATTCCAGCGTTCCTGTAACGCTGACGGAAAACGGCCATGTACCTGTTGCGAACGGACTGGCTGTTAATTCTGTAAGCGCACCAGTATTAGTGTCAATCGTATAGGTCGATATATTGTTTGAGTCTCTATTCGCTACATAGGCATACTTGCCAGATGGATCGACGCTTACAAAGTTTGGTGCAGTACCTGCAGGGAACGGACTGCCGACCACGGCTGAGAGTGCACCGGTGCTAAAATTTATTTTATAAGCAGAGACAGATTGTGAGCTGAAATTTGTCACATATACAAACCTGCCAGCAGGATCAATAGTAATGGAATTCTGGTTAGTACCTCCTGCGAATGGGCTACCAGTCATTTCAGTGAGTGCGCCGGTGCTGGAATTAATTGTATAGCCAGAGATATCATGACTAACACCATAGTTTGCTACATAAATGAAACGGCCGCTTGGATCCACCGCTATTGAATCAGGGAGAGCACCTGCTGCAAATGGATTTCCGGGAATATTTAAAAGTGCACCAGTATCAGCGTTAATTAAGTAAGCTGAAAAATTGTCTGAACCGTGGTTTGCAGCGTAGACAAAACGACCGGTTGGATCGACATTAACAGACCACGCCCAAGTTCCCGCTGCAAAGGGGCTGCCTGGGACTGGTGTTAGTACGCCATTGTTTGCATTAACTGTATAGGCCAGGATTCCCGAGCTTGAGCTTGCTACGTAGGCAAAACGACTTGATGGGTCAATGCTGATATAGTTAGAGCCAAACACATTCGTAGCGAACGGACTACCGGGTATTGTAGTAAGCGCACCAGTGTTTGCATCAATTGTATAAGCTAAGATGTCCTGGGAATCTTGATTCACTATATAGACATATTGGCCTGTCAGGTTGGTGCTAACAGAAAACGGTTTTGTACCAGCAGCAAACGGACTTCCGGCTAACTCTGTGAGTGCACCGGTACTTACGTCAATCGTGTAGGCCGAGACATCATTCGAACTATAATTAGCAGTGTATACGAACCTTGGTTTGAATATCACTGGCGTCATGCCCTTGATCATGGCCAATGAAATTGGGCCGTTACGTGTCGCCACCAGCGGGGCGGTATCGACGGGATTCGTGAGTTCGCCAGTAACAGTATTGATTTCATAAACTGAAATGTTGTCCGAGATTAAATTTGTTACCTAAACATATTTACCAGATGGATCAGTTGTGATACCGCGTGGGTCATCCCCTGCCGCGAGTGGACTGGCAGGCAGCTCAGTAAGCGCGCCAGTACCGGAATCGATTTTGTAGGCCGAGATATTATCTGATCCACTATTCGTAACATAGGCAAACTTGCCGTTCGGAGTAATGCTTAAGTAAAATGGCCCTAAACCGGCTGCGAACGGGCTGCCCGCTACTTCCGTGAGCGCACCGGTGGTGGTATTAACCATATATGCCGAAACATTATTCGAGAGCCCGTTTGTCGCGTAGATAAACCGGCCAGAAGGACTGATGACTACAGAAGTGGGAAACGAACCAGTAGTAAACGGACTACCAGCTACATCAAAAAGCGTACCAGTGATAACGTCAATTGAATAAACCGAAATGTTGTGCGAAAGACCATTTGCCACGTAAGCAAACTTTCCTGCCGGATCGACGACGATAGAGTAGGGAAGTGATCCTGTTGTAAACGGGCTACCGACCACAGCTGTGAGTGCCCCTGTGCCAGGATCAATCTTGTAGGCAGAGATATTATTTGAGTTTCCATTGACCGCGTAGACAAAACGTCCAAGCGGATCGACATTGACAGAGAATGGATTACTACCCGCTGCAAACGGACTGCCTACTACTTCCGTTAGCGAGCCTGTGTTGGCATTTATCGTGTAGGCAGATATGTTGTTCGAGTTGTAATTCGCCACGTAAACGAACTGGCCAGTCGGATCAATACTGACTGAATAGGGAAACGAGCCTGTTGCCACGTAACCGCGAGCACGCAATTGCCCACTGGTAGAGTCAACTGCATAGATCGAGAGTGTATTAAGAGAGGAATTCGCGACATATGCAAAACGCCCGTAGACTGGTGGTACTGATGAAGGTGAAGGAGACCCACCGCCACTACTGCTGTTACCACAGGCAGAGAGCAAGCCCAGTACAATCAGGAGTCCTAACAGAACCGGTAGTTTCGCGATATGAGTTTTCATGATTCCGACCTCTTGCCTTTTTGTTCAGGTGTTTAGTGCTTCATGTTAAAAGTCCTCGAACAAAAAACTGGCTACCCATAATCAAGTATCAGAATTAATTATATGAAAGTAATTTAATGCGATAACTGCCGCCATTATTAAAATTTTTAATCTGGCGAACCAAACCCACATTCGGACAGTACCAGGACATTACCGTTTGACGACCGAAATGATTATTCTGAACCCGGCGTGAAGTATGAATTTTTAAACACCCGGTGAATGGTCCAGCTGGCACTTGTGAAGCTGGTACATCTTCCACAGCAAGCAATGTATGAATCTCGACAATGTGCCCACGTTCGGTAGGGCTTCCGGCAGGAGTCCATTGTGTGCCGGAGGCATCTCCCCAAGGGACACCCACTCGCATAACATTCGTTAATTTAGTAACTGGAAAATTAATAGTTGCAAAGGTTAATTCTGTCGCTGTATTCACCGTATCACGCAGACTGCGAGATACCAGCTTTAAATCCTGGGCTGTTTGCAAATGTTCCGCTACTCGGTAATGGCAGCGTGCTCCACCACCTGAGGGTGTACGATCAACAGTCGTAATCAGTCGGGTACCACCAGTAATACTGGTGCGTGTGTAATTGCGTACTTCACGATCACAGGCATAACCTTCTTGATAATAATCATAAGTATGGCTATTGACTGTATTACCGATGTAGTTGTTAAAGTCATAAACTGGCACCGAAGGTATTTGTGAATTTATTAAAGAGATTCGGGAGTCGTTATCGTTTATTTCAACAGCTACGGCGTTAAAATTGGCATTCACATCCGCCGCCACAGCCGGCGTACCACTGGTAAAATTATTCGGGATGGTGACGTTGCCCGCGTAAGTAATTGGCGTCAGCACAAACAAGATAACGATGCTTGCCAGAAAGATTGTTTTGGTGTTCATGTCGCATCTCCTTTTCAAATAGAAAGCGGGGAGGTGATGGGTGCCTCTCCGCTGGTATGTATTACGGCAGCGCCGGGATGGTCTGGCTCGGGTTGCTTGTTGTCTGGCCGACACCACCGAGAATGCTGGAATTGTTGTGGCTGGCGATATTACCGCCACCGCCGCTGATGCTGGCATTGACGCCACTGGCAGTGTTGCCGAGACCGCCGCTGATACTGGTAAAGTCAAAGCTTGCAATGTTGCCACTACCACCGCTGATGCTAGCAACACCTCCGCTTGCCTTGTTGGCACTACCGCCGCTGATGCTGGAATAACTACCGCTGGCAATATTGAATTGGCCACCACTAACACTCGCATAATCACGGTTGCTGGTATTTCTCCTGCCTACTACGAGACCGCCGTATTGGCTATAGTTATTTTGGTCGCCGATTATCAAGTAATGGGAACCGGTCTTGTGTGACACGGCCCAGGTATAACCAGCATTCCCACAGCTTGTCAGGCTTGTGTAATTTCCCGAGGAGCAAAAGTAGGAATTGTCATTGCGGGCCACGTCATAGCCAATAATAAAGTTACCCAATCGATTGGGGACACCGTCGGTTGTACCTGTCCCGTTGACAAGTTGCAGGTTGAGACCGCTGAAGGTGGCGATGGGTCCGCGACTGTCGTTGGCTACGGTCACATATGGAGACAGTGCCATGATCTCACTGCTGTTAATGGCGCTGATCTGGCTGGTGTGGGTGCCGATCTGGCTGGTGTGGGTATTAAGCGCAGGAACCAAGCCTTTGATTTCGCCTAACACGTGACCGTGTTTCAATGGGGCGTAAACACCAGCATGATCGTGTGAAATTAACGAATAGGTTCCGGCATGATTATGACCCAGGGCCGAGTAACTGGCATCGTGGTTGTGACTGACATCCGCTTTACCTGTCATTGTGGTTTGTAATGCGTTAATGGCATTGTTGGCATTCTCCAGGTCAGATTGCAAACTGGAAATGGTTAACTGCAAAGTACTAACAGTTGATTGCAGTGCCGCCATGTCACTGGCATTAATTGTAATGCGGCCATCATTTTCATCCACCGCGGTTTCCACTGCACCGAAGTTGGCATTCACATCAGCCGCTACTGCAGGTGTGCCAGAGGTAAAATTGTTGGGGATAGTAACGTTGCTAGCCCAGGCAGTTGCATAAAACAAGCTGCACAATGCGAATACAAAATATTTATTAAATGTCTTCATATCACATCCTCCAACTTTTAAATCATCAGGCCCAGTCATCCTGATCCCAGACCAATTCATCCCAGTTACTGGAGCCTGGATTTGCCGGGGGTGATCCACCACCACCGCCGCTACTACTGTTACCACAGGCAGTCAGTGTGACAATGGCTGTAATAAAAACCAGTATTGTGATTAAACGTTTCATGATTGCCTCCTTTTATACAATCTTGCCTTAGTCTCTAATTATTCAATATCCTGGCGTGCCTTAAGCAGGTGGTTAAGTTCCCGCAATGACTTGAAAGGCCAGCGCTCACCGGAGGCTGGCTCTTCGAGTATCCCCACCAGCTCCTGGTGATCTGATGCCCCACTTTGCCGGTAAAGACGTAATACATAATTTTCCACATTCCGGTTAGCCACGCTGTTTGTATGCTGTTTTTCCATGACACCAAGCTACACCCGCCGGGGTCACATGCAGGTCACAAAAAATTATATATAGAATTGGTTGGAACAGGAAAGCTGGCTTGATAAAAATCAAGTTATTATTCATAAGGGGGAAGGGGGTGTGGCCGGCCTTTAACCAGGCTGGCAGGTTTATGTCAATTTATGGTAAAGCGTTATTTTCCCGCTTACAGGTTTTGCAGGCGTTCATAATTTCGGCTTGATTCTCGTTCTTAATTGCATCATAGGTCTGCCGTGTTTGGGCGCTCGGTTCTATGCCAAAGGTCGTGTGTAAAATATTTTGGCAGCGGTGGTAGACCGCACAAGCCTTTGCGACATTACCCTGCGCCGCCAGGCAGGCCATCAGCCCTCTATAGCTATCCTCTGACAAATCATCAAGTTGTAATGCCTGTTCATGGAGTTCAATTACCTGCTGACAATCATGGCTTAAAAGAATGAGTTTTTTAATGTTTCTCAGCAAGCGGGTACGTATTTTTTCACGCAGTGTGATTGCCCAACCCCCGTTTTCTGCCTGTAGAAACGGGCCACGATGCAATTCAATGGCTTTAGCAAGTAAATTTTTAATAACTTCTGGTGGCTCATCTGTTTCGAATAAGTGATCCAGCTGACCTAATAAACGTTCGCAAGCCCAGACATCGATCCAGCAGCGTCGGTCATCCAGGCTCAATTTGCCGCCACTGAGTAACAGGGTGTCCTGGCCCAGGAGTTTGCGTAATCTCGACAGGGTAGTAGCAAAAGAACTGTGGGCCGCATCACCTTCTGCATCGGGCCACATATGTTCGTTAAATAACTCTTCGCTGATTCCTCTGCCACCAAATGCAATCAGCATTTTTAGCATTTCCAGTGGCCTGGATTGTTCCTTGTTGGCCATTTGTAATGGCGCATCACCTCTCAACAAACTGAAACGCCCCAGGGTGTAAATCTTGATCGGATAGGGCCAGTTGTATAGATGCAATGGTGGGGAATCGGGAACCAGGCAGGCGATCTGAATCAATTTTTGAATATAGGGCACTTCGATTTGTTCTTCCAGTGCAAGCCCGAAAACAGCCAACAGGAAATCCGGATAGCCCCATAGTGGCGGACCATAACCGTCTGCGACAGCGATCTGCATTCCTTGTTTAATTTTTTCTATGGCGCCTTGGCGATTGCCCGTCAATATATCGATATAGACTTCGGCCAGGGCAATCTCATAATCCAAACGACGATAGGTTCCTTCTCCGAATGGGCTATGGGCCAGATGCAACAAGGTTTGGGCCTGGTCGAAGTCACCGTTGGCAATATGCGCATGGGCCAAACCATATTTACATAGAGACAAGGGATATTTCGCGCCAATTGTTTCGGCGATAGCAACCGCTTTTTGGCTCTCCATTAACGCTGCTTGATAGTCTTTTCCCCACAAGTTTCGCCAGCCCCGCAGGATATGATAGTGGGCCGCATCAAGGTTCAGGGGCATTGACGCCAGGATGGGCTGCATACGGTCAAGGTAGTGATCGGCCAAAGATAACCTTCCCGTTAACAATGGATTGTGAGCCCCAACCCCCAGTAAAAGCAGGTCTGCAACATGGATACCGGATGATTCTGCCAGTCCCAGGGCGCGATCGATCGCTGCCTGGCTCTTGTCCAGTTGTCCGGCGAAACAATTAGAAAACCCCACATACATGTAATGCCATAACACCGATAATGATACCCGGGGGAGCCGTTCTGCCAATTGTTGTTGTTGTTGCAGTAAGGCGATGCCCTCCCGTACATTACCCAAACCACCCCATAAACACACAATTGTGACACCAAGATTAAGGCGCTTGTCGACATCATTGGTCTCGCTCCATATTTTTTCTGCTTCCACCAAATATTTGAGCATGTATTTGTTTGTGGGGTCCCGCCAGTGCATAACCAGTAATACGTTAGCTAAAATATCCGCAGTATCCGTATTAACAGATGTGAGTGGGCAAATCTTATCCAGCTCGACAATTCTGTTAATCCAGACATCCTGTCCGGTTTGCTCGCGCTGGGATACATATAGAGATCGGCATCCGCCACTGATAGCGCGGTACTGGCCATTTACTTCATTTGATTCTGAAAAAATTTGATAGGCCCTCTCAAAACAATCGTGGGCCTGTAACGGATCAAAGGCTATCATGGTCTGACCCAGCCAGTATTGTATCCAGCCATTGTTCATAGCCAGTTCGCCAGGCAGTTTATTTATCCATTCTCGTAAAGTCGCATCACGTCCCTGCTTATGTAAGGGCTCGACAATCTGTAATAACAAATTACAAGCCACTGCATAGTTTTCCGAGGCAAGATATAATGGGATGGCCAGTTCCGGTTTTTTTGTCAGGCGCAGGGCATTGGCTGACTTTTCCACCAGGCTTTTATACTCGACTTCCGGATACCTGGCCTGGGCAGCGCCAATAAGATATTGTTGAAACAGGGGATGGTATCGGTAATAAACGGGATCATGACCCAGCTCAACAATAAAAAAGTTGCGTCGGTGTAAGTCTTCTATGATTTCCCGGGCATTGGGTTGTCCGGTGACTGCAATAATGGTTTCAATGGTCATTTCCGGGAGCATCGCCGTTTTTAATAATAACTCCTGGACATCCTGGTCCGCACGGGCAAAAATTTCTCTGGCAAAATAACTGAATATCAGTTCCTGTTGATCCGCTTCTGCCCTGGGTTCTTGCTTGCTTTCCAGCATCAGCACAAGCCCGGTAATCCAGCCATGGGTTGATTCATAGAGTCGTTCAATATGATCAGGGGCCACGTCACTACCCTCGAGAAATTTACACACTTCCCCGGTTTCATCGTGAGTAAGTTTTAATGTTTCCCAGTCATACAAGCGTAAATCACCATGGGCCCGTAATCGTATAAAACTTTCCGGTGGTTCTATGCGGCTAATGATTACGACTGTGATATCTGCCGGAAGTGCTGTGATACCCACAGGCAGCAAGGTATTTATTATGGATTGCCCAGGCAGGTCCTGGTAATTATCAAATACCAGTAAACCCGGTGTCTTGAGGTGTTGGCCGAGTTCACGAAAATAGTTGCGTGCGAAAGTCTCCAGGCCAAAGCTGTATTCTGCGGTTAAAGAAGGCAGGGAAGCAGGTTTCCTGGTCTCCGATGCCTGGGTCAGGTGATGAAAGAACGATGCTGGATCGGTATCGGCTTCGTCAAATTGATACCAGGTAGTAGGGAGTTTTTTCTGTCGCAGGTAGTCGGCAACCGCCAGGGTTTTACCGGAACCACCCGGCGCCGATAGCCACAGAACCTGGCAGCCCTCGGACCGTGCCTTGTCCCAAAGTGCATGCAACCGATCGCGGCGAAAAACAGAACGCAACCTGGGGATGCTTAGCTTGGCCGGTTTTATTTTTTTTTGTGTGGCAGTCATTCCAAACCCCCGAAGAAACAGATTCCACGTCAACCCCGTAGAATTACAATCCCTGCACGGCCAGTATAGGTAGTGCCACAAGAATTGTATTGATTAACCTCAAGGTTAGGAGACTACTTGCAGGTATTTCTGGATAATAAATTGAGATACCGCACTAAATATGATTATTTGATAGAAAACCAGCGAGTAATTTGTCAGGGACAGATAATGCCAATTTGCAATATTTAGTTCTCAAGGTAACGACTACTCCAGTTAGCAATTTTTTCCGCGGCTAAGTCGGCATCCGCAGTTTTACTTAACAAATGATCGGCACCATCCAGGGAGATAAAACTCTTGGGCTCCAGGGCCATATCAAATAAATGGCGGCCATGTTCAAACTCCACCAGTTTGTCATCGGGGGAGTGCAGCACCAGGTAGGGGCGGTTCAGTGACCTCAGGGCATCGGCCAATGAATGTTCGCTAATATCATCCAGGAACTGCTGGCGCAGGGTAAATCTCTGACCACCAATGTTCACGTGGGCCCAGCCCTGTTTACGAATAGTGGACATTGTTTCAGTTAGCAGTTGTTCCAGGTGGGCCGGATCACTGGGGGCGGCAATCGTGGCTATGGCGCGTACTTCGGGTATACGATTGGCAGCAATAATAGCAGCAGCACCACCCAGACTATGACCGAGCAGTATGTCCGGTGCCTGCAAATGATCACGCATATAATCTGCCGCAGCTACCAGGTCGTCAATGTTAGAGCTAAAGTTGGTATGGGAGAAATCACCCTCGCTACCACCGAGCCCGGTAAAATCAAAACGCAATACCGCAAAACCTCTTTTTGCCAGTGCACGGCTAACTTGTGTTGCGGTGCCGATATTTTTACCACAGGTGAAACAGTGAGCGAATAAGACATAACCCTTTATATCTGATTCGGGTTTTTCCAGTATTGCCGACAGGGCATGGCCTGTTTTATTTTTGAATGTAAGTTGCTGGCGGGTGCTTGTGTTCATTGGCGGGATTATATCGTGATTTAAGTTTTCCTGGAAACTAATGGAGCGATAGCATAACAATTGGTACACCAGTTTGTGGAAAAACCTGCACTGCGGGCGTATTATGAGGACTCTGGATTGAATTTTTTGAGATTACTATGCCTTATCTATCCGGTTATTTGGCTACTATGCTTGCGTTGGTGCTGGGTTTACCAGCATCGCTTTTTGCCAGCAACCCATATATTGCGATTGAATACGATCAACAGCGCGATAAAATAAGCATCCAGGCTCAGAACGCCTCGTTAACTTCTGTGCTATCAGAAGTGGCCCAAAAAACGAATATCACCATACGCGTTGATCCTGCGGTTGAAAAAACTGTTAATTTTCAGTTGCCACCGCAATCACTACAACAGGCCCTGCAAAAAGTAGTCAAGGGCCTGAGTTATGTCATTGAATACAAAACTAATGCTGAACAAAGAGCCGTGGTCAGTGGATTGAGGTTATTACCAAAAGGCAAGCAGGATAGTGGCCAACTGGTGCCGGTGTCAGTATTGAACGCAAGGGCGGGTCAAAGTAGTAGGCCAGGGGGTAACGTTTCTGGCAGATCATTAAATCGTCGTGGTAAATATTATCCGGGCGGTCGATAATCCTGTACCAAATAGAAACCTGGACAACCAATTCTCCGGAAAAAAATATGAATATTTTGCTTTCCATCATTTTTTAGCATGAAGTTGGTGTTGTTGATTGCTGTTACAGTTTTTTATTATTTGCGACCACGCTACAATGCAGGCCAACTGCAGATAACAGGGGGCATATCGAAAGTTTTAGTGTAATAATAAATCCTTGTTTACGGTCAAAAAAATAAAAAAGGGAGCTTATAGTTAAAATGAGTATGCGATTATTGATTTTTCTTTTTTCAGTATTTTTTATGACAAGTGTATTCGCTGAAATAAATGCAGAGCCAACAGATGAAAAAAAGAGGAACAGAGAAGAATATAGACGCGTTAAGAACATTTGTAAAAATCGGTCATTACCTGACGAAGTTACCCGGGTAGATTGCCGGATCAATAAAGAGGGCCGCGCCCTGGCAGAAAGTAATACGCTTATCCCCCACAAGCAGAACTACATCCTGTTATATGCCTATGAGCAAGAACCAAACCTGGATACCTGGATCGGTTATGAAGGAGAGCCAAATAACCAGGAAGTGATTTTTCAGGTCAGTTTTAAATATCCCATCTGGATCCAGGAAAATAAATCCCAAGATCATTTCTCCGCTTTTATCGGCTATACACAGAAATCTTTCTGGCAGTTATACAATAAAAGAAACTCGGCACCTTTTCGTGAATCAAATTATGAGCCTGAAATAATGTTGAACTATTTACCCATGAGAAAAGTATTTTGGGATATAGAGGTGCCCGTGATGACCCTGGCTTTTAACCATCAATCCAATGGCCAGACCGAACCAAAATCACGAAGTTGGAACCGTATTTACCTGAACACCGTTTTTGCCAGGGGAAATTACGCGTTAAGTTTACGGCCCTGGTATCGTATACCGGAGAGCAAGAGCAGTGATGATAATCGCCATATCCTCGATTATATGGGCAGGGGTGATATTATATTTGCCTATAGTAACGGTAAATACCAGGCCAGTATGCTATTACGAAATAACCTGGAAATTACCAAAGAGAATCGAGGCGCGGTACAAATTGACTTTGGTTTTCCTGTTTGGTATGTGCCCAGGTTCCAGTTTTATATTCAGGCATTCCATGGTTATGGCGAGAGCCTGATTGATTATAATTATTCCAGCACCCGTTTTGGTGTGGGCTTTCTGACTACGAACTGGTTGTGATTGCTATAATTTTCTTTATAACTGGTTAACTGGATTCTTGTTATTTTATTAATCACGGGAGGAGTGTTTTATGGCTAACAATGAAAAAATCGTATTTACGGGTGAAAAAATTGATGTGACATGGGATGGAGTATTATGTATCCATATCGCGGAGTGCGGTCGTGCCAGGGGAGAGCTTTTCATCGGTGGTCGCAAGCCCTGGTGCCAACCAGATCTGGTAGCAGGTGATGAAACAATCAGTGTAGTAGAGCGTTGTCCCAGTGGCGCTTTGACTTACACACTCAAGGATCAGTCTGCTGAAGAAAAGCCTGAGACTGGTAATACCGTTACCGTCAGTTATAACGGCCCGTATTTCGTTCGAGGCGACCTCGAAATTGAGTCTGTGTCAGACGATTTTACCGGTGTTAAATACCGGGCAGCATTATGCCGTTGTGGTTTGTCGAAAAATAAACCATTCTGTGACAATTCCCATGAGGACGGTAATTTTAAGGACTATGGTGCTGTTGGTGATTCGGGAGAGGGTTTGGAGAATACCGGTGGCAAGTTAAAAATCAAGCCCCTGACAGATGGCCCATTGTTAGTCTCAGGAAATCTAACCATGAGCAACGGCAGTGGCCGGGTAGCCTGGACTGGAAAGCAGGTAGCATTGTGCCGTTGTGGTGCTTCCAAAAACAAGCCCTTTTGTGATGGCAGCCACACAGCAGCAGGCTTTAAGAGCGATGATTAGGTTATAGCTATATATAATGATAAGTAACAGGTTATTAAATATCTAACAAGGCGGGATGAATCACTGTGCCTGCTTTTGTATTAATTGCGCCGGCAAGGTCGGGCTGGTTTTCCCAGTCTTCATCGGCCAGGCGCAGCAGGTAGGGGACAAGCGCTGCAGAAAGTGTTTGTGATGCACTTCTTGGTACCACTGCGGGCATATTGGTGACACCAAAATGCACAACCTGTTCGTGGATGAAGGTAGGATTTTCCCAATCCGTGGGCCGCGTTGTTTCGATACAACCGCCCTGGTCGACCGAGATATCAATAATAACGCTGCCAGCCTTCATGGCCTTGACCGTTTCGGACGAAACTAAATGTGGCGCCTTCGCACCTGTTACCAGTACTGCGCCAATTAACAAATCTGCCTGGATAACGGCTTCCTGAATATTGTCAGCAGAGGCATCCAGGGCCGTAACATTATTTCCCAGGGCAGACATTGCCTGGAGTTGAATCTGGTTACGATCAAAAACTGTTACTTCGCATCCCAGTGCTGCTGCGACACTGGCGGCATTACCACCCGCCATGCCAGCACCAAGAATGACGACATGGCCCCGTTCGGCACCGGGTATACCACCTAAAAGAATGCCACGCCCGCCATGGGTGTGATGCAGCAGTGTGGTACCAATATGAACTGAGACGCGACCAGCGATATTACTCATTGGTGCCAATAAGGGAAGTTGGTTATCGGTAGTGGCGACGGTTTCAAAAGCAATGCTTGTTAAGCCTATATCACAAAGAGATTTTAGCAGGACTGGTGCTGCTGCCAGGTGTAAGTAGGAAAATAAAATGTGATGAGATTTTAACAGTGCCAGATCTTTGGCTATTGGTTCCTTGACTTTCACTATCATTTCGGCGCTATCATACAATGCTTCTGCCGATGGGCTGATTTTTGCACCACAGTCACGATAGTCTACATCAGCATAACCGCTTAACAGGCCGGCATTTGCCTCAATATAAACCTCGTGGCCCTGTTTGATCAGCTCCGTAGCAGCAGCTGGAACCAGCGCAACACGCGTTTCCTGGATCTTGATTTCTTTTGGTATACCGATGCGCATGTGGATTCCTTATTATTATATTTGAGCTGATATTATATTATTAGTTCAATGTTGGTCATTATTAAAGGTAATAATCAAAGACAAGAATTATAACCTGGCAGGCCAAGTATATTAATTAATGAAGAATTCGTCATTAATTAATAGCATCTTTACTATTATTTCCAATAACTGTAAAAAGTCATTTATGAAAAAAAGAAATACACAGGCTGAGTATATTCGTCGTATCAATCTGTCATTGGCCTATATACACGAAAACCTTAATAAACCGGTCAATCTCGATGGTATTGCCAAAGCGAGCCATTTTTCACCCTATCATTTCCATCGAATTTTCCATGGCATTGTCGGTGAGACGGTTAATGATTATGTAACACGCAAGAAACTCGAAATGGCTGCCAGTATGCTAATTTGGAAACCGGCATTGACAATTACCAGTGTTGCCGACAAGTGTGGTTATTCTTCTGGTGCAAATTTTTCAAAATCCTTTAAGCAATATTTTGGTATCAGCCCAAGCCAGATCAGAAATCCAGCCAATATTAAAAAAAGCACTAAAAACAGCAAGATTGGAAAAATTCATAGCAAGTATGGAAAGGAATTCGATCCAAAGAAGCTCTATTCTCAGTTAATCACGAATGTGGTGGTATTTAAACCGGAGAAACTCGAGGAAATGTTGATGAATGTAAAAATAAAAAAAATGGCTGAAAAAAATATTGCATACCTTACGGCACCTAAAGGTTATGAGCTTGATGCAATTTTCAAAACCTGGGACAAGATTACCGAATGGGGCAGGTCGCTTGGTATTGCGGATGTGGAAAAAAAACGTTTTGCTATTTGCCATGATAATCCTATGATTACCCCGACCGAACAATGTCGATACGATGCAACCATTGAGATTGGTAAAAATCATGGTGTAGATATAAGTGAACCGTACCAGTTATCCATTATTCCCGGTGGCAAGTATGCGGTAGCCTATTATAAAGGGGATGGAGATAAGGTTAGCAACTTTTATATGGAGTTGTATTCAGCCTGGCTTCCAGGTAGCGGTTTTGAGCCCGATGATTATCCGCCTGTTGCCCATTACCTCAATGACTCTAGAGCCGAAGGATTTGTTGAAATGGAGGTTTACATCAAAGTAAAGGAATTGCCTCAGTATAATTAGTCAGGCACAAAAAATATTTATGAATGATTATTAATTTATTTTATATTATTATATGTCAACAATAGGTAGACAAATAATACGTGCTAACCGGGACAGAATATGAGAAAATTAGTCTCATCGACAAGGAGGTGCAATCGTGGCTATTGCAATCACTTTAAAATCATACCTGACAGATAAAAATATAGATTATACGGTTCTTATACATTCCCATACCTATGCCAGTTCAGAGACGGCCCAGGTTGCCCATATTCCGGGCAAACACATGGTAAAAAGTGTCATGTTGGAGGATGAAAACGGCAGATATTTATTGGCGGTTATCCCGGCAAATTACCAGGTGAACCTGGATAAACTTCATAATCAATATCACAAGCATTTGGTCCTGGCACCAGAAAATGAAGTTGGCCATTTATTTGCAGACTGCGAACTGGGTGCGATTCCGCCTATTGGTAATGCCTATGGGATAGATGTCATTATGGACAAAAGCCTGGAGAATTGCTCCGATGTATATTTTGAAGCAGGTGATCACACGCATCTTATTCATATGAGCGGAATGCAATTCACACAGTTAATGTCAAATGTCACCCATAGTGATTTTGCGAAAGCGAGACAGTGAGTGACAAAAAGTTACGCTTCAGTTTGTTGAATATACTCGTCAAGGTGACTGCGCACCACAGTTACGGTGCAGGGTGCTTCTGCAGCAATCTTGCTGGAGACGCTACCCAAAAATCGTCGTAGTGTTGAGCTGCCCCGGGCACCGATCACAATTTGGTCCAGCATGTTGTGTTTTGCGTAATATAATATTTCATCGCTGACATTTCCCTCAATAACCTGATAATTAACGCGACTTTCAGGTAAATTTAATGGTTGCATCCATTGACGCAATTCTATTTGTAGATGGACATGAGTTGGATGTTTATTTTTGATAATCTCAGTAAAATCTTCAGTTCCGCTCAGGTCATTCTTTTCCAGTACCGTTAAAATAGTAAAGAAACTCTGCTTGTCACTGTTTGCAAGACGCCACAAAGTTGTTCGCAATGCCTTTTTTAAATCATCAGAAGAATGACTAAGGTCAAGTGCAACCAGGATATGTGGTGTCCTGGTGGCCCTGGTATTGGGATAAAGCCCGGCAGTTTTTAGATAATCGTCACGTTTTGAGTGTAGCCATGTACGAACTATAGTCAGGAAACCGGGTTTTTTTGTTCGTTTTGCTTTCCGGGTTAGCTTGACTATATTGGGGTGGGCAAGTGAATGGGCAATTTGTTTCGCGGTAGCAAAGCGATTTTTCGGGCGACGCTGCAGGCAAGTCAGGATAATTTCCTGTAGCCAGGGTGGTAAAGTTTTATTGTAATACAGGGGCGGAGTTGGTGGCATGTAAAGTCTTTTTTTAACCGTTAGGACATTGGCTTCACCAAAAGGTAATTTACCAGTAGCCAGCTGGTATAGAATTACACCGAGCGCATAAATATCGCTACGGGATTCATGGCGAATATTATGTAATTGCTCTGGGGCGACATAGTCCAGTGTCCGTGGCGCTTCATCATGGTGATGCTCATACATATCCGGAATATGGGTATGGTGAGAACTACCGAAATCGAGAATGACAACATGGCCATTTTTGCGATTACGAATGTTACCGGGTTTTATATCCAGGTGAATGACATTATGTTTATGCAATTCGTGAACAGCCTTACAAACCGGTATCATAAGTTCACATAATTCTTCTGTCGAGACGGGTGCCCGCTTGATTGCTTTTGTCAGGGCGTTATGCTCAATATTTTCTAATACGACATAAGGGCAGGTAGCCATATCACCCTTGGCAATAACCCTGGGGGTATAAACACCATGGAGTTGGGACAGTATGCGAACCTCAGTCTCAAACGCCGAGAAGGCGCTGGGCGGGACGCCGATATTCAGACTGGGTACCTTCATAATAAGGGCCTGGTCGTGATCAGGGTGCGTTACGCGATAAATGTTGTTAAAAATTCCTTCGAATAAAGCCTCCTTGATGTAAAATCCATCAACAGTATCACCAAGTTTTGGCTGATGGAAAGAGCTGTCTTGCTCATTATTTTTCTTGATTGAGTCAGAGTGATTCATTGATGCCACTTGTGCCTGTCCAGACGTTTGGCAAATCCAGGCGGCAGGTTCGCAGCAAGTATTTTTGCTGCTGTTTCTGTAAAATCATAGGCTACCCTGTAGTAAGTAATTTCAGCGGTACCTGTATCATAAATAACAAAGCTGGCAGCACTGTTCTGGTCACGAGGCTGGCCAACTGATCCGACATTCGCCACATATCGCCGATTCTGGTAAATAGGAATACTGGTACTTTCGTTCGGATGGAGCTCACTAATTTCTGATTTCGTATTTTCGTAATACAGTTTGGGGTGATGGGTGTGTCCCAGGAAAACAAGCGGGGTACCGGCAGCATCCAGGCAATTTATTATCTGGGGTTCATCATATAAATATTGCCACTGTTCTGGTTCGTAGACGGAGGCATGGGCTAAAGTTATGTTATCAATAGTTTGGACATAGGGCAGGCTTCGAATGAAGGCCTTATGCTCTGCGCTCAATTGCCGATGTGTCCAGTTAGCAGATTCCTGTATGAATTTACCTAGTCCAGCATAGTCACCATTCAGGGCGGCATTGTCATGGTTTCCTCTAACTGCGATAAGACCTGGTAGATTCATTATTATATCGAGGGTAGCTACCGGATCTGCTGCGTAGCCAATCATATCTCCCAGGCAGAAGTATTTTTCAACACCGATGCTTGCTGCCTTACGACAGCAAGCTTTTAGGGCTTCCAGGTTGCTGTGGATATCAGATAAAATGGCAATTTTCATACCAACAAGATAGCACCGGCAATTTTATTTGTCAGATCAAATCCCCGATTTTTAATGACTAACAATTGATAACAGCATATATTGGCCGCAATCAATGTAGGTTTTTGTCGTTTTTCATTCACTAACAGCAAGTTTAAAGAGGAGGTGGCAAATGAAGTTCAATAACATCGCGAATTTATATGTACTTTTGGCTCTTATGGGCGTTGTCCTGTCGGTTTCCGGGTGCACGCCAAAAGAAGCGCCAGAACCAGAAGCAGTGGTCGAGGATGTAAAAAAGGTCGTTTATCTCATCGATTTTTATGACACGGACCGGGTCAGCGCCACTCTAACCAGTGTCAATAATATGGTTAATGTGTACCAGGAATCATTACAGGAATATGACGTGCGCATCGTTTTCCTGGGAGCGGGGATCCGTTATACAACAGAGGATCCAATGAAAGGAACGCCTTTTGAGGAAAACAAGGAATTCCTGAAACGAAAAACCGAGATATTAGAGCGAGTTATTAGTATAAAGGAAGCACAGGATGTCAAGTTGGAGCTTTGTGATATTACCCGGGTCGCACTTAATCTGGACAAGGAAAAGCTGTTGCCAGGCATAGAGCTGGTCAAATCGGGTGTCGTTCGTATTGCCGAATTACAGGAAAAGGGTTTTGCCTTCATAAAAATCAGGTAAATCGCCTGTTGGCATGATTCCCGGGGCTGTAGACAGATAAAAAAAACAGTTTATTGACACATATCAATGAAATATTAAAGTTTAGCTGAGATAATTTTTCTACTCCCATTGCGGGAGGTTTGGGTGATTGGGGGTGGTAAGCATGACAGACGCTGCTCCAGTTAGCTTGTGACGGTTCTCGCCGTGTCTGGAAACACACGGCGCAGCTCGGAAAGTAGAGATGATAATGAGAGGCTGTAACAACCTGGTTGTTATGACTTCCGCATCAAAACAAACCGGGGTGCATTAAAGGACGACAAGTGCAACGTCTGTAAAAGAAACAACTGTAAACTCCGGTTGTTTGGATGATGCCTGCCGCATGCCCCCAATCTTTATTTTTTTATTAATTCGCTAAGTTAAATAGTTACCCATCGCTTTTTCGTACGAGGGGCGTTGTTTTATCGTCCGGTACCATTTCATTAGATTCGAATATGCAGACAGGTCAAAGTTTGTATCTTCGTGGGTGTGAATATAACTAAAGGCAATAATATCAGCCAGTGTAAACTGGTCGGTTGCGAGGAATTCGCTGTCTCCCAGTTGCTTTTCTATCACCGGTATTTGTTGTGCCAGAAATCCGGTTGCTTCATCCAGAGCTTCTTTATTTTCCGGAATTTTTGTGAATCTCGGTTTGATGACTCTCTGGAAATAAAAAACAGCCAGCCAGCGTCCAATGTGCTGGGTCATAAAATCTATCCATTGATCTATTTCTGCTTTTTGCCAGGCATCACCAGTGTGCAGGCTTGATTCTTTGAGAACGGCCAGGTATCGGCAAATGGCATTGCTTTCAAACAACATTTTCCCGTTATGTTCAATGGCAGGGATCTTTCCTAGTGGGTGTCGCTGTAAATGTTCAGGGCTTTTATGTTCACCGTTGGCAGGACTCAACTGAATATAATCGTAATCAAGCTTCAACTCTTCAGCCGTTAATAATACTTTATCAAGATTAAAAGTCTTAAACCCGTATATTTTTATCATGAAGCATCCAGCCGGTTAAAATGCTTCTTTCTCAACTTCCAGATACGCCACACTAATATGTCTGCCAAATTCTTCCGGGAAATCAACCCAGTCGCGCCAGGCAGAAAAGTCCGGACTCATTTTTGTTTTCATTTCGTAGTCGAGCAGGTTGTCTTCGTAAAGCCTGACAATGCTTTTTCTCATCAGGCTCAGGTAATCCCGAAAAGGTATAATCACTTCTTTGCCGCCGGTAATACCATGACCAGGCACATAATATTTTATATCCAGTGCAAGGATTTTATTCAACGAGTTTATATTTCCTTTAAAACTGGCATCGTTTAGTCTTGGCATGCGTTTATAGAGGGCATTATCACCAACAAAAAGAACTTTTTTCTCAACAACTTCAACCATGATATCACCATTTGTATGGGCCTGGCCGTAATTGAGAATACGAAAACTTATCTCACCAACTTTTATAATTTCATTCTGTTTAACAGACTTGTTTGGCGGTACTGCTTTAGTTGGTGTTATGGTGCCTTCAGTCGCATTTTTGAATATTTTAACCCAGCTGTCACCATCTGACTCCGCAGCTTGTTTCATATTCTTATGGCCATAGATAATAACATTTGGGTAAGCGAGTTTTATTGCTTCATTGCCCAGCCAGTGATCACCATGTTCGTGGGAATTAAAAACAGCAACGACTGGTTGGCCGCTAAGCTTTTTAATTTCCCTGAGCACCATTTCACCTGTGCCTCTGCTACTGCCTGGGTCAATAACCACAACACCTTTATTGGTAATGACAAAACCAGGGTTGTTCATGAAACCTTTATTGGTTTTATTCGGTAAATCGAGCGGTCCATGGATAACAAATACGCCCTCGGTAATCCGGGTAGCGCTGTGGTTGATAGCTTTTGTGTTGCTGGGCGTTGATTTGTCAGTACAAGCCGCCAGGGTTATCAATACAATTCCGAGGAAGATTATGCGCATTGGGAAACTCGAAGTTTAATGTTTGGACTGGGAAGTATACATATATATAGTATGAAACATCAGTAATATTGCGTATTATGATTATTATCCAACAGAAACAAGGCGTAACGATTATGACAATTCCCAGATCATTTATATTTCCGGCAATACTTTTTATGATCTTGCAGCCTGTTATGGCTATCAGCAATGGGGATGCGCTACACACAGCTACCAAAGCTGGAAATATAGCAGACGTTAAAAAACTCCTGGCAGCTGGTATGGCTGTTGATGCCAGGGATTATAAAGGTAATACACCACTAATGACCGCGGCCACTGCCGGCCATACTGATGTTGTAAAGTTGTTACTGGAAAAGGGTGCAAAAATAAACACCCGGGACGATCTGGGTAACACACCATTGGAACACGCTACCTGGACAGATAACCTTGCAACTATAGAGTTGCTGATTTCTAAAGGGGCAGATATTCATGCAAAGAATAATATTGGCACAACACCATTCTGGGGGGCCGTGACCAGCGCCCATGCTGATGTCGTTAAGCTATTACTGAAATATGGCGCCGATCCCAATGTTCCCAATCACAACGGTTTTTCACCCGTGCGTTTTGCAGTTACCAGGTTTCAGGAAGAAATAGCAAATATGTTGCGCGAGGCGGGTGGCAGGGATTTTGTGATTAAGGTACAGAGAGAGTAATCTCACGCTAAAGTTATTTATGCCCCGTCAAAACCTTTTCGACACAAACCTTCCTGATTTAAAAGACACATTAGCTCGTCCGGGCTAGTGGTTCAGCTTGTCTATCGCAATGTATTTGTTCTCGTGTCGCCATTGTGCTTGATTTAATGATAACTCTCTGGGCCATAATTGCCTGTCCCCGACCATAAAACATATCTCCACGAAGCCCATCTAATATTATGCGAATCTTTTCTTCCGAGGAGTAATGCTTGCGGGTTCGTCATCGTAACTCGCGAATGGTTTTTCTGTGCCCTGGTTTCTTGTCATCATCGTTTCCTTATTTAACTTGACGATGAGCTAAAACTGCCCCTTATGCAATCAGGGGGTGGTGACGGGGTACAGTCGTCAGTAGTGATGTCACTTAAGTTATTTATTTGCTTAATATAAAAAAGCCGGATTAACCCACTACTGTCCCACAGTTGAAAATCACAAAGCGAACTTCATTTGAGGTTCGCTTTTTTTATGCCTTGACGGATCAGGATCAAGTATCTCTTCTAACGTTCTACGCTCGAATAAATTCAACTGAATGACTCGCATAATACGTTGTACCGTCCAGCCCGCTTTGGCGCGATGCCGTGCATAGGCCAGTAGTAAATATGTAATCATTGCTATCCATATCTGGGTTAAAATCGCATTTCTAGACGTGCCAGCGTCGTTTTGGCAACGGGCTTGGTACCGTGATGATAAAGTTTTTGCTGCTGCGTTAGCACATTCGACGCTATATCTCGCAGATTTCGCCTGCCAGATCGTTGCGACATTGCCATCGCAATAAATTGATTCCAATGGCTGGCCGATTGTAATTTTTGACCAGAATGATGTGTTTTCGCCAAAGCCTCAAAGTTATGTCTCGATAAAGGTTTTAGCGACTGATGAAAAGCAGTGTTATTACGTGACAAAGCCTGATCTCACGTTATTGCAGATGTTTGTTCGCACACACATTGTAACAACTTGAGGTCAGGCTTTGATATTTATCACAAATTGAGGGACAGCAGCGGGGGAAGTCCTGCCCTTTTTAGTACGCTAACGGACTTGTAGCTATTTTCAGATGATGCTGACCCGGGGTTTCTATGTATAAATCTTAGTACGATAATAAATGCTTGATCTAGCCTCTATTGTTTGCTATTACAGCGACTACTCCATGACTCGCTGGAGAAATTATGAAACCTGCACGTACGACATCTATTACAGCACCGTTCTCCGATATTGAGCTGGCGGATATTAAAAAGTATGCCCATGCCCAGTGCTTTAAAAAAGACCAGCTTATTTTTTCTGAGGGTGATTCTGCCGATTCGTTTTATTACATCGAGAAGGGGTCTGTTTCCGTCACCATTGATAAAAACGGGGTAGCTGAACAGATATCAGTACTCAAGGCCGGAGATTATTTTGGTGAGATGGCTATTCTCAGTACCAGCACACGTAATGCCTCGGTCACAGCCCTGGAAGAGACTACTATGCTGGGCGTAGACAAGGACAAATTCCTGGAAATTGTGCAGGCAAGGCCAGATGTTGCCGAAAAAATTTATCACAAGTTTTCAATACGTAATCAAGAGCTGTCCCTGAAGGAGCAAATACTTAACGCCATGGGCATTTGTGTTGATAATTTACATGTCAGCATTAAGGGCGACCCCTCGCTCAGGGAAACGACTTATAGCCGTGAACGCTATACCAGTGTTGTTGATCCCATATTGCCGCAATTACAGGAGAGCATGGAAGAATTATTGCTTAACCGGTGTATTTATCGGCTTTATGTTGGTTTTAATAATGGCGAAGTAAGAGTTAATTCTGTTTTTGATCCCCTGTCGACAGAAATTCATATTGCCCGGAAACTGGCAGACCGGGCGTATATTGATCGCCATTTTCCAAAAATTTCATACCGGGAAAAAACGGGCCTGATAAAAGGTTTGTACGGTTACATTGCGAGTCACAATAGCCTGGAAAAACTGCCTGACAACTGGCGAGAACTGTTTGCGGTTTCTCAGCAACGATGGCAACCCACTCCAGAAAGTGAATTAACAAACGTTATTTCAAAACTAACTGATCTCAGGGCAATACCAAATTTTTATGTTCGTAATGTCAGTATTGGTATTGTCCAGGACGCTATACGTATGCAATTTAATTGTGATGGTACCCATATTGTCAGCGCGGAAAACTACCAACGTTTTTTGGACGAGAATCTGGAGGGTTGTCCAGCAGAGAAAAAATAATGGCTGGGTTAATTATTTAGTGACCTGTCACTAACCGTATATATAGTATAAGCGATTAAGAACAAAACAATGGCGGGTAAAGCCCGTGTTTGACCGGCCTTCATTATGTGCACGACACCATTATGGGGCGCAGTGACCAGTGCCCATGCTGAGGTTGTTAAGGTATTACTGAAATATGGCGCTGACCCCAATGTCCCCAATCACAACGGTTTTTCACCCGTGCGTTTTGCAATTACCAGGTTTCAGGAAGAAATAGCAAATATGCTGCGCGAGGCGGGTGGCAGGGATTTTGTGAACAAGGTATAATATAAAACCAATTTTTTATGAATAAAAAAAGGCCGCTTTAAAAGCGGCCTTTTGACTAACAAGACCAGGATTTAATCGTGATCCTCTTCTTCAACAATAATTGTGGTTGTTGCCGAACCACCATGAGACAGTGACACCGTCACTTTATACTCACCATCTTCATCTCCGACCCGTACTGGCACAGTCAGGTAACTGCCATTACCGCCAATGGTTGTCAGGCCAGGACTGGGCAATATGGTACCGTGATGCCCCTTGATCTCAATTTTACCAATCATGTTGCGACCGGTTTCCGTTACCTGGACCAATTTTGCCTTCCAGGGCTTATGGGCGTTGACCTCGTAAGTAACATTCTCGATACCGGGTTGGGCGATATAAGATGCCGGGGTAAATAAACCACGAACAGATTGATCAAGTTCTTCAAACAGCAGGAACCGTGGCGCATAAGGATAACCGGCAGAAAATGGGCTGTACTGTGTATCGTTGGTCAACGCAGTATTTGGCGCCACTCTTTGGAAGTCGATCAGTTCAATCGTTTCAACCAGTGGTGAGCCACCTGGTGTGGTACGCAGGCCTGCATTTGTATTGTGTATCTGGCGACCAACGCGTGCTTTAAATTTAACTTTACCGTAACCGGACTGTTTTAGCATACCATCAGCACCGTAGATACGAACCATTATCTTGCCCGTCTCACCCACATCACCATTGATAAAAGGCGTATTATCCCTGGTGCGCGGGTTAGGTCGTACATGGATTACTTTCATACCAATTTCATTGGCGCGGGCATTTTCCAGGCCATTGGCACCACTGCCACCGTTCGGCGTAAGCGTAATCAGGTTTTCACCATTGTCACTGACACTCCAGTTACCACGGGCCACGGTTGTACCACCGGCAAAAATAATCGGGTTCTGCGGGCCAGTGGTTAGAATAATATTGGCATTGGGTTTAATGGGTACCGGCTCAACCGCATTGGTAGCCGGGTTGATACGGGTATTACGCGTGAACTCATCGCTTAGCTCGATCTCCATGCGACCGCCTGCTGGAATTTGATAACCAAATAATTTGGGATCCAGCGCATGTTTTAGACCCTTGCCCTGGGCATTAAAGATTAAGTTAAATTCCGTTGGTTCATTGGCCACTGTGCCGTTCATGACCACAGGTGCACTGATAATACCAGCCACGATGTTGTCTTTATCGTGAGCCAGTAAGGCGCCACTGGTGCCAAGGGTGATCACCAGTAACAGCGCGCCCCATAAGGTTTTATTTATTTTTAAATTGTATGACATTTTGATATTTCCTCCATTTGTGTTGTTGTTAATCACCGCCAACCCCGGACAAATATTGGCGATAACCCTTAGTACTCATGTGAAACAAAAAATCAGATAACGATATGTGACCAGCCCTGTTTTTTACGCAGTTGAATCAATTCTGTACCGGATGCAGTCAGAACGACATCAGGGAGAATTTTAAAATTTGTATTATTCTTACTATTTAGTTTTTCCAGGGTCGACTGACAGGCGAAAAAAATAAGGTTGTCATACTCCTGCCTGAGCAGGTGAATCTTTCTTGCATAAGGCGATGTTTGCCTGCCGACAAAAGCCAGACCGGGACCACTGGCGACGACATCGACACGAAGTGGCTGACTATTTTCCCTGGTTGTCTTTAACAGGTATTCCAGCTGCCTGATCAAGCGAGCATAAGCTTCAGGATTATTTTTCTTGATATGTAATACGATTTTTAGATCCGGGTTGTTTGACTGGGCACTGAGAAAGCTATTGACATCTGAGTAAGTTTGTTCCGTTGCAGTAGTAGATTTTACCTGGCCCGCATTATTCGTTTTTTCGGGAAGCAGGGTTACCATGACTGCAGTGATGACAAGCACAACTGACGCCACCATCATCCATTTATTTAAATGGCGCTGTTTATAGGTTTTGCCAGAAGTATAGGTATTATCAACCTGTGGTCGGGCCGATTTCACAAGATCCTTGAGCAGGCGTATTTCACAAATAGCCCGGGCAACATCCTCGTTGTGCATTTGCTCGACAAGTACTTGTTCACGTTCTTTGGCATCAAGTTCGTCATCGGCGAAAATATTAAGCATCTCTTCAGAGACTGGCAGAGGTTTCTTCATTTTACCCTCCGTAAATGTTTATTTTTGTCATGGTCGGATGTTTCTTTTTGCAATAATGTTTTAAGAATTATTCGTAGTCGTGCCCGGGCACGGCAAAGTCGACTCATAACAGTACCGATTTTAATATTCAGGACGGCAGCCACTTCGCTATATGTCATGCCTTCCATGTCAACGAGGGTCAGGACCTTACGGTGTTCATCGCTTAGTTTGGCGATGGCTGCGCGCACCATTTCAACTGTGCGCGAACTATCCAGTTGTGTGAGTGGCGTGTTGTCGTCAACCAGCTCGACGTTTTCCATGTCGGTGAGATAACGCGCTCGACGCAAGTAAAGATTATGACAATTGGTGAAAATGCTGATGATCCAGGATTCCAGGGCGTCCGGACTACGCAATTGCCCGAGCTTATCAATGGCAGTCGCGACTGTTTCCTGTACCAGGTCATCACAGACATCGGGTTTACATCCCCAGGAAAACGCAATAGCCCTTAGTCTTGGGGCCATTGCGGTAACCCTTGGTCTTAGATGGCGGTTCCCCAAATTGGATAAAAACATGGATATCTAAATTATTATAATTATTGAGATACCTTAGATACATGGATGACCAATTTATTCCCCTGCAAACAAAAATAATTCAAAATAAATGTTTAAATAATTCTATTTGTGCGCACACCCAGTCGAATGGCGTAAATATTGTCAAAATAGCCTTATACTGGGCCAATACAACACCTGTTTGTCTCCATGTGATACAAAACACAAAAAATAAATTCATAACTTATTGAAATTATTAGGTTAAATAACTATTTGACAATAACTGCCCAGAGGTGTAAATAAATGAACGTTCACTAACTTAACTGGAGATGAAATATGGCTGATATGGAACTGGATGCACGGGGATTAAATTGCCCACTACCGATTTTACGTGCGAAAAAGAGCATTAATGACCTTGAATCTGGACAGGTATTGCACATTATTGCTACTGACCCGGGTTCTGTAAAAGACTTCGAGGCATTTTGCAAGCAAACAGGTAACGAGCTGATGTCTTCTGGCGAAAACAACGGTGAATTTGTTTTCGATATTCGCAAGGCCTAGTTTTTTATACCTGGTCAGGCAACATTTATGACCAAACGACTAAAAGCCGCAGAACGACGGGCCACCATACTTGCGGTGGCCAAGGTGTTGTTCGCCGACAAGGGCTATCATGGCGTGTCGGTAGACGAGATCGCAAAACGGCTGGGCGTAAGCCCGGCCGTTTTATATCAGCATTTCCCCTCTAAAGAAGCGCTGTATGAGTCGGTACTGAATGAGATTTCCGAAAAACGGGAAAGTTACGTAGATACCATACTCACAGAGCCATCTGATTTTAAAAGCGTATTGCTGGGCATGACCCAGTTGTTCGCTAATAGTATATCCCGTGATCCCGATTATTTGCGCATGGAGCTCATGAGCGCCCTGGAAGACGCGCCTGCCGCCCAGCATTTTTTTGAAAATCGCTGGCGATCCTTTGCCGATTATATCGAAGTAGGCTTGAAAGAACTGGCTGCAGAGGGTCGCGCCAGTCACGTTAACCCCAAAGCTGCCAGCCTCATGTTCCAGGGCATGATTCGTGAAGTATTGTATGTAAAGTGTATCCAGGGCAATGAACGATACAAGGGCATGCCGCTGGACAGTCTGCTCAAGCAAATGGTGGATTTGTTTCTGGCGGCAACCGGTTATAAGCAAGCAGCCTAGTTTTTAGATTATAAGTTAGATTTCCTCGTAGTTTCCCGGACTGTATTTACCGGGTATTGATAGCACCACCTTCCGATTTTGTATATGCCTAACTATGTATGCTTTAATATATAGTCTATCCACTATAAGGAAATAATTATGAAGGTTGGGAAGCAGCCCGGATACTTGTATTAGCCATGGAACCTGCTGGCTTTAAAAGGCGCTTTTTATTATTTATTCTCCTGACCTGGAACTTGCCACCTTTGATTGGTTTTGGATTTATCATGTTGTTTGGCGTGCTTACGACACAACAAATAATCGAGATACTCACCATGCCAGTCGAACCAATTTACATTTTGGGTTGGCAAGTCTTCATTATCTGGTTTTTTCCAAAAAAGTTACGTCCCCTTACTGATTGGCTGAAGACCAGGGGTGCTACCGATTCGTCGTTAGTATTATCTGCTATCCGACAGTTCCCGTTATGGTATTGGGGCTTATTTTTACTCTACCAGTCTCTGGCAGTAATTTCAGTGGTTGCAGCAGCAGTGCTGCATACTGATTTTGTAATCACGCCATTGATATTATTTCGGTTTGCTTTAGTGGCCCTCATTGTTTCTATTATTGTTGGCCTGCCAATTTTTTTTCTGATTATGGATTTATTTGGCAAAGCCATGGGTGGTCTGGTGGTCAAACGCCCCATTGTTACCATCAGGACAAAGGTGTTTCTAATAGGGGCCCTTATACCACTACTCATTGATAGCATGCTGGTTCAGTATTACTGGACCCGGACCGGGTATTTTACCACTGAAACATTTGTTGTCTGGTTAATGCTGGAGTTATTGGCAATTGGCGGTAGCCTGATATTTATGCGCAGTTTTGGTCAGTCACTGGCTCCGCTACAAACAGTCCTTAATCATACTGAAGATTTATCCACAATGGATTTCTCGTTATTACAATCAAAATCGACTGATGAACTGGGCGTAATCTCGGGCAGCTACCAACGTCTGCTGGACATGCAGAGGTACTCGAATATGGAGTTGTCTAAAAGTAAAGCAGAATTTGAAGCCGTATTCAATTCTATAAGCGATGGCGTTATTTATTCCGATATAGAAAGAAAAATTATTTTAGTTAATCCTGCAATCACTGAAATGTTCGGGTACTCGGCTCAAGAATTGAAAGGCAAGGTGACAGCAAAGTTATATGCCGATACAAAAGATCATGAAGATCGGGAAAAACTACGATTTCGTTCTGATGCAGAAGACAGCCAGACTTTATATGAGATGCAGTACCGAAGAAAGGACCAGTCATGCTTTTTTGGAAAGACATATGAGACAAAGGTTACTGACAGCAATAGAAATGTAATAGGGTTGCTGGAGATAATCCGCGATATTACTCAGAAAAAGCAGACTGAAGAAACGTTGCATCGATTTCAACAAAGACTTGGCCTTCATTTTATGCAAACACCTTTAGGTGTGATTGAGTGGGACCTGGATTTTAATGTTGTTGACTGGAATCCTGCAATAGAAAAAATATTTGGATATTCGAAGCAAGCCGCCATAGGTCGCCACGCCAGTTTTATTATACCGAATGCTGCTAAAGAACACGTTAATAGTCTCTGGAATGATCTTATAAAAAATACCGGAGGATTTCATAGTACTAACGAAAATCTAACCAAAAGCGGGGTTATAATTCATTGCAGGTGGCATAACACACCTTTAGTCGATGGCACTGGAAAAGTGATTGGCGTTACTTCATTAGTGGAGGATATAACCGAAACTTTAAAAGTAGAAGAAGAACTTAAAGAACATCAGGAGAAACTGGAGGAATTGGTTGAAGACCGCACCGCCAAACTCAAAACGGTCAACAAAGAACTTGAGGCATTCTCTTACTCAGTATCACATGATTTGCGTGCACCGCTGCGGGCAATTGATGGATTTAGCCTGGCATTATTGGAAGACTATGGTGAAAAGCTGGATGATGAAGGGCGAGATTACTTGCATCGGGTACGAAATGGTGCAGGGCGCATGGCGTTATTAATTGACGATCTTTTACAGCTATCTCGCATTAGCCGCGGTAGATTAATGCGCGGGCAAGTCAACATTAGCAAAATTGCCCGTGATATTATTAATAACCTGAATGAACAAGAACCCGGACGCAAGGTACAGTTTGACATAGCAACTGGCATGAGAACTAATGGCGATCAACACCTGCTGGTTATTTTAATGGATAATCTGTTGACCAACGCATGGAAATATACTCGCAAAAGATCCTCGGCCAAGGTCACAGTTGGCAAAATAGTGCGAGCAGGCAAGACAATATTTTACGTAGAGGATAACGGCGCTGGTTTTGACATGCAGTATGCAGGTAAATTATTCGGTGCTTTTCAACGGTTGCACAGCGATGAGGAATTTGAGGGCACCGGGATTGGCCTGGCAACCGTGCAACGCATAGTTCATCGACACGGTGGAGCCGTTTGGGCTGAGGCAGAAGTTGATCATGGCGCTACTTTCTATTTTTCTCTGGAATCTGCTATGGCATTTACAGGGAATACAAGCCAGGTAACTGATAAGGTGGGAAAAATAACTACTAATTAATACTCTCCATGTCGTATACTGTTAATTCAATAGCACCTGAATTTATTGAGTCTAACCATTAATCCCGGGATATAGTCTGAAAGTACAGGATTAAGGAGAAGATGTATGGAAGAAAAAATTATCCTCCTTATTGAGGATAGTACCGATGATGAGGCTTTAACGCTTCGCGCATTAAAAAAAAATAATATTCTTAATGAGGTCATTGTGGTCCGTGACGGGGTTGAAGCGTTGGATTACTTATTTGGTACTGGCCAGTACGATGGACGTGATACATCAAAACAACCCGAATTAATTTTGCTTGATCTTAAACTGCCAAAAATTGATGGCCTGGAAGTATTAAAGCGATTGCGTGCCGATGAACGTACTGCCCTGCAGCCCGTTGTTGTTTTGACTACCTCCAGTGAAGAGCAGGATATGCTTTCCAGTTATGAGCTTGGC
This sequence comes from uncultured Acidiferrobacteraceae bacterium, assembly GCA_913009895.1. Lineage (GTDB taxonomy): Bacteria > Pseudomonadota > Gammaproteobacteria > Acidiferrobacterales > SZUA-150 > SZUA-150. The sequence goes on along the minus strand of CAJVXY010000005.1, from coordinate 39,636 downwards.
GCCAATAGTTACATACGCAAACCTGTCGATTTTAAACAGTTTATTGAAGCAGTAGGCCACATGGGGCTTTACTGGCTCGTGTTAAACCAGGGCCCACCACGAGTGAACAAGTAAACTGGTGATGGACAAGGATATCCGAATTCTGGTCGTTGAGGATTCAGAAGACGACATGATTCTTCTTATCCGTGAGCTACATTGTGGTGGATTCACGCCACACTGCAAACGCGTTGAGACACAGAAATCCATGTTTGACGCGTTAATTAGTGAGCCCTGGGATTTGGTTCTCACTGATCACAACATGCCTGGTTTTAATTCAACAGCAGCCATTGAGGTAATGAGGGAACTTGAACTGGACACGCCAATCATTATTGTATCTGGCAGTATCGGTGAAGAGATTGCCGTGGCTGCCATGAAAACCGGCGCCCATGATTATATTATGAAAGACAACATGGCGCGTTTAGTCCCGGCAATTGAACGGGAACTGCGCGAAGTGGAAATACGTCGTGCCCACCGTACTGCTGAAGCAACCATACGCCACATGGCCTACCATGATGCGCTTACTGGCCTGACGAATCGACATGATTTCGAAATTCGATTAAGTCGCGCTATTTTTTCGGCCAGGGAGCAACAGATTGAACATGCATTACTGTACCTGGACCTTGATCAATTCAAGATTGTTAATGATACCTGCGGCCATGTGGCAGGCGATGAATTATTAAAACAATTATCAATTGTGCTCCATGGACCAGTTCGAGAACGGGATACCCTGGCCCGCATCGGCGGAGATGAGTTTGGTGTTTTGATGGAGAATTGCCCCCATGAAAAGGCCAAAGAAATAGCTGAAAAATTACTGCAAACTGTCAGGGAATTTCGTTTTAGCTGGCAAAAGAAAACCTTTTCCCTGGGCGTTAGCATAGGAATGGTCATGATTGGTGATGATGGTAAAACAATGGCCGATGTTCTGAGTGCTGCTGACCTGGCCTGTTATGCAGCCAAGGATAAAGGGCGCAACCGTATTCAAATTTACCGCGACGATGATTCTGAGGTACTGCAACGACAGGGTGAGATGCAGTGGCTAAACCTCACCAGCCAGGCATTGCGAGACAATCGTTTTGAGCTCCATAAGCAATTTATCCATCCATTGAGTAACAACGGTATTGGTGAAAAATATTCTGAATTTTTAGTTCGTATGGTCGGTGAAAATGGCGAATTAATTTTGCCGGGCGCATTTATTCCGGCAGCAGAAAGATACGACTTGATGCCCGAGCTTGATCGCTGGGTGATTAATGCCGCATTTGGAATTTTATCAAAACAATTCAGAAAGTCCGGCACTGCTACCAAACCTGCTCTTTCATTTATCAACCTCTCTGGCGCGTCTTTAAGTGACGAGAAATTTTTCACCTATATTAGTGAAAAATTGATTGAATACGAAATACCCCAAGGTGTAATTTGTTTTGAGATTACCGAGACGGCAACGATTGCCAATCTAAAATCTGCGGTAAAATTTATAAATGAGATAAAAGATGCGGGTTGCCTGTTTGCCCTGGACGATTTCGGTTCAGGCATGAGCTCATTCTCCTACCTTAAAACCATACCTGCCGACTTCCTGAAAATTGACGGTGAATTTGTGCGCGACATGTTGCTTGATCCAATGGATACCGCCATTGTCGAAGCAATTAATAAAATTGGTCATGTTGCTGGTCTCCGTACCATCGCCGAATACGTAGAAACACCGGAAACAATTGAGAAACTTCGCGATATTGGTGTAGATTACGCGCAGGGTTACGGGATTGAGGGGCCGTCTCCCCTGAAGATCAATTAATATACACTCATATATTCATGTGTGTTGCTTAAAACATGGGCAGTATTTTTTTGCCCCTTAAATTGTTAACCCCCTCATAAAAAAATACGAAGACGCTTTGGTTCATTTCTGACTGACAAGCAGCCATAATGAATATTAGCAAACACTGATATTCTATAAAATGATTAATGGCGACTATTCAGGACATGGTAAAACATGGTTTCATGTCAGTAGATTTAGCATAGGGACCAGATTATGACCGCACCTGGTAAAGATCAGGAGGACCGTTCCGGCCGGATTGAGACCAAAAACACCACCTGTTATATGTGTGCGTGTCGTTGTGGTATTCGCGTCACCTTGCGCGATGGCGAAGTCCGTTATATCGAAGGCAACCCTGATCATCCTTTAAACAAGGGTGTTATTTGCGCCAAGGGGGCCTCCGGTATTATGAAACAGTATTCGCCCGCGCGCCTGACCCAGCCCTTGAAGCGCAAGGCGGGTGCCGAGCGGGGTGATAATGCCTTCGAGTCCATCTCCTGGGACGAGGCCTTCGCCATCATGGAAAAACGACTGGCAAAAATTCGTGGGACGGATCCGAAAAAATTTGCACTGTTTACCGGCCGTGATCAAATGCAGGCATTGACCGGTTTATTTGCTAAACAATTTGGTACGCCAAACTATGCCGCCCATGGTGGTTTTTGTTCAGTCAATATGGCCGCTGGCATGATTTACACCATTGGCGGTTCGTTCTGGGAATTCGGCGGCCCGGATCTGGATCGGGCCAAGCTGTTTGTCATGTTGGGCACGGCTGAAGACCACCATTCCAATCCCATGAAAATCGCCATTGCAAAATTTAAACGAAATGGCGGTAAATTTATTTCTATTAATCCGGTGCGCACTGGTTATTCCGCTATTGCCGATGAGTGGATTCCGATTCGCCCGGGTACAGACGGCGCCCTGTTACTGGCGTTGAATAACGAGATCATCAAACAGGGATTGTACGATCGTGATTTTGTTGTGCAGTATAGTAATGGCGCCGAACTGGTGAACCTGGACGAAAAGAATTCCGAATTCGGCATGTTTGTCCGTGCCGAAGTGCCCATTGAAGAAGGTTGTTTTGATCCTGAAAACAAACTGTGGTGGGACCGCAATCAAAACAAGGCGGTAGTCACCCATACGGCTGGTTGCGATCCCCGCTTAATGGGTGAATTCGAGCTGGAAGATGGTACACCGGTAAAACCTTCATTCCAGATGCTGGTCGACAGGCTCAAGGAATATACACCGGAATGGGCCGAGGGCATTACCGGTATCCCGGCCGAGACCATCCGCCGGCTTGCCCATGAAATGGGCGTCACCGCCCGCGACCAGAAAATTGAGTTACCGATTGCCTGGACCGACATCTGGGGCAAGGACCATGAAACCATTACCGGTAATCCCGTGGCGTTTCATGCCATGCGCGGACTGGCGGCACACTCCAATGGTTTTCATAGTATTCGGGCACTGTCTATATTAATGACCTTGCTGGGTACTATTGATCGACCCGGTGGTTTTCGACACAAGGCGCCGTTTCCACGACCAATTCCCCCGTGTGCCAAGACCCCGGACCACCCAAGCGCCATCCAGCCCAATACACCACTGGATGGTATGGCCCTGGGCTGGCCCGCGGAGCCTGATGATCTTTTTGTTGATGACGACAACAAACCCGTTCGTATTGATAAGGCCTTTTCCTGGGAGTATCCGTTATCAGTTCACGGACTGATGCATAACGTCATTACCAATGCCTGGCGTGGCGATCCTTACAAAATCGATACCTTGTTAATTTTTATGGCCAACATGGCCTGGAATTCGTCCATGAACACGTCGGAAGTACGCAAAATGCTCAACGACAAGGATGAAAACGGTGAATTCAAGATACCTTATATAATAGTATGCGATGCCTTCCAGTCCGAGATGGTGGCTTACGCCGACCTGGTACTGCCCGATACCACTTATCTTGAGCGCCACGATGTCATGTCCATGCTGGATCGACCTATTTCCGAATTTGACGGGCCGGTGGATGCGGTTCGTATTCCGGTCTTGCCGCCTACCGGTGAATGTAAACCATTCCAGGAAGTATTAATTGAAATGGGTTCACGCCTGAAGTTGCCGGCGTTTGTCGATAAAGAAGGCGTGCGCAAATTCCGTGACTATCCTGATTTTGTCACCAACTACGAAACCGAGCCCGGTTCTGGCATTGGTTTTCTTGCAGGCTGGCGCGGCAAGGGCGGTGAGAAATTCATGCGCGGTGAACCGAATCCGAACCAGTGGAAAATGTATGAAGAGAATAATTGTGTTTATCACTACGAGTTGCCCAAGTCATTTCAGTACATGCGTAACTGGAACAAGGGATATCTTGAATGGGCCCAGCGCCACCGACTGACCCGTTATGCCGAGCCCATTAACATTCATATTTATTCCGAGGTGTTACAACATTTTCGACTGGCGGCCCAGGGTAAAACGACTGGCAAACAACCACCGGACCATTTACGCAAACGTATCGAAACCTATTTTGATCCCTTGCCATTTTATTATGAGCCGCTGGAAGTGCAGACCACTGACAAAAATAAGTATCCACTAAGCGCAGTGACCCAGCGTCCCATGGCCATGTACCATTCCTGGGATTCTCAAAATGCCTGGCTGCGCCAGATTCATACCTACAACCATCTATATATGAGCCCAACACTGGGCAAGCAGGGTGGATTTAATGATGGCGACTGGGTCTGGGTCGAATCACAATGGGGCAAGGTAAAATGTATGTGTCGTTTTTCCGAGGCCGTTGAACCGGGCACAGTCTGGACCTGGAATGCCATTGGTAAAGCATCGGGTGCCTGGAGCCTGGAACCAAAAGCGGATGAATCTCGCAAAGGTTTTTTGTTGAATCATTTAATTTCCGAAGAGTTGCCGGCCGATGCCAGTGGTTTTCGCTTTTCCAATTCGGATCCGGTCACTGGCCAGGCCGGCTGGTATGACGTGCGGGTGCGCGTCTATAAAGCCGAAAAAAAAGGTGATGATGTCAGCCTGCCACAGTTTGATGCCATCGCGCCTGTCCCGGGTCAGCAAAACAAACGCGTTAAGTGGCAGGCTTATTTTGCCGGTCGCAAAAAGGGAGCCTGATATGTCGCAATTGGCATTGGTCATTGATCTGAATGTATGCGTGGGTTGCCATGCCTGCGTTACCAGTTGCAAGGAATGGAATACTTCCGGTGTTGCGGGCGCATTATCAGATGACAGGCCCTATGGCGAACAACCTACCGGCACTTTTTTTAATAGAGTACAAACCTTTGAAGTGGGGGAATACCCGAATACAGAGACGGTGCATTTTCCCAAGTCCTGTTTACACTGTGAAGATCCGCCCTGTGTACCCGTGTGCCCAACCGGCGCCAGTTACAAGCGTGAGGAAGATGGTATTGTACTGGTAGATTACGATAAATGTATTGGCTGCAAGTATTGTTCGTGGGCATGTCCTTATGGCGCCCGCGAAATCGATGAACACCAGAAGGTGATGAAAAAATGTACCTTGTGTGTGGATCGAATCTATGATCAGAATTTACCCGAGGCGGAACGCAAACCAGCTTGTGTCCTGGCTTGTCCTACCAGTGCCCGGCTGTTTGGTGATGTCCACGATCCTGAATCGGTGGTATCAAAAGCCATTCGTGAAGAGGGTGGATACCAGCTCATGCCTGAATGGGGCACACAGCCGGCCAACCATTATTTACCGCGCCGTAAGACCCGTATCCAGATACACATGGATGAACTGGTTCGTGCCGATAATCCTTTGAAAAAAGAAGGCCCAACCGTCAAGCCGGGGCTGGACGAACCGTCCCTGGACGACGTCACTTCCTGGTAATAGGAAACAAAACATGCACCCAGCTTTTTCAGTAATTTTCTTAACCACGTTAATTGGTGTTGGCCAGGGATTGTTCCTGGCAATTTATACCGGCGAGGTATATGGCACACTCGATTTATTGCCGGCACAGTCCCATAACTTTTACGTCACAGGCAGCATGCTGGCGCTTATTTTTCTGGTAGCCGGGTTAGTTGCCTCGTTTTTTCACCTGGGCCACCCGGAACGGGCATGGCGATCTGCCAGTCAATGGCGAACCTCGTGGTTATCCCGGGAAGTGATTGTGTTGCCCGCAGTGATCGGCGCGATTTTAGTTTATGGTTTGGTGCATTTACTGGGATTAAAACTGACCCTGTTCGGTTTCAATACTGGTCTGGATAATGACCTGTCATTGATTCTCGGTTCTGGCGGCACCCTGGTAACATTTTTATTGTTCCTGTGCACTGGCATGATATACGCCTGTATAAAATTCCTGAAGGAATGGGCATCACCCTTAACGGTTATTAACTACACTTTACTGGGACTGGCGTCCGGATTCTTGCTGGCGGCGGCGCTGGCGGCCATACTGGCACCAGCGTTGGTACAGTTTTATGTGGTCTGGACGATTATTATTACAATCAGCGGCCTGGTCACACGTATTGCAAGCCTGGTACGGAATGCCCGGTTGAAACCGCAGTCCAATCTCAAAACCGCTATTGGTATTCGCCACGGTAAAATTCAGCAGCGCTCCCAGGGCCAGATGGGCGGGTCATTCAACACGCGCGAGTTTTTTCATGGCGCCCCTGACTGGTTCTTCCGCAATATCAAATGGGTATTCCTGGTACTGGTATTTGTTGTGCCGGTAATACTCATCAGTCTTGCCATGGGCAATAGTGGGTTTTTAATACTTGTCGTCGCTTTTGTAACACAATATATTGGACTCATTGCCGAGCGCTGGTTTTTCTTCGCTCAGGCTAATCACCCGCAAAATCTTTATTATCAAACAGTAGGCTAAAAAGCACGATTTTTAACTTTCGCGATACAATGGGATATGGGCAAAACAAAAAAACTTAAACACGAGCATGAACTGGAAAAAGCAGCACTGCTTGCGGGAATGGAGTACGGAGAGAAGAGAGGTGCAGTCGTATTTGAGCCGACTGATTCCCAGGCCGAACGATTTGAATACATCTACCGTTTACTGGTTCATGACAAAGTCATTCAGCCTTTACCTGAAGAACAGGTATCACAAAAGACCATACGCCACAGGCTGGCCCTGTGGCATGCCAAAACCCTACCCAAAGACCACCCCCTGTTGAAATAAAATCAGGGCATACTTGAATATCCATTCCTAACTAATTGATGCAGTTGGAAAAGCAGTCGAATAATCCAGATTACAGAAATTTTTCCGGTACTTGTCACTGATTTCACTAAAAAGTTAGTGGAATAATTACGCGCGAAAAACACCTGTCACATGTGGACACATGCCAGCCGGCAGATTACTCTTGCCGACTTCTTAATTAACACGCATATTATTTATCTGGTTAGTGCTGCGCAGGTAATTTAAAGACGCAGCACAACTCACGAGGGACATCATGTTTACGGGAATATATAGACAATCATTTGTTATTTTTTTGTTGGCAGCAGTAACTGCCTGTGGCGGCGGTGGCAGCAGTGTCCCCGGCGCAGCTCCAGGAACCAGTCCCGGGGCGACGGCTAATCCTTCGGTACGAATTCTTGGTAATAACGCCAATATTATTATTTCGTTTGGCAAAACCATGGACATTGGCACCCTGAGCCTGACTGGTTCCATCACAAATGATGCCTATATGGCTAACTGGAATAACAATCGTGCATCTAATGACACACTGGTAATCTCTCCTGGATCAAGCTGGACCCTGGGCAGCAGCCGAACAATTAATGTTAGCGCCACTGAACTTGGTGGTGCCGGTCAGATTATCCTGAATCTTGTTTATGACGTTTATGCCGGGACCGGTTTTTTTGTGAGCAATGATACTGGTGATGATGCCGCAGATGGTCGAACACCAGCCACCGCCACTAAAACCATATCTGCTGCCATTGCACTGGCATCAACCAGTACCCCTGCCTGGATTGCGGTTGATGGCGGAAACTATCCCGTCACCTATGGCGCTGCTGGTAATGCGTCACATGTGATCCTGACTGATGGCATATCGCTTTATGGTGGTTATAATACTGAATTTACCGAACGTGATATCGAGATTTATACGTCAACAATTACCAATAACAGTACTGTATTTGTAGGCGACAGGTATTCCGCCAATACAGCAATAGAAATGGGTAATGGCGTCACAGCAAACACAATTGTGGACGGCTTTACGGTTAATGCAACAGCTGCACCAGGACTGTGGTTCACTTCGGTAATTTTAGTAAGAGATGGTGGTTCACCCACGATTCAGAATAATATATTGAATGCAGGTACTGGAAACTATCCTTATGGCATTTTAAGCGCAAGAAATGCCTCGCCTACCATCTATAAGAACAAAGTTTATGGTGGTATTGCCTCTTCAAACTCTTATGGTGTTTATAGCTTTGACAACTCAAATCCCACAATCAGTCACAATAAAATTAGTGGCGGTACAGGCGTAAACTGGTCAATAGCAGTATATACCGATACTGCTTCGACGGCATTAATTCATAACAATGTACTTAGCGCAGGTGATGCCTCATATACAAGTGGTATTGTTATCAGTTCATCTTCACCCGTAATTCAAAACAACACTATCAATGGCGGCAATGGGACAGTTGCGGTGAATGCAGTTTTGATTCAGAGCGCCGGTACGGGTACGCCGTTACCTGCGCCCAGAATTGAAAATAATATAATCTTTACTACTTTTGTTAGTGGCGATGCGGTATGTATTGGTGAATATCCTAACGCCGCGAAACCTGCATCAGTGAGGAATAATAATTTTTCTTCATGTCCCAAAGCAATTTACTGGGGTCAAAGTAATATTTGTCCCGGAAATGCTGACGGGGATAATAATCCTGCCACCTGTGCTTTGGCTGAAATGGAAGCTTTTATCGGCGTACAAGGAAGCAGTAATACTGCTGATCTAGAAACGTCAATTTTTGTTGATATCGATGGCCCGGATAATAATATTTTAACTATGGGCGATAATAGTTGGCGATTACGGTCTTCAGCACCCGCCAGTATTAAAACTGGTGGCCTCAATGGAAATGATCTAGGCTGGGGCATTACAAGTGATCTGGCCGGAAAAGTCAGGCCACCCGCTGGCGCGCCGTGGTCAAAGGGGGCCTACGAACCGTAACTTTGGATTGTTCAAAAATTGTAAACTCCGAACATTAAAAGGGCTAGCATTGCTGGCCCTTTTGTTCAACGACCCTGGAAAAATCTAATCTTGGTAACGCTGAAATATCAAACAGGCATTCGTACCACCGAACCCAAAACTATTGGACATGGCAGTGTTGATTTTAACATTTTCCATTAGTTCACGAACCACGGGTATATCGCCTGCCTCCGGATCCAGGTTTTCAATATTGGCAGAAGCCGCGAGGAATTCGCCCTCCATCATCAATAAAGTAAAAATTGCCTCATTAACACCTGCCGCACCCAGGGCGTGACCAGTCAGGGATTTAGTTGAACTAAGATATGGTAGCTTGTCCTTGAATAGTTCGTTTATTGCTTTTAGTTCTTGCGCGTCGCCAACCGGAGTGCTGGTGCCGTGGGCATTAATGTAGTCAATTGCGGTGCTGGTGGTTGCCATTGCTTGTTGCATGCAACGGATTGCGCCTTCACCTGAAGGTTGCACCATGTCATGTCCATCGGAAGTGGCCCCATAACCCACAAGCTCTGCAATAATCTTTGCACCCCGAGCACGTGCGTGTTCCAGTTCTTCTATCACTAATACACCACCACCCCCTGCAATAACGAAACCATCACGGTCGACATCAAATGCGCGCGAAGCTGAGTGTGGCTGGTCATTGTATTTGGATGACAGTGCACCCATGGCATCAAACATTAAAGAGGAGGCCCAGCCGCATTCTTCACCGCCACCGGCAAAAATAATATCCTGTTTGCCTAGCTGGATAATCTCAGCTGCGTTACCAATACAATGGGCGCTGGTTGAACAGGCCGAGCTGATTGAATAATTCACACCCTTTATTTTAAATGCGGTCGCCAGGTTGGCCGAAGTCGTACTACCCATGGTGCGCGGCACCATGTAAGGCCCAACTTTTCTGACACCTCGATTGCGCAGCAAATCCGCCGCGATCACGATATTGCCGTGAGAGGAACCGCCTGATCCGACGATAATGCCACTACGAGGATTTGAAACCTGCTCAGGCGCGAGACCGGCGTGGGTTATGGCTTCTTGCATGGCGATATAATTGAAAGCTGCCGCATCACCCATAAAACGACGAATTTTACGATCAATCAATGTTTCAATATCGATATGGACCGCGCCATGGACATGGCTGCGCATGCCGTGGTCTGCATACTCTTGTGAAAACTCAATACCTGATTTGCCTTCACGCAAAGATCGGGTTACGGTTTCTTTATTATTTCCGATACTGGAGACGATTCCCATACCGGTGACAACAACTCGTTTCACTACTTGCCCCCTAAAAATCTTCTGTAGACGTAAACAGACCGACTCGCAGGTCTTTGGCAAAATATATTTCACGGCCATCCACGCTCATGGTCGCATCGGCAATTCCCATGGTCAATTGTCTCATAATCACGCGACGCAAATTCACATGATATGTCACAAGTTTATTAGCAGGCGTGACTTGCCCGGAAAATTTAACCTCGCCGGCACCCAGTGCCCGCCCGCGACCGAGACCACCGGCCCAGCCGAGGTAAAAACCAATCAGTTGCCACATGGCATCCAGCCCAAGACAGCCAGGCATCACCGCATCAGACTCAAAATGGCAGCCAAAAAACCACAAATCAGACGTTACATCCAATTCGGCAATAATCTCGCCCTTGCCCTTGCTGCCGCCCTGGTCGGATATACGGGTAATTCGGTCAAACATGAGCATGTTTGGCAGTGGTAAACGGGCGTTATCCGGGCCAAATAATTTACCATGCCCGCAATCGAGTAACTCATCACGCGTGAAACTATGTTTTTTTTCTGAAGTCATTAGCATTTTTAAAATTAATAGTGTGATTATACAGGAGAATTACAGCATAAAATGCCTGCCGCCCCCAAAATGAGGGCCAAGACTACACCAAAACCATTGCCGCTGACAGCTTGTTTGGGATCCATAACAGGTGGTTGCAAGGGGTCGTTTTGGTTGAGCGGGTGTTGGTAAGGCCTTGTTTTAGTTGCTTTGTGTTATCCGGGATTGTTAGAAATTGATATAATCGTCAATAACCTGAAATATAATATAGAATTATATCATTAGCTCGATGCGGCAGAAAAAGTCGGGCTAACCTGCCAGGCATCTTGATGGCAGCGATTGTTAAAGGGGTGGCCCGCCCGGCACACCACGCCTGCTCGGCTGACAACGGTGATTAATGGCTCTCAAAAAGGCAATGATACACGTAAAATTGCGATGAATTTGTGTCAGGAATTGGGGCAACACTCAAAGACATTGCAGAGCGCTTTAAACTCAGCCATGCTGGCTCGGTGAGTTTTATCACCCACCAGATCAGAAAGAAGAAACGGGAAAACAAGGTATTTTTACATCGGCTAAATGAAGCGATTGAGAGTATTGTGAAGCAAGCAACCTGACCCCTTAACATTCAGGAGGTGAAAGCCTCGCATTTTTGATAGCTGCCTTCTCGGCAGTGACAATATTGGTTGGCATAGCATTTTCATTAGTTACTAGGAGCCTGCTTATTGGTGCTCTTGTTGCCGCTTTAGTTGGTTATGTTTTTATTCAGTACACTGACGAGTTTGAAAAGGCGAACTGTCAACAGTAGTTTTTTATTAAACCACAGAGACTTGTAAAATGAAAAAATGTCCAAAATGCAATGAAAAAATACGATATAGAGATTTACTATTTCTAAATCGTTATAAAAGATTAATATGCAAACAGTGTGGCTCAGTGTTAAGCATCAATATACTCAAAATGCTTCCTTTTGCAATAATTGTGGTTGTCTTAGGTTTTTTGTTTGGAATGACTTATTACAGTACAGGGATGTCGACAAGATGGTTAAAGATTTTAATAAGCTATTTTGCTTTAGTATTTTTTATATCGCCTTTTATAATCCAGCTAAAAATCGATAAGATTGGCAAGCCAAAAACTAGCGGCAACAAAGGCGGCAACAAAGGGGTCAGTACCCTTTAATTCATAACGCGTTAATATTTAAACTGTCATTAACTGAAAAACCCGGGTCAGAAAAACCCGGGTCAGAGAACAATATCTTCTAATATACATAACTGCTAATATTTTAAAATAAAATCATATAATAATTTTAAATGGTAACCATTCACAAGGAGGTGAATATGCCAAGAAAACCCCGTTTTACTCTGCCCGGCGTACCCCAACACATCATCCAAAGAGGTCACAATCGTGAGCCTTGTTTCTTTTCAGAACAGGATTATGTTCGCTACAAACAAGATCTGAAATCAGCCTGTGACAAGTTTCATTGTCATATCCATGCTTATGTCTTGATGACTAACCATGTACACCTGCTCATCACGCCCTTAACAGAATTCGGTATTTCAGAAGTCATGCAATCACTGGGCAGGCGTTATGTCCGTTATATTAACCATGAATACAAACGTTCTGGCACGCTCTGGGAAGGTCGGTTTAAGGCCAGCCTGATTGATAGCGAAGCGTACCTGCTGACTTGTATGCGCTACATTGAACTCAACCCTGTTCGTGCCAACATGGTTAAACATACCGGCGAGTATCGTTGGTCCGTTACGCCTTTCATGCCCAGAGCAGGTCAGATACATTGATAACACCCCACCCCCTGTATTTAGCAATAGCGAATACAACAGCCGCAAGACAACACGCATACCGGGAATTGTTTCACCATCATATGGATGGCACCCTGTTGCATGATATTCGTGAAGCACTGAATCAGGAATTGGTGTTAGGACGAGATGATTTTAAAGATAAAATAGAACAAATGACCAAAAGACAAACAAGAAAAGGGCAGGCTGGACGGCCCTGTATTGAAGAAAGCTTGGGTGTGTATTACATTGATTAGTATATTAGTAATAATTGTTCTCTGACCCTAATGGCACTGACCCTAATGGCAGACCCTAATGGCATTGACTTAAGCCTAATATCTGGTTTAAACATAGTTCTCCGTAGGTTGGACTGAGGAACGAAGTCCAACAGCGGCGCTTTATTTAGCACTTGCGTTGGACTTCGTTCCTCAGTCCAACCTACACAAAAGACTTATTGGGCTTAAGTCAGTGCCATTATTCTCTGACCCGGGTTTTTCGGGTTTTGATAAAAAATATAATTATGCGACCAATTCAAGATATTTTAAGAGAATTTCGTGATTCGACCGAGGATTACGAGAAGGAAAAAATTGTTTTAACATTACTCGAATTCCTGGATTCAACCAAATCAGATGCATCATTTCGTGCAACACAGGAAATAATTAAGCTTGATTATAACTTTGAAAAAAATACTGCAATTATAAAAAAAGCCGTCTCGTTATTATTCATTGATGATGAAGATATGTACGTAATGTATCCGTCAGATGTCTTGCTGACATTAGATCGGGGAACTGTTTTTAGTTGCATAAAAGAACATGAAGAACTGCATGGACCATCAAAAAATATCCGAAGTCAAGCGGCAGTAAGGTTTATTAAAACTATGTTTGGTGAAGAGAGCGCAATAGAAGAAACAATCTATACATTTTCTAAGTTACTAGATAAAGATGAATATCAATTGGATATTTGGTTTGCATTAATTTCCTTATCGCACTATACAAGTAAAAATATTATGGGCTTATTCGATAGAGCGATGAGCTCGAAAAATATTGTTCATATACTTGGAAAAGAAGCGGTAGAGTTTAGAGCCTATATCGCTCATCAGGATATTGATTTTAAGGTCATCAATACCATGAAAAAGTATTTTATTCTTCCATATTCAGATTCTGGTACGAAGTTTTTTGCACCAAAAGTATATTTTCCATTTGAATTTAGAAACTATCCTGGCTGGGGGGAGATTAAAAACATTCAGGAATCGTATCTTGTCGCTATAAAATCAATGCGTAATACGAAATTGGAAGAATCAATCAGGGAAAGTGCGCTGAGTTATTGGGGTTTGTGGGGGCGTAATTTTAGTTTGCAGGAACTTTTTTTTATTTGGATTGAAAATCCACACAGCGTAAGATTCCCGCTAGAACTATATTAAAAAAACAAACCCAAACTCAGGAAAAAACATTTCCGTCAGGCCGGTTTGTTTAATACCCCTTATGTGAAACTGGCAAGCCATGGCAGTTATCGTTTTGATGCCCTGGCCGGTGCCGCTAACCCGGCGTATTTGGCCCAGAGGGTTAAGTAACAAAGGGGTCAGTACCCTTAAATACAAAAACCCGTTAAAATTTAAACGTCATTAACTGAACAAGGATGTTCATATGCCACGTAAACCCCGATTTTATCTTCCGGATATTCCGGCCCATATTATTCAAAGAGGCAACTGTCGGCAGGCAGTCTTTTTTGAAAATGATAATTACACTGCTTACCTTAACTGGTTATACGAAGGCGCTAATAAACATGGGTGCGTCATTCATGCTTATGTCTTAATGACAAACCATGTGCATTTACTAATGACACCCCGTAGCCCCGAAGCAATCAGCCTCACCATTCAACATACTGGTCGTCACTATGTGCCCTATATTAACCACAGCTATGGAAAAAGCGGCACACTCTGGGAGGGGCGACACAAGGGGTGTCTTATTGATAGCGAGTATTATTTATTGGCCTGTATGCGTTACATAGAGCTCAACCCGGTAAGGGCAGGGATGGTTAACCAACCCATTGACTACCCCTGGTCAAGCTACGGGTCGAATGCCACAGGTAAATTCAATCGGCTTATTGCGCCTCATGAACAATACCTGGCGCTGGGTAAAAGTGCTGCGCTTCGCCAACACGCTTATCGGGAATTATTTTGTAATGCGCTGGCGCCTGATCAGGTGCATACTATTCGGACTACAGTACAGACAGGCACACCGCTGGGGAATGATTATTTTCGTCAGCAGATAGAGCAGACATTGGGCTGTAAAGTAGGGCAGTCACGTCGCGGTCGGCCAGTACGTGTAATTAAAGGGTACTGACCCCTTAAATTGATTCATTACCCCAAAATAAATTATAGATACCAGTATAATGGTAGAGAGTTTATATCAGGCAAGGTAGGTTTTAGCATAAAAGACTATTGGGTGCCCGAGGTAGATGAATTGGGTAATGTTATTGAGAGCGATAGAAGATTTTGGTTGAATTGGTTTGAGAATAAAACGATACAGATTTTTGTGAATCCACTTCACCCCACAAAATCGGTTATCATCAATAAGCCTAGTAAGAAAAATTTGTCTCACATGATTGGGTTGATAGGAAGCGGGATTATGTTGATGGTTGCTGCCATATGGTTTCTGAATATTTAAAACCAAAAAAACCCCGGGTCAGAGAACGCAATAGGGGACGAGAAAACCCGGGTCAGATACCGTCTTGACCGTCAAGCATTTTTAGTTTGCTTCATCACGTAATCAGCATCAAACAGTACACCACTTTTAAGTACGCCGTAGATTAAATGCACCAGTTTACGCATGGCAGCACCCACAATCGCCATCTTGGATTGAATAACAAGAGCTGGATATTGGGATAGGCTAATGAAGAAGAGAAAGAACAGTAGAGGATTTATTGAGACAATAATAATGATGCCATTTATTTGGTTTGGTCATGGTGCAGTGGTAATAGAGAGATCCTATGATGATTGTTAATAATGAAAATTGTAAAAATTGTGAATTCTTTCTCATAAGTAATGCTGGTAATTGCACATGTACTATTCATAAAATATTAATCCCAAAAGTAAGCGATGCAACAATATGTAGTAAATATAACAATAAAGGAAAAAAGAATATATCGAAAATAATAAGTTTAATGGAATCAGACTATTTATATCAGTGTTTTACAGATGTAAGTTATGAACCCAGAAAATTAATATCTATAAATGATATTCAGAGCCAAATTACTAGTGCAAGTATTTATTTTAACGGAAGTAAAATTGAAATATTAATTCCTGCTTTCGTAATTAAATATTTTCCAGATAGCAGTCTTTCTATAACAATCATTCTAGAAGAAAAAACTATCCTTGGATCACTAGAAATTGAAGGAGAAAATAATAACGAAATAAAAAAAATTATATTGAATGATTTAGATGAAATTAAAAAATGGGTTAATTATAACTATGCCACATTAGAAGGAATAGAAATTTATAAAAATAATAATATACTATTTAAAAAATATTCTTATCCAATTCTAATTGAATTGCTAGATGAGAAAATATATAAAGTTAGAATAGATTTATGTATGACAAATTACCTAATTTGGTGTTCAAAAATGGAGAGAGGGGGGTCAAGTCACTTGTTTGGGAGAGAGGGGGGTCAGAGAGGGGGGTCAAGTCACTTGTTTGACAATACCACGCCACCCAAAAAAACCAGGTCAGAGTGAGCCACCCCTTTCCTCTTCTCATAAACTCACATTGACAGCTATAATCCAATGGATTATGCATCTAGAGATGCAAACTATCGTAGAACTCCCTGAATTTCTGAAAAAACCAGATAAATTACTCAGTGAGCTGGAAAGAGCAAGTATTATCAAGTACTTAGCATCTCATCCTGCATCTGGCGACATAATGCAAGGCACTGGGGGCATTCGCAAGTTACGATGGTCGGCACACGGCAAAGGTAAAAGTGGTGGAGTTCGTGTTATTTATTATTACCATCATGGATCTATGCCTTTATTCCTGTTAACTATTTTCGGTAAAAGCGAAAAGGCTAACATTTCAAAAAGTGAGCGTAATAAATTAGCAAAATTTACGTCTCTCCTTGTTAAGAATTATGGAGGCCATAATGAGTAGTGCATTCGATAGTATCAAACAGGGCATGGATGAAGCCCTGGAATTTTCAAAAGGCAAAAAACAAAAAGCCATCGTACATAAATTTACACCTGTAGACGTGAAAAAGATTCGCGCCAAGGTCGGTATGTCACAAAACGAATTTGCATCTGCATTTGGTATTAGTGTCAGTACATTGCGACACTGGGAGCGCGGCGACCGTACACCTCATGGCCCAGCCCTGGTCCTACTTAATGTTGTTGCAAAAGAACCTAGTGCAGTATTAAAAGCATTAAGAAAGTAAATGCCAACAATAAAATCGATTCGGATAAAATAAAAAAGGAAAAAAAAGGGGGGGTAAATTCGAACTCCCCTAGTTCAACCACGTATTGACTTCTATCTTCTTTATTTTTTTAGTCTCCAGGTTGAATGAATACCTTCCACTTCTCGTTCTTCTTTCTACCAGCAATGTATTTTTGCCAGTGTCCACAAGTACGCCGCTTCTTACCTGGCCTTTTTTCATGGTGACTTTTATTTCTTCGCCAACATATTTCGATGCGTCATCCGCATGAATTACTACGAAACCTTTTTTTCGATCATTAGCCTTAACAATTTTCTTGTATTTTGATTCATTCCTGATGGCTTGTTCTATTCTTTCTTTCTGGATCGCTTTTTTTTCCGAATCAGAAAGTGTTTCTTTTTCAGGTTCAGCAGATCTGAGGGTATAACCAAGAGGTCGTTCCGGGGCGATTTCTTGCCTGTCGAAACTACTTACGTATTTTTCGCCTCCCGCCATGGCCTGTACTATTTTTAACTGTTCTGTTTGTGCTTGTTGCTGTGTTATCTCACCATTTTTCAGCTGTCTTGTTATTTCTTCCTGCGCCTGTGTGAGCATTTCCAGTTCATATAAATCCGGCATAGTTGTTGTGTACCCGGCAAATATCAGTGCGCCACCGATCACATTAATAAGAAATGGTTTCCATGTTTTGCCCCAGTTCAAAACCACAAATATGAGGCTCACAAAGGGAACAATAATAAAGCCTATTCCCCAAATAAAACTTTCTTTAAATGCAAGTATTAACAGCCAAATACC
Source organism: uncultured Acidiferrobacteraceae bacterium (assembly GCA_913009895.1). Taxonomy (GTDB): domain Bacteria; phylum Pseudomonadota; class Gammaproteobacteria; order Acidiferrobacterales; family SZUA-150; genus SZUA-150. The sequence continues at coordinate 21,858 of CAJVXY010000005.1, read as the reverse complement.
GCCTATGGCTGCGATTGCGATTCCCACCATGAACAACGTACCCATAATTTATATTCCTTGTGATATTTTTTAGAATGATTCTATATTGTATAAGCAGTAAATAATGTTTTGCTAATATAATGAGCAATCGACAACATAATCATACTTAATATTCGCATTATAAATCTATACTATAGGCGGGTATTTCTTCAAAAAATCTGCTTAACCAGGATTTTAAAAATGACAAAAAAGGGAATTTATGGCCACCGCAATAGATGAATTAAAACGCCTCAGTGCCAACATCGAAACGGTTATCGTTGGCAAACAAACATCCATAAAACTCGCCCTGATATCCCCGCTGTGTCGTGGACAGTTCTTAATAGAAGATGTGCCCGATTTAGGTAAAACCACGTATTAGTGTCAGAGTAAAAACTATCAAGGTGTGAATTATGGGATCAGTAAATAGAAAATATATAATTGCGCTTGTGATTGTAATTTCGTTTGCTATAGCAATGCTTGTTATGAATCCTCACAAGAAATACAGCAGAAGGAATTTTTGGCAAGAAGCAACATTATCTTCGGTGAAAGAAGTTCCCCAGGAAGCGCTAAAATATGGTAACAAGAATGGAAGCGTCTTGATGTGGGCCGCAACTGCGGTTTCAGACCCAAATATTATAACTGCCTTGATTGAACGTGGTGCCGATGTTAATGAACGAAATCGACAAGGAGAAACAGCATTAGATCTGGCTAAAAAACTCAAAAACCAGGTGGCAATAGTCGCTTTGACAAATATGTTAGAAGTCGGGAATCAATAAACAGGCTGACCAGTTTTGAAATATTGCGCTTGCTTGGATAAATAAATGATAAAAAGGTCGGCGATAATTTCCAGTTGGTTATTATCTCGCTGAGTTTGCTTTGTTGTATGGCGGCGGCGGGGCGCTCTCGGCCATCCCTGGCCTTCGCGGCACCTGTGCATCTGACCGCCAGGGATGGCGGGAATGCAAGGGGATTGTCTGGAACAATCCTTGCCATGCACATTGGAATCTCTCCCGCTACGCGGTTTCTTTTCAGCACAGACACATACAAAGAAAAACCACCTAAAAATCAGGTGGCTTTTCTTTGTGTGGTGGAGGCGGCGGGAATCGAACCCGCGTCCGCAAATACTCCGCCTTCGGTTCTACATGCTTAGCCGTGTCTTTAAATTTAACCGGCAGCTACCCGACGGGCAGGGTAGACTACAAGCGATCCCGATTAGAGTTTAATGAATCGGCCCCGGGTGGGCTTCAACACGATCTTGTGTGAAATGACCTTTCGAACCTGAACCCACAAGCAAGTATCAGTGAAAGGTCTAGCCTGCTTTACGCAGCTAGAGCGTAGTTGTCGTCGTTGGCAACTATAAAGTTTGCAGCTGTATTTACGAGGTAACTGCGCCTCGGCATGCCCCTTAGGTTTTGTGACCCACGTCGAAGCCAGGTCGCCCCCAAAGAACCAGTAACTAGAGACTAGTAACTGGTTACTGCCAAGTATAACGCTTTCAGTGAATTTATGGGGATAATTTAGCGTTCTTTCAAGGCGCGGCGTAGTTCCCTGTCGATTTCCCGTTTCTTGATGGTTGCCCGTTTGTCGTGGGCCTGTTTGCCCTTGGCCAGGGCGATTTCAACTTTGACGAAACCCTTTTTCCAGTACATGGCAATCGGTGCCAGGGTGTAACCCTTGCGCTCAACGGCGCCAATGAGTTTGCTGATTTCAGACTTGTTCAAGAGCAATTTTCGTCGCCGTGTGGGCTCAGGATTCACATGGGTGGACGCCGAGAGCAGAGGGGTAATGCGGGCACCTACCAGGAAAACTTCGCCATCTCGTACGTCAACATAAGCCTCGGTTAACTGGCCATGACCGGCGCGCAGGGATTTAACCTCCCAGCCTTCCAGTACCATGCCGGCCTCGAATTTATCTTCAAGAAAATAGTCGTGCCAGGCCTTTTTATTGCGGGCAATAGTGCTGCTGGGTGTTTTGGGTTTTTTCTTGCTCATAATCTGGTCTTGTTATTATTGATCCTGGATTCTGTGGTTACCGGCTCACGAGTGCATAACTTACTGGTCATGACTATAATAACAGGGTAGGGGTCAAAATGTGACAACACTAACGTAGACAGTCCAGCTAATTTTTAATTGATAAGGACCTATGGCCAGAAAAACTAAATCAAGGTCAAAAAAGAAAACTGAAGCGGCAAGATGGTCAACCACGAGACTATTTATATTTGCCTCTGCTGGTGTGGCCATTGGCCTAAATAATTTCTGGCAGTTCCCTTACCTGATGCCTGAGTATGGTGGCAGCCTTTTTTTGGGTAGTTATTTGTTTTTTTTGCTGGTACTCGGTTACCCCTTATTGCTGGCGCAATTTAGTATTGGCCGCCTGGGTCGGGCCTCACCAATTCTTAGCGTTAAAACACTGGTTGATGAAATTGATGGCGATCCCAATTGGCATTTATTGGGTTCAATGGCCACTTTTATCGGGTTTTTAGTGCTGACATATTTGAGCGTGATTGGTGGCTGGACATTTGCTTATAGTTTCCGTGCGGGACTTGGTTTATTTGATGGCTTGACTGCTGATGGTGTTGGCAGCGTTTTTGGTGAATTCGTCAGCGACCCTGAACGACAAATGTTCTGGCACAGCCTGTTTATAATTTTGACCATGGTTGTATCGGCCCGGGGGCTAAAAAAAGGAATTGAGCCTGTCATTCGTTACGTGATGCCAATGATTTTTTTACTGGTCTTACTATTACTTATTTATGCAGTCACACTACCGGGATTCAACGACAACCTGCAACTGTTGTTGGCACCAAACTGGGAAGCATTTGGGGTTAAGTCAGTTTTGGTGGCGCTGGGACAAACTTTTTTTAGCCTGGGTCTGGGTTATGGTGTTTACATCGCTTATGGCTCATATCTGCCCGATGAGATCTCACTGAGCAAGAGTGCGGCAGGTATTGTCGGCCTTGACGTATTGGTGGCTGTTGTCGCTACCGTAATAATATTCAGTATTTTAAATGCCGCGGGACAGGACATGGCTTCCGGTCCAATATTGATGTTTAAGTCATTACCACTGGCACTGGATATTTTGCCTTATAGCCACCTGGTAACGACCATGATTTATATCATGTTAGCACTGGCAGCATTTTCGACGGCCATTGCGCTGATTGAGCCAATGATATTATGGTTATGTGAAACGCATCACATGACCAGGTTTACGGCAGCTATCTGGTCCGGTGTCAGTGTCTGGTTGCTGGGAATTGTTGTTATTTTATCTTTTAATGAATGGGCCTTCAGTTTTCAGTATTTTAGCGTAGAAAAACAATTGGGTTTATTTGATGCAATTCAAATCACGACTTCCAATTATCTGTTACCATTAACAGGCATTTTTGTTGCATTATTTGTTGGCTGGTCTATCCATGAAAAATTATCTGCAGAATTTTTTGGCTTCCCTGATGCAAGACTATACAAAGTATGGTTATGGCTGATAAGAATTATTATTCCAGTATTGTTACTTGTAATTCTATTTTCTGTCCCAGCTTTATTTTTGTAGTAGAATATTTTCGTGAAAAGAGTAAATAAATCAGCGCTGATTCCTTTTCCAGCCGAGAGCTTGTACGAGCTTGTGGCAGACATAGAATCGTATCCACAGTTCCTGTCCTGGTGCTCTGAGGCAACAATTATTTCCAGTAAAGATAATGTTGTTGAGGCTTCAATCACGATTGCCTATCACGGATTACACAAGAAATTTACCACGCACAATGAAAACGTACCGGGAAAATCCATTCACATGGAGCTTGCTGATGGCCCATTTCATTACCTGGACGGTACCTGGAGTTTTCAGGCGCTTGATGAAACGTCCTGCAAGGTCATGCTGGATATTGGATTTAAAATTTCCCATCCAGTGATGCGGCTGGCACTGGGCGGTGTATTCGAGAAAATTTCAAATAGCATGGTTGAGGAATTCGTAACCCGCGCATACCAGATTTTCGAGAAAACAGAAGAGAATGAAAATTAACATCGAAATCGTTTACGCGGGAGAAACAAGCCAAAAACTTGTCCAGCTAGAGATTGAACCAGGCACATCAATTGCGCAAGCGATTAAAAGTAGCGGCTTACTGAAAACCTGTCCCGAAATAAACATGGACGATTGCCAGGTAGGGATTTTTAGTAAAAAGGCGAGTGTCGATACCATTTTGCAAGATCAGGATCGGGTCGAAATATATCGGCCGCTGAAAATATCGCCAAAGGATGCCAGGAAATTACGTGCAAGTTTGGCGAAGGATGGAGCCTGATAGAGTATTAAGCCGAATTATCAGGGTAAATTATATAGACGAAAAATTTATTTGTACGGGCACATTATCTCAAAATTAATGTCCGTGGCCACCACCACCGCCTCCGCTTCCGCCGTCATAGACTTCCGGATTGATCGTAACTTCATATTCAGATGCATTTTCCCTGGTTCTTTTTGGGACAACATCAAGGCTTACCACTTTTCCATTTTCAAAAAATACTGTAATCCGGCTTTTTTTGAAAGTATTGTTCTTGTTATCTTTATAGGAATAAAAATAATCCCAGCGATCCTTGTGAAATGGATCCTTAACCAGGGGTGTGCCCATTATAAATTTTACCTGTTTTTGGCTCATGCCAATTTTAAGCTGGTCCAGCATTTTATTGGAAATAACATTGCCCTGCTGTATATCGGGGACGTACAGAATTTTGCAGGCGCTTGTGAACAGGATAAGCACGAGAATTGTAAGTTTGTACACAGCATTGTTCCTGTCTAGACTAGCACTTGCCTGGCTTGGTACTTGCCTGGCCTGGTACCGGTTTCATTTTAAATCAGTTGTTCTGGAGCCCGCTTAGGCGCAACTCAGCGCCCCGGATAATACACCAGTATCGTCAATTGGGCCATTTTAAGGTACCTGTGCGATTACTATAGGTTAACAACTAAAAAAGAGATAGGATAAAGCATGACTGACAAGACTGATCTTAAAAAAGCCGGCCTCAAGGCGACTTTGCCGCGATTGAAAATATTGTCAATTTTGGAAATGGCAGGTGGCCATCTCGGGGCAGATGATGTCTATAAAAATCTGGTGGAGGCCGGGGAGGATGTGGGTCTTGCGACTGTTTACAGGGTGTTAACGCAATTTGAGGAGGCTGGCCTGTTGATTCGGCATAATTTTGAAGGTGGCCGGTCTGTTTACGAAATGAATCAGGGTCATCATCATGACCATATGTTGTGCGTGAAGTGCCACAAGGTGTTTGAATTTTATGATGAGCAGATCGAACAGCGGCAACGTGATATTGCCAAGGAAAAAGGTTTTGTCATTGAGGAGCACACCATGCATTTCTATGGCGTTTGTGTGGGGATGAAGAAAAATGGTAAGTGTTCGGAAGAATAAAGCCTAACGATAGTTCTCGATAGTTCTCGATAGTTCCAAATGCGTAATCAGGTGCGTAATATTTTGCACTTAATATTATATTTGCCAATCTTTATATATCAATCACAACTGCTGTTTCGTCGCAATTATTAAATTTGTAACATTTTATACAAATTCCCCATACTTTTTCTGGCAGGGTGTCTTTTTTAACAGTCCTGAAACCAAGTGTATGAAAAAATTCGGGCGCGTAAGTCAGGGCCATGATTTGTTTTAAACCGATTACACTTGCTTCTTCGATGATATACCGTACCAGTTTTTTGCCAAAACCCTGTCCTATCTGGTCTTCAGCAACAACCAGGCTACGTACTTCGCCCAGGGTTTCAGTAAAGATTTCCAATGCACCACAGCCGACGACTTTATCGTTTTTGACTACGACAAAAAAATCACGCAAGTGGCGATATAACTCACTCATTGGCCGAGGTAGTAAATTACCCATATGAGCGTAACTTTCAACCAGGTCATAAATATATATGACATCATGGATGTTGGCAGGCCGTACAAGAACAGCAGTTTTAGTTTCAGGCACTGGATATTTTATGTGGCAGCACGGTTGAGCATATCTTCGGCATGGTCGAGGGTTTGTTTGCTGATTTCAATGCCGCCAATCATGCGCGCTATTTCCCTGACGCGATCATTTTCGGGTAGTGACTCAATTCGGGTCTGGGTTGAATCTGATTCAGTACGTTTACTCACCTGAAAATGTCGATTGCCTTGCGCCGCTACCTGGGCCAGGTGTGTCACACAAATAACCTGGCGAGAATTTCCCAGTTCGCGCAATAATTTACCGACGATTTCTGCGACACGACCGCCGACGCCGACATCTACTTCATCAAAAATCATGGTCGGTATGCGACCGATAGATGCAATGACGACCTGGAGGGCCAGGCTGATCCTTGAAAGCTCACCACCCGAGGCAACCTTCGTGATCGGTTGCACCGGTTGTCCCGGGTTGGCGCTGACATAAAAATTGATACGCTCGAGTCCTTTGCTACCAATACTATTATCGGCAAGGCTTTCAAGCTGGATCTCGAACAAACCGCCTTCCATGCCAAGCTCACCCATGTAAGATGATATTTTTTTGCCCAGGCTTTCGGCCGCTTCATCTCTTTTTTTGCTTATGACATTTGCATGAGTTAAGTATTCTTTTTTATGCTGTCCCAATTCTGATTCAAGCTTCTCAAGATTAATATCGGCATTTTCAATATCAGATAATTCCAGCATCAACGCCTCAAGTTTTTCTGGCAACTCGCCTGGTTTTACCTGGTGTTTGCGTGCCAGGTCATGGGCAGCGCCAAGACGTTGGTCCAGCCATTGCAGTCTCTCCGGGTCAAGATCCAGGTCATCACTGTATTTGCTTAATAAATCAGCCGCTTCCCCGATTTGTATCGCGGCATCACTGAGCAAGGTGATGGCGGGCCCTAACTTCGCATCATGTTGTGCCAGGTGCTCCAGTTTATTGATCGTTTGGTTGAGAGAATGATCTATAGAGTTTTCTTCATCATGGTAAAGTGAATAGCTTGCGGCCTGGGTACCTTCAATTATTTCGGCACCATTGGCCAGGCGCTCATGTTCTTGTTCAATTTTTAGTATTTCGCCGGGTGCCAGGGCCAGTAGCTCCAGCTCATTGGTCTGGAATTTTAATAATTCCACCCGTGCCTGCTGATCACTTGATTGTGTTTTCAGGGTAGAGATTCGCGTTTCCAGTTTCCTGATTTCGTCATAAACTCCTGATAACGAGGCCACTTGTGCCTGGATGCCGGCATAATCGTCAAGTATTTGTCTTTGTGTGTCTCGCTTGAGCAGCGACTGATGTTCGTGCTGGCCATGAATATCGACCAGCAGATTGCCCAGTTCTTTTAATTGTTGAACCGGTACCGGCCTGCCATTGATATAGGCACGGGAAGATTTTTCCCGGTAGATAACGCGTCGAATAATACAGTCACTATCACTATCAAGTTCCTGGGAACGTAACCACAGTTGGGCGTCATGGTCTGTTGCTAATTCAAAATTGGCAATTACCTCGGCATTCTCGGCACCCTGGCGAATAACGCTGGTGTTTGCCCGGTCACCCAGGGTTAACGACAGGGCGTCAATAAGTATTGATTTACCTGCGCCGGTTTCACCGGTTAAAACTGACAGGCCTTTTTCGAGCGTCAGTTCCAGTTGGTCAACAATGGCAAAATTTCTGATAAACAAATGTGAGAGCATGGCCTAGAGTTTTTCGCCCCAGTGTAGTTTGGCCCTTAACACATCAAAATGACTGCGACCAGAAGGATGAATGAGCTCCAGTGGGTGCGAAAGTTTTCGCACATAAACATGATCATGATCCTGCAGTGAAACACTGGCCTGACCGTCCAGTGTTAAATATGAACGTTGATCACCAAGCTCAAGAATAACTGTTTCAACAACACTATCGCAGCTGACGACAATTGGCCGGTCGCTAAGGGTATGGGGGCAGACAGGCACAATCGCCATGGCCGGCAAAGTCGGATGCAAAATAGGGCCGCCAGCAGACAGGGCATAAGCAGTAGAACCAGTCGGGGTAGCGACAATCATGCCGTCGGCGCGAATGTTATTGACAAATTCACCATCAAGGTAAACTTCAAATTCGATTAGTCGTGCCAGTTCACCCTTGTTTATGACCACATCATTCAAGGCAACCGCGGTATGGACAATTTTGCCGGCACGCATGACTTCTGCATGGAGCATGAAACGAATTTCACTTGCAAAATCCCCGTCCAGAATTTTACCCACTTCTTCCAGCATGTTACCGGGCGCGATATCTGTCAGGAACCCAAGACGACCCTGGTTGATGCCAATCAGGGGAACCTCGAAATCTGCCAGGTTCCTGCCCACATAAAGCATGGTGCCATCGCCACCAATAACAATCGCCAGGTCAATATTTTCACCAATGCTTTCTATTTTTTCGCCTTTAACCCTGGGATGATTAATGAGCTTGGCGGTGTCATTTTCAGCTATAACGTGCAAATTCCTGGCCAGTAAAAATTCCGCCAGCTGGTACATATCCGGACCAATTTCTTCCCGGCCGTATTTACCAATCAGGCCAATGGTTTTTAGTTTTGATTTCATGGGGTGATTATGCCGTGCTTGTCCGCCGCTGACACCACCTTTCCATAAAATGGTGTTTATGGGGTGATTTAAAGATTTAAAGCCATTCATGGATAACTATCGGATGCAGTTCGGGATTGCAGTTGACAGCCCGTATGGCGATTGTTAGCTTCCCTTGGCACTCTTATATACAGAGTGCCAGTACTGGGGAAATCATGACAGCACCACTAAATTCACGGGCAGAGATTCTGTTAAAAACGCTGATTGAGCAATATATATCAGGCGGGACACCCGTGGGTTCACGCACCCTGGCTGCCCAGGCGGGCCTGGAATTAAGTCCGGCAACCATCCGTAACGTCATGGCCGAGCTTGAAGATATGGGGCTGATTCGGTCACCCCACACGTCATCTGGTCGCGTACCAACCCAGGCAGGATATCGTTTATTTGTCGATAGTTTATTGAGTGTTGAGCGCATGGATCTCTCTACGGTAAACCAGCTTCAGGGCGAGCTGACAGATGGCATTGATCAGCAACACGTGATTGCCAATGCCTCTTCTATGTTGTCCCAGCTGACCCGGCTAGCGGCAGTTGTATCCGTGCCCAGGCGTGAGGAAATCTCGGCTTTTAGACAAATTGAATTCGTGCGTTTGTCGACTAAACGCATTCTGGTGATTTTAATTGCCAAAGACGGCCAGGTGCAAAACCGTGTATTTAATAGTGGCCGGCAATACAGTGATGCCGAACTTGTCGAGGCGGCTAATTTCTTTAATGCTGAATTCGCTGGCAGGACCTTGGGCGAGGTCAAGCGCCTGTTGCTTAAAGAAATGGAAAGAGACAGTGAAAGCATGCAAAAGAGCATGCGCGTCGCTGTGGAAATGGCGCAGCAGGTATTCGCAGAATCCCGGGATGAAGGACTGGTCGTCAGTGGTGAGTCCAATCTCATGGATATCCCGGATATGGGCGACGTCAAAACATTGAGGCGATTATTTGATGTGTTTGGTACTAAAAGGGATTTACTGCATTTACTGGATCAAAGTATGCGCTGTGAAGGTGTGAATATTTTCATTGGCCGCGAATCAGGTTACGAGGCCCTTGAAGATTGCAGTGTCGTGACGGCACCTTACGAGGTGGATAACAGGATAGTGGGTACATTGGGCGTAATTGGACCAACCCGCATGTCCTATGAGCGGGTCATCCCGATTGTGGATATCACGGCAAAATTAATTAGTGGTGCGCTTAGTGGCGACAATGATTAACTTGAAACTTTACTATTCAACCCCACTCTATGGGCAATATTTGACCGGAGAACCAGGATAAATGACCAAAAAGAAACACAAGACACAGCCAGATTCAGATCATGAAGAAAAACAGGCCACCGAATCTACTGGTACGGGCCAGGCAACCGAAGGCCAGTCTGCTGGAGATCAGATTTCTGGCGAACAAACCGCTGAAAATGGTTATGATCTGCCGGCCGAGATGGAAACGTTAAACGCAGAGCTTGAAGATATTAAAGACAAGTTTTTACGGGCCACGGCGGAAACAGAGAATGTCCGGCGGCGGGCCGAAAATGATGTCCAGAATGCCCGAAAATTTGCCGTTGAAAGGTTTGCTGCCGAGATCTTAACAGTCCGTGATTGTCTGGAATTGGCGAGAGCGGTTGACCTTAAGGAAGACAACCAGGAAGCCCTGAAAAAAATGCACGAAGGCCTGGATTTAACACTCAAGCAAATTGATTCAGTTTTCGAGAAATTTCAAATAATCATGGTAAACCCTGAAGGTGAAAAATTTAACCCTGATCTGCATCAGGCCATCAGTATGCTTGAATCACCTGAGGTGGCTGCCAATCATGTAATTACCGTGATCCAGAAGGGTTTTACCCTCAACGATCGATTGTTACGACCCGCCATGGTTACCGTCTCAAAGGGGCGCGGCAATGGACAGAATAAAGAAAATGACCAAAAATCAGCCGAAAATGAGACAAATTCGCCCTGATCAGCCAGGTTATCGATGCCCAAGGCCTTGAAAACATTCAAATGAGCCCCATTCGTAACCATAACTATCAGGCAACTAACGATTTTAATTAAATTTATAGATTTCAAGAGGATTTGAATAATGGGAAAGATAATTGGTATCGATCTGGGCACAACCAACTCCTGCGTGTCTGTCATGGAAGGCGGCAAGACTCGTGTTATCGAGAATAGCGAGGGCGACAGAACCACGCCTTCAATTGTTGCCTTCACAGAAGACGATGAAGTGCTTGTTGGCCAATCTGCCAAGAGACAGGCTGTCACCAATCCCCACAATACGGTGTATGCCACCAAACGATTGATTGGCCGAAAGTTTGACGAAGAAGTGGTGCAACGAGACGTTAAGTTGATGCCATATAAAATCGTCAAAGCCAAAAATGGTGATGCCTGGGTGGAAATTAATGGGAAACAAATGGCACCACCAGAAATTTCTGCGCGCGTCTTGCAAAAAATGAAGAAAACCGCTGAAGATTATTTAGGCGAAGAGGTAACAGAGGCCGTTATTACCGTGCCTGCCTATTTTAATGATTCCCAGCGCCAGGCCACCAAGGATGCAGGTAAAATTGCAGGCCTGGATGTAAAACGAATCATTAATGAACCAACAGCTGCAGCACTTGCTTTTGGTATGGATAAAAAAGAAGGTGATCGCAAAGTCGCAGTCTATGACCTGGGCGGTGGTACTTTTGATATTTCGATTATTGAAATCGCGGAAGTGGATGGCGAGCATCAATTCGAAGTGTTATCAACCAATGGCGACACATTTCTTGGCGGCGAAGATTTTGATCTGCGCCTGATTGATTACCTGGCCGATGAATTCAAGAAAGATAACAGTATGGATTTGCATACTGACCCAATCGCATTGCAACGATTAAAAGAAGCTGCCGAGAAAGCCAAGATTGAGCTATCAACAAGTCAGCAAACTGATGTGAATTTACCGTACATTACTGCTGATGCCAGCGGGCCAAAACACTTAAATCTTAAAATAACCCGTGCCAAAATGGAGTCACTGGTCGATGACCTGATAACTCGCACCATTGAGCCATGTAAAATTGCATTGAAAGATGCGGGTTTAGCAGCATCAGAAATTGATGATGTTATCCTGGTTGGCGGCCAGACCCGGATGCCGAAGGTCCAGGAAGCAGTTAAAGATTTCTTTGGCAAAGAGTCACGCAAAGATGTCAATCCCGATGAAGCGGTTGCAGCGGGTGCTTCGATTCAGGCCGGTGTCCTGGGTGGCGACGTTAAAGATGTTTTATTGCTGGACGTGACACCGTTATCGCTCGGCATAGAAACCATGGGCGGGATCATGACCAAGCTCATCGAAAAAAATACGACTATCCCGACCAAGGCGTCACAGGTTTTTTCAACAGCGGATGATAACCAGTCTGCCGTTACCGTGCATGTGTTGCAGGGTGAGCGGGAAGTAGCATCAGGCAATAAATCTCTTGGTCGATTTGATTTATCCGATATTCCACCTGCGCCCCGGGGAGTACCCCAGATCGAGGTCAGCTTTGATATTGATGCCAACGGTATTATGCATGTTTCGGCGAAGGACAAGGCTACAGGCAAAGAAAACAAAATTGTTATTAAGTCCAGCTCAGGATTATCTGACGACGAGATCAACAGCATGGTCCATGACGCCGAGAGCCATGCCGAAGAAGATCGCATTGTTCGTGAGATGATTGATGCCAGGAACCAGGCCGATGGCATGATCCATAGCATCAAAAAATCCATGGATGAGATGGGCGATAAACTTGATAGCGCGGAGAAAGAAAAAATTGATGCCGCGATCAAGGAGCTTGAAGAAGCGCTTAAGGGTGACGACAAAGAAGCTATAGAAGCTAAAACCCAGGCGCTGACTGAAGCCAGTCATAAGATGGCCGAGCAAATGTATGCCGAGTCCAATACCCAGGCCGGTGGCGATACTGCCGGTGCCCAGGCTGAGTCAGCAGGCGCTGATGAAAGCAAAAAAGATGACAATGTTGTAGACGCTGAATTTGAGGAAGTCGAGGACGAAAAGGACAAGAAGTAATATTCAGCAGGATTTGTTAAGCAGGGCGCGGCAGGGAGATTTTTTACCTGCCGTGCTTTTGCGTTAATTAAAAAATACTTAAAATGGATACTATGTCTAAACAGGATTATTACCAAGCGCTGGATGTTGAGCGCAATGCATCCGAGGCCGAGATTAAAAAGGCCTATCGGCGGCATGCCATGAAATGGCATCCAGATCGAAATCCTGATAACAAGGAAGCAGATCGCAAATTTAAACAGGCCAAAGAAGCCTATGAAATATTAAGCGATCCGCAAAAACGTGCGGCTTACGACCAGTTTGGCCATGCAGGTGTTGATCCATCCATGGGTGCAGGCGGTGCCGGGGCTGGTGGTTTTCACGGCGCTGGATTCGCCGACATTTTTGGTGATGTGTTTGGCGATGGGTTTGGTGGTGGTCGAGCAGGTGGCCAGAAGGTATATCGAGGTGCCGATCTTCGATATAACCTTGAGTTGAACCTGGAAGATGCGGTACTTGGCACGGAAGTAAAGATTCGTGTGCCAGCCCTGGCAACCTGCAAAACTTGCGATGGCAGTGGTGCCAGGAAAGGAACTTCCCCTACGACCTGTCAGACTTGTGGCGGCCATGGCCAGGTGCGGATGCAACAGGGCTTTTTCTCAATCCAGCAAAGTTGCCCCAAATGCCAGGGCACAGGCAAGATCATTTCAAGTCCCTGTGGTGACTGTCTCGGCAAAGGACGCGTACGGCATAGTAAAACTTTATCAGTCAAGGTGCCCGCGGGCGTTGATGAGGGTGATCAGATTCGGTTAGCAGGTGAAGGCGAGGCTGGTGAACGTGGTGGACCTGCCGGTGACCTGTATGTTCAGATTGGCCTAAAGCCACATGCTATTTTCCAGAGAGATAGCGATGACTTGCATTTTGATATGCCAATTGATTTTTCAATGGCGGCCCTGGGCGGGGAACTGGAAATTCCGACGCTGGATGGCAAAGCAAAATTAAAAATCCCTGCCGGTACCCAAAGTGAAAAATTATTCAGACTAAAGGGCAAAGGTGTGCGTAATGTCCGTAACGGCCATGTTGGTGACCTTTACTGCAAGGTAAGCATTGAAACACCGGTTAAATTAACAGGAAAACAAAAAGAACTGTTAAAGGAATTTAACGAGTTAACACGCGAGGGTAGTTCCCGTCATCACCCCAGGGAACACTCATGGTTGGGTGCGGTCAAACAATTCTTTAAATAACCCGGTAATTTTTTTAATCACCAATTGGTGATAAGCTGAATTCAACAATTCGATCAGTAGTCGCCAGGTCACCAGCCAATAAGCCGAAATTTTTCTTGTCTCGCGTCCGCAACGTTAGCCGGTATTCCAGGTACTTCCCGTCATCCAGCATTCTGTAGCTGGCACTTGAAAAGTGGAAGGCATGAGTTTCCACCAGGTCGCATAATTGGGCTTCACTAATTGAATCATTTTTTAAACTCCTGACATTTAACCGCCCGTAACAAGTAGAGGGAATGAAAGATTCAATGGCGCGGAATAGTGATAGCGCTCCCAGGGTCAGTATGGTTGAGGCAAACGCAGCAAAATAAAAACCGACACCAATTAAAATACCAATCGCAGCGGTTATCCAGATAGAGGCGGCAGTGGTTAAACCCCTCACGGTTATCCCTTCTTTCATAATCACCCCGGCACCGAGAAAACCAATGCCTGTCATAATTCCCTGGCCCATGCGTGTAGGGTCAATGCGAATAGTCTCAATGGGTATTTGGGGCAGTAGTTGCACCTGATAAATAGTCAGTAACATCAGCAGGCTAGAGGAAAGACAGACCAGGGTATGGGTGCGAAAACCGGCAGGCCTGCCATGCATGGTGCGCTCAAGGCCAATCAGCCCGCCTACCAGGGTAGCGACCAGCAAATGAACGAGAATCTCATTGTAATAGGGCTTCCATTCAAAATAGGCAGTCAGTACATCCATTATTTCGCCACACCTTATACATAAAACAGAATTCCATTTTACATGAATTGGTACCCGCATAAAGGTCTTGGCGACCCGACCCGGTGTCCGGCTTGTTTATTGTTGTCAGACCTCATATTCTTTGGTTTTTCGAATAATCTTCATTCGTGGGTTGATCCTGAATAGTATATTTTAGGCATAACGGGTTTTGGGCAATTTAGATTATGGTAAATGTAGCAATTAACGGTGCATCTGGTCGTATGGGGCGAGCCTTGATCGAGGCATGCCTGCTAAACGATGAGACCACGGTAACGGCAGCAATTGAGCGTCCGGGTAGCCCGGCAATTGGCGCCGATGCCGGTGCCCTTGCCGGATTAAACGCGCTGAATGTAACAGTACAGGACTCTCTCAACAATGCAGAATATGACGTGTTGATTGATTTCACACGCCCCGAAGTGACCCATGACAACCTGAAGACTTGTATTGAAGCCGGAAAATCCATGGTCATTGGCACCACGGGATTTGATCCCGCCGGTATTGAACACATTCAAAATGCGGCAAAAAAAATTCCTGTTGTTTTCGCGCCCAATATGAGTGTTGGCGTCAATGTCTGTTTGCGGTTGCTGGAAGTCGCAGCCCGGGCGCTGGGGGAGAGTAGTGATATCGAAATCATCGAGGCCCACCATCGCCATAAACTGGATGCCCCTTCCGGTACAGCCCTGCGCATGGGCGAGGTGGTGGCTGAAACCCTCGGACGCAAACTAAAGGATTGTGCGATTTATGGTCGTCAAGGCATCACGGGCGAGCGCGACAAAAATACCATTGGATTTTCAACCATCAGGGCCGGCGATATTGTCGGCGACCATACGGTGATGTTCGCGGGCCAGGGCGAGCGTGTGGAAATCACCCACAAAGCCTCCAGTCGCATGACCTTTGCCTCCGGGGCCATTCGGGCCGCACTCTGGCTGCAGGGCAAACCTGCCGGCCTTTATGATATGCAGGATGTGCTGGGCTTTCGTTGAGCCCGGGTTTGTTGCCTTGATATTGCGGCTCAGCCCAGGTTATGGGCACTGTCTTTAACAAGAACCCTGATACATTATTGTCTTGAGTTTAAAAAAACGGGGCCAGGCTAACAGCAGTTTATATTGTTCACGGCTCTTTTGACCAGATGTAATCAGGAGGCGCGAACATATAAATGAATTTTAAGTTATTACAGATTTATTACTTAGCCACACCTGTTTTTTTTATCCTGTATTATTTTTTCGATATTAATTTAAGGTTATCAATTCCCGGCGCAAACGATTACTGGTTATATTTATATTACCTTGTAGTTTTTATCGCCAGCTTTATAGTTTTTAAAAATATTACAGTAGGCGCATTATTTTCACTAATTGAAAGCTCTATAAATATATTTTTATTAATGCTTAGTGTTTTAATGCCTGTATTAAATTTTGGCCTGGATCCGGAAAACAGCAGCATTGGGTTTGGTTTGCCCGAGTTAATTCATTTTTTATTTGCCGGGTCTATTTTGTTACAGAGTTTTTATTTGAATCCAATTATATTAAAAAATAGAAATATTTAAAAATAAATAAAATGATTCTCTCTACCATTAAATCCTGAGAATATTATTAGCAAGCGTAGCGTGCACTATGCGCACGGCACACGTTACATTTTTTCTAATTCTGCTAAAAAACTATAAAAAAAGGAGCCTGTGCTGAATAGCACTGACTTAAGCCTGATATCCGGTTTAAACATGGTTTTCCGTAGGTTGGACTGAGGAACGAAGTCCAACGCAAGTGTTAAATAAAGCGCCACTGTTGGACTTCGTTCCTCAGTCCAACCTACAAAAAAAGACTTATTGGGCTTAAGTCAGTGTTATTAGAATCTGTGCTCAATACGACCCATTTTTAATGCTCTGGTTAGATAACGGAATTAAGTTTTATTTATCATGCCAGGGTTTAATCTCCATTAGATTGAGATCCCGGCTGTCGTGGATAACAGTGATGATATAAATAACTTTATGTTTGATGAGGTAGATGATCCGGTAGTTCTGAAAAATTAATTCTCGTACATTGTCCAGATTGGCTTCCGGTACCTGGCGTCCGATTTTGGGATGGTCTTCTAATTTACCTGTGGCATCGATAATTCGATCGATAAATTGTTCTGCATAATAGGGAGCGTCACGGGCTATGTAATCATAAATTTCGCCGAGATCATTTTCAGAGGGTTCCGTCCACTCTATCTTCATCGAGATTATCGTTTAGCAAGCATTCGGGCTTTTACTTCTTCGTGAGGAATCGTGCGGCCCTCTTCAACAGCCTTCAGTCCAGACTCAATTTTTTGCTTCACATACAGCTCGTACATAATGTCGTCCCAGGAAGCCTCGTCTGGCAGGTGGTCGATGAGTTGTTTGGCAGTTTCTTTGGTTGTAGCCATCTGTTATGACCTCGATTTATGCTCGTTCCATGTAGGTTCTATTATAGCTTAGCAAGGAAAGACTTTCCTGAGGTTTAGTAGTAGGCCACAATAAATAAAACTCATTCCTTGCTCGCTAGCCTGCAAAGCTACAATTGATTTTACTCGATGTCTGTCGTAATATGCTGCCCCAGCAGGGCTGTCATCATAGCCCATAAGTTATTGAATAATATACTAAAAACGGGAGAAGCCAGGGCCTCTTCCGTTTTTGTATGTCTGAATATTGGGGGTTTACCGGTTGTCCCAGCCAGCATTGCTCGCCCTTGAAGATGGTTCCCTGTTTCCCGGGACCGCGGTTGGCGTTTCTGGTCATTCGACAGGCGAGGTGGTGTTCAATACCGCCATGACCGGCTACCAGGAAATCCTGACCGATCCCTCCTATGCCCGCCAGATAGTGACCCTGACTTACCCGCATATTGGTAATACCGGCACTAACCTGGAAGATATGGAGTCGGAAAAAGTCCACGCTGCAGGGCTCGTAATCAGGGACTTGCCACTGTTACAAAGCAACTGGCGGGCAACAGAATCCTTGCCAGAATTTCTCCAGAAACACCAGGTGGTGGCCATTGCCGATATCGACACTCGTCGTCTGACGCGATTACTGAGAGAAAAAGGCGCCCAGCGTGGCTGTATAATTTCTGCCGCCAAGGGGGAGCGAATCCGCAAGGGCGAGGCAATTGAAATGGCCAGTGCGGCGAAGGGACTGGCAGGTCTTGATCTGGCCAAAGACGTGACCACCAAAACTTCTTATGAATGGACCGAAGGCGTCTGGCAGTTGGACCAGGGCCATACTGAGCAACACGTGTCAGTTGAGGACCATGACTTTCACGTTGTTGCTTATGATTTTGGTGTCAAAAGAAATATCCTGCGCATGTTGGTCCAACGTGGCTGTAAATTAACTGTTGTGCCAGCGACCACCAGTGCCAATGATGTGCTGGCCCTAAAACCTGACGGTGTTTTTCTTTCCAATGGCCCGGGCGATCCAGAGCCTTGTTCTTACGCCATTGAAGCCATACAACAAATAATTTCATCAGGTATTCCCATATTTGGTATTTGCCTGGGCCACCAATTGTTGTCCCTGGCCTCAGGTGCCAGAACCCTGAAAATGAAATTCGGCCATCATGGCGCCAACCATCCGGTGCAGGACCTGAGCACCAAAAAGGTCATGATCACCAGCCAGAATCATGGATTTGCAGTTGATGAAAGCTCGATACCTGGCAACCTTGAGGTCACCCATCGTTCCTTATTTGATGGCACGGTTCAGGGGGTTTCACGTACTGATGTACCAGCCTTTTCTTTTCAGGGTCACCCGGAAGCCAGTCCCGGACCCCATGATGTTGCCCCCATGTTTGACAGGTTTATTGAAATGATGAAGAAGTGATTATTTATATTTTTCAAAAATATTTTTTGACAGGATTTACGGGATTAACAGGATTATGAATGCTTTATTCTGACAAAGGAAAGAGAGGAATCAAAAAACTTTTATTTGGTTTTTTTAATCCTGACAATCTTGTTAATCCTGTCCATTGATTTTTTATATTTGAATTTTAGATTCTTATGCCAAAACGTACTGACATAAAAAGTATACTTATTATAGGTGCCGGTCCGATTGTCATCGGCCAGGCCTGTGAGTTTGATTATTCCGGCGCCCAGGCTTGTAAGGCACTTAAGGAAGAAGGTTATCGTGTGGTATTGGTCAATTCCAACCCGGCCACGATTATGACCGACCCGGAAACGGCTGATGCCACTTACATCGAACCCGTTGACTGGCGTAATGTCAGCAAGATTATTGAAAAAGAACGTCCCGATGCGTTATTACCAACCATGGGTGGCCAGACTGGCCTCAATTGCGCACTCGACCTTGATCGACATGGTGTGCTCGAAAAATTTAATGTCCAGTTAATTGGCGCGACAAAAGAGGCCATCGACAAGGCCGAAGATCGCGAGCAGTTTGCCAAAGCGATGCACAAGATTGGCCTGGAAACACCACGGGGTGCCATTGCCCATAGTATTGAAGAGGCCCACCAGGTGCAGGCGGCACTGGGATTCCCGGTCATTATCAGGCCCTCGTTTACCATGGGCGGTAGTGGCGGTGGCGCGGCCTACAACCGCGAAGAATTCACAGAAATTTGTGAACGCGGCCTGGATGCTTCGCCTACCAGCGAGCTACTGATCGAAGAATCAATCGCGGGCTGGAAAGAGTATGAAATGGAAGTGGTCCGCGATCACCAGGACAACTGCATTATTATTTGTTCAATTGAAAACCTGGATCCCATGGGCGTGCATACGGGCGACTCGATTACTGTTGCACCGGCACAAACCCTGACTGACAAGGAATACCAGATAATGCGCAATGCCAGTATTGCGGTATTGCGCGAGATTGGTGTCGACACCGGTGGTTCCAATGTTCAATTTGCCATCAACCCTGAAGATGGTCGTATGATTGTTATCGAAATGAATCCGCGGGTTTCTCGTAGTTCGGCTTTGGCCTCCAAGGCGACCGGTTTTCCGATTGCTAAAGTGGCCGCCAAACTGGCAGTGGGTTTTACCCTGGATGAATTAAAAAATGATATTACTGGTGGCGTGACACCCGCTTCATTTGAGCCAACCATAGATTACGTGGTGACCAAGATTCCGAGATTTACATTTGAAAAATTTCCCAAGGCCGACCCGGTTTTAACGACGCAAATGAAATCAGTCGGTGAGGCCATGGCCATCGGCAGGACCTTCCAGGAATCATTACAAAAGGCGTTACGAAGCCTGGAAGTGGGTGTTGATGGTTTTGATTCTTTTGTTGATGCAGCACTTATTGAAAAAGAGCATAGCCCTGAGGACAGTAAATCCATAATTAAAGACAAGTTGCGCTATGATTTGACCAAACCCTGCGCCGAACGAATCTGGCATGTGGCAGATGCTTTCAGGTACGGGTTTAAGCTGGATCAAATATTTGAAATTACCAAAATTGATCCCTGGTTTTTGGTACAAATTGAAGACTTGATTAAAACCGAGAAAACTATTGCCCGATCCGCTGGTAAAAAACTGAGCCGCAAAAAAGTTTATGGCTGGAAACGAAAGGGGTTTTCCGATCGACGCATTGCGAAATTGTTAAATACTAAAGAGGAAAAATTTCGCAAGATACGACATAAGCTGGATATCCGACCAGTCTATAAAAGAGTTGATTCCTGTGCCGCAGAATTTGCGTCGGCAACGGCGTACATGTATTCCACTTATGAAGAAGAGTGTGAAGCCGCACCCGAAGAGCGTGAAAAAATAATTGTCCTTGGCGGTGGCCCCAATAGAATCGGACAGGGTATCGAGTTTGACTATTGTTGTGTCCATGCAGCATTTGCAATGCGCGATGATGGCTACCAGACAATTATGGTCAATTGTAATCCTGAAACCGTATCAACAGATTACGATACCTCCGATCGACTTTATTTTGAACCACTTACGCTGGAGGATGTGCTTGAGATTGTCCACATTGAAAATCCCAAAGGCGTGATTGTCCAGTACGGTGGTCAGACCCCGTTAAAGTTATCCCGGGGACTGGAGGCTGCAGGTACGCCAATTATAGGTACCAGTCCGGACTCAATTGATCTTGCCGAGGATCGAAAACGATTTCAAAGATTAATCAAGCGACTGGATTTGTTGCAGCCGCCAAACCAGACGGCAACCGATGTCAAGTCGGCGTTGCGTAAGGCAAAAAAAATCGGCTTTCCATTAGTCGTCAGGCCTTCCTATGTACTTGGTGGCAGGGCCATGGAGATTGTCCATAACCTTGAAGACCTGGAACGATACATGCGGTTTGCCGTAGGCATCTCTGAAGATTCTCCGGTGTTGCTGGACAAGTTTCTTAACGATGCAATTGAGGTTGATGTTGATGCCATCTGTGATGGCAAAGACGTGATTATTGGTGGCATCATGGAACATATTGAAGAGGCGGGTGTCCATTCTGGCGATTCTGCCTGTTCACTGCCGCCATTTAGCCTGTCAACTAAAATACAAAATCAGCTGAGAAAACAAACTGTTGCCCTGGCCCATGGTTTGAAAGTGATCGGCTTAATGAATATTCAGTTTGCCATAAAGGGTGAAGATATTTATGTGCTGGAAGTTAATCCCAGGGCATCACGTACTGTACCCTATGTTTCCAAGGCAACGGGTCGACCCCTGGCCAAGATCGCAGCCCGTTGCATGACGGGGAAAAGCCTGAAAGAACAGGGGATCAGGAAAGAAATTATTCCCGATCATTTTTATGTCAAGGAAGCCGTTTTTCCCTTTATTAAATTTCCCGGTGTCGATACGATGTTGGGTCCCGAGATGAAATCAACAGGCGAAGTGATGGGCGTTGGTGAGACGTTTGGTGAAGCATTTTACAAGTCACAGGTTGCTGCGGGCGCTAATATTCCGCAAACGGGTAAAATGTTTGTCAGTGTTAAAGACGCGGACCAGGCAGCGATTGTGGATATTGCCCGTTTTTTCAGTGAACATTCATACCAGTTGCTGGCAACTCGGGGCACTGCAGCGGTACTGGAAGCAGCAGGTGTGCCAGTGACAGCAGTTAACAAGGTGTCAGAAGGCAGACCCCATATTGTTGATATGTTAACGAATGATGAAATTGATATTATTGTGAATACTGTTTCTGACAAACAAAGCCTGGAAGATGCATCTTTAATTCGCCGTGCTGCTACACAGCACAAGGTAACAAATTACACGACTCTGGCTGCTGCCCGAGCTGCTGCCGAGGCACTACGTGAATTTCGTGATGACGAAATTTCTATTTATCGTTTGCAGGATCTGCACCAAAATATGAATAGGGAGATGGAAACGTGATCAAGGTACCTATGACAGTGCTCGGTGCTGAGAAGCTGAGGGCA
>CAJVXY010000004.1 GCA_913009895.1 uncultured Acidiferrobacteraceae bacterium | reverse complement strand
TTGCTCGGTAAATGTAATCGCTGGACTGCCCGCTGCTTGGCGAGTAAATAATCATTTATCCCCTCTTCGGCCAGTATTTTGGCTGCCAGCCTGGATATTTCCTGGGCGGAACCTAACCGGTTTGAATGGTTGCGATTTCGTTCACGGTGTCGGTTCACAGGAATGAAACTGGCTTGACTAGAACAAATCTTCTGGAATTTGTTGCTGACCTTCTGGGGTTGTTCCGGGTGATGGGTCGCGTTCGTTTGATACTGGTATTGAATCCTGGGCATCTTCCGTGGCCAATCGGGCAGCGTCGGACTCAGTCTGTTGACTGGCAAAGAAATATTCTTCCATCCCGTCCGGGTCATCGGGTCCGGTAGGCTGCCCAGACTCTTTGTTAATAAAACGGGTGACAACACTGGTGGGTTTTGGCCAGCCGTTTTCAGGCATGCCTTCCAGTGCCACACGCATGAAATCAATCCAGATAGGCAATGCAGTACGGGACCCGGCCTCCCCCCTGCCCAGGGTCTCAGGCTGGTCATAACCCAGCCAGGCAGTGGCCACGATCTGGTCATTAAAGCCGGAGAACCAGGCATCACGAAATTCATTGGTGGTGCCGGTTTTGCCCGCCAGATCCGGGCGGTTGAGCACCAGGGCACGGCGGGAAGTACCACGTTTGATCACGTCTTGCATTATGGTAGTCATGATAAAGGCATTTTCAGCAGTAATGGTTCTGGGCGCTAATCGTCTCTGGTCAGGCTGTTGCTGGCCTGTTTCTTTAGTGTCATTTTCTTTTTCTTCTTTACTGGTTGCCAGGCGAATTATTGCCGGTGGCTCGGCGATGGCGGGTTGCTCATTTGAGGCTGTTTCCTTGTTTTCATTTTGTAGCTTTTTATCCGATTCGGCCTTCAGGTATTTACTGGCTACATTTTTGGTTTCAGGGCAGTCAGCACAGACCAATGTAGGGTTGGCGTATTCCAGTATATTATGGTCCCCATCCTCAACCCTGGTGATAAAATAGGGATCAACCAAAAACCCGCCATTGGCAAAAACTGAAAAGGCACGCACCATATTGATGGGCTCGACAGATAGTGTGCCAAGTGCCAGTGACAGGTTGTTAGGCAGTATTTCCGGGTCAAAACCAAATCGTGTTAAATATTTGACGGCAAATGAGGGTTTGATGGCACGTAACAATCGTACCGAAACCAGGTTCAACGAAAGTGTCAGTGCTTTGCGTAAACGTGTTGGTCCAAAAAATTTACCACTGTAGTTTTCTGGCCGCCAAACATCTTCAAGGTTGACATCTTCAATGGAAATGGGCGCGCCACTGACGGTGCTGGCCGCGGTAAAACCCTTTTCCAGGGCACTGGAATATATAAAGGGTTTGATGTTGGAGCCGGGCTGGCGTTTTGCCTGGATCACGCGGTTGAACTTACTTTGTCTGAAATCAAAACCACCACTTAATGCCAGTATGCCGCCATTTTTTGGATCCAGCGCCACGAATGCGCTGGCGGCCCTTGGTGGTTGTGCCAGCAGCCAGCGACCTTCCTCAAGACTTTCCAGGTAAATCACATCACCCACACGCACAATGTCTGTGGCTTTTTTTGGGCTCGGGCCCATGGCATTGGCGTTGATGTATTTTTTTGCCCAGGAGAGTCCGTTCCAGCCGATGGTGGCGACATAACCATCCTGGGTATAAACCGTGATGGAGTTATCTTCGGTGAGCATGACAATGCCGGGAATGAGATTGCCCACCGAGCGATAATCCTTGAGTGTGATGTCCAGGTGAGATTTATCGATATCCCCCCGTATACTGACATGACCTGAGGGTCCGCGGTAACCATGACGGCGCTCATAGGCCAGTAAACCCTTACGTAGTGCATTGTTGGCGGCCTGCTGGTAGCGGGAGTTAAGCGTGGTGTAGACGTGAAAACCGCCAGCATAAACTTGATTTTTATAGGTCTTGATCATGTACTGGCGCACCATTTCGGCGATGTAGGGCGCTTCGATATCATAGGCCAGTTTGTATTTACGGGCCGTCAGTGGTGCGAACCTGGCTTCCCGGTAATAGGCCTCATCAATAAAATCCAGTTTATGCATTCGGCTGAGAATATAGTTACGCCTGTCCCTGGCTGTTTCCGGATTAGTCAGGGGATTATTGCGCGACGGTGCTTTCGGCAAACCAGATAACATGGCTATTTCGGGTATGGTCAAATCTGCCAGTGGTTTGCCGTAATAAATACGACTGGCAGCCGCAAAACCATAGGCGCGGTGACCCAGAAAAATTTTGTTGATGTAGAGCTCGAGGATATCGTTTTTACTCAGTTCCCGTTCCAGCTTGAAGGCCAGCAGGATTTCCTTGAGCTTGCGAGTATAGGTTTTTTCAGGGCTGAGAAAAAAGTTTCGCGCCACCTGCATGGTGATGGTGCTGGCTCCTTGCCGGTGACCGCCTGATTGGAAGTTGATCCAGGCCGCCCGGGCAATGCCAAGAAAACTGACACCGTAGTGATCGTAATAACCCGAATCTTCGGCGGCCAGTATGGCCTTGATCAGCAGCGGTGGCACTTCATCGATTTTTCTGGGCAGGCGCCGTTCTTCGCCAAATTCGCCAATGAGCACGCCGTCAGCGGTATAGACACGCATGGGCACCTTGAGCTGACCGCCACCTCTGAGCTCGTCTGGAGAGGGCAGGGTAGGTATTAAAATAAGACTGAGCAGAGAAAACACGGCTATACCTGTAAAACCTAAACCTAATATAGCAAATATGGCGATTTGCCAGGGTTTTCTGGTGCTCTGGGGTGGGTTGATGTCGCTCCCGGGACTATCCTGATTTTCCATTTTCGTCAAAAAAAGAAGCTAAAAGTAGGTGTTCGAGGGTTCAATAAGTGGGCGAGTATATAGTCCGTTCAAAGACTTAGAAAGGTTAATTGTCATTTTAGTTTGTCTTGGACTATATTTGGAGGTAGTATTTAATGCATGTTTACATGTATATAACATAACTAATTGATTAATAAGGATATGAACACGTGTCTTGGTTAGATAAAGCGTTCGTAAAAAAGTCGCCACCGTTAATCGGTATCGATATTAGCTCGTCTGCAGTGAAAGTGCTGGAGCTCAGTAAGTCCGGCAATCAATTGCGGGTCGAAAGATTTGCCGCTGAGCCCTTGCCTCAGAATGCGGTGGTAGAGCATGCCATCACGGAAATTGAGCAAGTCTCGGATGCCGTCGAACGCGCCATCAAACGATCT
Source organism: uncultured Acidiferrobacteraceae bacterium (assembly GCA_913009895.1). GTDB lineage: Bacteria > Pseudomonadota > Gammaproteobacteria > Acidiferrobacterales > SZUA-150 > SZUA-150. The sequence goes on along the minus strand of CAJVXY010000004.1, from coordinate 135,298 downwards.
GGAACCAAATGTAAAAATGCCGCTGTCGCCGTGGCAGCTACCCACGTGATTACCAAGTCTATAAAAATGCCGGCGAACCTGAGCGAGCAGGAATTACAAACACAGATTGAAATGGAAGCCGACCACTATATCCCCTACCCCCTGGATGAGGTCAATCTGGATTATCAAGTACAGGGTATTTCTGAAGAAAATCCAGAGGAAAACAATGTCCTGATCGCGGCCTGTCGTAAAGAAATTGTTGATGACTACATCGCTGTCATAGAAGGACCTGGTTTAAACCCAAAAGTGATAGACGTTGAAACTTATGCCATGGAAAATTCCTACGAATTAATTGCCGAACACATGCCCGGCGGCGGCATGGAAAAGACGGTTGCTATTATGGACGTGGGCGCGACTACAACTAATATCAATGTTATTCATAATAATCGGTCGGTTTATACACGGGATCATGCGTTTGGTGGCAGGCAGTTGACTGAGGAAATCCAGCGTCGTTATGGGCTGTCTTATGAAGAAGCGGGCTTGGCCAAGAAGCAGGGTGGATTGCCTGATAATTACCAAACAGATGTACTAAGACCATTTATGGAAGCAATGTGCCAGGAAATTATGCGTGCCTTGCAGTTCTTTTATTCATCCAGTCCGTTTAGCAGTGTTGACCAGATTTTATTGTCTGGCGGCTGCGCCCAGATACCCGGGGTTGATGAACTGGTGGCCGCCCGTATTGGCGTGCCTGCCATGGTATCCAACCCTTTTACGAGCATGTCATTGTCATCAAGAATCAAGCCGCAAATGTTAAGCAATGACGCGCCCTCACTAATGATTGCCTGCGGTTTGGCGGTCAGAAGTTTTGATGAATAACTGAGTTATGGCGACTAAACTTAATTTACTGCCATGGCGTGAAATGCGCCAACGAGAACTGGATCGCAAGCTGGTGGGGATCGGTACCGGTGCGGCTGTGGTAATGCTGTTGCTGGTTTTTCAGGCCTACTTGTATCACAGTAACTTGATTGAAGTGCAGACAGGCAGGAATGCTTATCTTAAAGAAGAAATTAAAAAAGTAGAAAAAGAAATTAACGAGATTAAAGAGCTCAAAAAACAACGCCAGGCGTTAATTTCCCGTATGAATGTAATTTACCAGTTACAAGGCAGCCGCACCCAGATTGTGCATGTTTTTGAGGACTTTGTGCGGCTCTTGCCCGAGGGTATTTACTTCAAGAGCCTGGTACAAAAGGGGCCATTATTGTCCATAGAAGGGACCGCGCAATCAAATGCCCGTGTTTCCGCATTAATGCGCAACCTTGATGAATCAAACTGGTTCACTGCGCCAAATCTTGAAGTGATTAATGTTAAAAATGAAGGCTCGGATCGTGTCAGCCAGTTCAAGTTAAAAATTACCCAAACCGATAAAAGCGCTAAAAAAGACCAGGCTAAAACTGGCGCCCCTGCTCCGGCCAGAACCAGGTAAAATTTATGAATCTTGAAGATCTCAATAGTATAGATTTACAAAATCCAGCTTCCTGGCCGTTGCCGATTAAAATTGGCGCCATTGTAGCAATTTGTATCGGGATTCTTGCCGCCGGTTATTTTCTTCGTATTGAAGGGGACAGGGAAAACCTGGCGAGACTAGAGGCCGAGGAACTAAATCTTCGTCAAACCTATTTGACCAAGAAAGCACTTGCAATAAATCTACCTGCGTATAAACAGCAAATGGTCGAGATGGAACAAACATTTGGTAGTTTATTAAGACAGCTCCCCGACTCTGCCGAGGTGCCAGATTTGTTGGTTGATATAACACAAGCGGGTCTGGGGCGTGGTTTAGAGTTTGTGCTGTTCAAGCCTGAAAAAGAAAGACCGGCCGAGTTTTATGCCGAGCTGCCAATCAGTATCAAGGTAAAGGGCACCTATCATGAGTTGGCACAGTTTGTCAGCGATGTGGCCGCCCTGCCTCGAATTGTGACATTTGGCAGTGTCAGTATTAAGGGGTCAGGAAAACTGACTATGTCAGCCAAGGCCAAAACCTATCGTTACCTTGACGAGGATGAGATCAGTGCCCAGGTCGCCAAAAACAAGCCGAAACGAGGCAGGAGGCGTCGATGAAGTGGCGCACTTTTTATCGCCTGGGTTTGATATTGATTGTGATCTCTATCGCAGGTTGTAGCGGTGACCATCTTGATGATTTACGTGGTTTTGTGCGAGATGCCCATAAAGACAGAAAACCGAGTATAGAACCCCTGCCTGAGGTCAAAACCTACGAGAGTTTTGCATATAGTGCCGAGGACGGCATTGACCCGTTTGCGCCATTTAATCTCAAGCCCAGGGGCACTTCTACTGCCGGTGGGCCTAGCCCGGACCTGCGTCGTCGGAAAGAGCCATTAGAAGACTACCCACTGGATTCTCTAAAAATGGTGGGAACCTTATCAAGAGGTAACGAGAACTGGGCTGTTATCCAGGCACCGGACGGCACCGTCCACCGCGCCCAGATTGGCAACCACATGGGCCAGAATTTTGGCAAGGTATTAATAATTAATGAAGAGAAAGTTGAGCTGGTTGAGTTGATACAGGATCCCCTGGGTGAATGGATTGAACGCAAAGCCAGCATAAGCATAGAGTAGCAAGAGGCTAACAGCTATGAACAAAAAACAATTAGTAAAAATTTCATATACGTTTGTGATCGGCCCGGTAATGGCACTACTTTTGGTGATGTCAGGTACCCTGTCAGCAGGCGAAATAACCAGCCTGTCATGGGCAGGTGATAATGTCCTCGATATTGGTGTGTCGGGAAGCGCCGAATACAAAGTGGAGAGCTTTGAAGAAGGTAAACGATTACGAATCAGTTTTCCTGGCAGTACTTTAGGTGCCAATGTTGCTGAACCCGGTGGCCGCAGTGGTATAAAAGGTGTTTATCCCTATCTTGCTGATAACGGCGCCACAGTTAATATTGATATTCTGGCAACCACGGCCAGCAAACTAAATGTCACTAAAACCGGTTCTGGTTATCAGGTGGCAGCGGCTTCTGTTGATGCAGCACCTGCTACCGAACCCGAGGTTGTCGCAACTACTCCGGCTTCTGTGCCTGAACAGGTAGTGGAAACGGCAGCGCCTGTCCAAACAGCCGTGGCACCAGTGGTTCTGACACAGAAAACCGAACCGGCCCCGGTACAAGCACCTGCCAGTCAGGCTCCTGCAAACGCCATAACGGATATCTCATTTGTAAAATTACCGGGCAGTCGCGTGCAAATCAGACTAAAAATGGCGGGTAACCCAATTAAACCACGCGCGTTTACTATTACCAATCCAGCCAGAATTGCATTTGATTTTGATAGTACTGAACTGAAGGCTTCTAAACGTACATTGCGCGTGGGCGTAGGTGCCGTGGTGAGCGTGAATGCGGTGGCGGTTGGCAATCGTACACGTGTTGTGCTGAACCTCGTGCGACCTGTAGGTTATGAAACCAGCATTGTTGATAATGACCTGGTTTTTACCCTCGATAGTCCGGTTACGGCAATTGGTGGCGCAGTGGCGCAGAACAAAACCCGCTTTACCACCAAGACAGTTAGGGCCCGATATTCAATCAAAAATATAGATTTTCGACGTGGCACGGCTGGCGACGCTAAAATCATTGTGACTTTGTCAGATCCTTCAATTGGCATTGATGTGAAGGAGCAGGCGGGCGATATTATTCTTGATTTTCTGAATACGAATCTACCTGCAAACCTGGAGCGCAGACTCGATGTTGTGGATTTTGCTACGCCCGTGCAAACAATTGACATGTTTGGCCAGGGCAATAACGCCAGGATGGTCATCACCCCAATTGGAAAGTATGAACACCTTGCCTATCAAACAGGTAACACTTTTACCCTTAATATCAGGCCCATCACCGTTGATGAGGACGAATCTCGTAAGGATGAGTTTGGTTATAGCGGTGAGAAACTCTCACTGAACTTCCAGAACATCGAGGTCAGGGCAGCCCTGCAAGTATTGGCAGATTTTACCGACCTGAATTTTGTGGTCAGCGATACGGTAGGCGGGGAATTGACTCTGCGCCTCAAAGATGTGCCCTGGGACCAGGCACTGGATATCATTCTTGATGCCAAGGCACTGTCAATGCGCAAAAAAGGCAATGTTTTATCAATTGCCCCGGCAGATGAGGTAGCAGCCAAGGAGAAAGCAGCATTCGAATCGGCCAAAACCGCGGTGGACCTCGAGCCCCTTGTTTCTGAATTAATCCAGATCAATTATGCCAAGGCGAGCGATATAGCCGCCTTGTTGAAATCCATTAAAGCAATCACAACTGGCGCTGAATCCAACGCTCATCCCGTATTTAATAACGCTGTCTCTATTACCAAGGAGAGCACTGATTCAAATTCCTTGTTATCACCGCGGGGACAGGTCACGGTAGATAACAGAACAAATTCGATTTTGGTTCAGGACACACCGGGTAAAATCCGGGAGGTCAGGAAACTGATTGCCAAACTGGATCAACCCGTGCGCCAGGTGATGATTGAAAGTCGACTGGTTGAGGCGGTATCATCTTTTAGTAAATCTCTTGGTGCCAAGTTGGGCACCCGGAATAATTTTACCGGCAGTAGCTCCCAAATCGATCAGGCAGCAATTCTTAACGGTGATAACACACTTAGCACTGCTGATGGGCTTAATGTTAATTTGCCCTCACCGGGTATTGGTAACCAGGAAGCCGGTGCGTTGGCACTCACTATCGCAAAACTGGGCACTGGGGCGGTATTGGGCCTCGAATTATCCGCCCTGGAACAGGAAGGTAAGGGTAAAATTATCTCCAGCCCAAGGATTGTTACTGCCAATGGCCAGAAGGCCAAGATTGAACAGGGCCAGGAACGGGTGTTTACTACCAGTGTTTTAGGTGTTGGTACAGTCATTACCAAGAAAGCTGTTTTATCTCTGGAAGTTACCCCCCGGATCACGCCGGATGATCGAATCATTATGGATGTAAAAGTGAGCAAAGATAACTTTGTTGACGCTGTCCGGGGTATTTTGAATATCAAAGATATTGAAACCCAGGTATTACTGGATAATGGCGAGACCATCGTAATTGGTGGTATTTATGAGCTGGATAGAAATGATACCGACACCAAGGTCCCGTTTTTTGGTGATCTCCCATTGCTGGGATGGTTGTTCAAAAACCAGGAAGTGGTTGATAACAAAACAGAGTTGTTGATTTTCCTGACGCCCCGGATTATGGCTGAGCTCGCTTCAGTTCGTTAATTTTCAGGTGAGGGTAAATCGCCCTCACTTGATTTCTCTCCCGATTGCTGGCATATCTTGGCGTTATGGAAGTGCCAGACAATATTTTTATCATCGGTCCAATGGGCGTGGGTAAAACCACCATTGGTCGTCATCTTGCGAATGTGTTCAAAAAGAACTTTCTTGATACTGATCATGAGCTCGAAAAGCGGACCGGGGCTGATATTTCGTTAATATTTGAAATAGAAGGTGAAGCAGGGTTCAGAAAAAGAGAAAGCGCAATTATCAACGAGTTGACCGCAAAAAATAACCTGGTGCTGGCCACAGGTGGTGGCGCCATTCTCAGTGAACAAAATCGCCAAACACTGCGAAAGAATGGTTTTGTATTATATCTTTCAGCAGATGTTGAAACGTTGGTGAATCGCACCAAAAAAGACAAATCCAGACCACTACTGCAAACAGAAGACAGGCGCAAAACATTAACCAATATGATGGCCGTACGGGACCCCCTTTACCGTCAGGAAGCAGACCTGATAGTAAAAACTGACAACCGGCCACCGGCAATCGTTGCCAGGGACGTGGCTGCTCACATCCAAAAACAATCCCGATAAAAATGAAAATATTAGATCTTGATTTGGGAGATCGTAGTTACCCGATAATCATTGGTACTAATCACTATGCCAATGCGGAAATTTTAAGAAAGTATATTATGGGTAAGCGTGTCGCCATCGTTTCCAATGAGACCGTTGCACCAATTTATCTTGAAAAACTGGCGACATCTCTTGAGTCTTATGATCCCGTCAGCATTATCCTGCCAGATGGTGAAGAATATAAAAGTTTAAATACGATTGATTCGGTTATTGACCAGTTACTGGCTGCCAGGTGTGACCGAAAAATAACCATGATTGCCCTGGGCGGCGGCGTGATTGGCGATATGACAGGTTTTGCCGCTGCCTGTTATATGCGTGGCGTACCTTTTATCCAGATACCAACTAGCTTGCTCTCGCAAGTCGATTCTTCAGTTGGTGGGAAAACCGGTGTTAACCACAAACGTGGTAAAAATATGATCGGTGCATTTTATCAGCCCAAATGCGTGCTCATTGATACGTCAACACTCGATACATTACCCAGTAAAGAATTATCTGCAGGTCTGGCAGAAGTTATTAAATATGGCCTGATAAGAGATAAGAATTTTTTATTCTGGCTTGAAGAAAATATGGTCAGGTTGCTAGCGCGCGACCCGGCGGCACTGTCCCATGCAATCTTTGAATCTTGTCGACATAAATCAGAAGTTGTTGCTGATGATGAGTTGGAGCGGGGTGGTCGTGCCCTGTTAAATTTGGGCCATACGTTTGGCCATGCCATAGAAGCGGGCATGGGATACGGAAACTGGTTACATGGTGAGGCGGTCGCGGCCGGCATGGTGATGGCAGCGGAATTATCATGTCGCCTGGGTTGGTTGCCACGAGCCGATGTAGTGCGGGTGGAAAAAATAATATCTATGGCAAAATTACCAATACGTGCCCCAGCCAGTTTATCGGTAGCTGTTATGCGCGAGCACATGGCCGTAGATAAAAAAGTTACAGATGGAAAACTCCAGCTGGTTTTGTTTAAAGCAATAGGCGATGTAATTTTGACAGATGATTTTTCAGAAAAATTCCTGGATGACGTTTTGGCAGATTTGCGCAACTAAATTTAATTTTAATAAAATTTATTATAATATAATTTATAAGACTGGCCCATGAACTTCGCCCCCTATGCAGCCTGTGATGAAAACTCGCGTGGCAGAAAATACGACGAGCCGAGACCGGCACATCGCAGTGATTTTCAGCGTGACCGTGACCGCATCATTCATAGTGCGGCGTTTAGAAGACTGGAATATAAAACCCAGGTATTCGTGAATCATGAAGGCGATTTATTTCGTACCCGGTTGACTCATTCCATTGAGGTCGCCCAGATTGGCAGGTCAATTGCCCGGGCCCTGAACCTGAACGAAGATCTTGTTGAGGCGATTGCACTTGCCCATGATCTTGGTCACACACCCTTTGGCCATGCTGGTCAGGATGCACTTAATAAGTGTATGCAAAACCTGGGTGGATTTGAGCATAATTTACAGTCACTCAGGGTCGTTGACGTACTGGAGGAAAGATATGCTGATTTCCTCGGGCTCAATCTTATGTTTGAAACCCGAGAGGGCATCCTGAAACACTGTTCAGTAAAAAATGCCCGTAGCCTGGGCGAACTGGGTGAGCGTTTTATCAATAAAACACAACCAAGTCTCGAGGCCCAGTTAACTAATCTTGCAGATGAAATTGCCTACAATAATCATGATGTTGATGATGGTTTAAGATATGGTTTGATTGATGTAGACCAGCTGAAAGAAGTGCCCTTATTTGCTAACCAGTACCATAAAGTGGTTAAAAAATATCCGGATTTGAACCCGAGGCGTATTGTCCACGAGACCATCAGGCGCATGGTAAATGAAATGGTGGTTGACCTGATTGAGACTTCACGTGCCAGAATCGCCGAGTTTGCCATTGATAATATTGATGCGGTCCGGGGCCACAAAACGGTGCTCATAAGTTATAGCGAAGCAATGAAGGAGCAGACCCAGGCCATGAAACGTTTTTTGAGAGAGTCTATGTATTATCATTACCGCGTTAAACGTATGACTGCAAAATCTACAATTGTGTTAACTGCACTTTTCGAGGCTTTTATAGGTGATTTTCAGTTGTTACCGCCACAGTATCGACAGAAAACGAGTGCCAGTAACAGTGCAGTCGAGCAAGCAAGAATTGTTGCCGACTATATTGCCGGCATGACAGACCGTTATGCCCTTGCAGAGCATGGGCGATTATTCGCGCCTGATTTGCCCACCTAAATCGCTATCTAACATGTTATCTGGCTGAAAATACTGAAAAATCCCCCTGAATTTGCCTGATTCTCATTGAACCACGACAGGCGCAACTGTATACTTTTTCGCCCTTTGGCCCAGTACCTGCCTGAGTGACGCCCAATAGATTTTGACTGGATTAAAACAATAGATTTTTGATTTGGACTAGCATGACATTAAAGAAACAAATCTCCGGCCTCTATGATCCTGCCTTTGAAAAAGACAGTTGTGGTTTTGGCCTTATTGCCCAGATGGATGGTAAACCCAGCCATTGGTTGCTTACGACAGCCATTAATGCCCTGGCACGCCTGACCCACCGTGGGGCGGTGGCCGCTGACGGCAAAACCGGTGATGGTTGTGGTTTGTTACTGCGAATTCCCGAACAATTCTTTCGCGCGGTGGCCAAAGAGAAAGGTTGGCAGTTGAGTGAAATGTTTGCCATTGGCATGGTCTTCCTGGACCCCGATCCAAAAAAAGCTGATTTTGCCCGCCAGGAACTAACCAAAGCTTTGGTTTCGCAAAAGCTAACGATTACCGGCTGGCGTTCAGTGCCCACCGATAATAAAGCCTGTGGTGAAGAGGCGTTAGCCAGTCAGCCACTGATTGAGCAAGTGTTTGTCACACCTGATACAGGTATGGATGAAGAAGCGTTTGAGCGACACTTATATATAGCACGCCGAATAGCAGAAAAAATAATTGAACCGGTTGATGATGTTTTTTACGTGCCCAGCATGTCCAGCAGGGTAATTTCCTATAAAGGGCTGGTGATGCCAGAGAACCTGCCTGTTTATTATAAAGATTTGCAGGATGAATCGTTAACAACTTCCCTTTGTGTTTTTCACCAGCGTTTCTCAACCAATACCTGGCCCCAGTGGCGCCTGGCTCAACCCTTCCGTTACCTGGCCCATAATGGCGAGATCAATACCATCCAGGGCAATCGTAACTGGTCCATTGCCCGTGGCCATAAATTTGAATCAAAATATTTGCCCATGGAAGAAATTCGACCACTGGTTTCCATGTCAGGCTCTGACTCAAATAGTCTGGATAACATGCTGGAAGTATTACTGGCCGGGGGCATGGATATTTTCCGTGCCATGCGATTGTTGATACCACCTGCCTGGCAAAATGTCGAAAATATGGATGCGGGACTACGGGCATTTTACGAGCTCACTTCCATGCACATGGAGCCGTGGGACGGCCCTGCTGGTATTGTTTTAACAGATGGTCGCCACGCCGCATGCAGCATGGATCGTAATGGTTTGCGACCAGCACGTTGGGTGATCACCAAAGATCGTCATATTACCCTGGCTTCCGAAATTGGCGTATACGATTACAAACCTGAAGATGTTGTCCGTAAGGGGAGACTACGCCCTGGTGAAATGATCGCAGTCGATACTGAAACCGGCGAGTTGTTATTACCTGAAATGATTGATAAAAAATTAATGGCACGGCATCCATATAAAAAATGGATGGCCGAAAAATCAGTTCGCATTTCTTCACGGTTGCAGGACGAAGCTGATGGTTTGTGTGCCATGAGTCCTGATGAAATTAATGTCTATCAAAAACTGTTCCAGGTGTCTTTTGAAGAAAGAGACCAGGTGTTGCGGGTAATGGCGGAAGATGGCCAGGAAGCCGTGGGCTCCATGGGTGATGATACACCGCTACCGGTATTGTCACGCCAGGTAAGGAGTTTGTATGACTATTTCAGGCAGCAGTTTGCCCAGGTAACCAACCCGCCCATTGATCCAATTCGCGAGCAAATCGTTATGTCCCTGGAGACATGTTTTGGTCGTGAAATGAATATGTTTGAAGAAAATTCGGAACAGGCCGCACGTTTACTTGTTGATTCTCCGGTACTGTCCATGAGTAAGTTCAACCAGCTACTGTCGCTTGATAATGAACAGTATCAAAGCAAAACAATTGATCTGAATTTTCCCGACCAAAGTATTTCAAACCCGGGTAAATCAGCTCCGGGAGAATCCGGTTCCGGGTTACTGGTGCCGGCAATTAAGAATATTTGTGAAACTGCTGAAGCAGCAGTGAGAAACGGTAAAGTTATAATAATTTTAAGTGACCGAAATATAAAACAAGACAGTTTAACAGTACCCGCGTTGCTTGCTGTGGGTGCAGTCCACCATCACCTGATTAAAACCGGTTTGCGTTGTGATGCCAACATTGTTGTCGAAACAGCAACTGCCAGGAACCCGCACCATTTTGCGGTCTTAATTGGTTATGGGGCAACAGCAATTTATCCCTATCTTGTTTATTCATGTTTACATGATATGCACCGTACTGGTGAAATTGTCGAAAAAGATACTGCACTGGTATGTCGAAAATACAGGGATGGTATTAATAAGGGGTTGTTCAAGATTATTTCCAAAATGGGTATTTCTACTATTTCCAGTTATCGTGGTGCCCAGTTGTTTGAATCAGTTGGCCTCAATGATGAAATTGTGGACCTTTGTTTCCGGGGCACGACTAATCGTATTTCTGGTACAAATTTTCAAGACCTGGAGCAGGACCTGCGATTTTTATCAAAACTCGCCTGGAACAAGCGTAAACACCTGGAGCTGGGCGGGTTGCTAAAATATATCCATGACGGCGAAGATCATGCTTACAACCCGGATGTGGTTCAGTCATTACAGGTTGCCGTTACCAGCGGGGACTATGATGACTACAAAATTTTTTCCAGTCTTGTGGATGGCCGCAAACCATTGGCTTTTCGAGATTTGCTCGCGCTCAAAAAAGGTCAAGCAGCGATTGCGCTGGACGATGTAGAGCCAGAAGAACAAATACTGAAAAGATTTGACAGCGCCGCCATGTCGCTGGGCGCGTTGTCACCCGAGGCCCATGAAACCCTGGCCGAAGCAATGAATACCCTGGGCGGTCGTTCCAACTCTGGTGAGGGCGGTGAAGACAAGGCCAGGTATGGCACCATCAAACGGTCAAAAATCAAACAGGTTGCCTCGGGACGTTTTGGTGTGACCCCCGCCTATTTGCGTAGTGCTGAAGTGTTGCAGATCAAGGTTGCCCAGGGGGCGAAACCGGGAGAAGGCGGCCAGTTACCTGGGCACAAGGTCAACGATTTAATTGCTAATCTTCGTTACTGCAAACCCGGGGTTGCCTTGATATCACCACCCCCACACCACGATATTTATTCGATTGAGGATTTGTCGCAGCTAATTTTTGATCTTAAGCAGGTTAACCCGGCGGCACTGGTTTCGGTGAAACTGGTAGCAGAGGCAGGTGTCGGCACCATCGCCGCGGGTGTGGCCAAGGCGTATGCCGATTTGATTACTATTTCCGGGCACGATGGTGGTACTGGCGCCAGTCCCCTGACCAGCGTGAAATATGCCGGCAGCCCCTGGGAGTTGGGATTAACTGAAACCCATCAAATTCTGCGAGCAAATAATTTGCGGGGCAAGGTCAGGTTGCAAACTGATGGCGGACTCAAGACCGGTCTGGATGTGATTAAAGCGGCCATACTGGGTGCCGAATCTTTTGGTTTTGGTACCGGGCCCATGGTAGCCATGGGCTGTAAATACCTGCGTATCTGTCATCTGAATAATTGCGCCACTGGCATCGCCACCCAGAACAAGGTGTTACGTTTAAAGCATTACAAGGGCCAGGCAGAAATGGTCATGAATTATTTCAAATTTATTGCCCGTGATGTTCGTGGGTACCTGGCTGAGCTGGGCCTGAAAAGCCTAAACGATTTAATCGGTCGTACTGATTTGCTGGAATTTTCAGGCGCAATCACAGCCAGGCAAAAAAGATTGAACCTGGATCCCTTGTTAAAAGCTGAAGGCATAGATGCGGATAAACCCCAGCATTGTATTGTTGAAAGAAACGAACCATTTGACAAGGGCGAGCTCGCTGAAGAAATGGTCAAACAAACTATCTCTGCCATAGAAAAAAAATCTGGTGGCCAGTTTCATTTCCAGGTGAAAAATATTCACCGTTCAATTGGCGCCCGATTGTCCGGCGAAATTGCCCATCGTTATGGCAACAATGGCATGAATAGTAATCCTATTGAATTGCGCCTCACGGGCACCGCTGGCCAGAGTTTTGGCGTCTGGAATGCCGGTGGCCTCAATATGTACTTGTCCGGAGATGCCAATGATTATGTGGGCAAGGGCATGGCCGGCGGACGCCTGGTAATTTCACCGCCACCTGGCAGTGTCTTTAAGAGTCACGAAACAGTTATAATTGGCAACACGTGTTTGTATGGTGCCACCGGCGGTAAATTATTTGCCTCCGGTGCTGCCGGTGAGCGTTTTGGTGTTCGGAACTCTGGCGCCACCGCAGTAGTTGAAGCAACAGGCGATCATGGATGTGAGTATATGACCGGTGGTTTGATCGCGGTGTTGGGTGCAACCGGCGTTAATTTTGGTGCCGGTATGACCGGTGGGTTTGCTTTTGTCTATGACAAAGAAAATATTTTTCCTGACTGTTACAACCATGATTCTGTTGATACACATCGTATTAATGTTGAGTCAATGGAGGCCTACAGAACACTCTTGCAAGAGTTGATACAGGAATTCGTCAGTGAAACTGGCAGTGAACGCGGCCAGTCTATTCTTGATGATTATTCCGAGGCGGTCAGGCATTTCTGGCTGGTCAAACCAAAAGCACTGGCACTTGATGCCTTGCTGGCAGATTTACGCCAGGCTGCCGCCTGATGTGGAACAGGTATTAAGTCATGGGAAATAATTTTCAGTTTATTGATGTGCCCCGGGTAGATCCGGAGAAAACGAGCGCCGACAAACGAATCCAGGAATTCAGGGAAATATACGGGCGCTTTGACGTTGAGCATGTTATTTCACAGGCGGATCGTTGTCTCGAGTGCGGTAACCCCTATTGTGAGTGGAAATGTCCAGTTCATAGTTATATTCCCAACTGGCTAAAATTAATTGCCGAGGGAAATATTAATGCCGCAGCTGAATTATCCCATCAGACGAATTCATTACCGGAAATTTGTGGTCGGGTTTGTCCCCAGGACCGATTATGTGAAGGCGCCTGTACACTGAATGATGGTTTTGGTGCTGTCACCATTGGAGCCGTTGAAAAATACATTACAGATACGGCATTTGCCCAGGGTTGGCGACCGGATATGTCCGGGGTGGTTAGTACCGGTAAGCAGGTCGCTATTGTTGGCGCAGGCCCTGCCGGCCTGGCTTGTGCTGATGTTTTAACACGCCAGGGTATTAAAGCGATTGTTTATGATCGCCATCCAGAGATTGGTGGTTTGCTCACATTTGGTATCCCGGAATTCAAACTTGAAAAAGAGATTGTCCAGAAACGACGTGCAGTTCTGGAAGAAATGGGTGTCGAATTCGTATTAAATACCGAAATTGGCGATAAACAATCGTTCCAGGTTTTAATTGACCAGCACGATGCCGTTTTTCTTGGCATGGGTACTTATAATTATATGAAAGGAAATTTTCCCGGTGAAGATTTGCCCGGTGTTTTTGAGGCACTTCCTTTTTTGATCTCGAATATCAACCGCCATATGGGTTTTGAGAAAAAGAAATCTGATTATATCGACATGTCTGGCAAAAACGTCGTGGTACTGGGTGGTGGTGACACGGCAATGGACTGTAATCGCACGGCTATCAGGCAGGGCGCAGCTTCAGTCACCTGCGCCTACCGGCGGGACGAAGAAAATATGCCCGGGTCCCGTCGTGAGGTGACAAACGCAAAAGAAGAGGGTGTAAGATTTCTCTGGAACCGGCAGCCTGTTGAAATTACAGGAAGTGGCAAGGTTGAAGGCGTAAAATTTGTCACGACCAAACTGGGCGAGCCCGATGAGCGTGGTCGTCGTAGCCCACAAGCAATTCCTGGATCGGAAGAAATTTTAAAAGCAGACTGTGTTATCGTGGCTTTTGGTTTTAGACCCAACCCGGCCGGTTGGTTGTCAGATTTTAACATCAGGCTTGATGAACGCAACAGGATCGAAGCCCGGGACAACAGTGAGTTTTCATACCAAACCAGTAATCCAAAAATTTTTGCTGGCGGCGACATGGTGCGGGGATCAGACCTGGTGGTCACCGCAGTTTACGAGGGCCGCCAGGCGGCAGAAGGTATCCTGGATTATTTGAAAGTTTGAAATAATACCATTCTCCGTATTTACCTATAAAATCTAAAAAATGAATGAACTAAAAAATGATCGCTTGCTCAGGGCGCTGCTCGGTCAGCCAGTGGATATGACGCCTGTCTGGATTATGCGCCAGGCGGGCAGGTATTTACCGGAATACAAGGCGACACGAAAAAAAGCCGGTGATTTTTTGACCCTGTGCAAAACGCCTGAGCTTGCCTGTGAAGTTACCATGCAACCCCTGGACAGGTTCGAGCTGGATGCGGCGATTTTATTTTCTGATATTTTAACTATTCCTGATGCCATGGGCTTAGGATTGTATTTTTCTGAAGGCGAAGGACCAAGATTCGAGCGCCCTGTACGTTCAGCGGCTGAGGTGCAGGCGATTGGCATCCCGGATCCCGAGCAAGAGCTCAGATATGTCACTGATGCGGTACGTGTAATCAGGAAAGAACTATCCGGGCGCGTGCCATTAATAGGTTTTTCAGGTAGCCCCTGGACGCTCGCAACCTATATGGTAGAAGGTTGTGGGAGCAAGGAATTCGCCTACGTGAAATCCATGATGTTTGATCAGCCAGCGACCCTGCATCAGCTGTTGGACAAGCTGGCAGATTCAGTAAGCTTATACCTGAATGCGCAAATTCAGGCTGGCGCCCAGGCAGTGATGATATTTGACACCTGGGGCGGTGTGCTGACACCTCGTGATTACCGTGAATTTTCACTTCGATATATGGAAAAAATAGTCAGCAATTTGACTCGTGAACATGAAGGCAGGCGGGTACCAGTTACACTTTTTACAAAAAACGGTGGCCAATGGCTGGAGTCAATTGCAAAAACAGGTTGTGATGCAATTGGCCTCGACTGGACACTGGAAATTGGTGATGCACGCAAGCGGGTTGGCGATAAAGTTGCCCTGCAAGGCAACATGGACCCCGCAGTGCTGTATGCCGCCGAACCAAGAATACGCGCAGAGGTCGCCACAATTCTTGAAAGCTATGGTCCCGGTAGTGGCATGGTTTTCAACCTGGGACATGGCATTCACCAGAAAATTAATCCCGACCATGTCACCATGCTCGTGGATGCCGTCCACGAACTTAGCAAGCCTTATCATAAGCGCTGATGTTAATATCCGGTCTTGGGATACGATCTTAAGTCAAAAAAAGTTTGATGTTTAAGTGGTATAAATCATCTAACTTGGGTATTTCCCGAGTTTTTTATATAAAAAAATAATTCTGTTTATTTATTATCTTGTTGCATGTGCCAGTCTGTTGTAGCTTGGTGATTACCTATGGGAACAATTCAGAAATCCTCCGTTATTTTGTTGTTCACTTTTAGCATTAGTGGCTGGCTGTCGGCTGCCCAGGCTGAAGAATTATTCATTGAGCCGAAAGATGCGGTGATTCCCGTGATTGACGAAATTCGATTCGCTGGTAATGAAACTACTAAACCACAGGTTATGTTGCAGGAAATGATCATTGCTATTGGTGATCCGATTAATGCAAGGCTCATTGAAAAGTCCAGGCAATACATTATGAATCTAAAGCTTTTTGAAACTGTCAAGGCAGAAATGATTGAAGAGGATTATAAAAATATCCTGCTGATCACAGTAAAAGAAAAATTCTATATTTTGCCTATTCCGCGAGTGAGAAGAAATTCCGATGGCGACATAAAGGCAGGAGGTGAGGTTCGCTGGGATAACATTTTGGGGCTTAACCAGAGGTTAAAGGTAGCATGGAATCGAGTCCGTTCGTCAAATACTGATACTAATGATCGCGATACAACCGAAATCGATTACAACTACCCTCGCATGTTTGGTACGCCCTTTACTTTTGATGTTGATACCAAGCGAAAAACAACCAACGTAGAGGAAGTTACTGATGCTGGGGAAGTGGTAGAAGCTGAGCGGGTTACTATGTTAGAACGTGTCAACCTTTCTAGATGGCAGAATCGAGTTGGGCCAAGTAGGGGACTTCGATATGGCGCAGGCATGTCCCGAGGTGTTGTTAAGTATAAGACCAAATCAGGACCCGAAGATTTTTTTGTTAATACCCGCATTGTTACATTAGATATGGGTGTTTCTTATGAAGCTGTGAAAAACCTGGAATGGAGTCGTACCGGACGTCAGTATGGTTATGATATTTCTATAGGCTTGAGAGGATTGGGATCCGAACAAGGCCACACAACACATAGAATATTTTATCGGGATTATTATCACCTGTTTGGCATCCCCAATTATAATCTTAACTCTCAGCTCAGGTTTGGTTTTTCGAATTTCAGAGGGAACGCGCTGAGTATTGGTGGTGCCGATTCGTTACGTGGCTATAGTCGCAGTGATTTTACAGGAAATGCGATGATTTTACTGAACCTGGAATATCTAATGCCGGTCTGGGGTTATAAGCCAATCCGGTTTTTGCTTTTTACAGATATTGGCAATACCTATCCCAAGCTCAGTGAAGTTGATTTGACGGACTTAAAATTTGCAATTGGTACCGGGCTTCGCTGGAAGGTGAGACAGCTTGTAAGAACTGATTTGCGCCTGGATGTGGCCTATGTGCCGGAGACAGGCGAGACCCGTGTCATTGCCAGTACCAATGAAGCTTTCTAGTATTAACATTCTGGCTGGCAGGACCTGTTAATAGCCCATAGGTAGTTGTTATTTAATGTAAACATCGGTAACGTATCTTTTATAATAATTGTGGGATATCTATGGATGTAGGTGCAAATCGTGGGCGGGACACACTGGAAAAAATCCTTGTGGTCTTGCGAAATCTCTTGCAAACAGAAGAGGGCGGAGAGATTTATGATCATATCGAAGCCGGGTATAAAATATCCGGGAAATTTACCGATATGGTTGATCACGCCTTTGTTAGTTTTCTCGATGGCCGCCTTAATGCCTACATCAAAAATGTAGACAGTGACCCGGCAACACGAATGATTGCCCGGCTCGTGCAACGCCGGGTGATCCCCTACCTGGCCGATGCCGATACCGGCATTGCAGATGAAAAAGACCTGGAAGCGGTATTGGTACTGGCACTGCAACAAGCTGCTGATAACGTTAAAACCATTCAGCGAGAAGATATCGCTGCACTTGAATCCGCCCAGCTTGAAGATCTGGATAATTCTGTTATTTCCGAAGAAGAAAAAGTACCACGGGCAAATCTTACTCGCCAGCGTCGCGAGCTTGAATCGTTACAAAATACCATTGATAAAAGTCTGCACCAGATTCTCTTGCGGAATACTGATTTTTTATCAAATCTGAAAACAATCCGTGTAGCATTGGAAATACCTGAAGAAGATAGTAGTGGTGAGATGCAACATGTTCTCCTGGAAGGGGTCGATGAAATGATTGCCTGGCAGGGTGCCCTGAAGGACGATCTTGAATATGCCAGAAAAAACCTGAAAACAATGCGTGCCGGGAACATGAGCTTGCACGCAGAAATAATTAATGTGCGCAAGTTGACCCAGACCGATGAATTTACCGGTCTGCCAAATCGTGTGGCGTTGATTCGACAATTACAATCGGAGATTGCAAGGTCTGTAAGATATAAAACGCCATTGAGCCTGGCATTGATAACAATTGATGGCCAGGAAAAAACAATTAAACAATCTGTGGATCTTGCCGATGAAATTATCAGAATTTATGTAGACGATGTGTTATCAGGATTCCGGGGTTATGACATGATCGCCCGAATTGGTATTAATGAATTTGCCTTATTATTGCCCAATACAGCCATTGATGGCGCCCAAAGGGCCATGACCGAAGCGCAGCATCGTTCCGGTCTGGTAAAATTTGAACATGTGGCCAGGACAGAAACCTTGCCCACCTTTACTTGCGGCGTCGCCCGGCACCAGGAAGATGAGGCCGCCGATAGTTTTCTGGCCCGAACCGAAACAGCCCTGAAATCAGCCCAGGATCAGGGCGCCCTCAGTATCGTATCAGCAAGCTCGACCTGATACCGTTATGGGCTGGCAAGCCCTGTTTCTGATAGCTGTCCTGCCCACTTCGGCGTATAATTCGGCAATTATCCATATTAACCCTTGTTTTACCAATAGTTACGAGCTATTTTTAACACATAACTTGAGTTGGCTACCTCTTAACCGGTCCTCGCTAATATGTCAGATTTACCTACGGGAACACCATCAATTTTGGAAGAGTTACGTACGAGTCTTGAAGGGCTCAAGCGCACCAATGATGGGGTGATGTTATTCAGGATGATTGAGCGTGGCCTGGCACGATATGATACGCCGGGTGGACGAATGGAAGATGCCTATATGCGTTTTCTGTACACATTGTTAGGTCGGTTTGCCGGTGATAGCACCGCAAATCCTATGACCCGGGTAAAGGCCCGTATCATCCAGCAACGCCTGGCGCCCTATGTCGACCTGGGGAAAATTAAAGATCGGACTCGGCGGCCTGTTAGTTCACCGAAACCGACACCAAAACCAGAGCCAGAGCCAGCACCAACTCAAGCGCAAAAAAAACCCAGGCAAGAAACTACCACAAGTAAAAGATTTGAAACTGAGTTGAAGCCAACAAAATTTAGTCTTCCCCCGCAACAAAGTGAGCCAGAAGACAATGAAACAGAATCCGCACCCGAGATAGATTCTCAGTCGTTTGATTTAACAGACGAGTCAATAGATAAACTGGCAGACACACAAACACCGGAAGTTTTTGAGGCAGACAATACTGATCCAGAAGTGCTTGAACCAGCGCAAGCAGGTATGGATGCACTCCAGATACCTGGAGAACTCGAAGATATTAAGTCCAGTATTATTGGCGAGCCAGCGTCAAAAATTGTTGCTGGTATGGTTACGCCTGATCCAGGACAGACCGCTGGTACGAATATCGAAAATATAAGTGACGAGCTGGAATCAAACCTCAACAATACCGTTGAAAGAAATAAAGAATTTAACGGGTTACTCAAATCAAACCTGAAGGCGCTGGAGTTGGCGGAGAATGCCGATGACTTAATGGATTTGAAACAATTACTCATGCGCGGACTACAAGATTTGGTGCAGGGGCAGGAAGTGTTGGGCAACGATCTTGTACAAGCCAATCAATTTATTCAGGAAGTTAAACAGGATAGAAAACAACTCAAGGTTCGGGTTGAGAAATTGGCTAAAAATGGTGTGACCGACGAATTAACAGGATTGCCCAAACGTGAAATGTTAATCAGGCAGCTTGAATCTGAAGTGGGCCGTGCCCGTCGGTACGGTTTTTCACTGGCCCTGTCGATACTGGATATTGATAATCTTGACAGAATCAATCAACAATATGGGCGCGCAGCAGGTGATGAGGTGCTTTCCTGTTATGTGCGGGAAGTATTGGCCAACTTTCGTGCCTACGATTTTGTGGCCCGTTATGGCGGTGATGAATTTGCAATTGTATTTCCTAACACACCAAAAGATGGCGCCTACCGAGCACTTGAAAAAGCCAGAAAAGTTGCCGCGGACACAGTCATTAATCATGATGGGAATTCAATCCCCTTGCCAGGTTTTTCAAGTGTATTAACGTTATACTCACAGGGCGAAAAACCTGAGGTGTTATTGCAAAGAGCTGATGAAGCTTTAAGCATGGCAAAATTACGGGGTACCGGTCAAACCCTGGTATCATTACCACCACCCCAATAAATAAAACAGTAAAGTAATAAAGTGGTGTAACCAGCGCCATTTCCTTTTTTAATTACATAAACTGAAACCGGCGAGTATTTACGTGCCAAATAAAATTGCAATTGTAATTCCGGCCTACAATGAAGCCGCAACCATTAATGATATTGTTTCAAGATCTTTGGCAATAACCAATAATGTTTATGTCATTGATGATGGTTCAACTGATGAAACACTGGCATTAATTCAGCAGACCGGTGCCCATTTATTAGCCAATCAAACCAACCAGGGTAAAGCCGCCAGTATCTGGCGTGGTATGCAGGCCGCGTTAGAGAATGGCGCCGAATATATCATAACGCTGGATGCTGATGGTCAGCATGCCCCGGAAGATGCTAGTCGAATTATAGCTGCTGCGAAAAATAATCCTGAAAAAATTATTATTGGTTCGCGCATGAGCGAAAAATCGGCTTTTCCAAAAAAGAGATACTATGCAAATAGTGTCGCTAATTTCTGGATATCCTGGGCCGCAGGTTATGAAATTGAAGATAGCCAGTCTGGTTTCAGGCTTTACCCAGCCAGTCTTGTCAAAAAATTAAAAATTCCATATGGCAAATCACGGAGCTTTGTTTTTGAAAGTGAAGTCCTGATCGAAGGAGCCAGGATGGGTTATACCGGAATTTTTATCGCCATTCCCGCGCTCTACCAGGAGAATGCCAGGGCCAGTCATTTTCGCTCAGTCCTGGATATTGTTCGAATATCGTTTATGGTGGCCTGGAAAATTAATAGTCGTTTCTTGTATTTAAAAGGTCTTTATACAGGCGTGATTCGACCAGCCCTGAGACGGGCAAGATTTGATGAGTTGGGATTCCACGGCGTGTTGAGTTTGTTACTTTCAAACCTGGTGATCCTGGTCACCCTGGGCCTTTCCTATATCTGGCATTGGCTTAATATTTACCAACTGGCAAAAACGTCACCTACTGATTCTCGGGAACCAAAAGCCGTTATCGTGTTGGGCATGCGCCTCCGGGAGAATAAACCCGTTAATGATTTTGTTTTGCGGCTAGACCGGGCATTAAATTTATACCATAAATATAGTTCCATTAAATATATTATACTGGGCGGGTTTACAGGCAGGAGCAGGTTAACAGAAGCCCAGTGCGGGGCGGACTACCTGGTCAGGCAGGGCATGTCTGCTAAAAATATACACCGCGAAGAAGGCTCCAGGCATACTTTTGAAAATCTTGTTTGTGCCCGCGACCTTATTGAAAGTAATGGGTCCGGCAGACCTGTTATTATTTCAAACCGTTATCATCTGGCCCGTTGTCAGACTTTTGCCAGTGAGCTGGGTCTGGATTGTGAACTCTGCGCAGCGGAAGAAATTTTTTTATTCAACCCAAAGAACTTTTTTCGCATATGTGTTGAGGCTTATTATCTTCACTGGTTTATGGTCGCCCGTATCTGGTCAAAGATAACGGGCGCAAAATTTACGCGCCATAGTTCCAGAAAGGATAGCGCCTGATGTAACATGGTCTATTCGTCAGCTTTACCTAACATCGCTGATTTTAAATCTTCAGTAGCTGGCTCCTGACCCAGCCAGACCTTTAGCAAGGCCTGTTGAAAATCATTACCACTGATTTCTCCCCTGGCTTCATTGTTAATTAATAATTTTAATGTTCCATCAGGTAAAAAATCAAACCTCATTGTATTGCCTTTTTTTACTGTGATAAACATGGCATTAAACTTGTCCAACCTGTCCTTGAGTTTAGCCATTTGAGCACTGGAATTATTATCTTCAAATCCATCGGTCCAGCCAGCAGTCAGTTTTTCTTTAGTTACTTCTTTATAAAGAAAATGCAAGAAAATTTGTTTTTCATCTTTACTATTTATTATTTCTTTCGCACTTGAATTTTTAGATTCCAGGTAAAGGGCGCCGACATAAATATCAAAAATGAACTTGGTACGAATACCCGCGCCATTGAGCAAAAGCGTCTTACCAGGGGTGTTTGCAGAGATCGTATCTGGTAACTTAACATTTTCAATTTCAAGTGCAAAAACCGTACTGGTGACAGACAGTAGCCACAAGACAGCCAAAATTTTAACAGCTTTCATAGACGCTCTCCCTGAAATAAATAATTAAGCAAAATGACAATCATCATCCTAGCGCCATTAGGCTTGATTTGGAACGGTGCAGATGTAAATATGATACAAGAAGTTATAATAAATGGAGGCCTGTTATTTCAATTACTAATAAAATTTTGTTTATTTCCCTATTGTATTTCCCGGTAGCTCAAGTTTTAGCAGATTCGCTGGATATTAACCTCAATAATGACAGCGGCCGCATCACCTACGAATTTGCTGTTGGGGATGCCGAAATTCCAATTTCAGGCCTGTACGGCAATGACAGCAAAAACGGTCGTTACTGGGCAGTAAGCGGTGGCCTGCAGGTTTCCGGCGATAATTTTCTTGGTGAAACGTTAATGTCAGGATCACTGGGCGTAAATGCCTATACGATTGATACGGAAGATTTCGAAATATTAGCACTGGGTTTGGGTGGTATGATCGGATTTTATCCAAATAACGGGTTATTTGGCTTCCATGTAGGTGGTTACTATTCTCCAGCAATAGTAACCGGGCTTGATGGCCAGAATTTTTGGGAAGCACGGGCACGGGCTGATTTTCGATTCTTTGACCAGGCCAGTGCCTATATCGGTTACCGGGTGTTACAGGCGGACCTGAAAGATGGTACTAAAGTAGACGGCACCAAGGATGTAACCATTGATGATGGTTTCGTTGGCGGCATTAATATTAGATTTTAAACCGTTAATTTTAATTCAGACCTGATCATAATGGCACTGACTTAAGTCCAACATCTGGTTTAAACATGGTTTTCCGTAGGTTGGACTGAGGCACGAAGTCCAACGCAAGTGCCAAATAAAGCGCCACTGTTGGACTTCGTGCCTCAGTCCAACCTACAAAAAAGACTTATCAGGCTTAAGCCAGAGCCATTGTGGGCTGATGGGGAATGAACCACGCCTGTTTCGGTGTACTGGCGCAGGCGAGACTACCGGTGTGTAGCCCCGCCAGTTATAAAAACGTACTATTATTTTTTCTGCTTGCTAATGTAGATGGCTGAGGCTAACAATAAAACGCCAGTTGCCATGCCGAACCTGGCGGCATCCATGTAATAAAAGCCCAGTTTTGCAATATTGAAATTAAATATGTTAAAAGCAATCAGTGCCGGACCAAACGTGTAACCCACAACTTCTGTTATTTTTGTGGCCCTGGCGACCAGTTCTGGTGAAATACTAACTGTTTTTGGTCTTGTATGTCCGGGTGACATGATACGGTCGTTTGAAGTCATGGTGCTATTCATGTTCAGCGCTCCTCCTGCTCTGATATGTTTACAGTTATATCAGTAATCCGGAAACAGTATACCGTAAACAGCGCGCCGGAAATAGTAACGAAACAATCGGTGGTGAACTATCAGATGAAAGGCCGACAACTGGTAAATTTATTAAACGGCCGATTCCATTACTGGCCTGGTTAATAATAGCCAAAATTTATTTAAATATTGCGTGATGATTAATTCCAGAATAAATTATTTCAGAAAAAATTATGTCAGAAAAAATAAATAAAATTGTCCGTATCGACAAGCTGAAAAAGTCCTACAACAATAATATTGTTGTCAACGGTATCAGTTTCGATGTTAACCGGGGCATGTGTTTTGGATTGTTAGGCCCTAATGGTGCCGGCAAGACCACCACCCTGCGGTTGATTTTAGGATTATCACCAGCAGACTCTGGCGCACTCTCGGTATTTGATCTTGAGATGCCAGCCCATGCTCGACAGGTGCGGCAAAGAATCGGGGTTGTACCCCAGGCAGACAATCTTGATCCTGACTTTACCGTTGTCGAGAATCTTTTTATTTACGGTAGTTACTTCCAGATAACCCGGTCTGTACTCAATAAGCGAATAGGAGAGTTGCTGGAATTTGCCGGCCTGCAAGATCGGGCAGATACAAAAATTGGCGCCTTGTCCGGTGGCATGCAACGCCGGCTTACCATCGCCCGTGCTCTGGTGAATGACCCGGAACTTATTGTGCTTGATGAGCCTACCACCGGACTGGATCCCCAGGCGCGACATATGATCTGGGGCCGGTTGCGTAAATTAATGCAACAGGGAAAAACATTATTATTAACCACCCACTACATGGAAGAGGCCGAACGTTTATGTGATGAACTTATTGTTATGGAGCAGGGAAAAATAATCGCCCAGGGTTCACCAAAGCAACTGATCAACAAATATGTCGAATCCGAAGTCGTGGAGGTGCGTAGTGGCGGTGAACAGGCCATGGAATATATTAAAAACATGAACGGTTATCGTGTTGAAAAAGCAGGCGACACCCATTATTTTTATTCGAACAATGCCAGGGAGTTGGTGCTCCAGTTTGAAAAAATAAAGGATATTGTGTTTCTCCACAGGCCGGCAAACCTGGAAGATGTTTTTTTAAAACTTACCGGGCGGGAGCTGGTTGACTGAGTATGGAACACGCTCTATGGATTTAAGATTACCCCTGGTAAGAAAATCTGCTTTTACCATCTGGCGAAGAAACGCCCTGGTGTGGCGACGCTTGCTTGGTCCCAGCCTGGTGATTAATTTTGGTGAACCCTTTTTATACCTGTTGGGTCTGGGGTTTGGTCTTGGTGCATTTATCGAAACCATGGATGACATGCCGTACCTGACTTTTTTAGCCTCTGGTATTATTGCCGCCTCGGCCATGAATACCGCCAGCTTTGAAGGCATGTATTCGGTTTACACGCGCATGATCCCCCAGCGAACCTATGAGTCCATGATGGCCACCCCAATTGAAGTCGATGATATCCTGGCCGGTGAAATGATGTGGTGTGCCACCAAAAGTTTAATCAGTGGTTCGGCCATACTGGCAGTGGCGGCCTTACTGGGCGCAGTATCGGGATGGCAGGCGCTTTGGGTGATCCCGGTAATTTTTCTGATGGGTTTGTGTTTTGCCGGCCCGGCTATGGTCATGACCTCTTTTGCCACGGGTTATGATTTTTTTAATTATTATATGACCCTGGTGGTTACGCCAATGTTTATTCTTTCTGGCGTCTTTTTCCCCGTGACAAGTTTACCCGAAACTGCCCAGGTTTTTATTCAGCTATTGCCCCTGACCCACGCCATTGACCTGGTCAGACCAATAGTTTCCGGACAGCAAGTGAATAATATCGGATTACATATCGCCGTACTCCTGGCTTATGCAGTGGTTGGTTATTACCTGGCCGTGATACTGGTCAGGCGCCGGCTCATAATATGAAATTTCCCGCACCGCTCATTGAAGGCACACTGATAAAACGCTACAAGCGTTTTCTAGCGGATATCACTTTAGGCAGTGGTCAGGTCATTACTGCCCACACACCCAATACCGGTGCCATGACCGGTTGCAGTGAGCCAGGCAGCCCCGTGTGGTTATCACACCACGACAACCCGAAACGTAAGTATGCCCATTCATGGGAGATGGTGCAGAATTCGCAGGGCGTAAATATTGGCATCAATACCAGTTTGGCCAACAAACTGGTACAGGAAGCAATTACAACAGGCCTGGTGAAGGAATTGTCCGGTTACCAAAATATTCGCCGCGAAGTTCGTTATGGCAATGAAGGTAGCCGTGTAGATTTTTTACTGGAAGGGCACGTTAGTAAACCAGATTGTTACGTAGAGGTAAAAAACGTCACCCTTTGTGAAAATGGCAAAGGCATGTTTCCTGACGCGGTTAGCCTGCGGGCCACAAAACATTTGCGCGAGTTAATAGAGATGCGAAAGTCTGGTTATCGATCGGTAATATTTTTTTGTATCCAGCGCCAGGATGTAACTACCATGTCGGCTGCCGCCCATGTAGATCCGGATTATGCCGAGCATTTGCAACTGGCGAAAAAAATGGGTGTCGAAATTCTGGCTTACCGGGCCAGCCCAAATCCTGATGTGATCGAATTAGATAAAAAAATTTCGGTTAAGGTATGAAATTAAAAACGACTAACGGGCGATGAAAAATACATCGCCCGTCTCGTCTAACCAGATTTGACCAGGTAAGAAGTTTCAGAGAAAAACTTTTCTTTGCTTTTGGTTTTAACTACAACGCAGCTTCGAGTTCTTTATTTGATGAGGATGACTGGGTCCGGTCTGTACCCATACTATTTTTAAGAATGTCATCCGGGAATTCCATGCAATCAGCCAGGCTGACATTGCTCAGAAAACCCTCGATTCTTGCACTCAAGCCTTCCCATAATTTCGCTGGCGGATACTTTTCACCATCGAGTGTGTCTTTATTGTTCGCGCCCCGGCTATCATCGACAGCCAACATAATGTCGGCAACCGAAATTTCCTTAACTTCCCTGGCAATGCGATAACCGCCGCCTGGTCCCCGACGACCTTTTACTAATCCTTTGTCACGAAGATTGGCAAAAAGCTGTTCAAGGTATGATAAAGAAATGCCCTGGGATTGTGAGATTTCCGTGAGATTGAGCGGTCCTTGCTTTTCATGCATCGCCAATTCCAGCATTGCCATAATGGCGTAGCGTGCTTTGGTCGAAATTTTCATATCACTATTCCTTTTGTTTGTTGATCAACTGGTGGCGATAGTAAAACACGATATTTAGTAGGGAAGCAATGGGTAAATCAGGTTTTGTTGAAATATTTAGTCAGGCGCCATATGCCTTTTATCATTATGCTAAAACCGTCAGATTTTAAGATGTCCGGAAGGTAGAGTTCACTTTGAGAGATTTTGGCAAGAAATGCCCCCTGAATATTGCAGGGGTGAGGGACGAGGGCCCCGGTGCTCATACTTCACTAAGTAACTGCGCTGTCATGCGCTCGGCCTGGGCCCCATAAGCGCCACCAAAGAGGTTGAAGTGATTCAGGATATGGTAGAGGTTGTACAGGGTTTTGCGTGTTGAATATCCCGGATCCAGTGGCCAGGTTTCGTTATAGGCATCATAGAACGCCTGACCAAAACCACCAAAAAGCTCGGTCATGGCCAAATCTGCCTCACGATCACCATAATAAACAGCCGGATCAAATATTGCCGGTTGGCCAGAGGTGAGCACGGCAACATTTCCAGACCAGAGATCCCCATGTAACAGTGACGGGCGGGGCGCATACGTGGTGAAAAAATAATGGAATAAGTCTAAAAGTTTATTGCCTTTATCGGTCAAGGAAGTATCGCAGCCATTTTTGGCCGCTAGTTCGAGCTGGTAAGCCAGGCGGGATTCGCCATAAAAAGTCAGCCAGTTTTTATTATAAGTATTGGGCTGGGGCGTGGCGCCAATGGTATTGTCCATTTTCCAGCCAAATTGATTCGATGTTTTTTTATGCATGAGCGCCAGTTGCTGGCCCAGGATGGCACCGGCATCACCACTATTTCCGCCCAGGGCCAGGGATTCCATGACAATGTAACTCTGGTCAGCCGTGGCGCCCCAACAAACGGGTTTGGGTGCCCGGACGCTGGTGCTATCAATAATCTCCAGTAAACCCGCCGCCTCGGCCACAAACATAGGTGCCATATTGGCCGAGTTTAGCTTCACAAAAAATGTTTCAGTGCCGTTGCTAATGGAATAGGCCTCATTAATACAGCCACCACCCACGGGACTGTGTTTGTTAGAAATGAAGCGCTCACCAAGAATTTTGCTGATTTCCTGGTCAATTTGTTGCCACTTTTGCATATTCACCTGAATCTGGTCTGAATAACTGTTAATAAGCCTGTTAATTTACTCTATTTTTGTGTCTGAATACGTTAGTATGGCTGATGACAAATGTAGTTAATCACTGCAGGCTGCCCGATGATTGCACCATGAATGGAAATTAAAATGAAGTCCGAGATTCCCGGTAAGGCCCACATACAAACATTAATGAGCGCATTCATAGACAAGAGTGCGGGCAGGATCAACAGTGACCTGAAGGCGCTGAAAAAAAACGGCGTGTTCGAGATCCAGTTTGCCGGGCCAGCCAGGGTCGCCCCTTATTCGGGTGAGCAGTGTATCTGGCACCATTGTGTCAGGAAATTACACAAGGGTTTCGCCGAGACCACTTACATGGGTCGATCCAAAGTCGAAGACCTGATTATTATCGCGCCCGAATACACTCTCAAGTTTTCGGAAAACAGGATTGAGCCCTACCTGAAACCCGCCATGGTTAGCGAAGAACTCAGCCAGGACAAAATATTCATGGTCAGTGAATATATTTTAAAAGAAGACCAGACTTATTATGGCGAGATCAGCCATGTTGAATGGACGCGAGAAAATAATAATTTTCCCATGATGAAAAAACAAAAACATTATTTAATGAAAATCTACGACCAGTTCCCCCAGAACGGTAAAGTACTTGCCGCCAAAATCCCGCCCTTTGGTGATTTAAGATTTAATTAGGTAAACACTCCAATTGCAAAAAATTCTGCCTGCGTTGTTAAATTCAGTCGAGTGTAATCCTGCAAACTATTACGTAGAGCATAGAGATAATAAGGGGCAGACTACGGTTTCCCTTACTGGGTCAACACCATCCCCAATTATCTACGGCTGGGAAAAGCGACCAATCTCGGTCACAGGCCTGTCAGGCCTTGTTCAAGGTCCACATTAAACCAGGTAAGCGTGGTCGTCCTGTAAAGAAACAACCTGCAGGTGTAGTGTAAACCGTGGTCTGTCCCTTATTGCCTGTCGGGTAACCTGACAAAGGTATTCAAGTAGTTATGAATCATAAAGTATTTCGTTTCATGAAGGTCTACATCAAAGCCTTCCTGGTAAAAATTCTGTATGTCGTTTTCGGCAGCCTGGTGGGTGCGGTCACCCTGTATATCTTTTTATTAACCAGTCGCCCCGATCTTAACCCCTGGCAGACGGTTTATCTTGATGAAGAATTTACGGCAGAAAAACAGGCAGAGATTGTTTCATTTGATGATTATCTAAAACTGGAAGATAAACTGTTTTTGCAGCTGAGTTCTGATGTCTACAGCAAGTCATCTGTTTTGCCACGAAACAAACTCAATCGTTTTCAAGACGGCAGCCTGTCAGACCCATTAAGTTACGCGAAGAACTGGAACCGTAGTTTCGTTATGAAACCAGAGCAGCCACGCGGTGGTGTGCTGCTGCTGCATGGCCTGTCAGATTCCCCATACAGTATAAAAACATTGGCAGAAGCATTGTACAGGAATGGTTACTTCGTACTTGGTTTGCGTATGCCGGGAAACGGTACGGCGCCGTCCGGACTGGTACATGCCAGCTGGCAGGATATGGCTGCAGCAGTAAAAATTGCAGCAAAACATGTCAGTAGCCAACTCGAAAATCAGCAACCGTTGATTATCCTGGGTTACTCGATGGGTGCAGCACAGGCAGTGAACTATGCACTGGATGCGATAGAGGACAAAAATATACGCCCGGCCGATGCCCTGGTATTAATTTCACCCGCGATTGGCGTCTCTGCCGTAGCTGCACTTGCAGTATGGCAGTCACGGCTCTCCAGCATTCCCGGACTGGAAAAACTGGCATGGAGTTCTATCGGTCCGGAATACGATCCGTTCAAGTACAACTCCTTTGCGGTCAATGCCGGCGACCAGATGTACCGATTAACACAAACAATCGACAGCAAACTTTCGACACTGCAGTCCCGGAAGGGAACCGGCGAATTCCCCAGAACATTGGCACTAATATCACTGGTGGATGCGACGGTATCAACACATGCAGTTGTAAGCCACCTGTTTGACAAGCTCGATAATGCTGGCAATGAATTTGCAGTGTTTGATATCAACCGTCGCGAGGTTTTTACGCCTTTTTTGAAAGATGATCCCATCGTTGACTACCGGGCAATGTTAAAACGAAAGCAGCTTAATTTTGACCTTACGTTATACACAAACAAATCAGTATCATCTGATTCAGTTGTTGCCCACAAATGGAACCAATCAGATGGTCATCAAACTATTGAGCAAACAGAAATGGTCTGGCCAGCTTACGTTTATTCATTGTCACATATTGCGTTGCCATTTCCGCCCACGGATTCATTATATGGTTCTGTTCCAGAACATGAAGAAGGTTTACATATTGGTCTATTGGTAACAAAAGGTGAAAAAGGAATCTTTAATATCAGCGCGAGTAACATGTTGCGTTTGAGGTACAATCCATTTTATTCACATATGCAACAGAAAATTATTGGTTTCATAAAAGATATGCCGGCTAAATAACCAGCGGGGTTAGCCCAAAATTAATCCCTCAAGGAACTAACTCTGAAACCGGTCCCGGTCATGTTTCTCATTAAAATCAATCAACGGGCCTTTCGGGACAATCCCCGTCGGGTTAATCATGGTGTGGCTCTGGTAGTAGTGGCCTTTTATATGATCAAAATTACAGGTCTCGCTTACACCGGGCACCTGGTAAAGTTCTTTTAAATAATTCCAGATATTCGGGTAGTCGACAATTCGTTTCAGGTTGCATTTGAAGTGACCCACGTACACCACGTCAAAACGCAGCAGGGTGGTAAAAAACCGCCAGTCAGATTCGGTGATCACGTCACCACAAAGATAACGCTGTTTCGATAACACGCCTTCCCAAAAATCGAGGGCGGCAAATAATTCTGTTACTGCTTCTTCGTAGGCACCCTGGCTGGTAGCAAAACCGGCACGATAGACACCATTATTGATCGGATTGTAGATTTTTTCGCTGACCTGGTCTATTTTACCCTGTAGGTGTTGCGGGTAAAAATTAACCGAGGCATCGCCAATGGCATCAAGCTGGGTGCCGAACATGCGCATGATTTCGCTGGACTCATTGCAAACAATTTTATTTTCTTTTTTGTCCCACAGGACCGGGACCGTCACGCGACCGGTGTAATCACTTTTTGCCTTGCTATAAACTTCATAGAGGTAGGTTTTGTGATTAACCGTATCCGGGATGCAACCGGGATTGTTTGTAAACACCCAGCCATGATCGCCCATGAAATGATCCACCACTGATAGTGAAATCGCATGTTCCAGTTTTTTGAGCTTGCGCATAATCAAGGTGCGATGGGCCCAGGGACAGGCCAGTGATATATATAAATGGTATCGGTCTGCCTCTGCGGTTATAACTGCGCTGGCGGCATTACTGACATCGCAATGAAATTGTGTGTCGGGCCGGACAAAATGGCCTTTTTCATCTGCTTCGTACCATTCATTCTGCCACTGGCCTTTAACGAGTTGTCCCATATTGCACCTGTAAATTTTTTTTGTTTTAACTATCCAGTTAACCGATTAGCAATTTTCTTTTTTCATACTAAACGGGCCTGGTCCAAACGCGACCACCTGTAACAACCCGCCGGCTATGGCAATATTTTTCATAAAATTAATAGTTTCTGCCTGTGCTGCGGCTGCCGTTGCTGCCCAGGGCGCATGAAAAATAAATGCCGCCAGGATTGAAAATACTGCCAGGGCTGCTGCAGCCCAGCGTGCATTCCAGCCAACGACCAACAAAATACCACCGCCGACTTCGACAATAATGGTTAACACCGTGACGACCTCAGACATGGGCAGGCCTTTGCTGGCGATATAACCGGCGGTGCCGGCAAAGCCGCCAATTTTGTTAAAGCCGGCCATAATAAAAATGAAGGCCAGCAGGATGCGACCAGTGACCGGTCCGTATTGTTTCGCTAATTGGCAAAGTGTATTCATGTCATTCTCCTTGTGTATAAAATATTGTGTTTAAAGTTTTAGGTATTTCTATTATTAAGGCAAATCAAATAACAACATCTGGCTTGCCATTGTTGTATTAATAAGTAGTGCCGTTTCCTGTTGCAGTCGCAGACCATCACCGGCTTTTAACATATGACCATTTACCCGGGCCGCACCTGTGGCCATGTGCAGGTAACTCGTACGGGCCGGGTTCAGTGGCTGGCTAAATTTTTGCCCGGGACCCAGGTGGGCACCATAAATAGTGACATCCTGGTGAATCTGGAGCGTTTCACTTTGCGACTCGCTTTCTCCCGGAGTTTCACCTGGCTTTACCGGCACCACGAGTTTGTTGAAACCAGATCCTGCATTCGACTCTACGTCAGAACCCACGGTAGATGCACTTTTTAGCTTGGCAATCGGGATGATTTCATAACCGGGCTTTAATCCCTTTTGATCGGGAAATATCCATATTTGTAAAAAATGCACCGGCTCGCTTTCCGAGGCATTAAACTCACTATGAACAATGCCGCTGCCCGCCGTCATGCGCTGAATCTCTCCCGCACGGAGGGTATGGCGGTGGCCGAGACTGTCCTCATGGATCAGCGCACCAGACAACACTACGCTAATGATTTCCATATCGCGATGACCATGGGCTGGAAAACCGGCCCCCGGTGCCACCGTGTCATCATTGAGCACCCGCAGGCTTGAGACATGGACATGCTTCGGATCATGGTAATCCGCAAACGAGAAGGTATGGTGGCTATCCAGCCAACCATAGTTTGAATGTCCCCGTTCCTTTGCTGCCCGTATTTGCATCATGACCCTAAATTCTCCTATCCCCAACACGCTGGCTTAAATAGCTCGTATCATTGAGATTAATTGAATGATAATACTAGTTTAATCTCAGGGTAAATGTAATGATAGCGAGTATATTCACAAGAAACATTCAATATAATTGAACAATAGTAAAATTACACTGGATGCGTTAACCGTAATAGAGGCCATCCATAAAAAAGGCAGCTTCGCCGCCGCCGCCCTGGCCCTGCATCGGGTGCCCTCTGCGGTGACCTATACAGTGCGCAAACTGGAGCAGGATCTGGGTGTCAGCCTGTTCGATCGTAGTGGTCATCGGGCCATCCTGACCCCGGCGGGGGCAGAACTGCAGCACCAGGGCGAACGTTTGTTGACCGCCGCCAGGGCCCTTGAGGCACAGGTTTTGCGGGTCTCCACGGGTTGGGAGCAGACCCTCCATATCGCGGTCGATAACATGATTCCGCTGGCCCATTTAGCGCCACATCTGGCGGCGTTTTACGATGTCCATACCGGTACCGGTGTCCAGGTTTTGCAGGAAGTTTATGGTGGCAGTTGGGATGCCCTGGTCACAAACCGGGCCGACCTGGTGCTGGGTGTGCCACCTGCAGGGCCCATGGGAGGTGGATATGGTATGCGCGCTCTGGGTCCTGTGACCTTTGTTTTTGCCGTGGCCCCCCAGCACCCACTGGCAACAGCGCCGGAACCCCTGAGTGACGAGACCCTGTTAAAATATCGGGTGATTTCCGTGGCCGATAGCTCCCGTAGCTTGCCAGCCCGGACCGCAGGTTTATTGACCGGCCAGGAGGTGTTAACCGTGCCCACAATTGAGAGCAAGATAACCATGCAGGAAGCAGGTCTTGGTGTGGGATATATTCCCCATCACATGGCCTTGCCCTCGCTCAAGGCCGGTCGCTTGTTGGTCAAAGAAGTCGAATCCAGTCGGGAAGGTGGCACCATGTCTATGGCCTGGCGATCAGGGGAAAAAGGCAAGGCGTTGAACTGGTTTTTAAAGCGTTTTGAATCTGAGGCAGTTCGTGCCCAGTTATTAACGACAGTTTCGCCGTAAAAATGCCGGTTTTAAAATTATTTATTTAATCTCGATTATTTCTTTACACGGGTATTCAAATATGCTGATCAGGCATTTATGCACAGTTTTAGAATTAAGACATTTTTCCTCAGGAAATTTTGTTACTAATTTAGGTTGGTACTATAAAAACCAGTTAACTGATTGAATTTAAAAAGTAATATGACCCGCCCATTATTTTGGCAATGTAATAAAAGCCAGCACTTTAAGCCCATTTTTTACCGTCGGAGAGGATTTACTCACACAGTTATCCACAGCCACTGTGAGTAAGATTTAATAGTATTTTTTAACAACGACTTATCGCGTTTTCATATTTTTCGGCGTAGCGTGGAACGGTTATGTTCCACAGTTTGATTTAAAAAGTGATGAAAAAAAGTGCTGTGTTAAAGTCCTGCGATGCCTGAGTTAGATAAAAAATCAGAATATATTATCCAGGTGGCCTTGCCCGTGCCCCTGCGCAAGGTGTTTGATTATCTTAAACCAGCCAATGGACAACAACCTGTCCCAGGTTGCCGGGTGCGGGTGCCATTTGGCAATCGTAAACTGGTGGGATTAGTGGTTGCGGTTAAAAATCACTCCACCCTTGCCCGGGAAAAGCTGAAAACCATTATCCAGGTGCTCGACCAAGGGCCCCTCATTGAACCGGCCCAGTTAAAGTTCCTGCAATGGGCGGCCAATTACTATCACCATCCATTAGGGGAAGCCATTGATGCGGCATTACCGACCCTGTTAAGGCAGGGCCAAGCCGCTGAGGTCGCAGGTGTGAGTGAGTGGTCGCTTACTTCACTCGGTTTAGAAGTAGATGTCGCTTCATTGGCCCGGGCACCCAAACAAAAAGACTGTTTTCTGCAATTAAGGCAAGTTTCCGGGCAGGTTTTGACCCGGGAGCAGCTCCAGGAATTTAATCCGAACTGGCAGGTGGCTATAAAGGGACTTATCAGCAAAGGCCTGGTTGAAAAACGTGAGCGTAAACCAGCGCTGATTGAGTCACAGGAAGTTATTGCGGGCCCCGCATTAAATGCCGAACAGGAAAATGCGATCAAGGAAGTTGAAAGCGCCGGTCAGGGTTTTTCCAGGCATTTACTCCACGGCATCACCGGCAGTGGCAAAACCGAGGTTTACCTAAGGCTCATCCAAAACGTCGTCGATAGCGGACAACAGGTGCTGGTGCTGGTACCGGAGATTGGCCTGACGCCACAATTAATCGATCGATTTCGGTCAAGGCTGCGGGCGACCATAGGCTTATTCCATTCGGGATTGAATGATCGGGAACGACTCAATGTCTGGTTAGGTGCAAAAGATAGCGACAGTCAGTATCAATACCAGGTGGTGCTGGGCACGCGCTCATCCATTTTTGTGCCCATGGCAACCCTGGGTTTGATTATTATTGACGAAGAACACGATGCCTCGTTTAAACAGCATGAAGGCTTTCGTTACCATGCCCGGGACCTGGCCATTGTCCGGGCCCGGGATGCGGACGTGCCTATTGTGATGGGCTCGGCAACCCCTTCCCTGGAAAGCCTGTTCCACGTTTATCAGAATCACTACAAGTTATTATCTTTGTCGGCCAGGACTGGTGAGGCCGTATTACCCGGGATTGAAGTGCTGGATCTGAAGCTAACCGGACAACATAGTGGCTTGTCACCACAAATGGTGTTGGCCATGGATCAGGTGGTAAAAAAAGGTGAGCAGGTGATTGTTTTTTTAAATCGCCGTGGTTATTCGCCAGTTTACATGTGCCACGAGTGTGGCTGGCTGGCGCCTTGCCAGCGTTGTGATGCCCAGTTGGTATTCCATAAAAACAGCGCCCGCTTGCGTTGTCACCATTGTGCGACGGAGCAAAGACTGCCTGATGTTTGCCCCCAGTGCAGTAGCAAGGAATTGCATCCCCTGGGTGAGGGTACAGAACGTTTGCAAGAAGAGATTCAAAAACAACTTGGCAGTGAGGTGCGTATCAAACGCCTGGACCGGGACAGTACCCGGCGCAAGGGTAGTTTTGAAAAATTTTATAAAAAAATACTCAACAACGAAGTAGATATTATTGTTGGTACCCAAATGCTGGCCAAGGGCCATGATTTCCCCAATGTCACCCTGGTAGTGATTGTTAACGTAGACCAGGCTTTATACAGCCTGGATTTCAGGAGTAGTGAACATTTAATGCAACAAACCATGCAAGTGTCCGGCCGGGCCGGGCGCGGCAAAAAAGCAGGCATTGTCTTGTTGCAAACTTATCACCCCGAGCACGCAGTTTTCGCGGCCCTCAAACACCATGACTACAGGGAATTCGCCAAGTGTGAGTTGCTGTTGCGCGAACAAGCAGGGTTTCCGCCCTATGCCTGCCTGGCACTATTGCGGGCCGAGTCCGTGGGCAGGTCAAAGGCGTTGGAGTTTTTGACGCAAGTTAGATCAGCGGGTTTAAAGTATATTGAATCTGCTACTAACAAAGGTGATGTGGTAATTAATCACGTGGTACCCGCGCCTATGGAAAAACGGGCCGGTCGCTATCGGGCACAACTCCTGGTAAGCGCGAAAACCAAAAAGGCCTTGCATCAAATTCTGAAGCCCTGGATTGCAGAAATAGATGAAATGAAAAACCGACAGGTAAGGTGGTCGATCGATATTGATCCGGTGGATTTGTATTGATTAAAGCATCTACCCAGATACCGATTTTTTTGTTGATTTCGCCTAATCGTTTAGTTTTCTTGTTTTTCTTCTATTATTAGTCTATGGTTTTCATATCTGGGTTTCATGATGGGATCGTCTAATCTTTTATTGCACATTTAATTGTTCAATAGCGGTTTAGGAGGGAGTCTACAGTTGCGAGCATCAGCGATAATTAAACATTTTTTATTCAAAATATTATTAATTAATCTAGTATTATTTTTATCTGCTTGCGGTAGTAGCAGCAGCAGTGATGGTCCGGCACCACCGCAGGACAGTGCTGTTGTTACTACCCTTGCAGGCACACCTCTCATGATAGGTTCTACGGATGCTACTGGCACGGCAGCGCGATTTAACAACCCGAACGGCATCACCACAGATAGCACTAATCTTTATGTGGCGGATGGCTTTAACAATACTATACGACAGATTGTCATCGCTACGGGTGTAGTCACCACCCTCGCTGGCACAGCGGTCATGACAGGTTCAACTGATGGCACCGGTGCAGCTGCGCGATTTAACTATCCCTACGGCCTCACCACTGATGGCACAAATGTCTATGTGACAGATAGTGCTAACCATACTATACGACAGATTGTCATCGCCACGGGTGTAGTCACCACCCTCGCTGGCACAGCGGGTATGACAGGTTCAACTGATGGCACCGGTACAGCTGCGCGATTTAACTCCCCCTTCGGTATTGTTACTGACGGTACCAATCTTTATGTGTCGGATACCGTGAACTCCACCGTACGCAGGATCGTCATCGCTACGGGTGTAGTCACCACCCTCGCTGGCACAGCGGTCATGACAGGTTCCACTGATGGAACCGGCGCGGCCGCTCAATTTTCTAGTCCCAGAGGTATTACCACCGATGGCACCGATCTATTTGTGTCGGATACCAATAACCACACCATACGCAAAATCATCATCGCTACGGGTGTAGTTACCACCATCGCGGGCTCTCCAGGCACAATGGGCTCCATTGATGGCACTGGGGCAGCAGCGCGATTTAAATGGGCCAATGGCATTACAAACGATGGCATTAATCTCTACGTTTCTGATACAAGCAACCATACCATTCGCAAAGTTGTGATTGTTACAGGCGTTGTCACTACATTTGTAGGTACCGCAGGTATGATTGGCTCAACGGATGCGAACGGAGCGGCGGCTCGATTCAACGCACCAAACGGGTTAATTGTTGATGGCTCTATAATTTATGTAGTTGATAGTAACAACCAAACCATACGTCGAATTGAATAAATTGTAGGATAAGTAGGATTCTGATATTAAACGCAGGTCGGTGTCTAACCAAAAAACCAAAAGGGCCATATACGAACACGCCCACTAAATCTGCAACAGAGTGATATTTCATTATTCACATTTGTTGCGAATTAACTCCCCTTAAAACTAAAAAGCCCTGCATCAAATTCTCATACCCTGGATTGCTGAGATTGATAACACGAAAAACCGACAGGTAAGGTGGTCGATTGATATTGATCCGGTGGATTTGTATTAAAGCAAATTACTTTTACTCCCCAGCTATCGGCAAGGTGATGTCGACCCTGAAGCCACCAAGTTCTTCCGAATTACCCAGGACCAGGCTGCCCTTGTATTCCCTGACCATGTCGGCAGCGATGGCGAGACCAAGACCATGACCCTGTTTGCTTTCATCCAGGCGTACGCCGCGCTTGTGCAGTAGTTGAAGTTTTTCAGGGTCAGCACCGGGGCCGTCATCTTCAATGCAAATGCTGAGGCCCGACTTGTGCTTGATGCTAATGCGGACCGTTTGTTTGGCCCATTTATAGGCGTTGTCCAGCAGGTTGCCCAACAACTCCAGCATATCTTCGCGATCGATCAGGGCGTGTATGTGTTCATCAACGTTGACCTGTGCCGTGATGGTTTTGTCCTTGTACATTAAACCAAGCGTGCCGATCAGGTCGGGCAGATCTTTTGAGAAGGAGAAACGCACGCCGCTGTGCTGGTGGCCGGCGAGGCGAGCGCGTTTCAGGATACGATCGGTAATACGATTGATTTCCGTGGTTTGGTTGGCCAGTGTTTCCTTCACATCGGCTGTTATATCCGTGCCGTTTTTGTTGGCTAACTGTTGTAAAATTGTTAATGGTTTTTTGACCCCGTGGGCCAGGTCACCGAGGGCGTCACGAGAACGACGCAGTTGTTGCGTCATCAGGCCGAGCAAATGGTTGACCTCGCTGACCAATGGCTGCAATTCGGTGGGCGCATCTCTAGTACTTAGTTGATCGATTTCACCCCGTTGCAGTGCCTGTAACTCGCCCCGAATGTTTCCAAGTCTCTTAAGACTGTGACGCAAAATAAAGACTTGCAAGGCCACGAGCAGTAACAACATAACAATCGCGACAATCGCAAAGCGGGTCTGGAACCGGTTGATATCTTGTTTAACCGGGTTGAGATCCTCAGCCACCGTCACTGTTAACGAACGGCCCTGCTTGTTAAATCCAAAATTAAGTACCAGCAGTGTTTGTTTGTCCGGGCCGTCCTGGTAACTTTGGAAAACTTCGCCGGTTTCGATTTCCACGGGTTTTAATTGCTGGTCCCACAGCGAGCGTGAACTGATGACCTGTTTTTTAGATGTAATTAAATAGTAATGACCTGAAAACGGTTTTTTATAGACAGGACTAATAGCCGACTCGTCCAGTATCATGTTGTCGGTGGTGTCCAGGCGCAAGGTACTCAACAGCATTTCCGCATCATGGCGCATCCGCGAGGCGATGTACTGTTCGGCCAGGTACTGGACGCTAAGACTGGTTAACAACCACAACAGGCTGAAGACTGCGATTAAACTCAGGACCAGGCCGCTACCCAGTTTTGATTGCAAGGAACGCATTAACCCTCCCGGAACACGTAACCCTGGCCGCGCCGTGTCTCAATTCGATCACTGCCCAGCAATTGCCGCAAACGGCGGATGTAGACCTCGATGACGTTACTGTCTTTATCAGAGTCCAGGTCGTAGATATGTTCGGTAAGCCGGGATTTTGATAACACCTTGCCTGGATTCAGTAACATGTAACGTAACAAGCGAAACTCGGTACCCGTCAGCTGGTGAACCTGGCCGTCAGCAGTTATCAGGGTTTGGCGTTCTTCGTCCAAAAACAAGTCGCCTACATTCAAGGGCCCGCCTGGTAACTGACTGGTTCGGTGTAACAGGGCCGTCAACCGGGCCAGGAGTTCTTCCACGTGAAACGGCTTGCCCAGGTAGTCGTCGGCACCGGCCTTAAAACCCTCGACCCGTTCGTGCCAGGCGTTGCGGGCGGTGAGTATGACTACTGGCAGTTTGTTGCCGTTACTACGCCAGTTGCGCAGTACGTCAATACCGTTACGTTCGGGCAGCCCCAGGTCAAGTACCACGACATCATAAATCCCTTCGTTGCCAAGATACTCGGCTTCGACACCATTGTTGGCGACATCAACCGCATAACCCGCTGCTGCTAATCCCTTTTTGAGGGTAACTATCAATTCCTCATCATCTTCAGCCAAAAGTAGCCGCATGTTTAATGGTCCTGTTTGTTTTCCAGGAGATCGCCGGTCCTGGCATCGATGATTAATTCTCGAACGATACCATCGTCACCCAGTGTTTCTATTTCGTAGACTATATTCCCCGACTCTGTTTCGAGTTCCACTTCGAGGATCTTGCCCGGGTGGATCGTTCGCAGTTTTTCAAGAATCAGCTCCAGGGACAGGATATCACCAGACTTGAGTAAACGCCTGGCCTCATCCTGGTCCCCGTCAGCCAGGGCAGCGAAGCCCTGACCCAGCAAGAATATAATGAGTAGTATGCGAACTACGAATTTAGTTAACTGTTTCATGTCACCAGTATAACCGGACGAATCCAATCGTCCCACCAACCGTCTCATCAGTCGTCCCATTTCCCGTGGCCTGGAATCAGGATATCCCTTTCCCTGAACGAGGCCTGTTCGGCCTTGCGGTGGCAGGCATTACAGTTACTAAAACTGGTGACTTCCCTGTTTCCCGTGACCAGTCGTGACGGAATCTCATCGTGCTCATGTATGAAGTAGGGTGTTTCACTAATACGCATGCTGGCCTCACTTTTGTCATCAACTGCCGCGAATCGACGTGACCGTCGATAGTTTGACTGGTTGGCACTATTTGATACCAGAAACTCCGTGATCTTTGTTTGTGTTTCGTTGTCCAGTTCGGCATTGTCGCCAAAATGATTTTCAAGACCGGACATTATTTTTTGCCAGGTTGCGGTAGGTAACAGGCCGGGTGGGTAGGCCATGTGGCAAGATCCGCACTCTTCTTTGTAGACAGGGCTGGAAAGCAAGGCGACACCAGTGGAAACACGACCGTATTCCAGCCACGCTTCACGGTCTTCATCGCTCCAGACCAGGGGCATGGCGACCGCAGCCAAAACCAGCAAGGTACCAATAACAATAAGTATGCTTCTCATGACAGACCTCTCTTGTTTCATAGTTGCTTGAGGTAGACCAGGATATTGGCCTTCTCAGTAGCTGTGCATTCCCGGTCAAGCGTCCATTTACAATTTCGCTTGAACCACTTTTCAACTTTACTTGTTTTACTCAAGCGCCCGGGGTTAACCGAAGGCGCCATGGGTTTGATAATTTTGTTTGTCTTGACGTGTTTGCCGACGCGTTTCAAATCGTCACCATGACAGGAAGTGCAGCTGCGTTCAGTAAACGGGACCGTGCCTGTGAATGTCTTGTGCCATAACCGCTGTCCTGCCTGGGCATTGGGCGTAGCCGCACCCTGTTGTTTATAGAGGTTCAACAACTCGTTAATGGTTGAGGTTTCCGCTGCCACATTGCCTGTCGCTAGCCCGGTAAATAACAATATAAACAGGTAAGTTGTTTTCATTATTCACTCCCTTTTATTGATTTTGGCCGGCTCGGTTTAAAACCAGTGATCATGGCCGTGACCAGGTTTTCTCTGTGGAGCAGGCTCTCAACAATGACGCCGGCGATATGCAACAACACCAGCAGCACGGTGAAGTTGGCAAAAAACTCATGCGCCTCTTCAGTTATCTCGCCCCAGATGCTCTCGTTGCCACTGAACCAGGCCGCGAGGGGTCCCGCATTATCCTCGGCACCCAGTACCAGCAGGCCGGTGAATATCGTGATCAGCAGACTCACCATTAACAAGATCACCATGGCACCACCAGCAGGGTTGTGGCCAAGATAACGTTGCGCCTTGAAGCGTAATGTATCTTTTAGAAATTGTTTGATGGTTTTTGGCCCACGGACAAAGTCACTAAAGCGGGCATGTTGGGTACCAATGAAGCCCCAGATAAGACGTGCCATTAACAGGCCCAGGATCAGGTAACCGGCCCAGCTGTGCAGCGTGATAAAGTCCTCGCCACTGATATAGGCGACCGTAAATGCAACTACCAGGGTCCAGTGGAAAATGCGTACCGCCGGGTCCCAAACCTTGATTGACGTTGTATTTTTCATGGTGTTTTTACCCTTTATCTGGACACGTAAGGGACAGTATCAGCACAAACTGAAACCAGGCTGAAAAGTGGGACTGAAACGGGGTATTAAATTAATTGTATTTGGGCTGAAACCTGGGAGGCGGAATATTCAGCAGGGCAGGCAGCGCAGTACCATGAGAAAACCAGCTCAGGATCGATTAAAAATGGTTTTTATGATTTATGACCAAGGCTTGATGATTGCTATTAGTATAATCGGGATAATTAATAAAACCGGAAATTCATTGAGCCAGCGATAAAAAACATGGCCGTGGCTATTTTTTTCGTGTTTAAAATCATACATGAGTTTGCCAAGATAAATGTGATAAACAATCAGCACAAGGATCAGGATTAGTTTTATCATGAGCCAGTTACCACCGAGGCCATAACCCAACCATAACCAGGCGCCAAATATGATCGTCAGGATTGCGCCGGGCGCCATGATGCCATAAAAAAGTTTTCGCTCCATGATCTTGAAACGGTCAAGACTGATCCGGTCATCGGACATAGCGTGGTAAACAAACAGTCTTGGTAAATAGAACAAACCGGCAAACCAGGTGACCATGAAAATAAGATGAAAAGACTTTATTGTAAGCATCCAGAGCATATTTTTATCCTTTTAGTCTTGTCATTCCGGCTTCCACCGGTGCGACCTGTTGTTTTTTTATCTCATTTTCAATTATCTGTTTAATTCTGCCCATTTTTATTCTACCCACTGTCCGCTTGATGATGTGACCTTCATTGGCGATCAAGAAATTAGTTGGTGTAACTTGTACGTTATTAAAGGCATTATGTACTTCACCGTCTACATCCAATGCTATTTTGTAGGGAAGTTTCATTGACCTCGCCAGTTTAACAACCGCCGCCGGGTGATCATAGGGCATTGCCACGGCGATTATTTCCAACCCTTGTTTGGCATAAAGTTTGTGGAGCTTAACCAGGTCAGGAATTTCTTCGATACATATTTTGCAAGTTGTAGCCCAGAAAACCACCATAACAGGTTTGCCCCTGAGACTTGCCAGGGTAATCACTTTTCCATTTATTATTTTAAATGTTGCTTCAGGTATAACTGTTTTTTTGTAATAAAATTCGTTTGTAATGTAAAAAATAATTACAAGTAAAATTGCAAGAATAATTAATAAAGTTATAAATTTTTTTAACATGTTTATATTTTGGTAATGTATTTAATCTTTCATAAAAATAAGCAACAAGTCGTCGAGGAATTTTTTCCCCATTTCTGTCGGCTTGATTGTATTTGTGTCCCAGGTAATTAATTTTTTTTCTTCGGCCTGGTTTAATTGCTCCTTGATATCGACAATGGCGATACCCGTCCGTTCAGTAAAAAGTTTTGCATCAAAACCATCAGTTAAGCGCAAGGCGTTCATCATAAATTCCGAGATCAAGTCCGGTC
This sequence comes from uncultured Acidiferrobacteraceae bacterium, assembly GCA_913009895.1. GTDB lineage: Bacteria > Pseudomonadota > Gammaproteobacteria > Acidiferrobacterales > SZUA-150 > SZUA-150. Next base: position 92,335 of record CAJVXY010000004.1, on the reverse strand, counting down.
GTTTTAATTTTGATGAGCCACCAATTCGTTGATTTGTACTCGCACTCTCAATATATGTCTGAGGGTGTTTTATTTTCCAGGATCGGGTGATGGATTCATGATCGCTGATCTTGCCGTGGGCACCGGCGCCAATACCCAGGTAGTCACCAAACTGCCAGTAATTCAAATTGTGTTTGCAAGTATAACCTGCAGTAGCATAAGCGGATACTTCATATTGTCTGTAAGCCTCACGTGACATATGTTGTTGTAAAATTTCTTGCATGTTTGCCAGGTCATCATGTGCGGGCAAGACGGGCGGCTTGGCATGGAAGTAGGTATTTTTTTCAATGGTTAACTGGTACAGGGAAATGTGTTGCGGTGCCAGTTTGATAGCCTGCTTTAAATCCGATACCGCCTGGTCGGTGGATTGATTCGGCAGGCCAAACATTAAATCAAGATTAAAACTGTCAAAGCCGGCACGACTGGCAATTTCGGCTGCCCGACTCGCCTGTTTACTGTCGTGGATGCGGCCAAGGGCTTGCAGACTTTCATCGTGAAAACTCTGGATACCAATAGATAACCGGTTTATACCCGCTTGCTGAAAATCCTTAAACCGTTCCAACTCTAAAGAACCAGGGTTGGCCTCCATGGTGATTTCGCAATCCGGTAACAAGTTGAGTCGTGATCGCAATTCGGAAAGCAGTTTGAAAATTGACGCCGGCGCAAACAGGCTGGGGGTGCCACCACCAATGAATATAGAGCTGATACGTCGACCCCAAACCAATGGCAGTTCCTGTTCCAGGTCTTGCAGGAGTGCGTCGATGTATTCTGTTTCCGGTAACTGTGTTTTTTTTTCGTGAGAATTAAAATCACAGTAAGGACATTTTTTAACACACCAGGGAATGTGTATGTAGAGCGATAATGGCGGCGGTATTGTAAGTGCAAGCATTGAGTGTCGTATAAGGTTATACCCTTCCTGAAAAATCCGTACTCAAAATCCAGTATCCAGTCAGCAGTTAATGCTCCTGGATTCCGGATCGCGGGCCGTTGGCCCTTGTCCGGAATGAATGGTGGATTGCAACCCAGGCCGGAGAGAAGAACTTTCTTCCTTCATCATGCAATATTTTCCAGGGCATGCAACAGTTTACGCAAGGCCTGGCCACGATGACTCACCGTGTTTTTTTGTTCAGGTTTGAGCTGGGCCGCAGAACAGTCATGGGTGGGCACATAAAAAACCGGGTCATAACCAAATCCGCCTTCACCTGCGGGTTCAAGTAAAATTCTGCCTTCCCAGGTGCCCTGAAAAATTAACGGGGTGGGGTCATGCTTGTGGCGCATATAGACCATTACACACTGGAAGCGGGCGTTACGTTTTTCTTCTGGCACATCTTTTAGCGCCACCAGCAGTTTTTCCAGGTTTGCCCGGTCGCCGCCATTATTGTCAGTGCCCGCGTATCTTGCCGAGTAAATACCCGGTGCGCCTTGTAACGCGTCTACTTCAATGCCGGAGTCGTCGGCGATGGCGGGTAAACCCGTATGCCCAGCCGCATGGCGTGCCTTGAGTATGGCATTTTCGACAAAGGTGAGCCCGGTCTCGTCGGCGTCAGACACATTAAAATCTGATTGTGGCACCACTACCAGGTTTATGCCTGATAAAAGCTGGCCGATTTCTCTTACCTTGCCCGGGTTGCTTGAGGCCAGAACGATTTTATTTTTTGCCATGGTAGAGTTTTTTAATAAGTATTCAGGCTACGAAATACCAAGGGCTTGTTTTTGATGACCAATTAAATCTGCAATACCTGCCTGGGCAAGTTTGGTCATTTCATTCATTTCTTCCAGGCTAAAAGTTGCGCCTTCGGCAGTACCCTGGATTTCAATGAACTGGCCACTGGCATCCATAACAAAATTCATATCGGTTTCGGCATTGGAGTCTTCGATATAATCAAGATCAAGAATAATATTACCGTCATGGATACCAGCAGATACAGAGGCAATCATATGGTTCAGGGGATTGGTTTTTATTAGGCCTTTCTCCATGATATGGCTGATGGCGTCAACGAGGGCGACACAACCACCGGTAATAGAAGCAGTTCGGGTGCCACCGTCTGCCTGGATCACATCACAGTCAATAGTGATTGATCGTTCGCCCAACGCCTTAAGATCAACCGCGGCCCGCAGGGAGCGACCAATCAGGCGCTGGATTTCAAGTGTCCGTCCGCCTTGTTTGCCGCTGGCTGCTTCCCGGCGCATGCGCGAGTTAGTCGAACGGGGCAACATGCCGTATTCTGCAGTAATCCAGCCCTGTCCCTTATCACGTAAAAAACGCGGGATACGTTCTTCAACTGTGGCATTACACAATACCTTGGTATTACCGAACTCGATCAACACCGAGCCTTCGGCATGGCAGGTATAGTTCCTGGTAATTTTGATTTCGCGCATTTGGTTATTATTGCGACCACTGTGTCTCATGTGTGCTCCGTAAAATATATTGATGATGAAAAAATTGGATGATGGCTATATGAACTTAAAGAGGATGTAATCCTGAAATAATGATCAGTGGGCCTTGATTATTTAGATCATGATTATCTTTAATTTTTTTTCTGGCGATCTTTCAAAAAATCTTCCAGATTTTGCAGGGTTTGTTCGGCATCTTCAATAACTTTTTGCTGGAGATTTTCTGATTTATCATGATTAACAATAGGCACATTTTTTTTGCCAGCCGGTTGTTTCATTTGCTGCCTGGCGTCTTCCCAGAGGGTCTGTTGGTCGACAGTTTTGACTGCATTGGCCTGTAACGGGGCAGATTTCGTAACTTTATCAAGCCAGCGCAGGCTGGCAACGGTGATATTGTCGCACGATGACTGCATCATGTTTTCAGCTTCTAGCAGTAATTCTTCAATGCCTTCGTCCAGATCCTTATAGGCCAGGAACGGTAAAATTTGTTCATTATTAAGCGCCTCCCAGATGCCATCGGAACAAAGCATAATGTTGTCACCGGGCTCAAGTTTTGTTTCCTCGCCCAGGGTCACGGAGGGTTTGTGTTTGCCACCAATGCAATTGGATAAATAATTTTTTTTCGGGTGGTGTTGCATATCTTCTTCGCTGATCAGGCCGTGTTGATGCATTTTTTCTACCGGGCTGTGGTCAATTGTCCGGGTAGCGACGCTTTGATTTCGGACATGGTATAAACGACTGTCACCAACGTGGGCCCAATAAGCATAACCATCCTGGATCAGGCACAAGACCAGCGTGGTTCTTGGTTTTTTATCAGGAAAATTTTCTGTTGTTTTGGAAAAAATCTGTTTGTTTGCTTCAATGACAGTCAGCGCCAGGAACGATGAAGGCTGGCTAATGATCGGTTGGCGAATGTTCTTGTAGGCATGAATGGCATATTCAGTGGCAATTTCTGCGGCCAGTTCCCCGCCCGCATGGCCGCCCAATCCGTCTGCCAGTGCCAGTAAAACAGAGTTACTTTTTTCCGCATAGGCTACCCGGTCCTGGTTACTGCGGCGACCGCCGGTGCGACTATAAGTTGCCAGATCGTATTTCATGTTACTTCCGACCCCATGGCAAGTTGATGGGTGTTAAGTACCAGGGCAGGTTAAATACTTTTGCGAGATCGGAATCTTCATTTAAAAAATCCACCAACTCTTCAACCGACTGGGGCCGGTCATTTTGATTGAGTTGCAAACACCAATCAACGGCCTCGAGTAATTGTGCCGAGTAAGGCCGGCCAAAATAACCCAGAGTTGCCGGTCGGTAGGTATCTTTTTTAATCCTGTCAGTGGCTGCGGGTGGGGCCTTGCCGCACATGCAGGCGTAGATTGATGCGCCGAAGGCATAAATATCTGTCCAGGGCCCGACTGTTTTGTGTTCATGTTGTTCGATTGGTGCAAAACCGCGGGTCAGTGTGTGCGGCCCGGAAGGCTGGTTATCTATCATGGCCTCACGGACCGCACCAAAGTCCAGCAAGAACGGGCTGCCACCGAGGCGTAGAAAAATATTGGCGGGTTTGATATCCAGGTGCAGCAGATTGTGAGTGTGCAATTCGTGCAGGCCATTAAGCAGTTCAGGAAACACGGTACGAATAAATTTTTCAGACAAACTACCGCCATGACGTTTTATGTAATAGCGAAGGTCTTTACCTTTTTCATAATCCATCACCATGTAAACGGTATTGTTCGCCCGAAAGAAATTTATCACGTGCACAATGTTGGGATGGTTTAGTTTTGCCAGGGCGGCGGCCTCATCAAAAAATCGTTTGAAACCTTGTTTGAAATGGGCGACATTCTCCTGGGCGATACACTTAACTGCGTGGTCTTTTGTGCGCAGCGCCTGTTTTTCCGGCAGGTATTCCTTGATGGCTACTTTTTTATCTGTTTCCAGATCGGTAGCCAGGTAAACGATACTAAATCCGCCACCACCAATGGTGCGATCAATTCGGTAATGCTGGATTTGTGTTCCTTTTGGTAAAGCATTTTTCATAGCCGGTGAAATCTTGTTCCCTTCTGTATATTAATTGGTTGAACTTACCTTATATACTAGCCCGTATCAGGCAGTCGCCCGCTGTTTTTAGCCGGAAACCGGGATATTCCCGTAAAATGTCTGAATTAGCCAATATTCTGGCGCCGATTATCACTATATAATAAGTCATATGCTACTTTTTAGCATTTTCAGGAGTTTTTATGGCACTTAGTATGACCGCTTTTGCTCGAATCGATCGCACCACCGACTGGGGCGATATCGTTTGGGAGTTACGTACCGTTAATCACCGTTACCTGGAGTTATCTCCACGCTTGCCAGAAGTGCTGCGCGTGCTTGAACCAAAAATACGGGATGCCGCCAACAAGGTATTAACCCGGGGCAAGGTGGATTTGAATCTAAGGTTCCAGCCAGGCGCTGTCAGCAGTGAAGAAGTTGAGCTGGACCTGGGATTAATCAAAAAGTTGGTGGTCGCCGCGAACCAGGTCACCAGCATTGCCAAAAACAGCCAGCCGCTAAATGTTTCTGATTTGTTGCATTGGCCCGGTGTTATAAAAGAATCAAAACTTGACAATGATGCCCTGCAAAAAAAGGTTCTGGAAATATTGTCTGAGGCCCTGGCAGAATTAGTACAAACCCGTCGCCGGGAAGGCGACAAGCTCAAACTCATGATGCTTGAACGGGTACAGGCCATGAAAAAAACGGCACTTGGTGTCGCTGAAATCATGCCCGAGATCCTGCAAAACTTTCGCCAACGATTAAATGAGCGTTTGCAGGAAATCATTGCCGAGGTTGACACGGATCGTGTTGAACAGGAGCTGGTAATTTACGCCCAAAAAATTGATGTGGCCGAAGAGCTGGATCGATTACAGGTGCATCTTGATGAAGTAGCGCGTGTACTGGAACAGGAAAAACCCATTGGTCGTCGCCTGGATTTTTTAATGCAGGAGCTCAACCGTGAAGCCAATACCCTGGGTTCAAAGGCAACCGACATTCGCCTGACCAATGCCGCTGTTGATATGAAGGTGCTGATTGAGCAAATGCGGGAACAAGTGCAGAATTTAGAGTAGGTCTCTGAATATTATGCCAAACAATATAAAGCCTGGATTATTTATTCTCTCCGCACCTTCCGGTGGCGGTAAATCCAGTTTGGCAAAAGCGCTGGTAGCACAATCATCGGATATCGCGATATCAGTATCACACACCACGCGGGCACCCCGGCCAGGGGAAGAAAACGGCCAGCATTATCATTTTGTAACTGTCGAGGAGTTTAAAAAATTACTGGCCGCAGACCAGTTTCTCGAGCATGCCCGGGTATTCGATAATTTTTACGGTACATCCCATGAGGCTGTTAAAAAATTATTGGCATCCGGTAAACACGTCTTGCTCGATATAGACTGGCAAGGCATGCGCAATATAAAAGAAAAAGTACCTGACGCCACCAGTATTTTTATATTGCCGCCATCGCAACAGGAATTACTCAAGCGGTTGCAATCCCGGGGCCAGGACGACGAAAAAACCATCGCCCGGCGTATGCAGGAGGCGATATCGGAAATGTCTCACTATTCGGAATTCGATTATGTCGTTGTTAACGATGATTTTGACATGGCCCTGGCCGACCTGTCGGCAATTATCCATGGTCAGCCCGAGCGTCTGAGGGCAGAAAAACCGGATATGGCGCAGTTGTTGGCCGAGGCCTGATGGCTAATATTGCGGTTTTTCAGGGTTCTAACGGCTATTTTTGATATAAACAGGGACATTTACCGCGATTTTCAGTATTCTTGCCCGTTCCGGACTATTCCATATAGTATAAATTCACAGCAATAAAGAGGTTAGCAATGGCACGTATTACAGTAGAAGATTGTCTCGAAAATGTAGATAACCGGTTTCAACTTGTTTTGGTTGCAAGCAAACGCGCTCGCCAGATTATGAACGGCGCTGAACCACATGTTGAAAGGGAAAATGACAAACCTACCGTTATTGCGTTACGTGAAATTGCTGAGGGTCATGTAAATAAAGATATACTCAATGAAGAAATTCAGCAGACGATAACGGAAGAGGATGAAACCACAAACGAAGCCGAAGTCTCCGCAGGTGAAGAAACAACCGCAGAAGCCAAACCAGCAGAAACCGAGCCTACAGAAGCAACCGGCGGCAATACAGAAGCGTAATTCCCACCCCGGGGATGAGCACAGGTTACTGATCAGTGAGCTTTGTGAATTACTAGAGCAGTACCTGGATAATGACGCGGTAGCAGACGTCTACCGTGCTTATCTTTTTGGTGCCCAGGCCCACGAGGGCCAACGCCGAAAAAGTGGCGAACCCTATATCTACCACCCCCTTGAAGTTGCACGAATCCTTGCTGGCATGCAAATGGATGGTAAAAGTATTGTTGCTGCCATTTTGCATGATGTCATTGAAGATACAGCGAGTTCTAAAGAAGAAGTAGCCAAAGAATTCGGCGAAGACGTTGCTGAACTTGTTGATGGTGTCAGCAAGATTGGTCAAATTGAATTCTCTTCAGAGGAAGAAGCGCAGGCAGAAAATTTTCGCAAAATGCTGCTGGCCATGTCCCGGGATATTCGCGTCATACTAATCAAGCTTGCAGACAGATTACACAACATGCGCACCATTGATGCCATGCCCAGGGACAAGCAACGCAGGATCGCCAGGGAAACCCTTGAAATATATGCCCCCATCGCCAATCGTCTTGGCGTCAGGAAATGGGCCTATGAGTTAGAGCGCCTGGTATTCGCGACCCTGTACCCGCTGCGTTACGCAGTGCTGAAACAGACCATGAAACAGCGGCAAGGCAACCGTAAAGCGATTGTCAGTAAAGTAGGTGATGCCATTGTTAATCGCCTGGAGAGCAGCGGCATTGCCGGTGATGTAACCGGCAGGGAAAAACATCTTTACAGTATCTACCGCAAGATGAAAGAAAAAACACTTACCTTTGACGAAATTTACGATGTTTATGCATTTAGAATAACCGTTGATACAGTCGATACCTGTTATCGCGTACTGGGTATTCTCCACAGTCTTTATAAACCGATTCCTGGTCGTTTTAAAGATTATATTGCGATTCCCAAGGCCAATGGTTACCAATCCCTGCACACGATTGTTTTTGGTCCCTACGGGTTATCACTGGAGATACAAATACGAACCGAAGAAATGCACCGGGTCGCCGATGTTGGCGTTGCTGCTCACTGGTTATACAAGTCTGGTGCTGAGGGTGAGGGCAAGGTTCAGCAACAGGCACTACAATGGTTGAAAGACCTGCTCGACATCCAGCAAAAAGCAGGAAACTCCAGTGAATTTCTCGAACACCTGAAGGTGGATTTATTCCCGGACGAGGTTTACGTATTTACGCCTAATGGAGAAATTAAAAAATTACCGCGCGGTTCTACTACTGTTGATTTTGCCTATGACGTCCATACGGGCGTCGGTGATCGTTGTATTGGCGCCAAGGTAAACTACAAGCTGGTACCACTCAGGACCCAGTTGAAAAATGGCGACCACGTAGAAATCATAACCTCTGAGTGGGGCAGGCCAACGCCATCATGGTTAAACTATGTCGTTACCAGCAGGGCCCGTGCCCATATAAGATCCTTTTTGAAGTCGCAAAAAAATGAGGAGTCATGCTTGCTGGGTGAAAGATTGCTTGACAAGGCCGTGACCGTGCTTGGTTTCGATTTAGGACAAATTGAAGAAAAACAAAAAAAGAAATTACTGAAAAAGTTACAAATTAAAAAATGGCCGTTGTTACTGGAAGAGATCGGTATTGGTAACCGTGTTGCTGATATTGTTGCCAGGCAACTGGTTTCTGATATTTCCGGCAAAACGAAAAAAGGCAAAGATACAGGCCTGGCCATTACGGGTACAGAAGGTGTAGTAGTAACCTTCGGTAAATGTTGTCATCCAATTCCCGGAGACCCGGTACTGGGATATTTATCAGCAGGCAGGGGGGTTGTCGTTCACACTGCCGACTGTCCCAACCTGGGGAAATTTCAAAAACACCCGGAACGCTGGCTGGACGTGCATTGGGAAGATACACTCAAAGGTGTATTCCAGGTGGCCATCCAGGTCGAGAGTCGTAATGAACAAGGTGCACTGGCCGCAATTGCCGCTGCCATTTCAGACATGGATGCAAATATTGACAAGGTAACGTTTGCAGAGCGGGACGGAAATTTTTCAGCATTGAATATAATTCTGGAAGTTAGCGACCGGGTACATCTTGCTAAAATTATGCGTAAAATTCGTACCCAGGAGTTTGTTTCACGCATTAGCAGGGTTAAGGGTTAGCAGTTATTATGGAGCTTAATTTTATATATCATTCGGAGGAGTGAGCATGTCCATAGAAATAATAAAAACAGACCAGGCGCCACAGGCCATCGGTACTTACTCCCAGGCGGTAAAAAAAGACAGCACAGTTTATTTGTCGGGCCAGATTCCATTGGTGCCAGCAACCATGGAAATGGTAGACGGAGATATCAGCCAGCAAATCAAACAGGTATTCGAAAACCTGGATGCGGTATCCCGGGCCGCAGGTGGCGGCTTAAAGAATGTCGTAAAATTGAATGTATATTTAACTGACCTTGGAAACTTCCCGGTGGTCAATGAAATAATGGCAACCTATTTTAAAGAACCTTATCCGGCGCGTGCTGCTGTAGGTGTAAACGCCTTGCCAAAAGATGCGGCTGTGGAAATGGATGCCATCCTGGAATTGTAAATCAACACCCCCGATCCAGTTTTGGATATGAACGCTGATAGTACCGGCAGTACCGGCAACAAAGTTAATCTCGGCGAGTTAGCCACAACGGTATTAAAAGGTGTTGGTCCCAGTTTAGCCGAAAAGCTGAAACGACTGGACTTGTATGGTATCGAGGACCTGTTGCTGCATTTACCCTACCGTTACCAGGATCGGACCCGCGTGGTACCGATTGGCAGTCTTGTGCCCGGTATCGAGGCGCTCATTATTGGCACTGTTGAGATCACGGACGTGGTTTATCGCAGAAAACGCAGCATGTTATGCCGGATCAGTGACGGATCCGGTTTTATTACGTTACGATTTTTTTATTTTTCCGGGAAACAACAACAAAGGCTCAGCCGCGGTACCCGGATAAGCTGTTTTGGGGAAGTACGACAAGGCCCCAATAGTCTTGAGATTATTCATCCTGAATATGAATTCGTCGCGGAAGACCAGGTCTCAGTTAGCAGTGATTCACTGACGCCCTTTTACCCGGCAACAGAAGGCGTCCAGCAACTGACGTTGCGTAAATTAATCACCCAGGCAATTGACAAGTATTTACCTCGATTACAGGAAATCCTGCCAGAAAAAATTCTTAACGAAATGAATTTACCTTCATTGCAGGATGCGTTACTTGCCGTGCACCAGCCGGAGAAAAATGTTGATACCGAACAACTTATGCTGGGCATTCATCCATTGCAGCGGCGTTTATCATTTGAGGAATTATTGGCCCACCAACTTAGTCTTAAGGCATTATTACAAAAGAAAAAACTAAAAGATGCGCCTGCAATATCCGGCACAGGCGGCCTGGTAAAACAATATTTAAACAAGCTTGGGTTTTCACTTACCAAGGCCCAATCAAAAGTGATTAACGAAATAGAAAATGATCTCCGTCGTCCCCATCCCATGCAGCGCCTGGTGCAAGGTGATGTGGGTTGTGGCAAAACGATCATTGCCGCAGCTGCAGCATTGAATTTAGTCGAAAGTGGTTACCAGGCAGTGATCATGGCACCCACTGAATTATTGTGTGAGCAGCATTATAAAAATTTCAGCGACTGGATGAGGCCTTTGGGCATTAACTGTATCACCCTGCAAGGCCGATTAAATACCGGCGAAAGAAGGGCTGCTTTGCAGGATATCGAGTCAGGTAAAGCAAATATAATTATCGGCACCCACGCCCTGTTCCAGTCTGGCGTGATTTATAAAAACCTGGGCCTGGTGGTTGTTGATGAACAACATCGTTTTGGTGTCCATCAACGTCTGGCCTTGTTGGAGAAAGGGGAAGAAAATAATTTTTTGCCACACCAACTGATTATGACTGCCACACCGATACCCCGGACACTGGCACAAACCCTTTACGCAGATCTTGATGTTTCCGTAATTGATGAATTACCACCAGGCAGGAAGCCGGTTAAAACTGCTGTCATTTCATCGACACGCCGGGGAGAGATTGTTAAAAATATCGAGTTGGCATGTAAGTCGGGCCGGCAGGCCTACTGGGTTTGTCCCCTGATTGAAGAGTCGGAAGCCCTGCAGTTACAAACTGCAACAGACACCGAGTCCGCTTTAAAGGAAGCCTTGCCGGATTTGCGTATCGCCATGGTCCATGGACGGCTGGCTGGTGACAAGAAAGAATCCATTATGCGCAGTTTTAATAATCATGAAACCGATTTACTGGTTGCCACCACCGTTGTCGAAGTCGGGGTTGATGTACCCAATGCCAGTATGATGATTATTGAGCATTCCGAGCGTTTGGGGCTCTCACAACTACATCAACTGCGGGGCCGGGTTGGTCGCGGTAGCGATGAGTCGACCTGCGTGTTGTTATACAAGGCACCCTTGTCCGAAATAGCCAAGGAACGTCTTAATACCATGCGCGAAACCAACGACGGTTTTGAAATCGCCCGTAGAGACCTGGAAATACGCGGGCCCGGAGAAATGTTTGGTACCCGCCAAACCGGTCTGCCACGTTTCCGGATTGCCGATTTAATGCGTGACCAGTTATTGTTGCCCCAGGTGCAGCAGACGGCCCGGGTTATCCAGGAAGATTTCCCGGCCACCATCCAGCCATTGTTAAAACGGTGGCTCAGGCGGGCCGGCGACTATAATACTGTGTGATATTATCTCTGTGATTACTGGTAAAAAGATATGATTTTTCCTGAGTATGATGGACATTAAACAACGCCTTTACGAATACATACAACTAACGCGCCTTAACCGGCCCATCGGTATTTTATTGTTATTGTGGCCGACCCTGTGGGCCTTGTGGATAGCCGGGGCAGGTAAACCCGCCGGACTCGTGCTCATCGTATTTGTACTTGGCACCATCCTGATGCGATCTGCGGGCTGCGTAATTAATGACTATGCGGACAGGTTTATTGATGCTCGCGTAAAACGCACCTCAGGGCGACCGCTGGCAGCTGGTCGCGTGAGCGAGAAAGAGGCGCTGGTTTTGTTTGTCGCGTTAGCGTTAGCTGCATTCGGACTGGTGTTGTTACTGAACTGGTTAACCATCGCTTTATCTTTTGTCGGTGCAGCACTGGCGGTCAGTTATCCTTTTATGAAACGTTACACCCACTTGCCACAATTTTATTTAGGTATCACATTTGGCTGGGCCATTCCCATGGCCTTTGCCGCCGAAACCGGCAGTGTGCCAGCCGTGGCCTGGATATTGTTTACTGCAAATATTTTTTGGGCGGTGGCATACGATACTGCCTATGCCATGGTTGATCGTGATGATGATATAAAAATTGGCGTCAAATCCACGGCCATATTATTTGGACGTTACGATCGACTCATGATTGCTATCAGCCATGTTATTACCTTGCTCTTGTTATACTGGGTAGGTGAGTTGGTTGGCCTGGGTTGGTGGTTTCGAACAGGTCTGGTGATTGCTGCCGGGTTGGCCACCTATCAGCAGTTACTCATTCGCGACCGTGACAAGGTTAAATGTTTCCGGGCCTTTCTCGACAACAACCGTTTTGGCCTGGTTATATTTGTCGGCCTGTTTCTTGATTACTTGGTAGTATTTAATTAATGATGGCCACCACAAAAAAATCAGAAAAATTTGCCGTTTTTGGTCACCCCATCGGCCATAGCAAATCGCCAGTTATTCACCAACAGTTCGCCAAACAGTTTGGACTGGACATTCAATATGATGCGGTGGATGTGGCCAGTGGTGAATTTGAAAACGCAGTGAATGATTTTGCCCGGGCTGGCGGTAAGGGATTGAATATTACCGTGCCTTACAAACTGGAGGCCTGGTTACTTGCCGATACCCGTAGTGAGCGCGCGGAACTGGCTGGTGCGGTCAATACTTTAAAATTTGCAACTGATAGCATTGGCAGTCACGACGAGTTGAAAATTTTTGGTGACAATACTGATGGGTTTGGCCTGGTCACGGATATTGTAAATAATTGTCAGTTCGATATTAAAAATAAAAAAGTATTGGTGCTGGGGGCGGGTGGTGCGGTACGTGGTGTATTGGCACCCTTACTGGATTGTCAGCCACAGTTATTAGTGCTCGCTAATCGTACTGTGAGCAAGGCAGAAGCATTGGTAGAAATATTTAGTAGTAAGGGAAATATAAAAGCAACCGGTTTTGATGGTTTGGCCGACCAGCATTTCGACCTGGTAATTAATGGCACTGCCGCCAGCCTCAAAGGCGAAGTACCGCCACTCCCTGGAACAATTTTTACAACAAACGCCCTTGCCTATGACCTGATGTATAGCGCTAAACCGACAGCTTTTATGGTATGGGCAAAATATCACGGCGCAACCAAACAGGTCGATGGCCTGGGCATGCTGGTTGAGCAGGCCGCCGAGTCGTTTTATATCTGGTGTGGTAAACGACCGGATACTGGACCGGTTATAAAATTGTTGCGCTAAGGGGCCATAACAATAAGCCTGTTTTTTTATAGAGAACAGCGAATGTCTGTCTGCAGTGCGGGTTCATACGATCGACGCAACATTACACGCTACTGCTACCCTATATAGATTGGTATGTACCAGATTTGTTGGTTGCATAAGCTGAGTCGCGGGTGCATATTGTTTCACTGGAACAACAAGAGAGGTGAATCCGCGTAGTTTTATAAACAACAGGGATGGGCGCGCGCGGTTATAGTTAGCACACATCAGTGCAACTTATCCTGGCGTTTGTGTGGGGAGTTTTATTCTTGCCATCATTATTAGCACGTTTTCTTCGTGTCAGGGTTGAGGGCGTCCAGAAGGTAATACTGGTTTTTCTTGTGAGGACTGGAGGTTACATTGGCTGATCGGCTTTATGGAATGGGTGGCGTGTCATCCGGCAAAGGGAGGCCGGGTCGCAAGCGTTACGCGATGGCCATAGATCTGCGGCGTTGCACCGGTTGTAATGCTTGTACCGCTGCCTGCAAGACCCACTTTGATGTACCGTTGGGAGAATGGCGCATCTGGGTAATGGAAACAGAAGTTGGAAAATACCCGGATACCAAGCGTTATGTATTGCCACGATTGTGCAATCAATGTGACGACCCACCTTGTATACCGGTTTGCCCGACCCAGGCAACTTTCAAACATCCCGACGGTTTTGTCCTGCAGCGCTACAACCGTTGTATCGGTTGTCGCGCCTGTATGGTGGCTTGCCCGTATAACGCCAGGCACCTGCTACCCGATCACCGACGGGACAAACGTAACCCCCGCAATGTCGCTGACAAGTGTGATTTCTGCGTGGTGCGTGTGACTCGCGGACTGGCTCCCCTCTGCGTGACCTCCTGCACCGGCGGTGCCCTCATATTCGGTGACATCAACGACCCCGAAAGCGAGGTGGCGCGCACGGTCAGGGATAACAAGGTATTTACCCTGCGACCGGAGCTGGGTACTGCGCCACAGGTTTACTACATAGGTTTGAACGAGTCTATTGCCGATCCGGAATTCGCCTTCCTTAATCGTAGTGCCCAACTTCGTGAGCGTTACGCTACCTTTAAACGCAACAGTGAGGTCGGCGGCGAGATGGCCGGTAACATCGATGAGTCCGATATGGGATTTTTTGGTCTGGTGCGCCAGGGACTGCACAATTTCGGGACCTTTTTTGCGGAAGCGCCGAAAAAGTTCTTTAGAGGTTTATATTGATGGAAGGCCAGGTTATCGCTAATGCCTTCCAAAATGCGTACTGGGGATTTCCCATTGCCCTGTACTTCTGGCTGGTGGGTGCCTCAGCCGGTTCATTCGTGATCAGCACGCTGGGCTGGGTGTTCGGTGTTAAAAAATACAAACCCCTTGCCCTTTTCGCTTCAAATACTGCCATCGTGGCGCTATTGATTGTGCCGGTATTACTGATCATTGATGCGGGCAAGCCCTATCGCTTCTTTCACCTCTTTATCTTTGCCCACTGGTCGGCACCCATGGTATGGGGTTCGTTTCTCATCCTGACTTACCCAATTGCCATGGGGTTCTACAGCTTTTTTGTCCACAAAGAGAACCAACTTTGGGCGCGAAGACTGGGGATCCTGGCAATCGTGCTGGCGCTGTCTACCCACTGGTACACGGGAGTAGTTATGCAGCTGAACCCTGCGCGCTTACCCAATCATACCTCGGTGGCACCGCTCCTGTTCCTGACCGGTGCCTATGTCTCGGGCATCGGATTGCTCATTCTCTGTCTGTGGTTACGCAATTTTCTGGTGACAGTAACAGCCAGGGTGTCTCCCGAGCTGATGGCAGACATGGCGCGTCTTATGCTTTATGGCATTGTCTTCGATCTTTTTTTGCTGGGAAATGAGTTCTTGCAGATGACATACGGGACAGGTGAAGAGCGCACCATCCTTTACGAGGTGCTTTTGGGTGTATTCCGCTGGCCGTACTTATACCTTGAAATTGTATGGGGCCTGCTCTTGCCGTTGATTATTCTGGTTATTCCCAGGACCAGACGGTCGCTTAACGGCGTACTGGTAGCTGCCTTTATGACGGCCACCGGTGTTTATGGCATGCGCATCTGGTGGGTGATGGCATCACAATATTACCAGGGCCATTTTTAAGGGGCGAGAAATATGAGAATTAGCCGACGTGGATTTTTACAAGTGTGTTTGGCCGTTGCCAGCGCGTTCGGGTACAGGAGGAAGGCCGCCGCTATGGAGGTCGCTCTTGGTGACCAGTCCTACAATTTCATTAAACGCCAGCCACGGGCGCGCGTGTTTTCTTGCTCTCCCTTGCCAATGCACGACAACCCGGTGGAGGTTTGGGTAGAGGATGACCCCACTACCGTGAACCTGCTGACTGGTAAACCGGGCAGGCAAGTGGTCGAAATTTCTGGCGTGACCGAATCTAATCGCAGCCGGGGGCGGGTAAGTGCTGCTGATTCCTCATCCTGGCTACAATTGTCTGACGGTGATCGCTTAACACAACCACTCAAACGTGTGGGCGCCCGGGGTTCAGGAAATTGGCAGCCGATTTCCTGGCAACAGGCACTTGAGGAGATTGGTCTTGCCGTTAAAAACAGTTCGCCGGAAGCCGTTGCATTGTTGCGCGGTAAAGATACCAGTGCCGGGGCCTGGGATCGCTTTTTGCATACTATTGGTTCAAATACTGTGATCGAACTGGGTGATACCACCAATCGACAGGCAGCGTTGCAAGCGGTTTGGGGGGAGAAGGATTCGATTCCCGATTTGGCCCATAGCCATTACATTCTCAATTTTGGCACCAATTTTTTTGTTAGCCACCCGTACTACGCGGCTGAGGCCCTCGATGGCAGAATTTTCCGTCGTGCCCGAATTGTTACCTTTGATCCGCGCTGCTCAAAAACCGCCGGCCTTTCAGACCAATGGGTGCAGGTACGCCCTGGGACGGACGGGGTGATAGCGTTGGCGATGACCCGTTACCTGCTGGAGAATGGCTGGGCGGATAAAGCTGCCATCAAACGTCTTAGCAACCTTAATGCTGTTCGTCTGGGCCAGGAGTTGAAACCCTATACACTCGAGTATGCCGCGGAGATCAGTGGTGTACCGGCGTTAACTATTCGTCGTATTGCCCGGGAGTTTGCCGAGAGCGAACGAGGCTGTATCCTGACCGGGGCCGGCACGAGTGGACATACCAACGGTTACGATACCGAGCGGGCCTTGATGTTGTTGCCCCTGGTAATCGGCGCGCTGGAGATAAGAGGCGGCAATTGTTTACCACGGCGCCTGGAACTGGGTGGAATTGCGCCGGCACCGCCGATTCCCCGGGGCAAGAATCCAGCGAGCAAACCTTACCAATTCCCGTTTCAAGCCGGGAAACAATATCCCGTTAATGTACTTTTTGGATACAACACCAATCCGGCATTTAACATGCCGTCTGCAGCGCTTTGGCGCGACACTCTGTCCGATCAAAACCGGGTAGGTTTATTTGTTGGTATTGGTACTTTCAGGAACGAAACCTGGGAACTGGCAGATATCATTCTTCCAGAGAGCCACTGGTTGGAGCGTAACGAACCGGTGCAGGGAGAGGGAAGCCTGCTACCCTGGGTAGGTCTCAGGCAACAAGCGGTTGCGCCCCCGGCCCAGGTCAGGGAATTACGTGAAATCTTGCGGGACATCATTCGTGCAACCGGGGATAACAAGCAAGCGCGCTACTGGCGATTTAGCAATACCAGGGAATGGCTGGGAGAACAGCTTAATGGCGTTGCCGGTCTGAAAAAAAATGGCGGCTGGGACCTGGTTGCCAGGCACAGTGGTGTGTGGCCGATTTATGGTTACCTGGATCCGGTGGTGCGTCGTATTGTCGACGAGCAGGGCGAGGAGGTGTTACCTAAATATGGTCTGCCAGTCAGGCTGAACCTTGATCCTTTTCCGCACTGGCAAGCGGCTACGAATGTCGCCACCAGTAACGACGAGCTTACCTTGCTGGTGCATGCTTCTGACTACCATGCCGGTGACGCCTCGGCTAATAACAAGGTGATGGCGGAGATGACTTTGGCCAATAATTTGCAGATCAACACGGGAACTGCGGCAGACCTGGGTATTCGCGATGGCGACCTGGTGCGGGTGACCTCGCAGGCAGGTTACCTGGTGACCCGCGCCCATGTCACCCAGTCCATCCGACCGGAGGTAGTCGCCATGCATCGTGACGGGGGCCATTGGAGCATTGGCAGTGTGGCCAGTGGCAAGTTAGATTCGAAGCCAGAGAATACCCACGTCAATCTGGACCACGACATTGTTCATAACCTGTGGTGGTCAGACTTTGGAGTTCACCCCATGGATCTGATTGTTCCGGTGTTTGATAAAAAAGGTGGCGGACCTGCCACTGCCACTCCGGTAAAGGTGAAGAAGGCGCAAGCCGGCGACGCCTATGGCACGGTTAAGGTCGACACATCGATACTGCTTAAATTTAAACGTGCCGCTGCGACATCGAAAAAGGCTTAACCCAATGACGAGAATATGGAAAATCATGGTCACCACGGCGCGCAACATAATGGCGCCGATCCACAGATCGTTTAACCGTATGACGAAGAAAAGAAAGATTATCGTCGCTGCGGCACTCGGGGTAGCGGGCCTGATCCTGATTTTCATTGTCGGCAAGGTTGGCGTCTTGCCCGTTTACGGTGTTAAGTCGGTGTTCCAGACCCCGGGAACCTGTAGCGCCTGCCACGAGACCTGGTATAACGAGGCCGCTTATGCCTTTAATCCCAAGGGTAATCAGCATTCTCCCTCCTCGGGCGTGACCATCGGCTGCGCCGAGTGCCACCCGGTTCAGTACGAGGAATACCAGCTTTCAGCCATGGGCGGCAGTAAAAACGAGTTACGTCCCGGATGTACCAACTGCCACGACAAATCACACTCTGTATTCCAATGGTTCACGCACATGTATCGGGGTGATGAGGTCTGGACCCAAATGGTGCAACTAGCGCTGCGTGACCGGGATCTTTACAACACCGAGCTGGGGCTGCGTCTTGCCCCAAAAGCGCGCGCGCGATTTATCGAGACGGACAGTGCCCGCTGCCGGGAATGCCATCGGCCTGATAACCTGTCCCTGTTCAAGGGCACGCTCGGTGAATACCTGCCCGGGCTTTTGCCGCACCAACAAGCAAAAGAACAAAATGTCACCTGTATACAATGCCATCAGAACCTGACACACAACCTCTCCTTTCCGGTCCCCTGGGGCGGTCAGTCTAATGGGGCAGTGCAAGCTAGTATCGAAGCGGGGAAACAAAAATCCGCGACCTGTACCGGTTGCCACGGTGCCGATGGCAATAGCGCACAATCCGTGTTCCCCAGTATCGCAGGATTGAATGCCAACTATCTCTCCCAGCAGCTGCGGGCATTCAAGGCGGGCAGGCGGAAAAACAGCACTATGCAAGGTCTTGCGGCGACGCTGAGCGAACAGGACATAGCGGACCTGGCAGCCCACTACAGTAAACAGAAGATGCGTCCCACCCGGTTCTGGCCCAAAGTGTTATCGCTTCAACTACGTGCGAACCTGGAAATCGGCGAGGCACTATACAAGCAAAGCTGCGCGCGTTGTCATGGTTTGACCGGACTTGGCCAGGGTATTTTTCCAGCGTTGGCGGGCCAGTACTCCGATTACGCAGTTGCACAAATGCTTGCCTTCAAGACTGCAAACCGCGAAGAGCACTCTATTATGCGCGACGTGGCAAAGGGGCTTAGTGACAAAGATTTGCGACTGATCTCCGACTACCTTGCGGGGCTTAAGTGAGCGAAAAAATTCAGGATGATTTGTCGGGGAGTGGCTCTCTCGAGCAGCTCCGGACTTCTGCAGACGGTGACCTGCTTATCTATGACGTATTTATTAACGTGGAAGGTCTGCGGGTACGGGTGCCGAGACCGCTATTCGGTTTTATTCCTTTCGGCATCAGCAAGCAGTTCGGGTTTTATGTCGTGATGAAGTTTGCTGCACCCGGGTCCAGCGAGCCTGGGCTATTGTTGAGCCTGGCCAGGTCGGCGCTAGCCAGTGAGTTTGCGCCGGTTAGCAAGAGTTCACCGGATGAGTGGCAACTACAACAGATAAACTGTCGTGAGCTTGGCGCAGCAGCGCCAATGTTTCAGCAACCGGATTGTGTCGACCAGGACTGGGGCGCGCTATGGTATGAGCTTGGGGATGAGGTTGCGAAACGAAGTCGTTACGAGCTGGCAAAGACACGTCTGTGGGACGAAGACTTCAAGGTGCCAAGGGCATAATCGTGAACGAGCACAGCATTTTGTCCCCCCGGGGCGACACAGTTAATAAAGGCACCAGTGAAATTATTGCGCTCGGGATTGATCAGGCACAGTGCCTGAACCTCAGGGGGCGACACGTCAGCTGCACGCGGTGTGCCGACAGTTGTCCGGTAAAGGCGCTGGTACTGACCGCAGACGAAGTCCGCCTGGACGCGGGACGATGCACCGCATGCGGTGCTTGTTTGCCGATTTGTCCATCAGGCGCTTTATTATTAAGCGGATTCGATCCGCAGCGATTTCTGGAAACCGTAGCAGATTCGGCCGAGGTACACATTCACTGTAGTCGCAGTGACCATCCCGATGCTGACAACATTGTGCCCTGTCTCCAGGTTCTGGATGCCCGCTTGCTGGCAGCGGCAGCAGCAGACGGTGCACAAACCGTGGTGTTACATGGCGCTGATCAATGTTCAGATTGTGATCGAGGTGATGCCCGCGCTACCGTCGAGCAGATGCACGCCGAGCTAAAAAAATGGTTCACGGGCCTCCCTGTACACCTCACAGTGGAGCAGGGTATACAGACCGAAACGGCCGTGCAGTTGAGTGAGGAGCAGGTTGATCTCGGCCGTCGTAATTTCCTGCGTTTAGCCAATGCGAAGTCTGGCCACGGTGTTTCGAAGTGGCCTGATGAGTTTGCACCCGAACGAGATCAGGCAGCATCACGTTGGCCCCTTTTGTCTAATGATGGAAGCACCTGTCGTCCGTCCGTATATCAGGAGTTGTTAGCAGAGCGAGCCGAGTTACTTCCCTGGCAAGACCACCATTTGCCCTGGCGAGCACGAACGTTCAGTGATGCATGTAGTGTCTGTCTCACTTGTGCCCAACTCTGCCCCACGGGGGCGCTGGTGGCGGAGGAGACCAAGTCGAAAATTTCCATTTTATTTCAGTTACGTTTATGCACGGACTGCGGCCTGTGCGAAAACCTCTGTCCCGAAAACGCCATTTCAAATGCCTCTGTCGCAGGCCCGGAAGTATTATCCACATCAGCACATCCTGTGATGCATCGCAATTTACATAAGTGCACGGGCTGCACCCGCAGCTTTGTTCCCGTTCCAGGCTCAGATGAGCTGTGCACGACTTGCCAGAACGAGTACAATGTAACTAACGAATGGAGGGCGATGTTAACTAAATTGCCATAAGTGCAGACGATTATCATTACGATTTCGCGATGATTTTAGCTGAAAAAGGAGGGCATGTTATGTACACACACATTGTAAAAACGTTCTGGCAAGCCGCACTCGTGCTGATCAGTGTGGCCATTTTTACCCCCATAGCCACAGCCTCAGACGCCCCTGAGAATTTCCAGGTGGTCAGTGGTATCGCGGTTTACCTGGGTGTGATGCCGGCCGAGGTTATCAAGGGTAACCACAAGACGCACAAAGAGACCAAGAAACATAAAAGGGCACTGAAGAAGGAGCACCGTGATCATGTGGTCGTGGCTTTATTTGATAATGCTACTGGTAAACGAATCGAAAATGCCAAGGTTAAGGCCAGCGTTATGGAGTTCGGATTGGGGGCCAAGGTAAAAAAGCTTGATCCCATGAAAATTGCCGGCACGATCACTTACGGCAATTACTTCGATATGCCCGATAAAGATATATATCACATAGTAATACAGATACGTCGCCCAGGTATAAAGGGTGTCGTTGAAGCGAAATTCACTCACAAGCATTTCGTCAAGTAAGTGATATATAAAACCGTGTGATGCGTCGTTATAACGACGACGGGGTTGATGCAATCGATTACTTGCCCTGTAAGGCATGTTGTAATGCCGGTTTAGGTTGATGGCAATTTTATAACAACGTGCTTTATGGAGACGGGCGGCCGACCTGAAAATTAAAACACTACTCCAGCATAAATCCGGACTGTAAGCGCTGACATAAACCTGCCTTACTTACCGCTTCAATTTTCTAAATTGATTTGACAGTTATCAATTACAGGAAACTAAATAAACCAGCCGCGGTTGACTTGTGATGGTTATCAGTAACAGGGTCCAGAATAAAATTTTTTGCGCGTGGGCGCCATGCCTGGGTTGCAACACGTTATGGCTAATGTTGCCAATCACAGGTAGGGAAATTTACATCCTGGCGTACAGGTTGTACTTACGGTGAATTGTCAGTATGCAGGACAGGTGCTAGACTAAACGGATGAGTGCCTGGCGCAAACAAGTAAATAGTTATAAATCAATTAGTTGGCTGTTAGTTGCAGCTATTCTATTGGTTACGGTATTGCCTGCCCACTATCATTTACATCATTTTATCGGTGATAAATCAGCAGCCCATGGCCATGCCACGGATTTACATTTATCTTCAGACAAGCTGGCGCAATCACATCACAAAAACGGCACGACTATTATTGACGCTGCCCCTACTGGCCTATTGAACAAATGGGATGGCGAAATTAATAAGCCGGATATTGCGCCGCTGTTAATCCTGGTTTCATTTCTGACATTATTTTCTTTTATTAATATTAAAAGAAATTCGCGACCAAACCAGGCCACAGATTTTTATAAACAAATATTCTATCGATTATCTCCCCCCCTTCGTGCGCCACCCCTGAATTAGTTTCCAGTGCTGGTTTCAGCACTAGTTCCAGCTTTCACAATAAAACTTTCAGTGATAACCACCTGACCGGTGATTATTTTCCAGATTATGTATTTTTTTTAAATAATTTTTTTTGGACTAGTTACTAAAAAAATTATCTACAAAGGTTTTAGTAAAATGTTTCTGATCACTAAACGAACTACCATTGGTATCCTGGCATGGTTTACTGCCATGTTTGTGTTCCTGCCTGTTAATGTTGTCCAAGCCGAAAATACTGGCAATATTCAATCTGCTCCTGGCGAGTTGCGCCAATTCATTGAACAAGTAATACCCGGCCATCCCCGTTACGTTGCCGCCCAGGCAGAACTGGGTGTTGCCAGGGCACTGTACGATGCAGCGGATAATGCAATCTATAACCCTGAGCTGGAGCTTGATGCTGAAAAAACTGACATACAAACAGCAACGATTGGCTTGAGCCAAACCATAGACTGGGGCGATCAGCGTGGGGCAAAAACACAAATTACCAGGTATCGTCTTGATGCGGCCGAGGCAAAATTTCAGCGAGAACGACAGCAACTGATCCAGGACTTATTTATCACGCTCAACAATTACCAAATCAAGACAAGGTTGGGAGAACTGTCGAACCAGCGCCTGAAGATAATGAAGGATTTTTATGATATTTCCCAAAAAAGATATGCTGTCGGCGACTTGAGTCAAGTTGAGCTGGACCTGGCGCAGCTGGCTTACAGTGAGGCGGTATTCAAGAATGCACAAATCCTTTCTGATCAGGTCCGTGCCGAACAAAGTTTTTATGCCTTGTATAGTATTGGTACAGGATCAAGCAGTTCTTCGCTTCCTGACCTGTTTTTCGATTTTAAAAATATAAAAATCCCGACCGACCTTGACGCTTTTTTGATGAGACTTCCCCAGATGCGTATGCTGCGTGCCAATGTGGATGCGAGCAAATACGTCATCGACTTACGTCAGGGTGAAAGTCTTCCCGATCCAACCATCGCATTACGCGGCGGTAAGGAAGATGAAGAAACCCTGGCCGGCTTGACTTTGACAATCCCGCTAAATGTTAGAAACCCTTTTCGCGCTGAAATTGTAGCGGCCAGGGAAGAATATTTGCAGGCAGAACAACTCGCGCAACAAGCCTTTCTTGATATAAGACGTGACATTAAATCGTTAACCCGACATTACCAGTTGACCTTCAGTGCCTGGCGCCAATGGCAAGCAAGCGGCCAGGTTAGCGTAAACCGGCAATTAAGAATCCTCAAACGTTTATGGCAAGCCGGTGATATAAGTACAACGGATTATCTTGTCCAGATAAAACAAAACCTGGACACCCAATCAGCCGGTATTGAGCTGAATTCAACACTCTGGGTCAGTTGGCTAACCTGGTTAGAGACAACTGCTCAAATCGAGTCATGGTTGCAACTTAAAGATACAAGGACACAATAAAATGTTACGAAAAATTTTAATACTTATTACAATATTTTCTTTTTTCATTTTGGCTGCCTGTAGCGAGGAAAAACCTGAACCAAAAGAATCCTCCACGAGTGACCAGGCTGCAACCAAAAAACATACCGAGCGCGGTGATCACGAAGACACTGAAAAAGGTGGTCACGAGGAGGAGGGAAGGTCTGTTCACCTCAAGCCAGAACAAATGCTGGCAGCGGGTATTTTTGTTGAACCGATCACTTTGACCAAGGTATCCACGACCATACGTGCCCCGGGAGAGGTCAAGCTTAATAGTTATCGTACTATCAAGGTATCGCCCCGCATTAATGCCCAGGTAATAAAACGCCATGCCCGTCTCGGTGAAGAGGTCAAAAAAGGCCAGGATTTAGTGACATTATCCAGTGTTGAAATGGCCGAGGCCCAGGGCCAATTGCTACTAGCTGATAAAGAATGGAAACGGGTGAAAAAACTGGGTCGGGAGGTCATCTCGGGCCGTCGCTATATCACCGCCAAAGTGAGCTACGAAAAAAGTTATGCCAAAACCAGGGCCTATGGTATGAATGAGGCAGATATTAAGGCGTTGCTGACACAAAAACGTAGTGCCGATGGTTCGTTTACACTGGCGGCGCAACAAGCAGGCCGTGTGTTACACGATAAATTTATTGTTGGTGAGCGTGTTGAGGCCGGTTATGAGCTAATGGTGATCGCCGATGAGTCCACCATGTGGGTTCAGGCTCGTATGACACCAGGTCTTGTTGGACTAATTGATGTGGGTAATACGGCCGAGATCTTGCTTGAAAATCAACGTTTGCCCGCAAAAGTCATCCAGCTTCATCATACCCTTGATCAAACCACCCGCACCTCGGCAGTGCGCCTTGAAGTGGCTAATGATAATGATCGCCTGCATGCCGGCATGTTCGTGACAACCCTGATTACAACGCGCGACAAAAAGAAGGCTTTGCAAGTTCCGGAAGCCGCTGTCCTGCGCAGTGCTGATGGCGACTGGCAAGTAATGGTTGAGCAGGACGAAGCCGGGGAGTTCAAGGCCGTTGAGGTAGCTGTAAAAAACATCAGCGATGGCAAAGCTGTCATTGAGGGCCTTGGTAAGAATGCTATCCAGCCGGGGACACGCGTTGTTACGCAAGGTGCGTTTTTTGTCCAGTCCGAACTGGCCAAGGGCGGCTTTGAAATTCATAATCATTAGGGGCCACGCACAATGTTAAATAAATTGATTGATATTGCTGTCGGCAGTCGCCTGCTCGTGGTGCTCTCGTTAATCGCGATCTTGTTTGCAGCGTTTTTGATTTTGCCCAAACTTAATCTCGATGCCTTTCCGGATGTGACCAATGTCCAGGTAACGGTCAATACCGAGGCGCCGGGCCTGGCCGCAGAAGAAGTAGAGCAATTAATTACCTTTCCTATTGAAGCGGTGATGTACAGCCTGCCGGATGTGGAGGAAGTACGTTCTATTTCAAAAACCGGATTGTCTGGTGTCACCGTGGTGTTTAAAGAAGGCACGGATATTTATTTTGCCCGGCAACTGGTATTTGAACGTTTACAAGCCGCGAAAGAAGAGATACCTGATGGTGTTGGTGTGCCTGCCATGGGGCCCAATACCTCAGGGCTTGGCCAGGTGTTTCAATACATGATTCGTTCCGAGAAGAAGGGGCAGTATGATGCCTTGACCCTGCGCAGTCTCAATGACTGGGTCGTAAAGTTATTGCTCATGCCCGTTGATGGTGTCACCGAGGTATTATCGTTTGGTGGTGAGGTGCGGCAATACCAGGTGCAACTGGATCCGCAACGTCTGCTCAGTTTCAATTTAACATCAAAGGATGTTGCTGAGGCCCTGGCGGCTAATAACCGCAATGCCGGTGGCTGGTATATGGATCGCGGTGCCGAACAATTGATTATCCGGGGCGTCGGTTGGGTACGTAGTGGCGAAGAAGGTTTGCGTGATTTAGGCAATATCCCCTTGAAGCAGGTTGATGGCAACGTGGTCAAGGTTAGCCATGTTGCCAAGGTTCGTTTTGGTGCCGAGATTCGCCAGGGTGCAGTGACCATGACCATGCGTGATAAGCAGGGTCAGCCACAACAGCTGGGTGAGGTGGTAGTCGGTATTGTCATGAAACGTATGGGCGCCAACACCAAGGCCACGATTGACGGCATTAAATCACGCCTGCCAATTATCCAGCAGGCCTTGCCTGAGGGTGTGATAATTGATCCGTTTTACGATCAATCAGACCTGGTGAGTAAAGCGGTGAGCACCGTAACAAAAGCATTGCTCGAGGCGTTTGTCTTGATCATTATTGTATTGTTGTTATTCCTGATGAATGTCCGCGCGACACTACTGGTGTTGTTATCGATTCCCATTTCGATCGGACTGGCACTCATGGCCATGGCTTACTGGGGTGTGTCTGCAAACCTGATGTCACTGGGCGGACTGGCTATTGCCATTGGCATGATGGTAGATGGCTCGGTGGTTATGATGGAACATATATTCAGTCACCTGACCCATGCGGATGCAGATCACAGGGAACACCAGGTACAGGCGTTAAATGATGAGCATCCTTATGATTCTGAGCACGATAGCCACGGCATGACGTTACGCATCCAGGAGTCTGCCAAGGAAGTAGGCCGGCCGGTATTTTTTGCAGTACTGATTATTATAATTGTGTTTGCACCCCTGTTTTCACTGGAAGGTGTTGAAGGTAAATTATTTCAACCCATGGCGATATCGATTGTACTTGCCATGTTTGCATCATTGATTGTTGCCTTGATGGTGATCCCGGCCCTGGCTACTTACGCATTTAAAAAAGGCGTGGTGGAAAAAGAAAGCCCGGTCTTGAAACCTATTGATAAACACTATCGCATTCGACTTAATCAGGCGCTGGATAAAAAAAGTCTGGTAGTAAAATCGGCAATCGGTCTTTTTATCGGATCACTACTGCTGGTTCCATTTTTAGGGACAGAGTTTGTACCAGAGCTGGAAGAAGGCACCATTAATGTCCGTGTCACTCTGGCACCATCATCCAGTTTAAAAACCGCACTTGTTGTTGCCGAAAAACTGGAACAACAGCTCATGACTTTTCCCGAAGTCCTGTATGCATCCAGCCGTATTGGCCGCGCCGAGGTGGGCGGTGACCCGGAACCCGTTTCGAATGTAGAAATTTATATTGGCATGAAGCCTGTTGATGAATGGCAGTCGGCCCCGGATCGCAAGTCAATCCAGGTATTGATGGAAGAAAAAATGTCGGTCATACCGGGCTTGTTGTTTAACTTTTCCCAGCCCATTGCGACCCGGGTTGACGAATTATTGTCCGGCGTAAAAGCGCAGTTGGCGATTAAATTATTTGGTGCAGACCTGGGTGTACTGGTCACCAAGGGTAAAGAAATCGAGGCCCTGGTAAAAAAAGTTGAAGGTACCCGGGGTGTTGCCCTTGAACAAACGGAAGGTGAGGCGCAACTGGTGGTGCGACCGGATCGGGACAAACTGGCCCGTTATGGCATACCCGTCGACCAGGTCATGAGCCTGATTAGTGATGCGGTGGGTGGACAGGAGGCTGGCCAGGTTATACGTGGCAATGAGCGTTACAACATTTATGTTCGCCTGGCAGAAGAGCATCGCAACAGTGTTGAGGCAATTAGTAGTTTGATTCTGCAGGCCGCTGATGGCGCATGGGTACGTGTAGGAGATGTGGCGAAAGTTGCTATTGAATCCGGTCCACCGCAGATTCGTCGTGATGACGTACAGCGTCGCGTGGTCATCCAGACTAATGTGGAAGGACGTGACATGGGTGGACTGGTCGCCGAGATTGATCAACGTATTCGCAAGGAAATTAAACTACCATCTGGATACAGCATCGTGTTTGGCGGCCAGTTTGAAAATCAACAACGGGCCCAGGCCAGGCTTATGATTGTTGTGCCTTTATCTCTTGGTTTAATCTTTTTATTGTTATATTTTGCATTTAACTCAGTTGGGCAGGCGCTCTTAATAATGCTGAATGTACCCATGGCGTTGATTGGCGGTATCGCCGCCTTGTTTTTCTCGGGACAGTATCTATCTGTTCCCGGATCTATCGGCTTTATTGCCTTGTTTGGCGTCGCCGTGTTAAATGGTGTGGTCATGGTAAACGCCATTAATCAACGCTTCGAAGGTGGTGCGCCGATCCAGGAAGCAATTTTTGATGGTGCTTTGTCACGATTGCGCCCGGTGTTAATGACCGCATTCATAGCTGCCCTTGGTTTGATCCCGATGTTGTTAGCCAGTGGTGTCGGCTCGGAGGTACAACGACCCCTGGCGACCGTGGTTGTGGGCGGATTGTTTTCGTCAACCTTGCTGACATTGTTTTTGATACCGGTATTGTATGAAAAATTCTCGTTGAAAAAATATGTTTACGAGGAATAATAACCAGCAATGAAAACCGATAAGACATCATGTAGTTGCGAGGTCAATGAAGAGACCAGTCATGGCGAACGTCGTGTTTTAATTATCGTATTATTAATCAATGGCGGCATGTTCATTGCCGAGTTTAGTGCCGGGTTGTTGAGCGATTCAACCGCGTTGATAGCGGATTCACTCGACATGCTTGCCGATGCACTGGTTTATGCCATTGGCCTCTACGCCCTGGGACGGCCACTACTCTGGCGTAGTCGCGCGGCGCTGACAAACGGTATTTTACAAATATTGCTGACACTGGGTGTTGTTATCCAGGTGGTTATCAAGTTGTATACCCAGGCTTTGCCGGAATATGGCATCATGGGAATTTTTGGCGTTATTGCCCTGGTCGCCAATACCATCAGTTTTTTCTTGTTAATGCGATTTCGGGATGGCGATATCAATATGCGTGCTACCTGGATATGTTCCCGCAACGACATGATTGGCAATGTTGGTGTACTGATAGCAGCCGGCCTGGTTTTCTATACTGGCAGGGGTTGGCCCGATATTGTCATAGGGTTGATTATTGCCGGCGTAGTGTTGCAATCTGCCTGGAAAATCATTCATGAAGCGTGGCAGAACCTGAAGAGCGACTAGCAAACAAGCATGTTATGACCTATATATAGGGATATATAAGATATATGGCCATATAATTATTAAATAATCTGGCGTTAAATAATTTGGCTAGCGCGGAACTTAACCAATAGAAAACGCTCTTATTCTTTATATTACAGTGTACAATCCGCTGCCAAAGCAAGATTTTACAAAATCAGGGAATGACAAAGTACAAATAACCAATACCTATATGCTCAATTATTTTCGAAAACACAGCCTGCGCAAAAGCCTCTGGTTGATTATCCTTTTTGGTAGCCTGCTAACACAGGCGCAAAATTTGTACGCCTGTGATTTAACAGACAGTGGCCTGCAATCCACTTGTTGTTGCGATAAGGACATGGACAAGGGTTGTTCCATGGGCGGTGGCTGTGATGCTTCTGCTGAGGGCATGTTGACTGGTTGTTGTGAAGTCAGCACCACGGTTGATGTCGGTTTCCAGGATGTCGCCAGGGCTGACTCATTTAATCACAAGCAGGTTTTATTGCTGGATGCACCGCAACCACCACCGGCGATTATCACTGGTAAAATAATTTTACCGTTACGAATAAGTCCTGAGTCTTCAGTTATTCCAAATCTATTTAGTGTTAACCCTTTAACCGGCACCCATACCTACCTAGTTACCCAGCGCTTCCGCGTTTAATACCTCATTTTTTTCACATGATGCTGGCGATTGATTTCGCTTGAATTCGCCCGGCATGGATTTTTGTATGTGTTGTTTAAGAGGTGCACCGTGTTTCATAAAAATTTTAATCGTAATCTGTATTACAAAAAACTGTTTTTAACCAGTTTGCTGCTGATATTCGTGACAACTATAACTCCGGTTATGGCGGCCAACCAGGATAAATTATTTTTAACAAACGATCGGCTTGAGTTGAAGCAGCTGATTCAGATGGTACTCGAACGTAACCCGTCGTTAGCGGCTATGCAGCAAGCGTGGCAGGTGGCAAAAAATCGAATCGACCAGGTCTCATCATGGGACGACCCCATGTTGTCCTATGCTTTTGCCCCGCAAACACTCGGACTCGACGACCAGGACCTGGGACAAAATATACAGCTATCACAAAAGTTACCCTGGCCAGGCAAGCTGGGCCTGAAAGAAGACAGTGCCCGTTTCCAGGCCCAGGCAAAACAGGAAAATATAGAAGTAGTACGATTGCGGTTAATTGAAATATCAGTCCGAAGTTTTGCGGACTGGTATTACATTCATGAGGCCTTGCGCATAAATCGGGTCAACCAGGATTTGTGGCAGGAATTTCGCGTAATCGCTGAACTTAAATACGGTACCGGTCGTGCCAGCAAACAGGATGCCCTGCGCGCTGAAATGGAACAGGCGATGCTCGAACATGCGGCCATCGTACTGTTGCGTAAAAAACGAAATATTCAGGCAAATCTAAATACGCTTTTGAACCGCTCGCCGGACAGTCAAATTCCGCTGCCTGGAAAAATGCCAGAAGCGGTCACAATACCAGCCGTAAATGACTTGCGCCAAATGGCGTTGGCCAAACATCCAGAATTAAAAGCACTGCTGACGACGGAAAAAGCCAGTGAAGCCCAGGTAAAACTGGCCGAGCGTGAATATTATCCGGATTTCCGGATCAATGCCGGTTACAACAGCCTCTGGGCCCAGGAAGAAAAGCGCTACACCGTTGGTCTCGGTATCAACATCCCGTTGGCATTTAGTAAACGCAGCGCCAGGGTAGATGAAAAACGTGCGCGTAATCAGCAACTAAAATGGCAGCTTATAGAAAAACAGGCAGAGATCGTTGGCGCAGTTCAACGGGCTTATAACGGTGCCCAGGAAAGCCGCCATGTGTTGAAACTTTATCGCAAAAAACTTCTGCCCCTGGCAGAGGAAAATCTCCATGCCGCCAAGTCTGATTATCAATCAGGTAAAGGCAATTTTCTCGATCTGGTCAGTGTCGAGAAAAACTTGATACAGACGCAATTAAACCAGGCCCAGGCACTGGCAGACTATCATAGTCGCCTGGCCTTATTGGCAAGACATGTGGGCGACCCCGGTTTACTGAATCTTGATATTCCTGTTAGCCGTAATTTGCGAGACAACACCCAAGGTGAAACACAATGAAGTCATTCATAACAGAAAATCGTGTCATTATTTTTTCAGTAGCGTTATTTATCGTTCTGCTGGTCATTATCGCGGTTTGGATATTCTCCAGCTCATCGGGTAATGGTGGAGACTTTGATGAAAGTACTGCCGATTATGCCGGACCATTTAAGGTGGTTATTGTGCTCAACCCGGCCCGACCAAAGGTTGGCGATAATAGTTTGACCATAAAATTGCGGGACAAGGACAACCAGCCGGTGACGGATGCCAAAATAAAGGCCGTAGCTGAAATGCCGGCCATGGGCTCCATGGCCGCTATGCCGATACCGGCAGTGATGAACCATGCTGGTGGTGGTGATTATACCGGTGATTTTGAATTACCCATGAAAGGCGCGTGGCCGTTATCGCTGGAGATTAATTCCGGCAAGACAGGTAATGCCCGGCTCGAATTTGAAATGACCACCAGTCGTGCCGGGGTACGTCTTAGCTCGGCGACTGATAGCAACATTCCGCGAGCAGAATCCAACAATAAAAGTAGTTCCGGTTCAATCCCTGACTTGAGTGATAAAATAAACGCCTCGGGACAGTTCCAGGTTTCCGGAAAATACCGAATCAAGGTTCAGTTAGAACCGACTACACCCACAGTGGGTAAGAATAAACTAACTATTGTAGTTCAAGATAAAACTGGTCAGCCGGTCACAGGTGCAACAATTCGCATTGTCGCGCAAATGCCTGCCATGGGCAGCATGGAAGCCATGAATATTCCGGCAACAATTACCGAAATTGGTGCGGGTAGTTATAACGGCGAACTTTTGATTCCCATGGCCGGTGAATGGCCGTTGGCCGTTGATGTGGAAACCGAAACATTGGGTCACGGTGATTTAATATTTGGCATGGTAACAGGTGAACCGGGGCTAACGGTGGCAAGCGCCACACCTGCAGGCGTCTCTCACTATACCTGTTCCATGCATCCCTCGGTAAAATCTGCCACACCGGGCACGTGTCCAATTTGTGGCATGGACCTGGTGCCAGTTACGAAAAAGGAACAAAAGTCTGGTGGTATCAGTATGGATGCCCGCCGCCGCCAGTTGATTGGTGTGACTACCGGTATTGCGCAAGAGAAACAATTGATCCAGGTCATTCGTGCAGCGGGTCGGGTAAACTTTGACGAAAGCCACATGACCGACATTACCCTCAAGTTTGACGGCTGGATCGGTAAGCTGCATGCGGGTTTTGTCGGCGCACCAGTGAAAAAAGGTCAGCCCCTGTTTACTGTTTACAGTCCTGAACTATTGTCGGCACAGCAGGAGTATCTTGAGACACTGCGGCGGCGAAAAGACAAAAATGATTCGTTGTTAAGGGCGTCTCGCCAGCGATTATCCTTGTGGGATATCACGCCAGCACAAATTCGCCAGTTGGAAAAACGGGGCACGGCGATTGAATATTTACCTATTATTTCTCCAACCAACGGCACGGTTGTTGAAAAAACCATTGTTGCTGGTAGTGCCGTCAAGGCCGGACAAAAACTTTTACGTATCGCTGACCTGTCATCCGTCTGGGTCGAGGGTGAGATTTATGAATATGAAATTCCGTTGGTCAAGGTGGGCATGGAAGCAAAAATTGTTTTGCCCGACCAGCCAGGGAAAAGTTTGTCGGGCAAAGTTAAATATATTTATCCCTACCTGCAGGGTGATACCCGTACAGCCAAAGTACGTGTTGAGTTGGACAACCGCGATGGCGCTCTAAAGCCTGACATGTATACCCACTTGCACCTGAAAGTAGATCTCGGCAAACGCCTGGTGGTTCCTGAAAGTGCCGTGTTGTATGCCGGAGACAGCCGGGTGGTATTTCTTGATATGGGCGATGGTTGGCTGCAACCGCGCAAAATTAAAACTGGTGTCCGTAATGCCGATGACATTGAAGTACTTGAAGGTCTGCAACCCGGTGACAAAGTGGTGACCTCGGGTAATTTCCTGATTGCCGCAGAGAGCAAACTGAAAGCGGGGATTGATCAATGGTAAATATCAATGACAATCAAGAGCACGGCCCGATTGAGCGCCTGATACGTTACTGCGCACTTAACCCGACATTGACCCTGCTGATCATTCTGGCTGCGGCATTCTGGGGCTATCGTTCTTTGACAAACATATCACTGGATGCCATTCCGGATTTATCTGATGTCCAGGTAATAATTTATACCGAATGGCCTGGTCGCAGCCCGGACCTGGTGGAAGATCAAATCACCTATCCCCTAACCACAACACTTTTGGCCGCGCCCAACGTGGAATTTGTTCGTGGCCAGAGTTTTATGGGCCTGAGTTTTGTTTATGTCATTTTTAAAGATGGCACCGATATCTACTGGGCCCGTTCACGGGTGCTGGAATATCTCAACAGCGCCGTGGCCAAATTACCTGACGGGGTTCGACCTACCCTGGGGCCGGATGCCACCGGTGTTGGCTGGGTATTCCAGTATGCCCTGGTGGATAAAACCGGCAATACCAGCCTGGCGGAGTTGCGCAGCCTGCAGGATTTTACCCTGCGTTACTGGCTGGAGTCAGTGGAAGGGGTCGCTGAAGTCGCCTCGGTGGGCGGATTTGTCAAGGAATACCAGGTCAATATCGATCCCAATAAACTGGCCGCTTCCGGCATTCCCTTGCAAAAAGTCGCCCAGGCGATTCGCCGTTCAAATAATGATGTCGGTGGCCGGGTATTGGAAATTTCCGGTCACGAACATTTTATTCGTGGTCGCGGTTATATCAAGTCATTGAAAGATATTGAAACAATCAGTCTTGGTGTCAGCAAGCGCGGTACACCGATTACGGTCCGTGATGTGGCCAAGGTCAGTCTCGGACCCGCCATGCGGCGCGGCATTGCCGAGCTGAATGGCGAAGGTGAAACCGTCGGTGGCATTGTCATTATGCGTTACGGCGAAGATGCTTTGGCGGTGATCGAGCGTGTCAAAAAACGTATCAAGGAAGCCAGTGATGGATTACCGAAAGGGGTTGAAGTTATCACCACTTACGATCGCTCTGTGCTTATCGAAAATGCCATTGACACCCTCAAGGCGACCCTGACCGAAGAAATGATTGTGGTCTCCCTTGTGATTATGATTTTTTTATTGCATTTCAGATCCGCGCTGATTGCAATTTTAACAATCCCTATTGCGATACTGTTGTCATTTATTCCCATGGCAGGCCAGCACCTGACCGCCAACATTATGTCCCTGGGTGGTATTGCCGTGGCCATTGGCGCCATGGTGGATGCCAGTATTGTGATTATCGAAAACATTCATAAACGACTTGAAGCCGCTAACCTGGATGGAGGTGGGGCCGGGGATAGCGAGACTTATAATAAAAATCGACGCGATGTCATTATCCTGGCCATGCAGGAAGTGGGCCCCAGTATTTTTTTCTCGTTATTGATTATTACGGTTTCATTCATGCCGGTGTTTGCCCTGGAAGGTACAGAAGGCCGCTTATTTAAACCACTGGCCTTCACCAAAACCTACTCTATGGGTTTTTCAGCCTTGCTTGCCATTACCTTTACACCGGCACTGGCGGTGTTATTAATCAGGGGAAAAATTCGTGGCGATAAAAGCCCGCTTAACCAATGGCTGGTAAAAGTTTATACGCCGGTTGTCCATTTCGCGGTGCAATTCCGGTACTGGGTTATTGGTGCGGCAGGCCTGTCCATGGTGCTCACGATTCCGGTTTTTCTCAAGTTGGGCAATGAGTTTATGCCACCCCTGAACGAAGGCAGTATTTTGTACATGCCCACTGCCCTGCCAGGCATGTCTATTACCGAGGCGGGCAAGATTTTGCAATCCATGGATCGGCAATTGAAAAAATTTCCTGAAGTGGAAACTGTATTTGGAAAAATTGGCCGCTCTACCAGCCCCACTGATCCCGCACCTTTGTCCATGGTGGAAACTGTTATTACTTTAAAACCAAAAGATCAATGGCGTGAAGGCCTGGAATGGGATGACCTGATTGCCGAAATGGATGAGCAGCTGAGCTATCCGGGCATGCCAAATATCTGGTGGATGCCGATCCAGACACGTACTGAAATGCTGGCCACTGGTATTCGTTCTGCCTTGGGCATTAAGGTGTTTGGTACAGACCTGGCGACCATTGAAGCAACCGCGGTAGATATCGAAAAGGCCTTGCTGGCAGATGAACGTACCAAGGGCAATACCCGCAGTGCATTCGCCGAACGCCTGACTGGCGGTTACTTTCTCGATTTTAATATTAACAGGGAAAAGATCGCCCGTTATGGTTTAACCATTGCAGATGTTGAGGATGCCTTGCTGGCCGCTGTCGGTGGGCTTAAGGTTTCGGAAACCATCGAAGGTCGCGAACGTTATGCCATTACTTTGCGATATGCTCGCGAGTATCGTGACAACCCGCAAGCACTGAAGCGGGTATTGGTATCTACGTCCAGTGGCGCTCAGATTCCCATCAGTCAGCTAGCAGAAATAAAGTTTTTAACCGGACCGCCCATGTTGCGCAATGAAGACGGCCAATTGGTCGCGTTTGTGTTTGTTGATGTCAAAGATATTGGTATTGCTGATTACGTGAACCTGGCCCGTGAGGTGGTCAAAGACAAGGTCAACATCCCGGCCGGTTATCGCATTGCCTGGGCCGGGCAGTTCAAATATTTTGAACGGGCCAAGGCCAAGTTCAAAATCCTGGTGCCGTTAACCCTGTTCATAGTATTTTTTATGTTATTCGTTAACCGAAAATCCATAACCGAAGCATTAATCATTCTGGTTGCCATCCCGTTTTCGCTAGTGGGTGCCATCTGGTTGTTATTCATTCTCGACTATAACCTCAGTATCGCCGTCTGGGTGGGCATGATTGCCCTGGCCGGTCTCGATGCGGAAATGGGTATTCTTATGATGCTGTACCTGGGCATGAGTTATCAGCAAAAACAGGAGGCAGGGGGTTTGCATACGCAATACGATTTAAGCCAGGTGATTGTCAATGGTGCCGGCCAGCGCATTCGGCCCATGCTCATGACCGGCATGGCGCTATTGTTGGGCTTGATTCCCATATTATGGAGTTCCGGTGCGGGTGCTGATGTCATGAAACGTATTGCCGCGCCCATGATCGGCGGTATCACTACGGCATTACTAATGGTGTTAGTGGTGTTTCCGGCAATTTTTGCCATATGGAAAGAAAAAAAGCTGAAACTCGATTTACGTTAGCCTAACATACGCTAACTTAATTTACGTTTTATGGTCGGTTGTTCGTTCATTATCTTCCAGCCCCTCAATGAT
This sequence comes from uncultured Acidiferrobacteraceae bacterium, assembly GCA_913009895.1. Taxonomy (GTDB): domain Bacteria; phylum Pseudomonadota; class Gammaproteobacteria; order Acidiferrobacterales; family SZUA-150; genus SZUA-150. Next base: position 56,543 of record CAJVXY010000004.1, on the reverse strand, counting down.
GGGGCAGCCATTTTCATCACCGCGGCATAGACTGAGCAACAACTGTAGTTCATTGCGTAAAAGAGTGAGCTCGCTTACCTTGGTTTCCAGGTCCTGGAGTTTGTCGGCGGTTAACTGGCGAATACTGTCCCGGGCCTTGAGTGGATTCTCGCGCATGGTTATTAATTGTTTGATTTCTTCCAGGGAAAAATTCATGTGTTGGGCACGTTTTATGAATTTCAGGCGAGATATGTCTTTGTCATTATAGAGACGAAGTCCCGATTGATTACGGGAAATGCCTGGCAGTAAGCCAAACTTTTCATAGTAGCGCAGCGTATCAGCGGTCAGGCTTGTCTGTTTTGTAACTTCACCGATTTTATACATGGCCATATCTAATATTTAATTATAAAAAAGTATTCATTGAGTAAATGGAGACCGGTCAGGATTAATACAAGCCCGGCAATAATTTCGATTTTTTTCTGGTAACGCGATAACCCTCGCAGTGATTCCAGCCAGCCCATGCTCCACACTCCCAGCATTATGGGTATGCTACGGCCCAGGGAAAATGCAAGCAAGAGCGCGAAACCAAAAGCGACCGAACCAATAGCGGCGCTGGCGGTTAACGCGACCAACAGGGCCGGTGTACAAAATGGACAAAGGGCGACTGAAAACGGAAATCCCAGTAAAAATGCGCCCCAGATACCCTTTACCTTGCTGGCCCTTACACCAAACCAGGGCAGGCGAATATTCAACCAACCCGCCCAGACAAGCCCCATTACAATTAAAAGTGGCCCGAGGAATAAACCCCATTCTCGCCCCATTATATTTTTAACCCAGTCACCACCCAGGGCAGCTGTCACGCCGAGTGCGATATGGATCACAAACATGCCTGATACAAAGGCGGCGCCTAGTATTAACGCGCGACGCTGTTCATGTTCCCTGTCATCGTTGGCCCTGGCGACATAAGCCAACACAACCGGTATAGAAGCAAACGAGATTGGATTAAAACTGAACACAAAACCAGCCACGAACGCCAGGCCTATGCCTGCCCAGCTTGCCTGCAGTAGTACATCTTTGAATTCCGCAGTGTTAATTTCGAATGATGGCATTAATAAATACAAAGCCAGGCCAATTAACAACGCCGCGGTAAAATACGGACTGCCTTTGGCCGATCGCTGTAAAAAATCCAGGCCATCGTCACCCAGCCCCCTGAACGACGCGATGGCCATGGGCACGGTAAACAACGAAGCAAATAAAAGCCCTGCCATAACAGCATAAAAAACAGAATCCAGCGTGATAACCATGCCAATCACAATTGCGATCAGTGGTAGTGTGCAAGCCGGTAAAGTCAGGCCTAGTCGTACTGAATGAGGCAGTGATTTTGATCCTGGCAACAATTTAAAAAACTCAAGATGGGGTATGGGAAGATAAATAAAACGAGAGACGATATATATAATTGCAAATGCCAACAAAATAATACTCGGCAGTGTGTTACCCCAGACCGGCGGACTGGTTAACATCACGGATGAAACAAACAATATAATTAACAACAAACAACGACTCAGCCAGACCGCGACCAGGCTTTGGCAACACGCTTTTTTATTGCCAGACTGGTTGGCCCTGGCCGAAAACAAGGTGTGCGTGGCGATAGTGCAGGGTTCAAAAAAAGCCAATAACCCCAGCAGTGCTGCACTAAGCAGGGTCAGGGTAATCATGGTCAGGTCTCTTTGTCCAGGTGGTCTAGCAAGGTCGTGCGCAGTTTTTCTGCTGATGGCAGGCCGGTAAACACCAGTTCGTCGTTGATGGCAATGGCAGGGGTGGATAGCACGCCTAAAGTCACAACATAATCCAGTTCTTTCAGAATGTTGACTTCGCGCCATTGGATGCGATCGCCGCCCAGTTCATTGGCCATTTTATGCAATACCTCCCGGGCATGAGCGCACTTGGTGCAACCGGGAGAGGTAAAGACTTCAACTTTTATAGTCATCGTGTTATGTCCTAAAAATTAAAACGGACACCGCCTCGAACAATATACTTGTTCTCCAGTGCCGTACCATTTAGATTTTGCATAACCGGAACCTGGATAGCGGTTTCGGCAATCCATCGTTTTGTTACATATTGAATTCCAGGGCCGAGAAACAGGCGGGTACCGTTAGTATTGGGATTACTGTTGCCATTGACCCGGTTTTTTTCCTGATGAATCAGGTTTGCCTCCAGTACTCCAAAAAGATAATCGGGAATTCCCCCTTTTGCAGCAGTCCGCCAGAGTCGATACTGTAATGAACTATCGAGGCGGGCGATGTCACCTGCCTCAAAATCATTGGCTTCATTGTTGATGCGATAACTAACCTGGGCATCGACCTGGTAGCGTAAGGTTTGCCAGGTTGTCACGACACCAGCGAAGTAATCCCATGAACCTGTGCCCAGTTGAGCCGGTGGTGGCAAGGTGCCAAGATTGTCGCGGGTGTTGTCCTTGCCGGTGGGTGCTTTGACGCCTGCAAACGGGGCGATGCGAAAGGTTTGGCCGGGTTTATTATCCTGGTATGCAGTGTAACGCATAAAAACAGATGCATCGCCAAGACCGCGATTATTGCGATGAATTTTCTGGCCGGCCATTTCCAGATCCAGGTCAATATCACGATAAGGCAGTATGCCAAACACCGTCCACTTGCGACTAATGCCGTAACCCAGAGCCGTTACGGCAGCAGTCGCGGTACGGTCCCGATTGGCGACATCGGGATCATCACCGGATTGGTTAACGATCAATTGTTCGCGGACAAGAAACTCTCCTTGGGCAACCGGCAGGGCCGTATTAAAAGTAATGGGGGCTGTGTTGCCAGTTGTACTCCATAACAATACAACCATCAGCAATCCAGTTACGCTAAACTTAATTCCAGAATGTTCAGGTTTATGGTTCATTATTATTTCCAATATTTTAATTTAGTTTTAACCATGTCATTACGTGTCTAGCCAGATACGAATGGGCAACAATAAGTACGCTGCAGCGAAACCGGTACTCCAGATCACTACCGAGCTCCAGTAAATACGTTTATTCCATTTATGGGCTGTATTGCAGGCATGAGCCAATTCACGATCCGCAGGGCAGGAACGACCGGATCGAAACATTAACCAGCCGGATACCAGTAACATGAGACCGGAAAATACAAACACCCAAATCTTGTAATGGGTCAGGGTGACCAAAAAGGGAAACGCGCTGGTCATGGCTACCACCGTGGCGCCCATACCAAGGGTGACAAAGATTATAGGCAGTGCGCAGCATATCAATGTACCGGTCGTGGAAAACAGGGTAAAAAACGTGACGCTTTTATGTTTCAAATCAGTAGACATAATTAATGTTTCATTATTCATTCTGTCTTCACCGTCATACCTTTGTAGTCAAACCCGTTATCCAGTAACATTTTTTTAACGTAGGCTTCTGTCAGGTTTACTGAACCGTCTGTTTTGACAAACAGTAAGCCGTCAATATCCACCTCAAAATCCTTTACGCCCTTCATTTTTAAAAATTTCTCTTCCAGATCATAAACACAGTAATCACAGTCAAATGAGTTGGTACGGATGGTGTAAGTTTTACCACCCGCCCAAACATTTGCTGAAGCCGTAATTACTAACGCCGTAACCAGGAATTTCAACCGTTTCATCTTTGTATCAACCTATAGCGGTGTTTTTTTCATGCTGCGATAAGTAAATCCCGCATCGTTGAACAGTTTTTTCATTTGTTCTTCGGTTAATTCCTTGCCTTCAACAGTATTTACCTTGACCAGTCCCTTATTGAGATCAACACTGATATCGCTGGTGCCTTCAACGGCCTTCAGTTTTTTCTCAATACCATAGGCACAGAACGGGCAGGCCAGGCCATCAACACGCATTTCGTAATGTGTGCCTGCGGCAAAAACACTTTGTAAAAATAATAAACTGAACAGACCAATCAAAATTTGTTTTTTCATCTTGCTTTCTCCTGGAAATTAATAATTAAATAATATAAAACAGTTGGGTAAAAGACTATAAATGCCATTCAAATACGAGTTTGGCACGGTAATCCGAGTTTTCCTGGTTGCCAGCAAGATTGTGATAAATTGGAATCTGTACCCCGGCCTTGATGGCAAAGTTGCGCTTGGTCCAGAAGATACCAGGCGAGAGAAACCATGCGGTGCCGCCGGTATCGGCCAACGCAACGCCGTTTACTTCAGCCCGCTGACCGTATTCACCATTGAGTTCCAGTAACCAGACCGTGTCCGGCTCCAGGTAACCTGTGGGTGTTGGCCGAATACCGCCCACAAAATCGATCCGGATCATGTCGCCACGGTCGACCCGGACGCCACTGACATCACTGGCGCCATTAAAACGATAGCGGGCGCTGGCCCAGCGATACCATTTGCGACCTTCGTATCCATAAGCCATGCCCACAATTGTATCGGTTGTGCCTTTGTTTATGGCCGGGGTTTTGTCTTCCACCGCAGTATCGGTGAGTACCTTGATAAAAACCGCGGCCGATTCCTGCAGACCCAGAGAATCCCTGCGCCAGAAACGGTACTTGGTGAAAATTGCAACATCGCCATTGCCGCGACTACTCTCGTTTTCTTCCTGCTTGAATTCATAGGGCAAATCAATGCCCACTGCCCAGTCTCCGGTTATCCCGTAGGTCAGTTCCAGGGCCAGGGCTTGTTCTTTATCATCGCCGGCCTGTTCAGACTCCATTTCGGCCGCGACCTCTATACCATCCTTAAACAAAACATGGGGCCCGATCCCAAACACCGGATCATGGGCTAAGGCAGGAACACTGATTATGGCCAATGTCAGACCCAGGCCTGTAAACAGGCCGTAGAAGCTTGTTTGCCAGGGGCCGGCTAATTTATTAGAAAACATTTACAAATCTCCTGTTGTTTTACTTACCTTAACTATGACAGTCTGGAGTGGACTCCAGGTTCAATTTAATTGAAAACTATTGCAACTGTCAGCAAGCTTACAACCTGGAGCTGACTCCATGTCAAGAAAAATCTGGGGTTTTTTGTTGGGGTATTTTTTTTATTATATTCAGTATTAACAACGTGTTAGAGAACTTTATAGCCTGTTACAAGCGAAAGTAAAAATCCGGAGTCCCGGATTGTGTAGCTGAAGTAATTATTTGTTGTGAACGATTGTATGCCCTGTGGCATCACTTGGGCGGGTGCGCGCGAAACCTCGCCGCCATAGCAACCGTGCCCGGCAGCAGAAAACAGATTTTTCCGTGTTAGCGGTTTAGTGCCAAAAGAGATGACTGGGACTAAAAACCCGCCATCATTGCGTTATTGTCGCATTTCCTGATTTCGGCAAGCACCTCTTGCGAGGAAACGGCTTCCGGGTTGTATGCCACTAAAACGGCGTGGGGATGATCCCGTTCATTGAAGTGCACGGAAATAACGCCATTATGATCACGAAGCTCTCGTTCTATTTTCTCCCGGTCGTCACAGGAATTTTCTGGATGGAGATGAACCACAATATCTGCAATGTTTATATCCTTGCTCATAACGCTCTCTCCCGACAAGTTGTCACAGGGTCAGGGTACGCTTAACAGAAAAAATGTTATTGATACAAATCAAGTTTCTTTTTTATATTTTATCAAAAATTAATTATGTCCGTATCAACGCATAAATTAAATTTTGCTGTTATTATTTTCGTCCATTTTGTTTTAAATTCGATTTGACGTAAGTTTCGAAAACCACACAGGAATATTTATAAACCGAAGGAGTTTAAAGTGCTGAAAAAATCGTTGTTAATATTATTGCTGGTAACCTGGAGTGTTAACGCCAATGCCAAGGAAATCATCTACCAGGGAAAAGTGCAGGGCATGGCCTGTTCATTTTGTGTGTATGGTGTCAGCAAAAAAATTGGCCAACTCCCTGAAGTTGATGCCCGGACAGTTAATGTCGACTTAAAATCAGGCTTGGTTAGTTTTCATAGTTCATCGGAGCTAAGCCTGGAAAAAGTATCAAAGGTATTTTCCGGCTCCGGTTTTAAACTTGTCGAACTCAAAAAAGTTGGTAAACCTACACTAAAAATGGCTGTTTATGAAAAAAATCCTGCCCTTGTTTTCAATCTCAATAATACTGATATAAAAAAATATGGGGCCATACTGGAATCTATCGGCGACATTGCGTCTGCCGAGACTGGTAAATTGGAAATCAAGGCACCTGAATCTCTCGAGACAGAATTATTGAAGCCCATGATTGGCGGCAAACAAAAAATAGCCAGGGTCCGGTTTGACTTCGATAAAAGTAAAAAAATTCAAATAAAGTTGTTCCTCAGGGCTGAATAAGATACCAGAGAGATAAACTGCCAAATAAAATGCTGTTGCATGCTTACCTGGTAACTTATGTCTGACCCGAATAGCACTGACTTAAGCCTGATATCAGGTTTAAACATGGTTTCCCGTAGGTTGGACTTCGTTCCTCAGTCCAACCTACAAAAAAGATTTATTGAGCCTAAGTCAGTGCCATTTATATCTGGCCGTATTTTTTTGATTGTATTATTCTTGATTATACTATTCGGGCCGCCATTTCTGGATACGATTGTTTCTGAAATCGGAAGCAAATACGGTGCCGTCATCAGCAACTGCAACGGCAATGGCCTTTTCGAACTGGCCTGGCCCCTTGCCACGCTCACCAATTGACGTCAGGTAAGTGCCGTCCGGTGTAAATTTCTGAATACGGTTGTTATAGAAGTCGGCAATAAACACGTTGCCCTGTTTGTCGATATCGATACTGGTGACTGTGGCAAACCAGCCATTGAATGGCCCGAAGATATTGATCGCCAAGGGCCCACCCCACTTACGCAGGAATTTACCGTCGGCGCCAAAGACCTGGATCCGGTCGTTGTAACCATCAGCCATGAACAGGGTGCCGTCGGCTGCCAGGGCCACATCAGTGGGGTAGTTAAACTCACCCGCCAAAAAACCAATCTGGCCGGTTTTGCCCCATTGCCTGATGAAACTACCATCGGCACGTAGTTGCTGAACCCGCTGGCCATAAAAATCGGCTACAAAAAGATCACCGTTAGGGGCCACCGCCACGCCACCTGGTGAACCGAGTTCACCTGGTCCTTTTCCTGCTTTGCCAACACTGCGTTTGTACGTGCCATCCAGGCCAAACACCTGAATACGATCGTTCCAGTAGTCGGCTACATAAAGTTCATTGCCGGCAATAGTCAGGTTCATTGGTCGACCAAGCTGGGCTGGGCCATCACCCTTGCTGCTAATTTGGCGCTTGAATTTACCCTCAAAATCAAAGACCTGGATACGACCATTACGTGAGTCGCTAACAAATACCTCGTCCTTGTACACTGCCAAACCGTTAGGATCGTTAAACTGACCCTGGGCTGAGCCAGGTGACCCCCATGCTTTAACAAAAACGTAACCAGGACCACTGGCTGAGGGTATCCAGAAAAACCAGGTGACAATGACGACCCCAAGCAGGAAAATTGTAAAACCACCCAATATTTTCAGTATTATTTTGCCCATGTGTTAGTTCCCCTTTGCTAGCATCTAAAAAAAGAAAATCGAGCGCCTTGATGGGAACCCGGTAATCGTTAACCACTATGACAGCCTTGTGTGTGCTCCAGGTTCAAAAAAACTCGAATTTATTTTACCTGGGTACAATCCTACATGCTGGAGTCAACTCCAGATCAAGTCTTTTTGTGTTAATCAATGAGGTGCCGAATCGAGGGATAAACCATTAATCATTGGTTGTCTCGCCCGTGCAGCCAGGGCGGAGAGAGATTGTCCGTTATGGTCAGCAATCGGGCGTAAAAATGAAACACCATAACCGTTTGACGGTTAATGGCGATCGTATTTTTACGCCCTCCTGTGAAAATTCACTAATGCTTATACCCGTCATTTTTATGAGCTGGTTTTTTTTGCGTCTTTGTGTGGCCAGGTTTTTTACTATCAGATTTTTCGTTGTGGTCACCTTGTTTCATCGATGAGCTGTCATCGTGAGGTTTGGCATCATCATCGTGGCCACCTTTCATATGTGTATGTTCACCACTCTCAACAAGTTGCAGATATTGTTTTGGTGTCATTTCCTTTAGTGCCGAGATAAGCGCGATCATATCCCATATCTGTTCATCGCTATTATTGCTTCCCCACCCTGGCATGCCAGTCATCCTAATGCCATTTTTTATTACCCAAAATTTTTCAGATGGTTTATCGGTAAACTTGTCATATTTATACAATACCGGTGGTCTTGGATTGAGGCCTTCATATAGCTCAGAAGTATCCGCTCCTGGTGCCAGGTGACACTGACTGCACATGGCAGCATAGTTGGCGGCACCGCGTTTGATCCTGGCTTTATCGCTGAGATCTGGAACCGTCATGTTTCCTGCACGTGCATTTATTGACCTGACGCGAACAAGCTCAAAAAATTTTGTTGATATTGTCCAATGTTCTACATTTGCGGCTACATTAAAAACACCAAACCAGATAAAGGAAAATCCGATCACAATAGCACTTATAACCAGTCCTAATATAATTTTTGTGCGTGACATACTTCAATTACCTCCCCAATAGTTAATTAACACCGACTCAATTCCCTTGCCTGATTATTTTTATCGATTAATACAGCAGAATATTTATATTATGATGGTCTTTTATGCCGATTGCCAATAAAACAACTGCGGGTATTGCCTGAATTTTCCTTACTGAACTTTTTTGGTTGAGCCTATCAGTATCCAATAGATAGGCAGAACATGAAAAACTAAAGTTTTTTAAAAATTACATTTGTATATTACCAGAATAAAAAAATACGACTCCGGCGCAATGTTTTCGTTATGCAATAAAATATTACGTCGAAGCCGTTTTCTCAGATTTTAGAACCAGGCACGAATACCCGCGACAAATCGCGCTTCGAAAATATCGTCGCCTCCGTCCTTGACGTAAGAAGCAGTTCGGCCATAAACCCTGTTAAAGTTAACACCAATATAGGGCGCAAATTCACGGACAATTTCATAGCGTAAACGTAAACCGGTTTGTAAATCCGATAAACCGGATCCTACACCTGTTTTTTCATCGTCTTTACCATAAAAGTTAAGAGAAATCTCGGGCGTGAGAATTAACTTTTGGGTGAACAGCATTTCGTATTCAGCCTCAAGTCGAAAGGCAGTACGTCCTTCACTACCAACGAACAGGGCAGAATCGATTTCAAAAAAGTACGGTGCTAATCCCTTTATACCGATTGCAAACCAGTCCCTGTTAGGTTTTGGTTTGTTATCGTGCCGCCAACCACCTTGTATATCCCAGTAGCGTGCAATTGCCCGGCTGTAAAGTGCCTGTACCTCAAGCTCCTCTGTTTCAGAGCCGACATATTCAACATCTGTTTTAAACCAGATTTTGTTCAGGTCCTTGCCTACCCATGCCTCGCCCTCCAGTACTGCCGGGTCATCACCGTCACCAACACGTGTCTCCAGTTGATTGATCATGACCATGCCAAGTAGCGGATCGTTACTACCACCTGCTGCAAATACTGGACTTGAAAAAAGTATGCCAATTAAGGCGATTAATGATTTGTAATTCATTTTTATGCCTCCTTTAGCTTACTTCAACGTGTCGGAACATACCGGCAGCCATATGATAAAAAAGATGGCAGTGATAAGCCCATCCACCCATTGCGTCAGCTGTGACGAGATAACTGATTTGAGCACCGGGCTGCGCAATCACAGTGTGTTTACGTGGAATTTGCTTACCATCGCCGGTTTCCAGATCACTCCACATACCATGTAAATGGATGGGGTGATTCATCATGGTGTCGTTTACCAGGTTTATCCGCAGGCGTTCACCAAATTTCATTTTCAGCTTGTCCGCATCATCCAGTTTGATGCCATTGACTGACCACATGTAGCGACTCATATTTCCCGTGAGGTGGTACTCTATTTCCCGCGTTGGTTCCCTGGGGTCATAGGTTTTGTAGAGACTGCGAATATCGGCATAGGTTAGTACCCGACGGCCATTGTTGCGCAAGCCGACACCGGGATCGTCCAGTCTGAATTGTGGGTCTGCTGCGCGCATATCAACATGGGGGCCAAATTCCGATTTGACATGGGTAAGTTTGCGGCTGGTGCCATAACCTGCCTTGCCCGAACCAATTTTTGGCATATCCATTTTCGAATGATCCATACCCGCCATACCGCCGCCACCACTCATTTTCGAGTGATCCATACCAGCCATGTCACCACCACCACTCATTTTCGAGTGATCCATGCCGGCCATGGCACCATGATCCATATTGGCCATGTTCATGCCCATATCTCCATGAGTCAAAAGTGGGGCAGGGTCCATTTTGGGAACAGCGATGGTTAATGATGGATCAGGCGTTAAAGTACCTCGTGCATAACCAGTGCGATCAATTGCTTGCGAGAAAATACTGTAAGCACGGTCATCACTTGGCTCAACAATCACGTCATAGGTTTCTGCAACACCAATACGAAATTCATCAACGGTGACAGGTTCGATGTTTTGACCGTCAGCAGCCACGACCGTCATTTTCAGGCCAGGGATGCGCACGTCGAAAAATGTCATGGCGGCAGCATTAACGAAGCGCAGTAATACTTTTTCGCCTTTTTTAAATAACCCTGTCCAGCCATCTGCAGGTGTCTGACCATTCGTCAGGTAGGTATAGGTGTAGCCGGTCACGTCAGAAATATCCCGGTCTGACATACGCATCTGGTTCCACATAGTGCGTTGGGCCCAGAACTTGCTCCAGCCGTTCTTGGTTACTTCGCTCATGGCGTCACCAACAGTACGTTCACGGAAATTATAATAATCAGCACGTTTTTTTAGCTTGTGAAAAACTGACGTTGGTTTCTCATCCGTCCAGTCTGAGATTACGACAACATGATCACGATCAAATTTGTAGGGTGCCGGTTTAATGGGATCAATCACGATAGCGCCATAAGCGCCGGTTTGTTCCTGAAATCCAGAGTGGCTGTGATACCAGTAGGTGCCACTTTGATTAAGCTTGAACCGGTACTTGAAGGTTTCGCCTGGTTTTATGCCTTTAAAACCATTGGCAATGTTGGGCACTCCATCCATTTCGCTGGGTAAAATAATACCGTGCCAGTGAATCGAGGTGTCACTTGCCATGTTATTGGTCACATTTAGGGTAACGGTATCGCCTTCTTTCCAACGCAAGGTCGGCGCGGGAACCGAGCCATTAATCGCGGTTGCCAGTCGGTTTGCACCGGTAAAATTCACCTTGCTGTATGAGTAAGTAAGGTCAAAGTTTCTTCCCCTTAAAATCTCAGGTCCAGCGAGGGCATTTTTGGTTGCCGGGTTTGAACTGGCGCCTGATTTGGCAAGGGCATTGGCACCTAACCCCATCATTGCGCCACCAGCGGCCAATCCTGTAACAAATCGACGGCGCGACGGCGAAAAGGGCTGTTCACCGGGTAAAAATATCTTGGACATAATTAATTCCTTCTTGGCAACAAGTTTATGCAGAGTAATAGCCATGCGAATCAAACTTGCTGGTTTATACGAAAAATAAAAACTGGAATATCTTTTAAGATTAACTTATTTGTTAATTAATCCTGCCTGTGTAAATAAAGGGCAAGTTATTGACAAATAACGGGCGAGAGTTGCCCGGGATCAGGCTTTCGGAGGTCGGAATAGAGAAAAGAATAAATTGGAGTATAGGCTTGAATCTTTATTTAAAGAATAATCGGCCGTGTTATGAATCACACCCGAATTGTTATTATACGGGGACATAACCGTTGCAGCCGCTGTGCAGTGATCAACTGAGCACTGGTCCTGATTACAGTCATGGTCATAACAATGGGTTTGCGCTGTGGCAACATGCTGGACTTCACTACTATTACTAGGCTGGCTTTTATTCATTGTGTGTTGTTGCGTTGCCGTGCCTGTCACCATTCCACAATCAGCCATGGCAGCAAAAGCGCCCTGCAATGGCGCTACGCTCAGCACCAGGATCACGGCCAGCGAAATTAGGTTGCGCGAAATTGGATTGTCAGGCAAGGATTTCATGGGCTGCACACTATCATAACCTTATGAATTGCACCAAATGGATCATTGTTATTAGTACTTAAAGTGGCCAAAACCAGATGACCAAAACTAGATAATATGAGTCGAGGGTTTAAAGAAAGTTCACTGAAGAATGATTTTCTCAGCAAGGTTTGGCCTTTACCCTCGATGTATCCATATTTAATAGTTAGGCAAATATCGCGTTTTAAACCAAGACCATTAAACCCAGGTTGCTGCCCTGATTCGTTGCGCTGATTTATTAACACGTATCATCTTGAATTTAATCATTTTTTAGAACAGGTCTAAAGAATACCGAACTATTTGCTTATAATAGAGTCTGTAGTTAACAACAGACTTTAAGCCTCAAATATGGGGGGGATACTGCTTATGAGCTTATCACTGACAATTGGCCGCCTGGCCCAAAAATCTGGTGTAAATATTGAAACTGTTCGTTATTACCAGCGTTTGGGCATTATTGAGGAACCCATCAAACCCGTACACGGTTATCGCATTTACCCACCAGATACCGTGGATCGCATCCTGTTTATCCGGCGCGCCAAGGAATTGGGCTTTAGTCTGGGAGAAATCTCCGATTTGCTGGATCTTGGCGAGGGCCACTGTGAAGACGTCAGGCATCGTGCTGAGGAAAAAAGGTCTTATATTGACCAGCAAATCAATGACTTACAAAATTTGCGAGCGACCCTGGACCAACTCATCAAAACTTGCCAGGCAGGGAGTGATGAGGCCCATTGCCCCATTGTTGAGACCTTGGCAGGCGTCAATAGCCCGAAAGAACTTCACTCGACGGTATCCTAAAACTTATAGAATATTTTTGTCCCGAAAAACTGTAAACAATGCATTCATTATCTTACAAAATAAGTCTTAAATATGATACCCATAAGAGGGGAGTTTGTAATAAGCCATCTTTTTTAGCTCGTCAAATAATTCAGCTTTTTCTTTAGCCTTATCAGGTTTTTTTCATTCTTGTTTAGTTGCCTTTATGTAACCACATAAATCATAGTTATGCCTTTTCCCAAGCAGTTAATTAAAAGCAACCGTTTTAGTCGTACATGGTACAAACTGCACGAGTCAATGGATCAGTCATCATAACTTTTCGACCAAATAATTTAGCCTTGATTATTTCCCATCTTGATGTCTTTGCAGAATTTAAGGCCGCTATTGGAAATATTACATCTACGTCTATCTATCTCCTCAACTGGTGGCGCGGAAAACTGGCCGGCTCTCAGCCTTGGAGTCCTTGTAAGCAACTAGGCCCAACCCACACCAGCTCCACACCATTGACTGGAGGTAAAAAGGGTCGCAAATAACTGCAACGTTCATGGAGCGGCACGACTGCATGGATGCAGGAGGTAGCGCAACGCATGGAGTGGTAGCCGAGAAATTCTGTTGGTTTGAAAGCAAGCATTAGGCGAAAACTGGCGAAAAGCGGAAGAAAGTACAGGCGTTGGCGGTGGAATTCATCGCTTGTTTGATTTAAATCAATAGTGCTTTGACGGGGATGCTGATTCTGGTGGAATAGAGTGAAAAGCAAGTGTGAGTCTGGAGTAAAGTGTAAGGGTTCCGGGTTTTGTGGTGAAATTTTGGAGGGATTTTAGGGGTTCAGGTGCATGGATGAAGAGTGGATTGTGGCTGGGCTTGTGCGATAATGGTGCTTATTCTCTGTTACTCAATTGCTCAATACTTTAAGGATAACGGGGATTTGTCTTAGGGTTGGTCTATGGTTATGTCATCACTAACTGTTATAGGAGATTCTAATAATGAACGCTAAAGTTAAAATAATATGTTTCATTCTTTCCGTAATGCTCACCCCATCTATTGTTAACGCGCAAACAAGTTGGAGTGGAGTATATGTCGGGCCGGAAATTAGCCAACGAAAACTCGATGCTGACTGGTCTACCACGGCTACCTATTTTCCCGACGGTACAGTAATTCCATTCTTAATATCACCTGATGAATCCTATAGTGACAGTACAATTGAGCTGGGCGGTTATGTAGGCTACAACTGGGAGATAAACCCAAGTTGGGTAGCTGGCGTCGAGCTTAATTTAGGGCTTGGCGAGAATGAGGATGAAGCAAACAGGATCCCGGGTCTTTTTACTGGTTCTGCAAATTTTACAACTGTTACGGCCGGAAAGAATGCGAGTATCTTAGGTCGTGGTGGTTTTAAAATTACTCCAACCATGATGGTTTATATTACCGGCGGTTTAGCTTTTCAGGAGTTCGAAGTCGAATCTACTTGTAACGCAGATACTGTTGTTTGTAATCCGGCCTTAGGCGTGCAGACTAATTCTGAGTCCACAACTCTAACTGGTTTTACACTTGGTATTGGTTATGAAATTCAATTATGGAGTAACTGGATTGGACGTTTAGAATATAGCTATGCGGATTACGGCGAGTATGATTTTACCGCGCTACCAGCTATTAATGGTGCCTCTTTCGGGGCAGATGCCACTGTCGATGTGACCACACAAACGGCTTCTGTTGGTATGGCTTATAAGTTTTAAAACCCGGATCTACCATCAAATTATCACGGTGATGAGTCTCGCCAATGAGCGTATCATAATTGATTGACGGGGGTGTGGCTCCCCGGATCCGGCACGAGATGTTGGAGCGCCTCACTCTGAAATGCCGCCCCCGTCACCGGTGTCATCTGGAATGTCAAACCGGTAAGGTGCTAACCAAAAGGTCGTGGTTCTGTAGGTAGACGAGAGCCCAGATGCTGGTTTTTATTGTCTAGTTACCGATTGAGTAGGTTGTCGTGATCCCACTCCCCCAGTTGCATGTCACCGTAGATGTTGGCAGACAAAACCATCCTGCCGCTATCGGACTGAATGATGGCCAATTACTCGATGAATTTGATGTCTCCCATAATACTCAAGGGTTCAAACAATTCTTTCTACGAGTTGATAAATAAGCCAAACACCATGGTGTGCCGGTAAGTGTGGCCATGGAAGGCTATAACGGTTGGGCACGCCCCCTGGACCAGCAGGTTTACATCGGAGTTATTGGCTCTTTGATGTGAACAATCTGAAGTTTGCCCGCTTCAAAGAGATCTTCCCCCGTAATGCCAAGACCGAGTCTATTGACGGGCGTAAAATGCTGGAACTGTTTTAACTCCGACTTCATACCGCTGGACAAAGACGTGTTACAGGAAGTGGCACCAGTCCCGGGGATCAATACCCAACCCAAACGCCTGACCCAGCGCTGCAAATAGTTGATCAAGGAAAAATGGCCCTTATTGGTCGGATGACGACGGATTTACAGGCTTTAAGCCCCGGGTAGCTCGCCATCACCAGTCAGGAAGTAACGGCCACCAGTCTTCATCAAGATGGGGCTTACTGTGCTGGTACCGTATCTTGTCTCTACCTGTTCCAGCGTCGGTGCTATTCTGGTGATGCAGGCAATCAAGCACCGGTAGAGCAAAGGCTGAGAGGCTGGGTTTATCGCATTTTGTGTCTTATCGTTGAATCCTGAGCAGGACACAGCATTGGTGATGAGTAACGAAAGGTTTTCTGAGTCACAATCCAAGCGGTAGAACAGGAACATATTTCCTTGACTCTGTACCCAGGTACAGGGTTTATGCTTGGACATGATTCGTAATCAGGAGCGTACAAACTATGACTGAAACTACCTCTACATCCAATAACCGCTCCATGATTGGCGCCGGGCTTGCCGCCATTGGTGCCTCCGTTTGTTGCATTGGCCCGCTGGTGCTATTGAGCCTGGGTATTGGCGGCGCATGGATCAGCACCCTGTCGGCGCTCACCCCTTACCGATGGATTTTTATCACCATCACACTGGGGTTTCTGGGTTGGGCTTTTTACAAACTCTATATCGTCCCCCGTCAATGTGCACCTGACGAGGTCTGTGCCGTACCGAGTGTCCAGCGCAACCAGCGTATAATTTTCTGGGTGGTGACGGTGTTTCTGGCGGCACTTATTGCATTTCCCTGGTATGGCACCATGTTTTTTGAATAGTCCGAAGTGGTAGCCAAGTTAAAGATTAAATTTTAAAAACCGAATGAAGGAGTACTAACATGTTACGTAAAACCCTAACCCCGTTATTGATGACAGTCATGCTAATTGCGCTGTCTTTTAACGCGCAGGCCGCAGCAACCAAAACCGTGACCCTGGACGTCCAGAACATGACCTGTAAGTTCTGCCCCATTACCGTTCGCAAATCCCTGGAAAAGGTAGCGGGTGTCACAGAGGCAAAAGCAAGTCTTGAGACCAAGACCGCTACCGTGACTTTTGACCCTGACAAGACCAATGTGGAGGCCCTGATTAAGGCCACGACCAATGCTGGTTATCCTTCAACGCTTAAAAAATAATTTGGAAAAAATAAATTAATAAAAATAATTTAGTAAAAGTAACTCGGGAAAAATAATCCAGGAGAATTATTATGAGCAGGTCGACAAGTCGAATAAGTGACTTTTTGGCCCGGGCCTTTCCTGAAATCGATAGCGAACAACAGCAGTTATCGTTGAGTTTATATCGGTCGCTGGCTTTGGGTAAACCGGTCGCCGTAAAACAGTTACAAAAAACAACCGGCCTGACTACTAAGTTTATCAATCAAAATTTACAATCATGGCCCGGCGTTTTTTTTGATGACAACAAGAACGTGATTGGTTTCTGGGGAATAACAACTCAGGAGATGCCGCACCGTCTGACCGTTAATGGCCTGATTTCTTATACCTGGTGTGCCTGGGACAGCTTGTTTATTCCAGCCCTGCTTGGCGAAACCGTACAAGTTAGTTCTTTATGCCCGGTTACGAATAGAAAAATTGAGCTGGAAATTTCGCCAAACCGGGCAAAAGTTATTGGCGACAAAGCCTTGTATGTTTCCTTTTTAATACTGGACGAGGCTGAGATGAAAGAAGATATCATTGCCAAATTTTGTCATTTTGTCTATTTCTTTGATTCAAAATCCGTGGCTGAACAATGGCAAAGCGAACATCCAGGCACCTTCCTGCTCTCTTTGGATGACGCGTTCTCGATTGGTAAAAATTTCAACGCTGCGCGCTATAACCTGACACTAAATTAGAGGGAAGATTTACATGAATACAGTTAACTTGAAAATTACCGGCATGACATGCAATACCTGTGCGAAAAGCGCACAAGATGCGTTAAATGCACTCGCGGGTGTCAAGGCCTCGGTTTCTTATGAAAAGAGCCAAGCTAAAATCGAGACTCAAGGTGTTGTAGATAACAACCAATTGCTGAAAGCGGTTGAGTCCAAAGGGTACGGTGCAAGCCTGGTGGATGCTGAAGGCAGCGTGGTCAGTAATAGTGGTAGTAGTGGCCTGCACATTGCCATTGTTGGTACCGGCTCGGGTGCTTTTGCCGCGGCAATTAAAGCGGTCGAGCGAGGTGCCTCGGTCACTATCATCGAAGGGGGAGAGGTGATTGGTGGTACCTGTGTCAATATCGGTTGTGTGCCATCGAAAATATTTATTCGTGGTGCCAGTATTGCTCATTTGCAAGGCCATCATGGGGTTGCAGGCATACCGCTTAACACGCCAAAACTGAATCGCAAGGCCATGGTGTTACAACAACAGCAATGGGTAGAAAAACTACGCCATGCAAAATATGAGAGTATTTTAGAAAATAATCCCGGTATTAACCTGGTGCGCGGGTTGGCACGGTTTAAAGATGCCACTACATTAATCATTACTGCTGCAGATGGTGTCGAGACAGAGCTCAAGGCCGATCGTATTTTACTGGCCGCAGGTGCAAGTCCTGCAATACCGAATATTCCTGGCTTAACTGACACACCTTACTGGACCTCAACGGAAGCCCTGGTCGCAGAAGTGATACCTAAACATTTAATCGTTTTGGGTGCATCAGTTGTCGCGCTGGAACTAGCCCAGGCTTTTCGTCATATTGGTGCCGAGGTAACCGTGTTGGCACGCAGCAGCTTGTTGTCAAAAGAAGACCCGGAAATTGGAACCGGCCTGATGCAGGTATTTATAGATGAAGGTATTAATGTCATGGTCAATACCTCACCGAAATCTGTCAGCCATGATGGAAAAACTTTCACACTTGCAACCAACAATGGTGAGGTGAGTGGCGACCAATTATTGGTGGCCACGGGCCGCACACCCAACTCCGCTGCCTTGGGGCTGGATAAGGTGGGTGTTAAAACCGATTCACGTGGCGGCATTGTCATTGATGATCACATGCGCACCAATGTTGAAAACATTTATGCCGCTGGTGATTGCACCAGGCAACCGCAATTTGTTTACGTGGCTGCAGCAGCCGGTTCCCGTGCCGCACGCAATATGACCGGCGACAATGTGGCCATTGATTTGTCTGTGATGCCGGCAGTGGTATTTACCGATCCGCAAGTTGCCACGGTAGGTTTAAATGAACAACAGGCTAAAGACCAGGGGCTGGACGTGGATAGTCGCACCCTGGAACTGGAAAACGTACCGCGTGCCCTGGCTAACATGGATACCCGGGGATTTATCAAACTGGTGGCAGAAAAAGACAGTGGCCGTATTGTCGGCTGCCAGGTATTGGCCCATGAAGGTGGTGAAATCATCCAGACAGCCGCATTGGCCATTCGTAATCGCATGACTGTTGAAGAACTGGCCAACCAATTATTTCCTTATTTAACAATGGTGGAAGGATTAAAACTTGCGGCCCAGACATTTAGCATGGATGTGAAACAGCTCTCCTGTTGTGCGGGATAACATAAATGAAAGCCTTGTTATTGGGAATGCTGCTGCTGGTATTGGCGCAGTCCTCCGTGGCAGGTTTTTTCGATCTTTCACCGAGAGAATTGCCTTTTTCCGCTCCAGATGTCCGGTTTGTAAGTGGCACAAAAACGCACGCCCTGAAGGAATATAAAGGGCATAAGGCAATGCTGTGGTTGTTTTCTACCTGGTGTCATACCTGTGTTGCCAGTATCAGGAAGATGCAGGAAAAACAGGCTATCTGGAAAAAAACCGGGCTGGTGATACTCGCTGTGCGCAATTTTAATAACGACGGGTCACCGGGGCTGGATATGCCGGCGTTTATACAGAAATTTGCTCCGCTTTTAGCGAAAGAGAAAAACTGGGTGGCAGGTGAAGCCACGGCAGAAATGGATCGGCAGTTCAACGCAAGAAATTTTCCCGATATTTATTTTCTGATTGATGAAAAAGGTTTCGTGCAAGTCGTCAGTACAGCGCCAACGGCAACAATTAACAAGATTTTAAATTTTGCCCGGGGAGTATCAAAATGAACATAATCATCAGCGCTTTAAAAACTGTTCTCAGTGCTCGTTCCTATCAACTCATTACCGGGACTGGTTTCCTGGTCTTTCTACTGTTATATCTCATGACCTTACCCGCCTCTTCTACGGGGGGATATAGCAGCTTTGCTGCCCTGAAGTTTTTAACGCCCACGTTAATTGGCTTCTCGGTATTGATGGCCACGTTAGCTGCCTTGTTAGTGCCATTGATTATTTATCTTATCCGCCAGGGACAAAAAACCAATAAGTCATCTGCTACCGGTGGTGTTCTCATTGGTGTCTTGACACCGATATTGTGTTGCTCACCGATTTTACCTATTACGGTTGGTTTTATTGCCGGTTTGTTACCCATGTTTGGGGGCACGTTCGGGATTACTATACAGAAATTTATTGCTACGAATCAGACAGAACTTTTTCTTTTCGCATCGCTGTTGCTGGCGTTTGCGCTGTACCAGAACGCAAGAAAGGTGGTAAACGGAACTTTATGTAAGGTCTAATGTATAAGACCTGCACCATTTCCAGATTGGCCAAAGATGCTGGTGTTAGTATTAACATAATTCGGGATTATGAAATGCGTGGTCTGTTTTGTCCATATCAGTACAAGCCTGACGGATACCGAATTTATAAGGAAGAATTCTATGAATAAAAAGGACGCATTCGATCTTGTTGTCATTGGTGCAGGCACGGGCGGACTCAGTGTAGCGCGGCCATGTGCAAAAGCTGGTTGGAAGGTCGCGATTATTGATTGCCTGCCTTACGGCGGCACCTGCATGCTGCGAGGTTGTGACCCAAAGAAAATGCTGATAGCGGTTACGGAAGGAAAGGACTGGTCAGATCGCATGAACGGACGCGGTCTGCCTAATAGTGGAACGACTATCGACTGGGCCAAAATGATGGCCTTCAAACGAACATTTACCGAACCGGGCCCAAAGCATGTAGAGTATGCAATTAAAGAAGCAGGCGTTACAACCCTGCATGGTCCGGCTCGTTTCATCTCGCCAGGAGTCATACAAGCATGCGACCGTGAGCTGCACGCTAAATATTTTCACATTGCAGCAGGTGCGCGGCCAATGACACTGGATATCCCAGGAGAGGAACACCTGACGACAAGTACAGCGTTTCTTGAACTCGAATCAGCTCCAGAGCATGTGGTATTCGTCGGTGGTGGTTTCATCGCGTTCGAATTCGCTCACATCAGCCAGCGCGCTGGCGCATCTCAGGTCACCATCCTGCAACGGAGTAAACATCCGCTTGCCCAATTCGATACTGACCTGGTTGAGTTACAGATGGCGCGAACCAGAGAGCTGGGCATCGATATTCGCTGCGAATCATGTGTTGAAAAAATAGAAAAAGATGGCAACCAGTTTCGGGTTGAATTCACCACACCGGGAGGCCATGAGTCTATCGTCTGTGACCTCGTGGTACACGGTGCCGGGCGTGTCCCCAACATTGACACACTTAACCTTGAAATCGCAAACATCGAAGTTGGACGTCATGGCATCAAGGTCAATGAATATATGCGCAGCATTTCAAACCCGGCCGTGTTCGCGGCAGGAGATTGCGCTGATACTGGTGCGCCTAACTTGACGCCAGTATCGGCCAACGAGGGACGAATTGCTGCAAAAAATCTGCTGGCCGGTGAAGATGCACGGCCTGTTAAGTATCCGCCCATACCCAGTGTCGTGTTCACCCTCCCACCAGTCGCACGTGTTGGCCTGCTCGAGAAGGAAGCGCATCAGCAAGGTATCGAGTTTGATGTGAAATTTCAGAAGACCGATGGTTGGTATTCTTCAATGCGTGTCGGCGAACGCTTTTCTGCCTATAAAGTGCTTGTCGAGAAAGGTACGGGCAGGATCGTCGGCGCACACCTTATGGGGCCGGGTGCCGAGGAACAAATAAACTTGTTCGCCATGGCGATGGGCGCCGGGCTGACAGCGAACCAGCTAAAAGCTGTTATTTTCGCGTATCCGAGCTACGCATCCGATCTTGGTTCAATGGTGTAATGAAAGACCCGGATTGGAATCCGTAAATACTGGAGAGTCCATGAATACTATATTTAGTGATGCGCAAACGCGATTAACTGACATTTTTGAGCACGTTCAATTATCAGACGATATTCGGGAGCGACTGGCCAGCCCGAAACTGTCATTGAGTGTCAGTATTCCCATACGCATGGATGATGGCGGTCTCCGTGTTTTTACCGGTTACCGGGTTCAGTTTGATGATACCCGCGGCCCTACCAAGGGCGGTGTCCGCTTTCACCCTGCTGTCTCCCTTGATGAAGTTACCTCACTGAGTTTCTGGATGACCATCAAGTGTGCCGTTGCCGGCTTGCCCTTTGGTGGCGCTAAGGGCGGTGTCATTGTTAATCCTAAAGAATTATCAAACCTGGAACTTGAACGCCTGTCACGGGGTTATATCCGCGCCATTGCCGATATCATTGGTCCAAAACGTGATATCCCGGCACCAGATGTGTATACCAACGCCACCATCATGGGCTGGATGGCGGATGAGTATTATCAAATCATGCGCGAGCAACTGCCCGGCGTCATTACGGGTAAGCCGGTTCATCTCGGTGGCTCTTTGGGACGTGAAGCCGCCACCGGTCAGGGCGCACTTTATGTACTGCAACAGTGGGCTTTGCAACACAATCTTGAGCCAGTCAAAACGACTATTGCTCTACAGGGTTTTGGCAATGCCGGTTACCAGTTTGCAAGACTTGCGCAACAGGCGGGTTATCGCATCGTGGCGCTGTCCGACTCAAAGGGTGCGGTACATTCAGAAAAAGGTCTGGATGTGGATAAAATCATGCTCCATAAACGCACTCGCCGCGAACTCAAGGCCATGTTGTACTGTGATGCCTCTGTCTGTGAAGAAACGGATCATACCACCATCACCAATGAGGAACTCCTGGAGCTGGATGTGGATGTATTAGTGCTAGCAGCCCTGGAAAATCAAATCACTGCCGAGAACGCCAACCTTATCCAGGCCCGCCAGATAGTAGAAATTGCCAACGGCCCGGTGAACTCTCAAGCAGATGCAATTCTGGCAACACGCGGTATCCCGGTACTCCCCGATGTATTAGTCAATAGTGGTGGCGTGACCGTCAGTTATTTTGAATGGGTTCAGAACCGTGCGGGCTACTATTGGGAACTTGACGAGGTGAATACCAAACTCAAGATTATCATGGATCGAGAGGCCAGGAATATCTTCGCTTTGGCCGAAGAAAAAAACATCAGCCTGCGAACAGCAGCCTATATATATGGTGTGCAACGTATAGCCGGTGCCATTAGTGAAAAAGGGACTCGGGAATACTTCCAGACAAAGACATGACAGAAATAATTAATACCTGTTTGTAGTATATTAAAAATAATAAACTTGATACCAGAAAATTCATACGGGTAGAATTTATTTTATTGCACCAGCCATATAGCTAACTGTTATGCTGTAATACAAATAATAATCAATAATCAATAATCAACAGTATATTAATGTATTTTCCTGTATCTATACATTGGGGAGGTATTTATTCAGATTTTACTTCTTCTTTTTCTGTTTTCTGTAATTACTTGTGTTTATTTTGCAGGACGGACTACCTGCAAACACAATTTTAAGTTCTGCGTCTTTTGCAGGATGATGGGTTTGCTATGAATTTAAATCAGCAATCCTTTTGTGCGGGATAAGACCCTGTAAGTCAAAGGGTTAAAGTGATAGAAGTGGTTATGCTATAGTTGCCACAACTTTACCAATTTTTACATATTATTCAGACTAATATCCAGATAAATAAATTGGGATTAAAAAAACTTGAATCTAAAAAATTTAGGTTGAAAAAATCTGGAATAAAATAATTTCTCCAGGACTTATTAGTGACAACGAGCAATAGATTTTTAAATCCTGAAAATAATCGCCCAGGTTGGGGCGGTTTAGCGCTGATTTATTTATTCTTTTTTTATTTTTCGGGCGTCTACCAGGCTTTTGTGTTCAGTGCGGGCATGGCTGGTGCTGCTGGCCTGCGCCAGGCAGTGCTCATGAGTGTACTCTGGTTGATTCCTATTTTGCTTTTCCCCGTCTATACACGCAGCCTTACTGCAATTATAGGATTGATCCTGTGGGCCAGCTCCCTGGTCAGCCTGGGTTATTTCGCGCTTTATGGACAAGATTTTTCTCACAGCGTTATTTTTATTATTTTTGAAACCAACCCGGCTGAGTCCACCGAATTTCTACAGTCTTATTTTCGCTGGTGGATGATTCCCACACTTGTAGTTTATAGCTATTTACCATACCTGTTATGGAAACGGTTACGTCCCGTCCACATGGTCAACAGCCAACGCACTGTTGCGGTTTTGGTAGCCATCTTTATAGTCAGCTGGCCCTTTAGTAATCGCATGTTAATCAGACAAACTTCCCTGGAAGTTGCCCTGGATCTACAGGCGAAACTCATGGAGCCCGTTGCCCCCTGGCAGCTGGTGATAGGTTACCTGGAATATAAGTCACAGTTAGCTGCTGCCGAAAAAGTTTTGTTACAGGTTAATAAACTGCCGCCCCTGGAAAATTTGACAGATGACCATGCAAACGAGCCAATGAACCTGGTATTGGTTATTGGCGAATCAACCAATCGTCAACATATGGGAATATATGGGTACCCGCGAGACACCACGCCCCGACTCGAAGCGCTGCAGGATGAGCTGGTGGCTTTTGATAACGTATATACGCCGCGACCCTACACCATAGAAGCGCTGGAGCAGGCGTTGACTTTTGCCGATGAAAAACATCCGGACCTGTACCTGAAAAAACCCACACTGATTAACCTGATGAAGCAGGCCGGTTATAAAACTTACTGGATTACCAATCAGCAGACCCAAACAAAAAGAAATACCATGCTGACCATGTTTTCAAAACAGGCAGACAAGCAATATTATCTGAACAATAATCGTAACCAGAATAGTGCTCAATATGATGAGGCGGTGCTTGGGCCATTTAAAAAAGTGTTAAGTGATAAATCAAGCAAACGAAAATTTATAATTATTCATCTCCTGGGTACACATCGTAAATACAATTACCGCTACCCGGAGAAATTTTCAGTGTTTGATGATTTTAAAGGACCTCCCTGGCTCAATGAGGAACAAGCGAAAGAGTACAACAGTTATGATAACGCGGTGTTGTATAATGACTTCGTTATCTCATCACTGATAAGCGCGCTGAAATCGCAACAACAAACGAACGGATTGTTGTTGTATTTTTCAGATCATGGCGAAGAGGTATATGATTACCCCCAAAAACCATTCGCAGGTCGTAATGAGGGCGCACCAACCAGCGCCATGTATACCATCCCTTTTATAGTTTGGGGTAACGACATATGGCGACAACAGCATGACTTAAAATCGATTCGTGCTTATAGTCATCGTCCGTACACATCATCAGATCTAATCTTTACCTGGGCCGATCTCGCCGGACTTTCATTTAAGGGATTTGATGCAAGTCGCAGTGTTGTGAATCAAGACTATAAAAAACATCCTGTCTGGATTGGCAGTCCCGGAAGGGAAAAAAATCTGCGTGATCTGATACGTCGGCCTTTTATAAAAAATAGTTCAGGGTGAGTATGGTAGCCTGGAAATGAGCAGACCTGGATTCTGGTTCGCTTACAAGTAGTCGTTTTTCAGATTGACGTAGTGTTCGGCAGAATAGCCGAACCAGGCGATTTCTTTTTCCGTGAGTTTTCGTATCCGTTTTGCCGGTCGACCTAACCACAAATAGCCACCTTCCAGTTCCTTGCCCTCGGTCACCAGGCTGCCCGCGCCTAACAAGACGTGTTTGTTTATCATTGCACCGTCCAGGATTACTGAACCAATTCCAATCAGGCATTGATCCGCGATACAACAACCGTGGACGGTGACGTTATGGCCGATAGTCACTTCATTGCCAATGGTCACACTGTAACCATCGGGTAAATCAGTATAATTATGGGTCACGTGGATAACAGTCCCGTCCTGGATATTACTGCGCTCACCAATGGTAATGGTATTCACGTCACCCCGGATTACGGCCATGGGCCAGACGGAACAATCTGCACCCATGGTGACATCACCAATGACACTGGCCTGTTCATCCACATACACACCCCCGGCCAGTTTCGGGGAAATATTTTTATAAGGGCGAATAGCCATTAGCCTCTAAATATCATCGTAGGATAACAAATTCTTCGGCCGCAGTAGGGTGAATGGCGACGGTGTTATCAAAATCTTTTTTTGTCGCACCCATTTTAACGGCAACCGCAAAACCCTGAATAATTTCATCGGCCTGGTCACCGATAATATGGGCGCCAATAATTTTTTCCTGGTCACCAACACAAACAAGTTTTACCAGTGTTTTTGGTTTACGTTTTGTGAATGCGTAGTACATATTGGTAAAACGTGATTGATAGGTTTTGACACTGCTTTCACCATATATATCGTGTGCCTCGTCTTCGCTCAAACCCACGGTACCAATAGGGGGGTGACTAAAAATCACGGTCGCTATGGTTTCATAATCGAGTTTGGCATCGGCCTGGTTATTAAACAGGCGATCGGCCAGGCGTCGGCCAGCGGCAATGGCAACAGGTGTTAAGGGAACACGTCCGGTGACATCGCCGACCGCATAGATATTTTTCTGGTTCGTATTTTGATATTCGTCCGTCTCAATATAACCCCTGTCATTTGTTTTGATACCTGCCTTGTCCAGACCCAGGTCCCGGGTCTTGGGGGCTCTACCCGTGGCCCAGATGACGCTATCAAAACCAGTCATCTCCTCACCGCCCTTGCTGTGCAAAGTGATTAATCCATCGTCTTTTTTTGTCAAGCGGTCAAGATGAATACAAGTCAGGATGTTGACACCCGCATGTTGCATTTCTTCCATCAGGCTATCGCGAATGGTGGCATCAAAATATTTCAGAAAATGTTCACGGCGCAACAAGATAGTAACATCTGAACCCAGTGAATTTAACAGGCCAGCCAGCTCCACGGAGATGTAACCACCACCGATCACCATTGTTTTTTTAGGTAGTTGAGTTAATTCAAAAAAGCCGTCACTGGTAATGCCGAGTTCTGCTCCGGGTAAATCTGGACGGACGGGTTCACCGCCGACAGCCACCAGAATATGATCCGCGGTGTATTTTTTATCACCTACTATTACTGTATGTTGATCCAGAAACTGTCCATGACCATCGATACGTGTCACTTCGGAGGCGTTAATATTTTTATCATAAATTTTATTTAATCTTTGAATGTACTCATCGCGAGACTGTTTGACTTTCTGCCAGTTAAATCCTTTGATATCAATATCAAAACCATAAGCGCTGGCATCATGGAGGGTTTCGGCAACGCTGGCGGCATTCCACATCACTTTTTTGGGTACACAGCCGACATTAACGCAGGTGCCGCCAATGGCCCCGGATTCAATAATGGCAGTTTTAGCGCCATGGGCTGCTGCTCGCCTTGCAGAGGCGATACCGCCACTGCCGCCGCCAATTACCAGGTAATCAAAATGTGTTGCCATACTGTACTATGTCTAATGGTTGTCAGTTTAAGGATGCCATTGTAATGGCGGTGCATCCAGTAAAGCCAGTTGTTCACGCAAGCTTAGTATCTGTTCTTCCCAATAACGAATGGTATTAAACCAGGGGAAATTTCTGGGAAAGGCCGGATCATGCCAGCGGCGTGCTAACCAGGCGCTGTAATGTAATAAGCGCAAGGTGCGCAAGGGCTCAACCAAGGCCAGTTGGGCCGGATCGAAATCCGAGAATTGGGTATAACCTTCAAGTAACGGTTGTATTTGTTGTTGCATTTCTGCCTGATCACCACTTAGTAACAACCATAAGTCCTGGATGGCCGGGCCTGTCATACAGTCATCCAGGTCAACAAAGTGGGGGCCGGTTTCCGTCCAGAGCAGGTTGCCCAGGTGAAAGTCGCCATGCAGGCGTATATTGGTGAAAACAGCCATAGGCGTGAGCCTGTCTTCCAGTTTTTGCAAGATTTGCTCCGAAATTGCGGTGTATGAGTTAACGAGATAATCAGGAATAAAATCATTTTCGAGCAAGAATTTCACTGCCTGCGTGCCATAAGTCTCAAGACTTAATACCGGCCGATGCTGGAAGTGGGCACTGGCAGCCAGTCGGTGCAATCTACCCAGGAAACGACCCAGCAGGCGACGGTCTTCATCAAGATTTAATTCCGGTGAACGACCTGGTTGCCAGGGAAAAAGGGCGTAACGGAAATTCTCATAACAACTCAGGGTCTTGCCTGCTGGTGATAACATGGGTGCGACCACCGGAATTTCCTGTTCTGCAAGCTCCAGGGCAAATTGATGCTCCTCGCCAATGGCCTCGTCTGTCCATCGATCCGGGCGGTAAAACTTGACTGCCACGGGCGGCCCCTGTTCTACCTCAATGCGGTAGACCCGGTTTTCATAACTGTTCAGGGCCAGCAAACCACCGGTACAGACAAGGTCATATTGCTCAACAGCCGACAAAATGACCTCCGGGGTCAGACGATCGTAAGGGTGTTCGCTGCTCACACTGGTATACTCACTATTGTTTTCAAGGTCTTATTGCGGGATTATGCACCAGAATCAATAATAATATCGTAATTGGCCAGGGTTGAACCAGGATTGATGTTTTTAGGAATCAGGCAGGAGGCAGGAATGCTACGGTTTGTGGGGATAATTTTGTTAATTTTGCCGTTTTCAGTTGCGGCGGAAAGTGTTTATGTTACCGATCAGCTCACCATCGGGATATTCAGTGGGCCCAATGAGCAGCCACCCGAACTGAAACGGGCGAATAGTGGAGATTTGCTGGAAGTCGTTGAACGTGCCGAGGGCGCAGTTAAAGTAAGAGACGCCGCTGGTATCGAAGGCTGGGTCAGCGTTAATCTTGTATCGTCGGCCAAGCCTGTTCGTGCGCAACTGGGCGCTGCCCGTGCCGAAGTTGATCGGCTAGAGTTAGCACTAACGGCAACCAAGGCCCAGTTGCAATCACTGAATGTGCGCCTCAAGGAAGCACAGGATGGTTTATCTGAAGAAAAAAATCGTGCTTTGGACTTGACGAGCCAGTTGACGGAGGCGACAGTTGCGACTGAAGTGGCAAATAAGGAAAAAATTAAGGCACTAGAAACCCCAAGCCAAACACCATTTATATCGGCTGATATTGCCTATGGTATGTGGATACTCATATCTTTTGCGATGCTCGTGGGTGGAATTATTATTGGTTATTCCTGGATCAGGGAAAAATATCGACGAAAACTTGGCGGTATGTATTTACGATTGTAACCAGGTAATTCAATAAACTATAAACGATTTATCAGGATATGTTGTTTTTCAGTCTGGAGTAACAAATATGGCAGCTAAAAAAAATATTTTTCTTGTGATTGCAATATCAACTTTATTTATTGGGCCAATCGAGGCGGCCAGACTTTATAAAGTGATTGATGAGTTCGGTAATGTGTCCTACCAGGCGCGCCCGGCCCCGTTAGATCCCGGTGTTATTACTGAAGAAAAGAATTTTGGCGCTGGTACGAAGAAGTCAGAACCATCAATGGCACAAATTGCCAGAAAAAATCCGGTCATATTATATACAGCCCCAAACTGCAATAGTTGTGATGTTGCCCGTCGATTTCTCGATGACCTGAAAATTCCTTACGCGGATAAAAATGCCCAGGGTAGCGATGAAGTAAGCGAAGAACTCAGGCGAGTTAGTGGCGGTCTAACCGTCCCTGTTATTACGATTGGCAAGAAAGTGTTAGCGGGTTTTACAAAACCCTGGCTAGTCAGCGAACTGGAGAAGGCAGGATACCCTGTTGCCGGGAAAAAAACGGCGCAACAATAACTGAAATCTTAATACAAAAAGCCAGCGGGGTTTAACTGGCGTATCTCAAATAAAGGGCGCACCAGTGGTATGTTGGGCGCCCCCTTCAGATGAGCGCTTTACGTCAGTATTTTTTATGAATCAGACAGGGAAAATCCCCATACATCTTTGAGTAATAATGCCAATCCTTCAAAGTCCTGTTTTTTTGCGGGCAGTATCGGTTTGCCTTTTTTGTTGAAACGTTTGTGAAAGGCCTGCATTTGACCAACGGCACTTTTGGATAACAGGGCAACCACCAGTTTTTCTTTTTCTTTGGCACTGAATTTAGGTCCGGCAGAAAATGCCTGGTTGGCTATGCCTTTACTATTGAAAATAACGCGACCTGCTTTTTTCTTTTTATTTAGTTTGTTAAACATTTTATCACGCATTACAGCGCCCACACAGGTCTCTTTAGTTGCCTTGGTATAACCCTCCGGGAAGCTTTTAACTTCAATCACCAGGGGTTGCCGAACAGGGTTGGTAAACAAGCTGTATAGAGTAAGTGTGGCTAGATTTGGTGGTGCCAGGCCGCATACAGTCCGGCCCATAAGGTCGTGATAATTTTTGATATTCTGGTTGTTTTTGGCAACCATAATGCTAAAAGCAAGCTTTCCGGGCAATTTTACCAGGGGAACATGATTGGTTTTGAGTATGCGCCAGGAAACAAAATGTGGCCCATCAAATACCAGGTCATATTTACCTATCTGCATATTATGCTGGTAAGAAAGCCAGTTGCCAGGGTGCTGATAAATTATTTTTTTCCTCAGCACTTTAGACAGGTAGGCAGCAATGGGTTTGTAGACCTTACTTTCTTTTTCTGCTGAACCACGTGGTGGGGCAGAAAATATATATTCATTGGCAGCGAAACCTGGCAAGGAAATTGTTGCAGAAGAAATCGCTACAAACACGAAAAAAAATAGCTTAAGACCTAAATTCAAAACAGTTCTCCTCGTGAATAAATAATCGCCCCGGGTACATTCCGGGCTCATTATAGACCTGACATATCTCTAGTCGGATATAAAGCAGCAGGACCTTAATTACATTATTATTAATACGTTAATTGTGGTGAGTTTCCTTAGGTATAGATGGTTTAAATGAAAAAAAATTCCCATTTATCCTAAAGTCATTCAGAGAACCGCAAAAATCATAACAATCACACAAATTCTATACGACTATATATAAATACAAATGAGAATTATTTGCATTTAGAAAAAACTCAGGCATAATATGCGCCCTGAGCTGCGACAGTCTAAGAAGCACCGCATTTGTGTTCACTGATCTTTGTAGGAGAACGGTTTTAATGCATCAAAATAAGCTAATAATTACGGTTTTTGCCCTTGCCATGTTGTTTACGAGTAGCATCGCACAAGCGCGTCACTTTAAGGTGTATGGCTGGGGTACTCCTGCAGAGAACGAATTCGAGTTGGTGTACTGGACTGACTACGTGGCGAAATCGGGTCAAGATATGAATTTTTTTGGTGATGTCGTAGCGCGAGAGGGTCTGCGTGGAGACACCTTAGAGGTGGAATATGGCGTCACTGATCGTTTTACCATTGCGGGTTACATCGACTTTGAGCAACCTCGCGGCAAAAACATTGAATATATCCAGTCTCGTGTGGTCGCCTTGCGCTACCGGTTTGGCGAAAGAGGGGCAGGCCTGTTCGATACTGCGGTTTATGTCGAGTACTACCTGCCGAACCAGGATTACCAAAGCAAGAAAAAGGAAAAGATTGAGGCCCGGGTTATCCTTGAGAAGAATTTCCGTGATTTCAATTTGCGCATTAATCCGAAGTTCGAGAAGGTAGTGAGTGGCCCTGATGTTGAAGAGGGTATCGAATTTGAGTATGGGCTTAGCCTTTACTGGAGGGCGGCCGCGCCTGTCCAGCTCGGGTTAGAGTTCTATGGCGGTATTGGCGAGTTAACAAATATCAAGCCTACGGAGGAGCAGAAGCACTACATAATGCCGGCCCTTAAGTACGATATTACCAATAAACTGGAATGGAGTGTTGGTACGGGATTTGGCATATCCAACGCTGCAGACGATATAGTGATTAAGAGCATTCTGGAGTGGAAGGTCTAGCTACCAGGTTTCTATTGCCATCCCTTATGGGGATGAGACGTTAACGAGTTTTTGGAATTAAATTCAGGATTTGTGTTATGAGAAAATTAATTTTGTCATCAATTTTATTGTCCAGTTTACTTGGCACCATTAGTATCAGTGTTGCCGCAGCTGACAAACTGGTCGTGTACTCTGCTCGCAATGAACAATTGATAAAACACGTATTTGATGCCTATCGAAATGAAACTGGTACAGAAATTTCATTTATTACCGACAAGGCTGCCCCGCTACTTGTCAGGTTGAAGGCAGAGGGAAAACGGACACCGGCCGACGTCCTGATCACAGTTGATGCAGGTAACTTGTGGAAAGCCGAACAGGATGGTGTGTTACAGCCACTGGACTCAAAAATATTAAGCAAAAATATTCCAGCCAGTTTGCGGGATCCTGATAATAACTGGTTTGGTATGTCTGTTAGAGCACGAACAATTGTTTACCATCCCGGTCGCGTAAAAGCTTCATCATTATCAACTTACGAGGCACTTGCCGACCCGAAGTTTAAGGGGCGTTTATGTTTGCGGACTTCAAAAAAAGTATATAACCAGTCACTGGTTGCCATGTTGATCGCCCGGCACGGCGAGAAAAAAACAGAAGCAATTGTTAGGGGCTGGGTCGCAAATCTGGCTACAAAAGTATTTTCTAGTGACACATCAGTCATGAAAGCGATAGTGGCAGGGCAGTGTGATATTGGTATTGTCAATACCTACTACTATGGAAGATTGTTAAAAAAGGATCCCGGCATTAAATTAAAATTGTTTTGGCCTAACCAGAAAACTCATGGCGTCCATGTCAATATCTCTGGTGCCGCTGTTACCCGGTATTCAAAGCATAAAGTTGCGGCCCAGAAATTTCTGGAATGGTTGTCTGGCCCAACTGCCCAAAGGCTTTTTGCAGATAGTAATATGGAATACCCGGCTAATAGTAGTGTCCCTGCTAACCGTATCGTTCAGTCATGGGGTAAGTTTAAACAGGACGATATGAACCTGGTACAGGCAGGTAAGCTACAGGCAAAGGCCGTAATGTTAATGGATCGTGCCGGTTATAAATAAATGATGAAATAATTTGAAGTAACCATTAATAATGGAAAATGCGGTATCTGGTTTGACTAAAAACGAGACCCATCAGCAGGCAGGATTATCTGCCTGGCTGAACGTCAATACCCACTATTGGCGTTATTCCAGTTTGTTAATTGCACTGGTTATTGCCATACCTGTACTGGTGGTGTTTGCTGCCTGGTTACAACCTGCCGGTGACGTTTGGGCACACCTTGCCAACACTGTCCTGGCCGAATTATTAAGCAATACATTTACCTTGTTAACCGGAGTTGGTCTCGGCGTTTTATTGATTGGTACCGGCCTTGCCTGGTTGACCGCCATGTGTGATTTTCCAGGACGAAAATTTCTCGATTGGGCGCTTATGTTGCCATTGGCAGTGCCAGCTTACGTGCTGGCCTTTGTCATGGTTGGTTTGTTTGATTTTAGCGGGCCGTTCCTCAGCGGGTTGCGAGCACAAGGATTTGACACCGTTTCATTTCCCGAGATCCGCTCTACTGCCGGTATTATCCTGGTCATGGTGTTGGCGTTTTATCCGTATGTTTACATGCTTGCCCGACTGGCATTTATTAGCCAGGGAAGAAACCTGCTGGATAGTGGCCGGGTATTGGGCCTGGGGCCCTGGGCAGCTTTTTATAAAGTGGCATTACCCATGGCCAGACCGGCGATTGCAGCGGGGGTGGCCCTGGCCTTAATGGAAACACTGGCTGATTTTGGTGCCGTCTCTGTTTTTAATTACGATACTTTCACAACAGCGATTTATAAAACATGGATGGGTTTGTTTAATATTACCGCTGCGGCCCAGCTGGCATCTATTTTATTATTATTCGTTATTGCTGCTTTATATATAGAACGTCGGTTACGACAGCGGGCCAGGTATGAAACAGACAGCAAATCATCCAAGGAGTTACGATTTACGCTAACCGGATTTCAGAAATTATTTGCAATAACTTTTTGTTCTACAGTTTTAATTGTTGCTTTTGTATTGCCTGTGATTCAGCTTTTTATCTGGGCCTGGGAAGTCATTGCCCAGGATCTGGACAGCCGCTATTTTAGATTTCTGTTTAATACCCTGTTCCTGGGTTTGTTTGCTGCATTTTTAGCAAGTTTTGGCGCGTTAATGCTTGCCTACACATACCGATTACGACCGGACAGGTTTACAAAAATAACGGTCAGGTTGGCGACAGTTGGTTATGCCTTGCCAGGTTCAGTGTTGGCAGTAGGCATTATGCTTGTTGTCGTATGGGTTGATAATAAATTTCTGGAGGTTATACAGACGGTAACAGGCCTTGAGATTCAGCCAATTTTAACAGGATCAATCCTGGTTTTAATTATTGCCTACGTGACCCGATTTATGGCTGTTGCCTATGGGCCAATCGATAGTGCATTTGGCAGGATTCGCCCTTCAGTGATCCAGGCAGCTCGTAGCCTGGGCGCCGGTAACTGGAAAATTCTTTGGCGTGTTTCCATGCCCATGCTCAGTGGTGGTTTATTAAGCGCCATGTTGCTGGTTTTTGTTGAGGTCATGAAGGAAATGCCTGCGACCTTGTTGTTGCGGCCATTTGGCTGGGACACCCTGGCAACCCGCATTTTTGAACTAACATCAGAGGGCGAATGGGAGCGCGCGGCATTACCTGCGCTGGCATTAATTCTAGCCGGATTGTTCCCGGTAATTTTACTTATTAAAAAAAGCCGTGATCGTTAAGTCACTTGTTGTGAATCTGTCGTTTAGAAAAATTTCTTCATGTAATAGATTAAGTTTGAGGTGCTTGGCAAGGCAAGCCGGCATAGGTATAGTTGCGTCTCGATTTTGGCTAGTGGGAGAGACCTGACCCAAATTAACCAACTCTATATATAAAGGGGGGGGAGGGGCAGGCACCGAAGGCGCAACCGCCCGGAAACGCTCAGGTAAAAGGACCATCTGCTGTTTGTCGACTCTGGAGAGATTCTGAAAAAAGTTCTTGTCACCAAGATTTACAAACAAAGAATTTTTGTTACAGGACACCGAAGGGGCTAATGCTCTCAGGTGAAGGGACAGAGGGGAGATTGATTAAACCTGATTAAATAATTTTTTATTAATTAATTTAATTTTTTTTCATCGTCTTTTTTGCGCCCGGAATACTTGTAATGACCAGATCTATGATTGAGCCCCTTACCAAAGAAGTTGTTAAGCAAACTTGTCCTGTTAGCGAGCCTGGTTCGCAAAACAAAAATGTCTCGCGCATGCCTGTCTGGATTCGCCATCGTTTTGGCAAAGACAATCTTTTCGGTGTTACCCTGCAAACTGTACAGGCAAATAAACTTCATACGGTATGTGAAGAAGCGCGTTGTCCAAATCGGGGCGAGTGCTGGAGCCGGGGTACGGCCACCTTTATGTTGCTGGGTGATACTTGCACCCGTGCCTGTGGTTTTTGTTCCGTCAAAACCGGCCGCCCGGACGGTATTGATAAAAATGAACCCATGCGGGTAGCCACCGCGGTCAGTGCCATGGGCTTGAATTATGTTGTCCTGACGTCAGTAAACAGGGATGATTTGCGGGATGGTGGGGCAAGTATATTTGCAGATACATTAAGCGTGCTACGAGATCGTAATTATAAAATTGGTGTTGAATTTTTAACCCCTGATTTCCACCGCCGCCAGGAACAGGCGATTGAATTAGTAACAAATGCGCTTGAGGGTCAGGCAGGTGACGAAAAAACAAGACTGGTCTGGGGCCACAATATTGAAACTGTACCGAGGTTGTACCGACAAGTCAGGAAAGGGGCGAGTTACGAGCGTAGCCTCAAGTTGTTACAACAAGTTTCCGTTATTCCAGGTGTTGAAAGTAAAACGGCTATAATGCTGGGCCTGGGTGAAACCCATGATGAAATTTATCAGGTGATGCGCGATTGTCGCGACGCGGGGGTTAAAAGAATTTCTATAGGACAGTATCTGAGACCAACCATGCAACACTTACCGGTTATTTCATATGTCCATCCCCATACATTTAATCGCTATGCAGTCGCTGCCCGGGCCATGGGGTTTAGCTGGGTCAAGGCGGGCCCGCTGGTGCGTAGTTCATATCACGCCGAAGAAGATCAGAGCAAAGAGTTTCGAGAACTTAACTAGAGTTTATTAAATCAAAGCCAGGTAAAAGTAGTATGTCTCTAAAAACACCGTTGTATGATAAGCATATCGAAATGGGTGGCAAAATGGTCGATTTTGCCGGTTGGTTAATGCCGGTACATTTTGGTTCCCAGATTGGCGAGCATAACGCAGTGCGCCAGGACGCAGGCATGTTTGATGTTTCACACATGACAGTGACCGACCTTAAAGGCGCAGATGTCAGGGACATGTTGCGATTATTACTGGCCAATAATGTTGATAAATTACAGGACAAGGGCAAGGCACTTTATTCCTGCATGCTTAATAGTGACGGCGGTATCCTGGATGATTTAATTGTTTATTATCTCGACGACAACTGGTTTCGTATTGTTTCCAATGCCGCCACCAGGGAAAAAGATATTCGCTGGATCGAGAATCTGGCAAAAGACTTTGGTGACATTTCTGTTTTAGAACGTACCGACCTGGCCATGATTGCGGTCCAGGGTCCTAATGCCAAGGAAAAAACCTATGCAGCACTGGGCGATGCCCTGCGTGAACACACAGAAGCACTGAAACCTTTTTACGCAGCCACAGTAGGCGACCTGTTTATTGCCACAACCGGTTACACCGGAGAAACCGGTTTTGAGATTATCTTGCCGGGAAAAGCTGCTGCTTTTACCTGGCAAATGCTGGCTGACAAGGGTGTCAAACCCATTGGCCTGGGTGCCAGGGATACATTACGCCTGGAAGCGGGCATGGCCCTGTATGGATCTGATATGGATGAAACAATATCGCCACTGGAAGCAGGACTGGACTGGACCATAGGCTGGTCGCCTGATGACAGGAATTTTGTTGGAAGATCCTCACTGGAGTTACAAAAAAAAGAAGGACCTAAACAAGGCATAGTCGGTATTGTTTTTAAAGGTAAGGGCATCTTGCGCAGACACCAGGAAGTTTCATTTTCCGGTTCGGATTCCGATTTGGTTTTGGGCGAAATCACAAGCGGTGGATTCTCACCAACACTTAATCATTCAATTGCCCTGGTAAGAGCACCAGCCACGGTTACACCAGGCAGTGCTTGCCAGGTAAATATCCGTGGCAAGATGGTAGATGCCGAGGTCGTAAAATATCCTTTTGTCAGAAATGGCAAGAGTTGCCTGTAGTCTTTGATATTAAAATTGGTAATTTAGTAAATAATTTCGATAGCAGCATGGGAGAGAAAAAATGAGCGAAATACCTGGCGAACTGAAGTACACCAAGTCTCATGAATGGGTGCGCATCAATGATGATGGCAGTGTCACAATTGGCATCACGGACCATGCACAGGATCTGATGGGTGATATGGTTTATATCGAGCTGCCTGAAGTTGGCGACAACCTGGAAACAGGCAAGGAATGCGCAGTGGTTGAGTCCGTCAAGGCCGCATCAGATGTTTATGCGCCACTTGACGGCGAGATTCTGGAAGTAAATGAAACGATTACCGAGAGCCCGGAGGTTATTAACCAGAACCCATACGAAGATGGCTGGATGTTCAGATTGCAGTTGGCGGATAACGCGGGTCTTGATTCCTTGCTCGATGCCAAGGCATATGAAGAAATTATTAATTCAACGGACCAGTAACACTAACCAGATTCCTAAACTGATTTTTTTAAATTAAATTACAAACTTCAATGCCTTTTATCCCTCATACAAAAACCGAGATCGAACAAATGCTGGAAACCATCGGTGTGTCATCTATCGATGATTTGTTCGATGAAATTCCGACCGCATTAAAATCATCTGGACTTGATGGAGTGCCAGACACTTTGTGTGAGATGGAAGTCAGCGCATTGATGCACAGGCGTGCCAAAGAAGATGGCCAGTATGTAAATTTTATTGGCGCCGGTGTTTATGATCACCATATACCGGCAGCTGTTTGGGAACTAACCACACGGGGTGAATTTTATTCGGCCTATACCCCCTACCAGGCTGAAGCCAGCCAGGGCACACTCCAGCTAATTTATGAATACCAGTCCATGATGACTGCCCTCACCGACATGGATGTAACCAATGCCTCACTCTATGATGGTGCCTCGGCCCTGGCCGAAGCGGTTTTAATGTCAGTTCGCATAAAGAAAAAAACGAATCGCGTCCTGATACCCGGCAACTTGCATCCTTTTTATAAAGAAGTTGCCCATAACATTGTCAAGAATCAGAATATTTTTCTGGATGATGTGTCCTTTGAGAAAACATCAGGTCATATCACCATACAAAGCCTGGAACAGGCGAATCTTGAAGGTGTCGGGGCACTTGTCATATCCCAGCCTAATTTTTTTGGTGGTCTCGAGGATGTGGATGAACTGACAAACTGGGCCCATGCCAGGGATTTGTTGGTGATAGCCATTGTAAATCCTGTGTCACTGGCGCTACTGAAGCCAC
Organism: uncultured Acidiferrobacteraceae bacterium; assembly: GCA_913009895.1. Taxonomy (GTDB): domain Bacteria; phylum Pseudomonadota; class Gammaproteobacteria; order Acidiferrobacterales; family SZUA-150; genus SZUA-150. The sequence goes on along the minus strand of CAJVXY010000004.1, from coordinate 18,741 downwards.
CCGGCCAATGGGGTGAAACGGGCGCAGATATTGTTCTCGGTGAAGGTCAGCCCCTTGGTATTCCGCTGTCGTCAGGCGGGCCTTACTTTGGTTTTATGTGTTGCCGGGAAAAGTTTATGCGTCAAATGCCCGGCCGCATTATTGGCCGTACGGTTGACCTGGAAGGCAAGCAGGGCTTCACCCTGACTTTGCAGGCCAGGGAGCAACACATCCGACGATCCAGGGCCACGTCAAATATTTGCACTAACCAGGGCTTGATGGTTACCGCGGCAACAATATATATGTCTTTATTAGGGCCTGCTGGTTTGATGAAGGTGGCACAGCGTAGCCACACCAATACGGTTAAGCTTGTCCAGACATTAACCAGCATTGATGGCGTAGAGCGGGTGTTCGACCGACCTGTTTTTCATGAATCTGTTGTGCGGTTAAACGTGCCAGTCCCTGACGTGTTGCGGGCATTACAGGCCCAGGGCATTGTTGGCGGGTATGATGTGTCGTCCCATTTTCCTGACCTGGGAAACGTTTTGTTGGTATGTGCAACAGAAAAACGTACCGATGAAGAAATTGAAAATTACGCATTTCACCTGGAAAGAATTATCAGCAAACGACGGCTTGATCCACCATGCGCTGTTAAAGCCAATCAAACATAAAATTGGCGTTCAATTTTTTATACTAATAGCGGGATAGTAGGAAGAACATGGCAAATATTACTCTAAAGGGAACAGCAATCACAACCAGTGGTGATTTACCAGCTGTTGGCAGTCAGGCGCCAGACTTTATTTTAACCAATGAAAAATTATCTGATGTCGGTTTGTCCGATTTCAAAGGCAAGAAAAAATTACTCAGCATCGTGCCCAGCCTCGATACCGGGATTTGTGCGATTAGTACAAAAAAATTTAATGAGTATGCAGCTAAAAGTAACCAGGTCAATGTACTGGTAATATCGGCTGATCTACCTTTTGCTATGAGCAGGTTTTGCGGTAAAGAAGAGCTCAAGGATATTCAACCTTTGTCCATGATGCGTGACAAAAATTTTGCCAAAGATTACGGTGTGTTACTCCAGGACGGTCCATTAAAAGGAATAACCGCCAGGGCAGTACTGGTACTTGATGAGAAAGATAAAATTTTATATACAGAATTGGTCCCGGAGATAACCCTGGAACCCGACTACGAGGCGGCTATTGCTGCCCTGGAAAATTAAAATTTTAATTACTTTAAATAATTTAAGCTAAAGTCCATTAATTATGAAATTAATATTTGAATCGTCTGAAAAAGGCAGGGTCAATAGCTCACAATCACCGGTGGGTCATGTTGATGTGTCAGACATTCCCGCATCGCTCTTGCGTGCTAAATCACCGGCGTTGCCTGAAGTTTCAGAAATGCAGGCAGTGCGTCATTTTACAAAATTGTCACAAAGAAATTTCTCAATAGACACCCATTTTTATCCATTGGGATCTTGCACCATGAAATATAATCCCCGAGCCTGTAACACGCTGGCTATGTTGCCTGAATTTCTCGGCCGCCATCCCTATGGACCAGAAACCACTGGCCAGGGATTTCTGGCATGTATGCATGAGTTACAGGAAATGTTAACGACCTTAACAGGTATGACAGCTACCTCGTTAACGCCTATGGCCGGTGCCCAGGGCGAGTTAGCAGGTATTGCCATGATTCGCGCTTACCACGATAACAAGGGCGATGAAGCGCGTTGTGAAATACTGGTACCCGATGCCGCCCACGGTACCAACCCGGCCACTGCAGTTATGTGTGGTTATAAAGTTCGCGAGATACCAACGGGTCAGAACGGCGATATTGATATCGATGCGCTCAAGGCCGCAGTCGGACCGCAAACTGCGGGCTTAATGTTAACCAACCCTTCCACACTTGGTGTTTTTGATCGTGGTATTGAAGAGATCCAACAGCTTATCCACAAGGCAGGCGGTTTATTGTATTACGACGGCGCCAACCTCAATGCAATCCTTGGTAAAGTTAAGCCCGGTGATATGGGTTTTGATGTCATGCATATCAATCTCCACAAAACATTTTCCACGCCCCATGGCGGCGGTGGGCCAGGCGCAGGCCCCGTCGCAGCCAATGAAAAACTGGCCCCGTTTTTACCTGTGCCCATGGTAATGGAACAAAATGGAAAGTACTTCTGGGCGACAGAAAAAACCATTCCCAAGTCAATTGGCCGACTTTCTGCCAACATGGGTAATGCCGGTGTTTTATTACGAGCCTATATTTATGCTCGCTTGTTGGGCAAGGAAGGCATGAAACGGGTTGCAGAGTTTTCAGTGCTGAATGCAAATTATATGATGCATCGCCTGAAGGATGCAGGTTTTGAGCTGGCCTATCCAGAGCGCCGTGCTACCCATGAATTTATAATAACACTCAAAAAACTTAAAGAAGAAACGGGCGTCATTGCCATGGATGTGGCTAAACGACTACTAGACAAAGGTTTTCATGCGCCAACTACTTATTTCCCCCTGCTGGTGCCGGAGTGTTTCCTGATTGAACCGACAGAAACGGAAGACAAGACCACCCTTGATAACTTCATCGAGGCACTGTCAGACATCGCCCGGGAAGCCAGCGAAAATGTCGACAAGGTAACCGGTGCGCCCTATACAACACCGGTTAGAAGGCTTGATGATGTTAAGGCTGCCAGGGAACCGGATTTGGCCTGGAGCAAACAAGGGGCCAGGGACTAGGAAATAGGTGCTAGAAAAAGAATTAGAATTTATTGAAATTTAGCCACTAGCCACTAGCCACTAGCCACTGACTACTGCCACACCCTGGCAATTTTGTCATTGCCGGCAGTGAGCAACTGTTTGCCATTGTCTGAAATTGCGATTGTCCGAATGGTGTCTTTGTGTGCCTTGAATCGTTTTCGGGCGCCCGTTTCAAGATTCCACTGGGCAAGATAACCACTACTGCCTGCTGCAAATACAAAACGCCCGTCCGGGCTAAACTGTATTCCCTGGATAACATTGGGTCCGCCCTCGAGAACCGGCATTTGTTTACCCGTTCTTGTATTGTAAAGCTTGAGTTCTCCCCGGGGCCCACCCGTCGCCACCCATTTCCCGTTTCTGGAAAAGCTGAGCGCGGATATATATTTTGGATTTGCCCTGATATTGGCCAGTTCCTGTCCAGTAGCAGTTGAAAAATATTGTAGTCGGCCACTGGCATCACCTGTAACGATCATTTTTCCATCAGGGGAATAAGCAAGCGATAAAATTGCATCCCTGAATAGATTGATTGTCCTGCTGACACGTTTTTTGTTCAGGTCCCATATTATAAGTCTTTGTCCCTTGCCACCAGAGGCAAGAAACTTTCCGTCAGGCGAGGTGGCCAGTGCGTAGACACTATAGTCGTGTTTGCGCAGGGTCATTTTTATTTTTCTGGTTCTTAAATTGTAGATTCTGATCAGTCCCTCGTCACCTGCCGAGGCAAGCCATCGTCCTTGTTTGTCTATTGCCAGTGCATGTACTGCCCGCTTGTGTCCTTTTAACTGAAAGGCCGGGCTGCCCGTTCGGATCTTGTAAATAAAAATTTTACCAGTAGCAGATGCAGTCGCAATAAGTTGTTTACCAGGGATAAATAATGCGCTATTTATGTTTGCCAGGTTTCCAACCAGAGATGCGACTTGTTTGGTTGGCGGTGTGTACTTGCTGTCTCCAGAACTCTCCCCGGCCTTTATTATCGGTAGTTTTTCTCGCAGTACTTGTTCGGGTTCAATAGACAGATCAGTGAATTTATTTTTCTCTGGATTATTATTTACCACAGACTGTTTGTTGTCAGCCCCAAGGCGGGTTGTCTGTTCTGGCACTGAGTAATTAATATGTGGCGTGTTTTCTTGCATTATATTCATAACACCAGCACCCACGACTAAAAGTACCAGGGCAGTGCCAATGCCCCAATAAATCATTTTCCAGGTATCGAGTGTATTGTTAGTAGGATCTGTCACTGGAGTGGCAGTATTAATATTTGGCTCATTCGTTCGTTCGACTTTGGATTTCCAGCTGGGCGCCGTTCCTGCTTTTTTTGGTCGACCGCGTCCCATCAAACCCTCTTGCAACTGGGCAGCGTTTTTGGGTCTGTGTTCAGGATAGATTTCCAATGACCAGTCAATGCAATCGAGAACAAAATCCGGGTAACCTGTTGTATTCAGTAATTTTGCTGGTTGCAGTGGATCCGGGTCATACTTAAGCAGAGCATGATATCGAGACATGGAGTCTGTCGGTTTTTTTCCTGACACACAGTAATACATACTGGCACCAAAAGAATAAATATCCGACCATGGCCCCTGATCACCATTATTGGGGTACTGTTCAATCGCGGCATAGGCGGGCGTCAGTGCCAGTGGGCCTGAAAAATCTTTATGTCGAATATCTTTGCTCACCGAGCCAAAATCCAGCAGCATGGGCTGTTGATTCTTGTTCAGATATATATTGTCCGGTTTGATATCAAGGTGTAACAAACCAGCCTGGTGGACGGCCTGCAGACCATTAAGAATGGGTAAGAAAATTTTTGAGAGTGTTCGTTCGTCCAGGCGATTCCCCTGGCTAATCGTAAATTCGATCAGATTTTGCCCTTCTTCATATTCCATGACCATGTAGGCCGTATTATTCAGCTCCAGGTATCGTAGTACCCGAATAATATTATTGTGCTTGAATTTGGCAAGGGATTGCGCTTCTTTGAGAAATTGACTCAATCCCCATTGGTAACTGTCAGTATTTTCTTTATTAACCAGCAGCTTATTCTTGTCATCACGCCGGGCCTGAGATTGGGGAAAAAATTCCTTGATCGCAACCTTCGAGCCTAGTTTTGTGTCGGTAGCAAGATAGGTGATACCAAACCCGCCTTGGCCAAGAATTGCTTCAATGACGTACTCGCCAAGGATGTAACCAGAGGGCAATGCCTCCTCATTCTCGCTTGAACCATCATTGCCAAGATTCAGATTATCAATATCCATGTATATTAAGGTATAGCCACCTGTTGTGCTGATATTGCCCGTAATGGAAATAAATCACTACTTAATATCGGGTCCAGTATCTGTGCCGACATCAACCTGCCCCAGGGATTTTAGGGGGAATTGTCCGTGGATTTAACGCGAACTTAAAACGATTCCGGTACAATATGACTTAATTTAACCACTGTCCAGTTAAGAGGCCAGATGAAGAAAATTAAAGTCCATGCCTTTGATGTAGGCAGATTATGGGCAGCCACGGGTTATTCAATTAATGGATTGAAAGCCAGTTTTCAGCAGGAAGCAGCATTTCGTCTGGAAATACTGCTGTCTATAATTATTTTGCCTGCAGCATGGTATCTTGGGCGCGATGGGCTGGAGCGCAGTTTGCTAATTGGTAGCTGGTTACTGGTATTGGTCGTTGAGCTTTTGAACAGTGCGGTAGAATCAATTGTTGACCGAATTAGTCGTGAGCAACATGTATTATCCGGTCGCGCCAAGGATCAGGCGTCGGCAGCAGTCTTGATAACACTATTTATCCCGGCCACAATCTGGTTCGCAATTCTCCTGGACAGATTCTGGTTGATTTGAATTAATTGGCGAGAGTCGGGTCGGTATAATCGCCTCATTTCAATCCCTAAGTTACAAGGATATTATTTTGCTACAAGTAGTACACAACCTGTTCAGCCATCCGGGGTTACGCAAGCTCTTTTTAAAACTGCGTTATCCTCTTATCATTCTAATAGTTATATTGCTGGCTTTGATAATGAAGCCGCAAATGCTACTGGCTGGTTTCCTGGTTTCCATGTTTGGGGAGTTCATTCAAGTCTGGTCATTTGCATCACTGGTGAAAAATGAAGAACTGACCGCTCGTGGTCCCTATGTCATGGTAAGGAACCCGATGTACCTGGGGAGATATTTTTTAGTACTGGGCGTTATTATCTTACCGGGAAATATTTATATCGTAGTTATTTATACTGTGTTTTACTATTTTTATATGGTCAATCGTGTCAAAAGAGAAGAATCGCGACTGGCTAAAATACTGGGTCAGCCCTACCAGGATTACTGCCAGCGCACTAACCCCTTCTGGCCAACTTTCTCTCGCCTGTTTAACAAAGAGGTGTGGTTTTGGAGCTGGCGCGTGTGTTTTATGAATAACGGCCACTGGAATTTCTTTTCTGCGATAATTGTATGGGTCATTATTTACGGCTACCTGAATTATTTTTCTTTACCATTTGGTGGTTGACAGGTAGTACCGGAATTAAGACCCAGAATTAAGACAAGGGACGGTTATGTTTGGCAAAGACAAAAAAGATAAATCAAGAAGGCGAAGAAAAGATCGCAGCAAAAGAAAGAAAAAGCGCGGCGTCCAGGATGCCTTTGATAAATTTATTGTCGAAGAAATCGAGATAGGATCTGTCGATAATTACCATCTTGAAAGCCCGTCTCCTGGAAGACACTCCCGATCCAGGCCACGCTCCAACTGGTTGTCTATCATAAAATTCCAATCGATCTGGTTAGGCCTGTGGGCATTACTGGTTGTAGCCGCGATTGTGTTTCGCGTTTCTTTATTACCAGACGAATCTTTCATTTTAACAAAAGCATGGGATTCGTCGAATGCAGGTAATATGTTTTTATCGGGTCTTGATGACCGCAGTGGAATTTTAATAGCACCTTTATTTATCTGGCTGGTGCAACTTGGCTGGAGATTGTTCGGTTTTGTTGAGTGGTGGCCCTTTATATTATCGGCTTTATTTGGGTTACTCTCACTTAGCCTTGTCTCGATTCTGGCTAAACGCCTATGGCCACTGGAGAATGAAGTCGCCCGTTACGCACCACTTTTGTTGCTCGGGAGTTTTGTTTGGGCAATAGATTTGGTGCTCATCTCAAGTCACATGGCGCATTTCTTTTTTGTCAGCCTGTCTGTGTATGCATTGATTTTAATGCGCGATCAGGTACGGCTCTCGTGGTTATTTTTCGGTGTGGCCGCAAGCCTGGCGGCCATGACGGGTGGCCTGGTAAGTTTTGTTTACACACTGCCAGTTGCAATACTTGGACCGGTCTGGCTAGCCAGGGAGGTTACCGCTGGTTACTGGTATAGAAAATTATTTTATTCATTGCTTGTCATTATAATCCTTACTTCAGTTTGGTTGGCGCCCGTTTTTACAAATTTAGGTTTGACAGATTTTCTACCTACGCTGAAGAATTCATTGCAACCAACGCCAATGATCCTGTTTGAGCCAAATAAACCGGGTTGGTGGTATGCCATTATATTACCCCTGATGCTATTACCCTGGACCTTATGGCCACTTGTCTGGATGCGTTTTTCACGCCTGTACAAATTTAACGATCATGGCGGTGTCGGATTTTGTTTTACCTGGGTTATATCTACGGTTTTAGTCTTATCTTTATTTGAGGTAAAGCAGGCTTATTTACTGATACCTGTTTTGCCCGCCATTGTTTTATTTACGTCTTACCTGTTATTGCGACAGGATTTCAGTGCCCAGAAAGATCATGAAAGTCCATTTTCAAGCATGGGATTCCCAATTATTCTCCTGGGCGGCCTGTTGGCAATTTTACCAAATTTTCCAAAAATAGAAGTTTTGCCAGATTTTCTCTGGAACTTTTCTCCTATGGTCGGTATTGGTTTGAGTGTTGTGGGTATAACGCTAGCCTGGATGCCGGTCCGCAAAATGAAACAGCAAGTCACCAATGTGGCTATCTTTAGTTTGATCGCAACGGTTTTTTTGATTATGTGGGCCTGGTGGCAATTTGGCCATAACTACCAGGTCGAAAAAATAACCGGGGTACTGGCCAAGGCGGATGCCAATGGTGCAGCTATCGCCCAAGTGGGCCAATATAATGGCCAGTATGGTTATAGTGGTCGTTTGTCACATCCCGTCCAACAAATCAGTAAAAAGGAAATAAACGCCTGGATTATTAACAACCCTGATGGTCTTATCATAACCGGGGAATGGATGTTTAATCCGGAAAATGTACCCGTGGCACCGGCAATTGTAGAAAGTCACTACCTTGATAAAAAGGTAATAATATGGTCCGTTGCGGATATTATTCAAGCCATAAGAGATTCGGATAAATCCAGGTGATATATAGCTATTGGGTTGTTATCCTTTTTAGGCAATAATGACGCAGCTCGAGTGTGGGCACTATTTTAAAATTTATATAGGTAATTAATAAAAAAATGATTGCACCTGATATTGATCCCGTCGCCTTAAGTCTTGGACCACTAAAAATCCATTGGTATGGTTTAATGTATTTGTTCGGTTTTGCCGGGGCCTGGTGGTTGGGGAATTATCGAAGCAAGCAACCCCAGTATAGCCAGTTCGGCTGGAACCCCCAGCAAGTATCTGATCTTATTTTTTATGGCGCCATGGGTGTAATATTTGGCGCCCGCATTGGCTATATTCTTTTTTATAATTTCAGCAGCTACCTGGATAGGCCCTGGGAGATTTTTTATATCTGGAAGGGTGGCATGTCTTTCCATGGTGGTTTGCTGGGTGTCCTGGTGGGCATGTGGTACTTCAAGCGCAAAACTGGCCACAGTTTACTTGAGATAATGGATTTCGGAGCGCCCCTCGCACCCATAGGTTTGTTCTTTGGCAGATTTGGTAATTTCATTAACCAGGAACTCTGGGGCAAGGTCACCGACGCGCCGTGGGGCATGGTGTTTCGAAATGCAGGCCCATTGCCGCGTCACCCAAGCATGCTTTATGAAATGCTCGCGGAAGGTTTGTTGTTATTTACCATTCTTTTTTTCTACACCCTTAAACCGCGACCAACCGGCGCTGCCATAGGTGTCTTCTTGCTGGGTTACGGCATCTTCAGGTCACTGGTTGAATTTGTTCGCGTGCCGGATGTCCAACTTGGTTATCTTGCTTTTGGTTGGGTAACCATGGGGCAAGTGTTGTCCTTTCCCATGGCCATTCTTGGCATTATCTTCCTGGTTTACGCCTACAAAAAATAACCTGTTTTTTTCATGAATATGCTGCCGATGACAGGATGTTATTTTAAGAGGAAAGGTGCCGTTTAACGTCTTATTCTATGCGCTAATATAGTGCAACTTGCTATAATGCCGCAGGATTTAAAAACATAGAAACGGACCCAAAGGGGAGTGGAATACCATGAGAAAGATTTTGTTACTGACAATTTCGTTTTTTATTGCAACATCCAGCGCCATTGCAGCTGAAACAGGTGACAGTTTTAAGCCGAAGGCCTTTGCCTTTAAGCGAATGTATTTTGGTGCGGGTATTTCCAGTAATGATTTAATTGATACCGTGCGTATTAATGGTTACAGCGTTAGTTATGACAGGGCCCAGGGTTACCAGATTTTTGCCGGTTACGATCTGGGCATGCGCGCCAATAATTTTAAATTACTGGTTGAGGCGGGGTATCATGATTCCGGCGAATTTAAAGGCAAGGTAAAGGCCACTGGTGTTAGAAATGAATTTCGTAATACGGGTCCCTGGGCCACGGGCGTAATTGCTTACGAATTCGTGCCCCGTTTTGAAGGATTTGTCAGGGCGGGTTATCAGTTCCAGGATGATAGTGGTTTTTTGATGGGTCTCGGCCTTGGTTTTAAAGTGATTAAAAATCTGAGCCTGCGTGTTGAAGGGGTGCGTCGTGATGAGACCAGCTCCTTCCAGTTAAATGCAATTTTTCATCCCTGATAAATTTTTTTAGTCTGGATTTATAAAGTCACATTTCAAGCAATAGTAAAATGGCCGTCACTCTGACGGCCATTTTTTTGTTTAAGCCCGTTACGTCACCGTAAACTGCCCCATCATGCCTGCGTCTTCGTGTTCCAGTACATGACAGTGGTACATGTATGGCATTTTTGCGTCTTTGTACGGTCCGGTTGGCATCAGGATTCTTACCATCTCGTCGGCATGCACTATTACCGTGTCTTTCAGGCCACGTTCCCAACTGTTAGGTGGACGACCATTGCGGTCGAGAATCCGAAACTGGGTATTATGCACATGTATCGGATGGTGTGTGATTGACGGGTTATGAAATTCCCATATTTCAAATGTATTGGCTTTGGCCACTTCGTTGATCACGTTTAGATCATAGGCCTTGTTGTTAATAAAAAATCCACCGGAACCAAACATCATTGACGGGCCCATTTGCATATCCAGATTTAATTTTCGAGTGGTGGCGATATCGACTTTTGATAAGTCAGATTTAAACCACTTTGGTAATGTCGCTAGCTGGCCAGTTTTAAACGATTTAACTTTATTGGCCTTGCTGGCATCAATATGAAACACATCGAAGTTAGCATCCAGGCTGCTGTCGCCACCCATCATCATCATGCCAGTATTCAGGTTGCTGTAACCTTTTTTATTACGCAGTGACAGGGTTTTACCGTCAGACACATCAACAATAATATCGGCACGATCGGCGGGCGTCAGCCGGATGCTGGTTAATGTCTGGGCTTGCTCCAGTAAACCACCATCGGTCGCAATTAACTGGAATGGCCGGTTATCAGAAAAATGTAAATCATAAAAACGGGCATTGGATGCGTTATGCAATCTTAAACGTATTAGCGACTTCTTTGGTTTTAATACCGAATTGGCCGCGCCGTTTACCAGGATGACATTGCCGTGCATACCCTGCATTTTTTGCATGCGGGTATTGCTGTAATAAAAATGGCCAGACTCCTCAAAGGCCCGGTCAGTAAGAATCACCGGAAAGTCATCCACGCCGTATTGGTGGGGAATGCCAAGCTGTTGATCACGGTCTTCATCGACAATCTGCATTTGCCCACCCAAACCACGCCACACTTGCTCGGCAGTATGGTTATGGGTATGGGAGTGATAAAAATAGGTCGCAGGTTCGTTAATGACTTTCCACTGCGCTACCCAGGTGTTACCAGGTTTGATTGCCTGGTGGGGACCACCATCCTGGGTGGCGGGCAGAATCATGCCGTGCCAGTGCAATGCCGCGGTTTCGTTTAGTTTATTAGTAACTTCCATTCTCACCGTTTGATTCTTTTTAAAACGCAGTACCGGTGCCAGGAAGTTCTGATTAATGCCAATGGTTGGCGTGGTTGCTTTGGGTAGTAAACGACTTTCACCCGATTGCAGGTTTAGTTTAAATACCTGTTTGCCATTAACTGTTACGCCTTCATCAAGGGCGGGCAGGGCAAAATCCTGGCGGGCGAATGTTGGCTGGTAATAACCACCAGAGCCCATCATCCCGCCTGAACTACCCGAACCACCCATCATGCGACCCATGGCAAAAGTGGCAGAGGACACTGCCGCAACACCGGCAGTGACACCCAGGCCACCTATTAAAAATTCACGTCGTTTCATATCGGATTCCTGTTGTTAGTATTTCATCTAGTTAAAAATAGTTACTTGTCCTTTATGCCAGACATGAAAAATTACTTTTGCTGTTTCCTGGAATTATCCCTGGACAAGGATAACAAGAACCAGGCCAGTAAGCCTATTACTAAAACTGGCACTAACCAGAAAAAACCCATTCCAAATCCCATTCCAGTACCCATAATATTCTCCTTTAGCAGTTATAAATTACAAGGTTTCATCATAATCTGATGTCTGATCGTCAACATAGGTATGAGGCGTTGCTGTGCCGCTATGCATGTTGCCACGAGAGACCATTTTTGCCGTCTGTTTATGCATAGCATTCTGCATGACTTGTCCATTCATACCAGCCTGGTTTGTATGCCCCATAGTATTGCTGCCATGAGTCCCCATATTGACTGATTGTCCCATGGTGTGGTTATTGCTGTTTCCCATATTTTGGGCAAAGGCCACTGAGCCCATGGCCAGTCCTAATCCTGCAACCGCGCCAACCAGGTAAGTAGATAGTATTTTTTTGTTCATGGTAGTTCTCCTGTTGTTTAAAAAATTAAGTTAAATAAATTAAATCATTCTTACGGGGCTTATTTAAACATCTACTTGTAACTGGCGAGTGTCTGTAAACGGGTTTTTTGTAACGCACTATATCTGGCCGTGGTGTTGTTACATTACGTTACAAAGTGACGCTGATTTGCAGGAGATGGAGCGCTAATATGGAGGTAGTTAAATGAGGATGCTTAATATGAACTCGAACGAAAAGAATTTTTTCTTGCAGGAAAAATATAATATAACGGCAACTTTCTATGATTTTCTGGATTATCCGTGGGAGCGGATATACAGGAAATGGCGACCAACGTTAATTGGGGATTTAAGAGGAAAAATACTGGAAGCTGGCGTTGGCACCGGGAGGAACCTGGAGTTCTATCATGACGATGTAGAGTTGGTGGGAATCGAGTTGAGCAGGAAAATGTTAAGCAAGGCCGAAAAGAGAAAAACAAAGGTCAGGTGCAATGTAAGCCTGGTACATGAAGACGCAACTATAATGCAGTCAATAGATTCAAACCAATTCGACTGGATTTTTTCAACCTTTATGTGTTGCGTAATGCCGGATGAAATACAAAAACTTGCTATTGAGCAATTCGGCAGAGTGCTAAAGAAAGGCGGGCGCTTTCGACTTTTAGAAATTGTCTATTCAAAAAATGAAAAAATAAGGAAAATACAGGAATTGTTTGCGCCATTTGTTGAAAAAGTATATGGCGCAAGATTTGACAGGAATACGCTTCGCTATCTTGAACAATCCTCAAACTTGCAGGTTACAAATACTACTTTCCTGAAAGATGATACTTACTTATTAATTGAAGGGATTCGCACCTAGAGCCATAAAACAAATATCATTTAATCCAGATTGTCTTGGCGTTGACAAACTCTAATATTCCAAGGCGAGAAAGTTCCCGGCCATAACCTGATGCCTTAACACCACCAAAGGGAAGCCTGGGATCGCTTTTTACCAATCCATTGACAAAGGTTGCCCCGGACTGCATCTTGCGGGCAAAGGCTTCGCCCCGTTTGGCATCTTTTGTGAATACCGTGCCACCCAAACCATAACGATGATCGTTGGCGATGCGTAATGCATCGGCTTCATCCCTGGCATGAATAACAATAGCCACCGGCCCGAATAATTCTTCTTCATAGGCACGTATGCCTGGTTTAACATGATCGAGAATTGACGGCTCATAATACGCACCGGGCCGATCGGCTGGTTTGCAACCCAACAACGCAGTAGCCCCGGCCTTGATGGAGTCCGTGACTTGCTGGTGTAATTCATCACGCAGGTCAAGCCGCGCCATGGGCCCGATCTGGGTTTCCCCCTTTGTTGGGTCGCCGACGATGAGTTTTGATGCTTTTACTTTAAAAGCCGCTAAAAAATCATCGACAATTTCTTCTACAAGTATAAATCGTTTTGCTGCTATACAACTCTGGCCAGCATTAAGAAAACGTGACTGCACTGCCACGGTTGATGCCAGGTCAAGATCGGCATCCTCCAGCACCACAAAAGCATCGGAACCACCTAGTTCAAGCACTGATTTTTTTAGATTGGCACCGGCCGTGCCTGCTACTTTACGACCAGCGGGTTCGCTGCCTGTTAAGGTCACCGCGTTGACCCGGTCATCGGCAATGACCGCTGCGGTTTGACCAGCAGAAATCATGAGACTGCGAAAAACATTATCGGGAAAACCGGCGCGCTTAAATACATTTTCAATTGCCTGGGCGCATTGGGGCACGTTGGAGGCATGTTTTAATAAACAGGTATTCCCCGCCATTAAACTGGGTGCGGCAAATCTTAAAACCTGCCAAAAGGGGTAATTCCAGGGCATAACCGCCAACACAGTACCAACAGGGATGTGTGCGACCATGGATTTACCGGCATCGGATTCAATGATTTCATCCGCCAGGAAAGTTGCCCCGTTTTCTGCGTAATAGTCACAAACGGCAGCGCATTTTTCTATTTCACCTTTTGCCTCGGTGGTGGGTTTGCCCATCTCAAGCGTGATTAGATCAGCGTATTCCCGTTTGTTTTTTCGTAATTCTTTAGCCGCCGCCAAAAGAAATTTGGCTCTATCTGGTAACGAGATGGACTGCCATGATTCGCTGGCCTGTTTTACCTGGTCCAGCACTGCATCAATTTTTCTCTCATCCCAATAGTCAAATGTAGCGACTAACTCACCATTTGCAGGGTTTAGGGTCTCCATGGCCATCCGTCGGCTCCTTGTATTTTGGTTATGTAATCAGGCTTTAACTTACTATACTCTATTATTATGTATAGACAGTATCTCCGTCTCTTGGTTCTCATGGCCAGCACAATCTTGTTGCTTGGGGCCAGTGCCAGCGTATTTGCCGATGAACTATTTCTTGATCCACAAGAAGTTGATCGGGCAAATTTTCGCAAGGCCGAGCAGGCATTAAAAAATCGCCGGTACGCAAAGTATCACATTATCTTGCGTGAGCTGGACGACTATATATTAAAAAATTACCTGGTTTATTCATATTTAAGCAAGCGTATCGCCATCACGCCGGATGTCGTGTTGCAGCAATTTATTGATGATAACAAACATACGCCACTGTCAATCAAACTACAGAAAAAATGGCTGCACTACCTGGCAAACAGGAAAAAATGGGATACGTTTATTGCAGTTTACGATGACAGTATTCGTGATAAAAAACTCAAGTGTTATCGGCTTAAATATTTAATCAAAAACAGCTATGAGCAAGCATCACTCATGTCCGAGGTAGAAGAACTTTGGCTAACCGGCAGGCGCCTGCCAAGTGCCTGCAACTCCGTATTCAAGGCATGGCAAAGCGCAGGCCACATGACTGATGATTTGATTTGGGCGCGCATTAAACTGGCCATGGATAAACGCAGCATCAGTCTGGCCAGGTCTTTGGCGAAATTATTGCCCAGGAGAGAAAGGGTCTGGGCACGTCGCTGGGAGGCAGTCCACTGGAATCCACAGCGAGAATTAAGAAGAGTGAATTATAAGGTTGATACGCCGGTTGCCCGAACCATAATCAAACACGGGGTTGTCAGGCTTGCTTATCGTGATCCGGAAGCGGCAATGGAACAGTGGCAATTGCTCAGCAAACGATTTCATTTTTTCCCGGAAGACGATAATTATGTCTACCGGATGCTTGGCATATTGGCAGCGCAATGGCAATTACCCGTGGCACTGGACTGGTTAGACAAAGTGCCCGCCGCGCCCGGCGACGACAAGCTCAGGGTGTGGCGAATTAATGCGGCGTTAAGAGCCGGAGAGTGGGATACTGCCCGCTTTTATTTATCCGCCTTGCCTGACCGGCTAAAAAAAGAAAACCAGTGGCGATACTGGCTGGCAAGAGTCGAAGAAGAGTCCGGGCGCTGGCAACAGGCCCAGCCAATTTACGCCAGCTTGTCCAAGGTGCGCAGTTATTATGGATTCCTGGCGGCTGACAGGCTGGATCTCGATTATGCCATGCAACACCAGAGTATCGAGGCTGCACGTGATGAGGCCCAGGCGATGAATGCCAGGCCTGACATCAAGGCTGCGAAAGAACTTTATTATCTTGGCAAGATTGTCGATGCCCGTCGTCAATGGAACTGGATGATTAAAAAAATGAACAATCGTGAACTTCAGGTTGCAGCTGTATTGGCAAGAGAGTGGGGCTGGTATGATCGGGCCATTTATACTGTCAATAAATCCGATCATCTGGATGATCTGGACTTACGTTTTCCTGTTTTATATCGAAATCTTGTTGAAGCAAACGCCGACAGGACCGGCATTGATCCCGAGTGGATATATGGCGTAATGCGGCAGGAAAGCGCCTTTATTGTCGATGCCCGTTCGCCAGCTGGCGCCCTGGGGCTGATGCAACTCATGCCAAAAACGGGCCGGGAGGTTGGCAGAAAACTCAAAATGCGTATTCGCAATAATGCCACCATTCTTAAAATTGAAAATAATCTTATTCTCGGCGCCAGTTATTTGAAGACGGTGCTGGACAGGAAAAATGGTAGCCAGGTATTGGCCACTGCCGCGTATAATGCGGGCCCCCATCGCGTCAAGAAATGGATGCCTGAGAACCAGTCTATACCTGCCGATATCTGGGTGGACACCATACCCTATGACGAAACTCGTAATTACGTAAAAAATGTGCTTGGTTACACTGCGGTTTATGAGTATCGGTTGGGAGAAAAACGTACCCGCCTGTTTGATCGCATGCCAGCGGTGACGCCTGCTAAGTAAGCGCTACTTTCTATCCGGCCCAGTGATCACATGAAAACCGGTATCCACGGTCCTGGTTACACGTAAACTCCAGTTTCGATTTTGGCATTCTTGCTTTATGTGACTTTTCTTGGCTTGTTAAATAGCACCAGACTTGACTTTGGCACGGGTTAAAACAAGAATTGACCGAATGTACTCTGTTCAATACGACATATATTATGGTAATTAAAACCATCTGTATTCTTGGTGGAACCGGTTTTGTTGGCCACAGTCTTGCTGCCCGCCTGGTCTCCGAAGGTTATAACGTTGTTCTGATTACCCGCAATCGCGAGCGCCACCGTGACTTGCTTGTCTTGCCCACCCTGAAAATTATTCAGGCAAATGTGTTTAGTGCAAACGTTTTGCGTAACGTTTTTGATGACTGCGATGCCGTGATCAATCTTGTCGGGATACTTAACGAGTCAGGCCATAATGGTAAAGGTTTTAAACGGGCCCATGTTGAGCTGGCTGAACTGGTTGTCCAGGCCTGCCGGGAAACAGGCATCCGGCATCTATTGCATATGAGCGCCTTGTCGGCATCAGAAAATGGCCCGAGCCATTACTTGCGCACCAAGGGCAAGGCCGAAAACCTGGTGCACAAAAGTGCCAATACCCATGCCCCTGATAGTCTGGCGGTGACCAGTTTTCGTCCTTCGGTGATATTTGGCCCCCATGACAGTTTTATCAATCGATTCGCAAGTTTACTCAAGTTAATGCCCGGCTTTTTCCCGCTTGCCTGTTCCGGGTCACGCCTGCAACCGATTTATGTTGAAGACGTCACCAGCATTATTCTAAAGTGCATTGGTAACCCAGTTGCCTACGGTAAACGTTATAACCTGTGTGGACCCAGGGCATATCAGTTAATTGAAATTCTTGAGTTTATTAATGACCAGATGGGATTGCAGACCAGGATTATTGGCCTGAATAACAGGCTGTCGTGGTTACAGGCCGCTGTGCTTGAGTTCGCCTGGAATAAACCCTTTTCAATTGATAATTATAATTCGCTACAGGTCGATAGTGTTTGTGATGCCGCCATGCCTGCCTGGTTCGGTATTGAACCAAAATATATGGAAGAGATTGTGCCAGCCTATCTAACCCATGATAAGCATGAGAAGTTATCCTTATTCAGAAGCAGGGCGCGGCGATCCGGATAGGTGATTTATATATTATCTAATTAATTTTTCTTTAATTAATCTCTCCAGGGTAACTTCCCCATCGCTTGCGGCGTAGTGGTCTGTAGGTTGGTGCTGAGGCACGAAGCCCAACATTATTATTGGCGGAGTTTCATGATTCAGTTGTTGGGCTTCGTGCCTCAGCACCAACCTACAATCAGGAATACATCGTCCGCTTGCGGCGGGGTTGTTTATTTCAGGTTTTCAAGGGCCGTGTGCCGCTCCGCTTTTTCAAGCCTGGATAGTTCAGTAACAGCCAGATAAAAATTTTCAAACGTTTTTTCTTTAGCCAATAATTTTTTAAACGCCGGTACAAATCGATGATAAGTGCCAATTGAACCCAGCTTGGCATTGTTTATCTCGGTATTAAACCATTTGTCATAACCTGGATAACCCTGCCATTGTTTGCGGATAGTCGCGTATTGTTTTCGCAGTGTTTTTATTACCGCCGCTTTTTGAATTAATTTTTCATTATCATCATTATCGGCCTGGTAAACCACGGCCAGTTTTTCCCTGGTCTCCATGACCAGCTCGACAAACTGGATACGCCTTTTTTTGCGCGTAACAAAATCCTGGTAGGTTTTATTACTCTTAAATTTGTCTGGATTGATACTATCGAGCCAGACTTTTGTCCCCGCAAGCTCAACTGTCATGGCAAATGATTCATTAAATTCGGTATCATCCTGGACATAAACCTGCTGGTGGGCCAGCTCATGAAAAATAAGACCGGCCAATTCCGGATCATAGCGATTAATAATCGTGTTCAACATGGGATCGTCGAACCAGCCCAGGGTTGAATAGGCACTGATGCCAGCCACGTAAACATCCTGGCCCTGTTTTTTCAACTCGGCAGCAAAATCTTTGGCGTCCTGTTCATTAAAATAACCTTTATAGCTAACGCAACCGGCAAAAGGGAAACACCAGCGCGTGGATTCAAGGGAGAGTGGTGGGGCGGCAAATACATTCCAGATGGCATAGGGGCGTTCCAGGTCGGCGTAACTACGGTAACTGTCATTGTCGGGCAGTCCCAGTTTGTTACTGGCGAAATCACGAATTTGCAATACCAGTTGCAGGCGAGTTTTTAAAACCGGGTCGGTATCTGGCTGGTCGAGCAAGGACTGGATGGACACAGTTCGGTTGATGACATCAAGCTGGCCAGAGGCAGACTGTGCGTAATAACCCAGGTTGCTGCAGGCGCTTATGAGCAACAGGATAATTGTCAAAAAAATCCCGGTAACCAGTTTCATTGGTTTGATTGGTCTCATAAAACTAAAGCTTGGCCTGAGGTGGTTGGCCCTTTAGGATAGCGCGATGCAGGTATATTTAGTAGGTGGTGCCGTCCGTGACAAGTTACTGGGCCTTGAGATCAAGGATCGTGACTACGTGGTCGTAGGCGCGACTCCCCAGGAAATGATCGACCTGGGTTACAAACCCGTGGGTAAGGATTTTCCGGTGTTTCTCCACCCCGA